>CAZYAZ010000045.1:15637-46342 GCA_964646205.1 uncultured Planctomycetaceae bacterium | reverse complement strand
TCAGGAGTGTTCGATCCTCGAGTCCTTCTATCCGAGACACGCTCGCCAGCGGGCGTCTGCGACGACTCCGTTGACAACGCAGTTGACGTAACGAGCAGAGCCAATTCGAAAGTCTCATCTTCATTCCCCCACTTTTGGCCCGGTTGCAGAATCAATTGAACCGACAGCCCCAGTCCAGCAGGCGACTTGCAAGTCGTCAACACCAGACAGCCGGTGTGGCGAAAGATTTCGGGCATGGCTGCTCAATCGGTCGCGGCCAGAGAAGCTTCGGCCATCACGGTCGCGGGGTGAACAACCGCCGGGATGACCCGCCTGAGATCTGGAGAGAGCAGTGGCGGCCTTCAGCCCTGGCCCAAACTGTTTCAGAACCTTCGTAGCACGCGGGAGACGGAACTCGCCGAAGACTTCCCCATGCACGTCGTTTGCCAGTGGATCGGCAACTCGCAGCCCATCGCGGCGAAGCACTACCTGCAGGTCACCGACGACCACTTCTCAAAAGCGGTGCGAAATCCGGTGCAGCAACCCGCCGTATTGCCTCGCACGGGGTCGCAAGCTGGGTTGGCCGCGCAAGAGAAAACCCCTGTTTTGCAGGGGTCTGCGACCGGGTGCGAAGCGGTGCAACCCGGTCGAGTGCCCAAGAGAGGACTCGAACCTCCACGGGAAATAAATCCCACTAGGTCCTGAACCTAGCGCGTCTGCCAATTCCGCCACTTGGGCCCGTGAGGAACCAAGAATACGCACTGGTCGTGGTGTTGGCAAGCTGCCGCTTTCCGGCACCGGGTTATCGCTTCTGCAGCAGGATGTTGACGCCCTTCTTGTTGGACAGCGCGATGTCGGAGAGACCGTCACCATTGACATCGGTGACCAGGAACTGGGTTCCGACTCCCGTTCCCAGCCCCTCGGTGATCTCGTGGGGCACGAATCTTGGGGCCTGTCCCCGTCGCTTGCGGACCTCGTACCAATGCATCCTGACAGGGTCACGGCCACCAGGATCACTGCCGTTGTGAGCGAAGAACCGTTTGCCGGTGACCAGGTCGCGGGTGCCATTTCCAGTGATGTCGACCCACTCCATCGCGTGCGTTTGTGAGTTCGTCTCGTGGATCAAGTGATAGGTGAACTTCGGCTGCTGGTTTCCTCCGGTGTTCTCGAACCACCAGACGCCAAAGGTGTGAGCCGAACTCATCACCAGGTCGTTGTCGCCGTCCAGATCGTAGTCGTCGACATAGATGTTGGCCGCCTTGACGGGTGCACTCTTGGCGTCCTTGGCCAGGTGCAGCGGGTGGAATTCCCAGGTTGTGCTGGTTGGCTTGGCCGGGGCTTCCCACCAACCGTGAGGGATCACGACGTCGGCTCGGCCGTCACGGTTCACATCGCCGACTCCCAGGCCGTGGTAGTACTTGAAGGTGCCGTTTTTCATCGGGTCGCCCTTGCGACTGATCGCCTGGAAAGGCCACTTGCCCGCGGGCGGAGTCGACCCGGGTAGCTTGACGTACCCCATCTGGCTCTCTGGCTGGGATCCAAAGATCAATTCGGGCCAACCGTCTCCGTCCAGGTCCTCAAATTCGGGTGATTCGTTGCAGATGCTGCTCCAGACCAGGTGCTGTTTCCAGTGGCCCCCTTTGCGGCCGGGGTTCTGATACCAGTGGAACGGATCGCCGGGAAATCCGATGTAGAAGACGTCCTGCCAGCCGTCACGATTCACGTCCCAGCCGAACATGGCAAAGCAGTTGCTGTATCCCTTGCCCGCCACAAATTCGCCGGGCTTGCGGATTTCATGCACCGTCCATTTCGGTCCGGCGTACCAGACGTCTCCGGCGATCACGTCATTGAATCCGTCCCGGTTGACATCAAAGACGGCCACTCCCTCGGCCCGAAATCGCTCGTCCAGTTTCAGCCTGTGCCAGCCGACCTGCTTGGCGGTGACGGCCGCGGAATCCTCGAGCACGCGGACGCGATGGTTGGAACTGTCGCCGATGTAGACCCGGCTCTTGGCGTCGACATAGATGCCGTGAGGACGCGCCAGTCGACATTTCAGGGGAGTGCCGTCGGGGCCGTCGGCCAGTTTGCCGTCGCCAACAAGTGTGTGGATGGTGCCGGTTTTCTTGCGGATGACCCGGATCGTGTGGCTCTCGGTGTCGGCCAGATAGATGTCGCCATTGGGACCAGCGGCAATGCCCTTGGGACCGCTGAGCTGTGCTTTCTTTGCATCACCACCGTGGCCGCTGAACCCCTTTTGGCCGGTGCCGGCAACGTGGTGCAGGGTCTGTTTGTCGAGATTGATTCGATAGACTGCGTTGCCTTCTCGCAGGGCCAACACCAGTTGTCCGTCGCCGGCATAATCGAGAGCCCGTGGCCCGTTCAAGGGCGTGCCCCGCAGCGGGGCTCCATCGGGTGTCGGCTTTTTCTCGCCGGTGCCGGCAAATGTCGAGATGATCCCGCTCTTGAGGTCGACGCGTCGAATGCGATGATTGCCGATATCGCAGATGTAGAGGTTGCCGCGATCGTCGAGTGCGATCGAGTGGGGGACCTTGAGTCGGGCCCTGATCGCCGGCCCACCATCTCCGCTGAAGCCGGATTTCCCGGTGCCGGCCACGGTGCTGATGACATGTGTCCTGGCGTCCACGCGACGGACCAGGTGGTTTTGCATCTCGACAAAGAACATGTTGCCGGCGGCATCGAAGCGAACCTCGTAGGGTTCGTTACAGGTTGCCTTGCTGGCCGGGCCACCGTCACCGGCGTAGCCGGCCTTGCCGTTGCCGGCCACCGTGGAGATCAATCCCGTACGCCGATCGATACGGCGGACGCAGTGGTTGTTGATCTCGCAGACGTAGAGCGCCCCGTCAGGACCCAGCGAAACACCAAAGGGGCCGCCGACGGTGGCCGAGGTGGCGGGGCCGCCGTCCCCGGTGTAAGCCGCTTTGCCGTTGCCCGCCCATGTGACCACGCGACCGGCCGCGGGCAGCGTGTCGGCGGCGGACAGGAACAGGACGGACAGCAGTGTCAGCAACGATGCGTGGCGGTTGTTCATGGTGGGCTCGGATTGACTGGAGATCGCTGGGGATGACATCGGCGTGTCATCGTATCGGTCCGGCCGCTGCTTCGCCACGTGGCCCTACAGTGGTTGCCATCCGTCGGGATGGTGTCCGAAGTCGCAACGGCCCGGGTGGAGGATCTCGGCCAGGATCTCGGCCGATTCGACCAGCCGTGGACCAGGCCGGTTGAAGAACTGGTGTCCATCGGTGATGAAAACCTGGCCCGCGGAAACGGCACGCAACTGTTGCCATTCGGGGCGGGTGATGACCGGGGCCAGTTCCGATCGCGTGCGTTCGATGTCGAAGCCACAGGGCATCAGCACGATGACATCGGCGTCGGCGACCGCCAGGTCAGCCCAGTCGATCCACGGAGAGTGCCGGCCCGCGGTTCCGAGAACATCGACCCCGCCGGCCAACTCGACCAGCTCGGGGACCCAGTTGCCGGCGACCATGAGCGGGTCGATCCACTCGATGCAGGCCACCCTGGGACGCTCGGATGACTCGCCGGGGGCAACCGACGAGGCGAGTTCCTGCAATCGGGACTCGAGACGATCGATCACCATCGTGGCCTGGTCGCCTTCACCCATTGCCTGTCCGACCGTCTCGATCGTCTTCCACACGTCGGCGAGGTTGGCCGGTGCGAGCGAGACGACCTGGGTCGAGACACCGGTTGTGAGTTCCAGGGCGGACTCGACATCGGCCAGGTTCACGGCGCAGACCTCACACTGGTCCTGCGTGAGAACCAGGGTGGGCTGCAACCGGCCCAAAAGATCATGGTCGACCTGGAAAATCGATATCGCCTGGGCCAACTGGTGTTTGACGGCGCGGTCGATCTCGGCACCCGGGGCATCGACGTTGATCGTGGGGTGGCAGCAGGACGGGAGCAGCTCGACTCCCGCAGGGTGATCACATTCGTGCGAGCGGCCCACCAACTGGTCGAGACCATCCAGCGCGGCAACGATTTCGGTTGCGCTGGGCAACAACGAGACGATCCGATGACCGACCATGGTTTTCGGATCAGCCGTTGTTGACGGCTCGGACCGGCACCGGCTTGAGTTCCGGCAGCAGGGCCAGGGAACTGAAGGCGATCGGAGTGAACACGGCCAGGGCGATCAACGAGTTCCGGAAGAACGGCAACGCAGCGACATAGCAGGTCACCAGGCCGGAGAAATCGGCCGTGTACATTCCGGTTCCAGCCCAGACTCCGAAGTTGGTCACGAGGAAAAACAGGATCTGTGCCGACAGGGCCGATCCGCCGATTTTCCATGCCGAACGCTGCTCCCTGAGCAGAAAACCAAAACAAGTGCAGGCGGCGAATGCGCCGTAGACGATCACCGTGTGCTGGTAGAAGGCGTTGTGGATGCTGCCGCTGATCAAGCCGATCAGGGCATCAGAGACAAGCATGATGAGCAGGGGGGCCAGGCAGGCCAGTTCACGACGCGTGCAGTGCGCCCCGGCGAACAGGCACAGCGCCATCATTGGCGAGAAATTCCACGGGTAGACCATCCGGTCCAGTGGCACCTCGACGCCGATTCTTGGCAGGAGATAGGGCACCAATCGGATGACCAACGCGTAGGCAACAAAGGCCAACACAAACCAGGTGCGGGGACGACGCATATGTAGAAACCTCGTCACGTTCAACTCGAACAGCGTCGGGACACTTCTCTCGGAGGCCAATTACACCAGATTGGTCAATTCAATGGAATCCAAAGCCGGACGGCCCGGTGGGATCGATCGGGGAGCGGTGGTTACGAATGGACGTGATTGACGGCCCGTTGCATGGCCTGGAGTGATTGCCGGACAAATCGCTTCTGCATCCGACGGACGACGGGGGGGCCCATTCTTGAGAGGAGATGGCGGGTTCTGGAAAAGGCCGTGATCGAGTACCAGCAGACTCCCCGGTCGTCCATTTGGACCAGGAATTGTTCCTCGCCTCGCATCGGATGTCCCGGCAGTGTGCCGTAGGCAAAGCCGAATTGCCGTCCATTGGCCTGGTCGTCGATCGTGTACACGACCCGGCAAGGAGTCAGCCACCACACCAGGGGAAGCCGAAACAGTGCGGTGACCGTCTGGCCTTCAACCGGTTCGCGAACGGCGAACGCCTGGCCATCGCTGCCCAACACAAACAACTCGGCCCAGCCGATGTCGAACATTGCCCAGCGACAGACTGCCTGGCGGGCTGCCTCGAAGACCGCGTCCCCCTCGCCCAATCGCACCCGGTTGACATCGAAACGGTACCCCTCCGGTGGCGTCGCCTGGCGAGTGGAACCGGGTGCGTCGTAATTCACATCGAGGCGGTCCTGCTGTTCGAGCAGGTTCCTGATGGTTGTTTCGGCAGGACGCCGCCAACAGATCATCACTGCAATCCAGGGCCAGGAACGAAGTTCAACGGGAACGGGCGAGACGCGGCCGGGCCTCGATCGGGTGTTCCACCATACTAGGCTTGGGCTGCGGCCCGCTCCAACCGGTTGTTCAGGGCGACCCCCAGTCCGGTTTCCGGGAAGCCCTGGGCCACGATTTGTTCCAGTTCCGCATCATCAAGCCGGTGCAGTGCTGCAAAGAACCCGGCGGTGGCCTCGACCAGGTCACCCGTTTCCGAAAGGACTTCGATCCGGGCCCAGCCGTCGGTCGAACCGGGCCGGGTGAGTGACAACAGGCCGGCACGGGGGCCGGGAGGCTCGATGGGTGGATCGGTCACCAGCACGATCGGCGTGTTGGGAGCGTAGTGCCGGGCCAGCATGCCCGGGGCCGGAGCGGCCTGGTCGACCGGCTGAGTGCCTCGGTGGATCTCGACGGGACCGACGACTTCCTGCAATTGTTCGTGCGTGACGCCTCCATGTCGGAGCAGGCGAGGACGTGGTCCGGTGAGATCGACCACGGTCGACTCGACGCCGACCCGGCAGGAGCCTCCGTCGAGTATCCCATCGAGATGCTCTGCGAGCTGCCCGCTGACGTGGGCGGCGGTGGTTGGGCTGATCCGGCCGAACCGGTTGGCACTCGGGGCGGCAATTGGTCGGTCGGCCAGTTGGATCAGTTGCGTCGCGATCGGGTGGTCGGGCACGCGGACGCCGACGGTGGGAAGACCCGCTGAAACGATCGGAGGAATGGTCTCACCACGGGGGAGCACCATCGTCAGTGGTCCGGGCCAGAAGGTCCTGGCAAGCAGGTCGGCCACGGGAGACACGCTGGTGGTGACGGTTTCCAGGTCTCCGGCGTCGGCCAGGTGCACGATGATCGGGTCGAAACGGGGCCGGTCCTTGGCATCGAAGATCTTTGCGACCGCGGTGGCATTGGTGGCGTCGGCTCCCAGTCCGTAAACGGTTTCGGTGGGGAACGCGACCAGTCCGCCGTCACGCAATGTTGCTGCAGCCGCCCCGATCTGCTCGGCGTTGATCCGGACGTCGCTCACGGCAATTCGACCAGCACGTCGTCGCCTTCGACCGTGACGGGAAACGACGAATGGCGAATGGCCTCGGTCAGACAGTGTTGTCCACTGGTGACATCGAATTGCCAGCCGTGCCAGGGGCAGGTGACGACGCAGCCATCCAGTTGCCCCTGTCCCAGTGGTCCTCCGGCGTGGGGACAGACACCATCCAGGGCGTGCAGTGTTCCGTCGACGTTGAAGAGTGCGATCACGCGGCCAGCGGCGGTGAACTCGTGCGAGGATCCCACCGGGATTTCCGACAGGGCAGCGATACGGACCTGTTGAACCATTCTCTTATGTTCGACGCGCCTCGATTTCCCGTCAACGCCGCCGGAGTGCTCAGGCGGCCCAGGGCAGTGATCCGGTTCGTCCTCGCCTGCTGCGTCGTCTGCTCTGGTTTGGTTTCGATTTCCAGCGGCGGTGCACCCAGAAGTACTGTTCGGGAGCTCGTCGTACCACGCGTTCCAGGGCGGTGGTGTAGGCCTGGGTCAGGGCAAGGACCGCGTCGGAACCATCAAACTGAGCCGTGTCGATCAATTCCTCGCAGCCGACTTCAAATCTTTCGGGACCGTTGTCCTTATCGAGCCGGATGGCATAACCAACGCAGATCAGGGCCTGGTATCGCAGTGCCAACAGCGCGATCGACTTGAAGGTCGAAGCGGGGTGGCCCATGAAATCGACGAACAGTCCGTGCGAGCCGGCATCCTGGTCACCCAGCATTGCCAGGTGGCGCGCCGATTCGAGGCGGTCCACCATTTCTCCACTGGCTCCGTTCTTGTCCAGCAGTTCGTGACCGGTGTCGGCACGGTATTCGAAAAAGAACCGGTCCAGGAATGGGTTGTCGAGTCGTCTGGCCACAACTCCCATGGGGAAGCCGAAGACACCAAAGATCCACACGGCCAGTTCCCAGTTGCCCAGGTGGCCGCTGATGAGGATCACCGGGCGATCCGAGATCAGGGCGTTGACGGCCTGGTCCTCGTTGCGGAAGCGAATCAGTTGTCGAAAGTTGTGGCGGGACAGCCGGTGGCGGAGGTGAATGACTTCGCCGATGGTGCGAAACAGGTGTCGCCACATCAGCCCGATCATCCGATCGGCGTCAACGTCCGGGCCGAGGGCGCGGCGGATGTTCTTGGCGGCGATATCGTAACGGGTCAGGCGACGGGGAAGCAGCCGATGGATGCAGAACCCGCCCAGTGTGGCACCCAGGTCGATGGCCCACATCGGCATCACATGCACGACCGCCACGACCATCCGGAAGGCGGTGAATTCGATCAGGTGTCGCAGTCGGAGCGCCATCCCGGCGTCCTTGCCGTGGAGAAGTGGGAACTGGCGAGAGTGTGCCGGGGGGTGGAGGCCGGGTCAAGGTGGATACAGGGCGGCTATTTCTTTCGCCGCAGCTTGGCTGGGATCTTCGGGTCGCGTTTCAGTGGCAGCGAGACCGTCTTTCCTGTCCAGGACGACTGGTAGATGGCCAGGATGATCTCGACGCTGCGGCGTCCTTCCTTGGCGTCAATCAGCGGCTTGCTGCCGGTACGGATCGAGCGGATGAAATCCTTGAGTTGGTGGGTGTGGCCGTCGTAGGAGATGGCGGTGGGGTCGCTGGCCCCGGTGCCACCGACATCGTCGCTGCCAAAGCGGCGGCGGGTGGCGGCGTCGTTGCTGCGGCCGCTGGCAAAGTCCCACGTCACCAGCCGATCCTCCTCGATGACCGCCGTGCCCTCTGTTCCATGGATCTCGACTTTCTTGGAGAACCCCGGGAAGGCGGCGGTGGTGGCTTCGATGGTTCCCAGGGCCCCGTTGGCGAATCGCAGTGCGGCCACGCCCGTGTCCTCGACCTCGATTCGCTTGTGGGCCAGCGTGTCGGTCAGGGCGGTGACCTGCGACACGTTACCCATCAGGTAGGCGATCAGGTCGACGCTGTGGATGGCCTGGTTCATGTAGGCGCCGCCGCCGTCGAGATCCCAGGTGCCGCGCCAGCCACCACTGTCGTAGTACTCCTGGGTCCGCCACCACTTCACGTAGCTGTCGGCCAGGGTGAGCTTGCCGAAGCGGCCGCCGTCGATGGCCGACTTGAGAGCCTGGGTCACGCCGTGATACCGCGACGGAAAGATCGTGGTCAGCTTGACGCGGTTCTTGCGACAGGCATCGATGATGGCGTCGCATCGCTTGAGAGTGATTTCCAGGGGCTTCTCGACCACGACGTGTTTGCCGGCCTTGGCCGCGGCGATGGCGGGGTCGCGGTGGGCGCCGCTGGGAGTGCAGATGGTGATGATGTCGACGGATGGGTCGTCGAGCATTTCTTCGAGGGTCTGGTAGGCCGTCACCCCCGGGTTGGCGGCCGCAAATCGCTCGGCCGCCGCGGGGAACGCGTCGAAACACGCGGTGATCCGGGCGCCACGGATGTCGCCGACGGCCAGCGCGTGAAAGTTGGCGATCATGCCGCAGCCAACAATGCCAAATCCTGTAGCCATGGTGAGTTCTCTCGGAGGTGAATTCAGTCGTCCTGGATGGAAACGCGGCAGAACCGCTTCTTGCCGACCCACAGCAGCAGGCCGTCGGTCACCGAGACAAGGGCGTCGTGACTCTCGAACCGTTCCTTGTCCGCGCCGAAGTAGGCGCCTCCCTGCGAGATTGCTCGTCGGGCTTCGCTGGTCGAATTGCAGAGATTGGTGAGCTTGAGGAGTTGTGCGGCGGAGATTTCTCCGTCCTGCAGGTCGGCGGTCGAGACGACGGCCACCGGGATATCCTCGGGTTGCCCACCGGACCCGATCTCTCGTTCCCACCTGTGGATCGCTCCGGAGGCATCCTCCGGCGAGTGGTACTCGGTGATCACTGCCGCAGCCAGGCGTTGCTTGCACTCCTTGGCGTGACCGGCCAGGAGGGCCTCGACATCGGTCATCGGCAGGTCGGTCAACAGTTCGAAGTACATTCTCATGCATTCGTCGGGCAACTGCATGAATTTCTTGATCATCTCGAACGGCGAGTCGGCAATGGCGATGTAGTTGTCCAGGCTCTTACCCATGCGACGGTGTCCGTCGAGTCCGACGAGGATCGGGGACATGACGCCGACCTGTCCCGGCTGTCCGGCATCCTTCTGGAGGTCACGGGCCAACATGAAACTGTAGAGTTGTTCGGTACCGCCAAGTTCGATGTCGGCCGAAATCTTGACCGAATCCCAGGCCTGCATGATCGGGTAGAGACACTCGTGGAGGTAGATTGGTGATTCGGCCTTGTACCGTTTCGAGAAGTCATCCCGGGTCAGCAGTTGGGCGACGGTGACCTTGCTGGTGAGTTCGAGAGTTTCCTGGAAAGTCATCGAGGCGAACCACTCGCCGTTGCGGATGACCTCGGCATTGTCCAGGTCGATGACCTTGCCCAGTTGGCTGAGGTAGTCGACCGCGTTGGCCTCGACCTGTTCGGCGGTCAGCCTGGCACGGGTCTCGTCACGCCCGCTGGGGTCTCCGACCAGGGCCGTGTAGTTGCCGATGATGATCACGGCCTGGTGGCCCAGGGACTGGAACTGCCGCATCTTTCGCATGGGCACCGTGTGCCCGAGATGCAGGTCGATGCCGGTGGGGTCGATGCCGTACTTGACTCTCAGCGGCGTGTCGGTGGCCCGGCTCTTCTCCAGCTTCTCGATCAGTTCCGGCTCGGGCACGATCTGCTCGGTTCCCCGGCGGATCACGGCGAGTTGTTCGTCGACTGGGGGGAACGGCATCGGGAGGTATCCGCGGCGGCCTGGTGTCGTGATGAACCCAAAACTACCAATCGCTCCCACGCGGGGAAAGTGCTGGCCGGGACCGCGAGAAGTTCTCGCGATCGCCCCGGACCCGATCAGCCAGCGGTGGCCGGGATCGATTCCATCACCATCGCCACGATGTTGTAGGCGTTGAAGAGCATGTGGATCAGGACGACGGCCAGAAAACTCCCGGTCCGGTGGTAGGTCGTTCCCAGCACGATGGCCAGCGGGAACAGCCCGACGGCGTCCAGCCAGGAACCGTGAACGACGCAGAAGACCGTCGCGGTCGTCAGAATCGACACGGTGGGTGAATAGCGTCGCAAGAGGGCTCGTTGCAGGATCACCCGAAATGCCATCTCCTCGACCCACGGAGCCACCAGCACCGCGCTGACGGACACCGCGAGCAACACCTGGTGACTCTGGTCCTGTTGGATGAACTGCAGAAGTGGATGCAGATCCGCGTCGGTGCGGAACGGCTCAGTCAGCAGGAAGACGATCATGGTCGGTGCCAGGCAGGTGAGGAAACCAACCAGGCCATACAGAATCTGCAGAGGGACAGCTGGCGAGGAAGGTCCACCGCAAGCGGGGAGGGGCGGCACCTCGGATCGTCGACGGGCCGTAGCGACCAGCACGGCCAGGACGAGGAACACGGCGGCGAGGACCTGCGTGTTGTGTGTCAGCACATCGCGGATCGCGTCGACTCCCGCGTTGGCTTCCGGGAGCCGTCGTGAGCACACGATGGTGATCACGAAGTAGCAGGCGATTGCCAGGGGTAGCAACCAGCCGGGCCACGGCGGGAGATTGGGTTGGATGGGAGTTGGCCAGGCCCGGCCGCGGATTGCCCTCCAGCCAAGCACCCCGCACGTGGCCAGGCTGGCCAATAGCAGTGTCGCGGTGAAGACGTGGTAGTGCTGTGACGTCATGGTCGATCATTGTAGAAGATCGAGGTGTCGGATCTGAACTGTTGCTGTGATCTCCGGCTGCTATCATCAGCCGCGTGACAACTATTCTGGATACGATTGTCGAGAAGAAACGCGAGGAGATTGCCGCGCGGCGGTCCGAGTGCCCGGCGAGCGAACTCGAGGCGAGACTGGCCGATGCGCCGCCGGCGCGTGGTTTTGTCGATGCGATCCGGGCGACCGCCGAGGTGGCGTTGATCGCCGAGATCAAAAAAGCGTCGCCGTCGGCGGGGGTGATCCGTGAGGATTTCGATGCGGTGCAATTGGCCCGAACCTATCACCAGGCTGGAGCAACCTGCCTGAGTTGCCTGACCGACGAATCGTTTTTCCAGGGGCGTCTGGAATATCTCACGGCGATCCGCGAACAGGTGGACTGCCCGGTGCTCAGGAAAGATTTCTTGCTCGACCAGTACCAATTGCTCGAATCTCGTGTGGCCGGTGCCGATGCGGTGCTGTTGATTGCCGAGTGCCTGGATGAGCGGGAATTGCCGGACCTGTATCTTGCCGCCACCCAGATGGGCCTGGACGTGTTGCTGGAGATCTATGAACCGTCGAACCTGGAGAGGGCACTGGATCTCGTGCCACCACTGCTGGGGGTGAACAATCGCGACCTGAAGACATTCGACACCGACCTGGGACACACGTTGCGCGTCGGGGCTGATGTGCCCGGAACGACGATGCTGGTGGCCGAGAGTGGGATTGCCACGCGGGCGGATGTCGAGTACCTGGCCGGCGGCGGAGTCGCGGCGATCCTGGTCGGAGAGACGTTGATGCGTGCCGGGTCGGTTGCCAAGAAGACAAGTGAACTGGTGGGCGTGCCGCGTCGGTGAGCCCCGGTCCACACAGGGAGAGACTGAGAATGACGAGCGATCAACCTGTCGAACACGTGCTGGTGGTGCCGACAAGCCTGTTTCACGAGATCGGGCACTTCCAGGGCTTTTGTCCCGACATTGATGTTTATCTCGAGCGGCTGCTCGATCCGGAGCAGATGAGTTTCCGTCCACGGGACACGGTGGAGGAGGATCCGAGCCTGAAGCAGTTGATTCCCTATTGCGTGTTTCGCCACGACGGTCGGATCTTCAATTACCGACGGGGGACCGAGCAGGGGGAGGGGCGTTTGCACAGCAAGCGGTCGATTGGAATCGGTGGACACATTTCGTCGGAGGACACTCACGCTGGTGGTTCGCCCTACCTGGAGGGGATGCAGCGCGAGATCAACGAGGAGGTGTTCCTGGAAAGCGAGCACACCGAGCGGTGTGTGGGCCTGATCAACGATGACCTGACGGAGGTCGGAGCGGTCCACCTGGGGGTGGTTCATGTTTTCGATCTGGAAGAACCCAAAGTTCGTCCGCGTGAAGAGTCGATAATCGAAACAGGATTTGCCGCTCCCGAAGAACTGGTCGCCGACCGCGAGTCGTTCGAGACCTGGTCGCAGATCTGCCTGGATTACCTGCTGGGCGCGTCGGACTCGGGAGGCGGTTGAACGGGCCAATGACGGCGTCGGCAAGGGAGTGCGGGCGATGAAGACTCGGGTGACGGTTGGTGTGCTGGGGATCCTGGCCGTGTTGCTGGTGGGCTGGGAGGCCGATTGGTCTGATGCCGCCGATGTTCCCAAGGCCGGCGCGGTCGATGCCACGACACTGGGGCAAATGCTCGTTCAACTGGGAGTCAAGCCCCGTGCGGCCGGGACCCGGTTCGACTTCGAGCTTCAGTCGCGACAGAGCGAAAAGGAATGGGGCTTCGCCATGTCGGCGGTGCTCAGCCAGGACGCGGGCACGATCTGGGTGATGGCGTGGTTGGAGGAGATGCCCAAGCAGGCATCGAAGGTGCCGGCCGCAGCGTTGTTGAGAATGCTGGCCGAGAACGACCGGTTGGGGAACGGGAAGTTCTTTGCCTACGACCGACAGAATCGCAGGTTCCTGATGCAACGGGTTCTGCCCAACAAGGGCATCACCCCGGGTTTTCTTCGCGAGGTGTTTCGAGACATGGCCAGTGGCGTGATCAGCAGTCACCAGGCCTGGGCGGTTGCCCGATGGGCCGAGAAGCCCGTGGTGAAGCAGTCGAAGCTGCCGCTGGCTCCGCCGGCTGAACGTCTGCGGTAGCAACCCGGACGGAAGCTAGACGTTGTTGGAGGTCTTCGGGCTGGCTAAAATGGGGGGGAACGGTGACCTGTACCAGGTCGTTCTCGCCGACGGGTGATTCCTTTTCCCGTCTGACAAACTCGCCCCAATTTTCCCACCGGCAACCTCATGAGATCCTGCTGGCTCTTTGCACTGGCACTGTTGTTCGCCTGCCCGGTTCAGGCACGGGCCGCTGAACTGTTGCCTGTTGATCGACCGATCAACGACGTGATCGATCATTACTTGCGGGCCGGATGGGTCGAGGCGAAGGTGACACCGGCTCCCCTGGTGTCAGGTGCCGGGCTGGTACGACGCATGACGTTGGATCTCGCGGGACGGATTCCCACGCAGGGCGAGACGCGAGCGTTTGTCGAATCGACTTCGCCGTTGCGCTGGACCGCCCTGGCTGATCGCCTGATGGCCAGCCCTGATTTTGCCTACCATCACCGCAACCAGTTGGACCTGTTGCTTCTGGCGTCCAAGAAGAACGACGGCGAGTTTCGCAAGTACCTGTTGAATGCGGCGAGGGAGAATCGTACCTGGGACGTGTTGTTCCGCCAGATGATGACCGGCCGGGAGGGCAATGCGGCCGAGAAGCCGGCGCTGGCCTTTCTGAAGGCCCGGGCTGGTAGCCTGGACGATCTGACCAACGACACCAGCGTGCTCTTCTTTGGCGTGAATGTCAGTTGTGCCAAGTGCCACGACCATCCCCTGGTCGACGATTGGAAGCAGGATCACTTCTTTGGCATGGCGTCATTCTTTACCCGGACGTACCTGACCAAGAAGAACACGCTTGCCGAGAAATTCAGTGGTTCGATCAAGTTCAAGACGACCGCGGGTGAGGAGAAGCAGGCTCGTTTCATGTTTCTGACCGGTGCGGAGGTGTCCGAGCCGAAGGTCAAGAAGTCGGACAAGCAGCGGAAGGCCGAGGACGCGGAAGTGAAACGGCAGATGAAGGACCCCAAGGCGCCTGCCGCCAAGATTCCCGGTTTCAGCCCACGCGCCAAGCTGGTCGAGGTGGCGTTGCGTTCGGCAGACCGCCGTTTCTTCTCCCGGGCGATCGTCAACCGGATCTGGTTGAGATTGATGGGGCGGGGCATCGTGGATCCCCCCGATCAGATGCACTCGGCCAATTCGCCCTCGCATCCGGAACTGCTCGACTGGCTTGCTCGCGACCTGGCGAACAACGGCTACGATTTGAAGCGATTGATCCGGGGCATTGTGCTCAGCGATGCCTATGCGATTTCCAGTCAATTCTCCGGTGAGGGCGAGTTCCCGGCACCAGAGACTTTTGCGGTTGGATCTGTCCGGGTGCTGACTCCCCGGCAGTACTCGCTGTCGTTGCTGGTGGCGGCGGCGAATCCCGACCAGGTGTCTCAGCACGTGGTCGCAGACGACTGGGCCAAGCGTCGCGAGCAACTGGAGGGCGAATCAAATGGGTTGGCGGGCAAGATCGAGTTGCCGGGCGACAATTTCCAGGTGAGTGTTGATGAGGCGTTGTTGTTCTCCAACAGCGACCAGATCCAGAATACCCTTCTGAAAGATTCCGCCGATCGATTGGTTGGTGTGCTGAAGTCGATTGGTGATCGACGCCAGTTGATCGGGCGTGCGTTCGAAGTGACGCTGTCTCGGACACCGGATAAGGACGAGATTGCGGCATTCGAGGCTTTTTTGACGAAGAGAGAGAAACAGGGACGCGTGGTGGCGATCCAGCAGATGGTCTGGGCGTTGCTGACAAGTCCCGAGTTGCGGTTCAACTACTGATAACCGACGATGCCCACACGTTCCGATCCTACCGGTGTTTCAGCCGGGTGGATCGGTTCCAAAAGGAGTGGTTGGAGATGACACGATCAAAGAGTGGTTCGTTTGGCACAGGGTCCGGTGATTCCGTGACTCGCCGAGGATTCCTGGGTGCTGCGGCGGCAGGTGCCGCTGCGTCGGGATTCGTCGAGGACATGACCGTGCTCGACGTGCTGAAGAATCCGGCAATTGCCGCTGAGATCAAAAAGCAACAGAAGCACGTGATCCTGTTGTGGTTGGCCGGTGGTGCCAGCCAGTTGGAGACATGGGATCCGAAACCGGGTCGACCGACCGGCGGTCCCTTTTTGCCGATTTCCACCAATGTTCCCGGTGTCGAGATCAGCGAGTTGTTGCCGAAGATGGCCGGGCGGATGCAGGACACCGCGATCATCCGCAGCCTGAGCACCGGCATTGGTGACCACGGCGGCGGAGCCGCGTTGATGGAAACCGGGCGTCGCAAGGAGCAGGGGCTCCAGTACCCCGACCTGGGCGCGGTCATTGCCCGCGAGTTGGGCCGGGCTGACAGCCAGGTGCCCGATTACGTCAGTTTCTACACCTCGACGGAAGGACGCCGGAAGGGCACATCGGGATTCCTGGGAGCCCGTTACGCTCCGATGTTCCTGTCCGACAGCATGATTCCGCTCAATATCCGGCGACTGGAATCGGTCAGTGATATTGATCACAAGGAACGCTCCGATTTGCGCGGGCTATTGGCTCGTCGTTTCAGCCAGGGCCGCACGAGCCGCAACAACGTGCTGGGCTCTCATACCAGTGCCTACCAGCGAGTCCGGGGCATCATGGCCAGCGAGAAGTTGTTCAACATTGACGACGAGCCGACGGCGGTACGGGAGAAGTATGGCCCGACGCAGTTTGCCCAGCAGTGCCTGATTGCCCGGCGGATGGTCGAGGCCGGTGTTCCCTTCGTGAAGGTGGCCCGGGCGTGGTGGGACAGCCACGGCCAGAACTTCGAAACTCACCAGGAACTGTGTGCCGACCTGGACCATTCGATGTCGGTGCTCTTGACCGATCTCCAGGAACGTGGATTGCTCGAGAACACCCTGGTGATCACCCTGGCCGAATTTGGCCGAACGCCGAAGATCAATCCCAGCCTGGGACGCGACCACTTTGCCAACGCCTGGAGCACCAGCCTGTCGGGTTGTGGCATCAAGGGCGGTTCGGTTTACGGGAAAACCGACGCCGACGGCCAGACCGTGGCCGAAGGGAAGATCGGGGCCGGGCAGTTGTTCGCGACCATCTTCAAGGCGTTGGGGATTGACCACGAGAAGGAGTACTTCATCGGGGCCCGCCCGTTGCCGATCTCGGACTTCGGGTCGCACCCGATCGACGAAGTGCTAGCCTGAGAACCGTCCGATCCGTTTCTGACCACGTGACACGCAACTCAACCGAAAGCCACTCGACATGGCCGCCGACCCCAAGCAACTGAAGCTCGCCAAGAACGTTGGATCACAGGGCATCGCCTTTGGACTCGACCGGGTGCCCGAGTCTGATCGTATTTACTACGGCAGTTCCGATTTCAAGGTCTACGAATACGACTTTGGTGCAGAGAAGCCCGAGTCGAAGGTCTTCGAAGGCAAGGGGCACAGGAGTTACGTGACGACCGTGGCCCTGGCGGGCAAGACGGTGGTCAGTGGCAGCTATGACCGTTGCCTGGTGTGGTGGGATGCCGAAACGCGCAAGCAGGTCCGGGTTGTCGCCGACGCGCACAAGAAGCGGATCCGACGGGTTGCGGCGAGTCCCGACAACAAGCTGGTGGCCAGTGTTTCCGACGACATGCAGGTGAAGGTGTGGGACGTGGCCAGCGGTGAGCTGAAGGCGACGCTCAAAGAGCACAAGCCGATGACTCCCCACAATTATCCCTCGATGCTCTACGCCGTTTCGTTTTCCCGCGACGGCAAGTGGTTGGTGACGGCCGACAAGGTGGGACACATCGTGGTGTGGGAAGTGGCGACCGGCAAGAAGCTGAAGACGCTCGAGGCCCCGGTGATGTACACCTGGGATCCTCGACAGAGGCGGCATTCCATCGGTGGCATCCGCAGCGCGGCTTTCAGCCACGACGGCAAGTTGTTGGCCGTCGGTGGGATCGGCAAGATCGGGAACATCGATCACCTGGGTGGTCCGTCCCGGATCGAGATTTTCGAATGGCAGTCGGGCAAGAAACTGCACCAACTCGAGGACGGCAAGTTCAAGGGCCTGGTCGAGCAGATCGCGTTTGCTCCAGACGGTAGCTGGTTCATCGCCGCGGGTGGTGACCACAATGGGTTCATCTCGGTCTACGAGACCAAGAGCGGAAAGCTGATCAAGCAAGAAAAAGCCCCGATGCACGTGCACCAGTTCGTGGTCAACGAACCGCACGACACGGTTTATGCCGTCGGCCACCAGCGGCTGGTGACCTGGGAACTGAAGGCACCGGCACCCAAGCCGGCGGCCAAAAAGGACGCCGCGAAGAAGTAGCGGCCGGCTAGAGCGTCACGACGTTTCCGGTCCGCGCCGATTCCTCGGCGGCCAGGCAGGCGACGACCGCCGCCATCGATTCTTCCGGAGTGGTTATTTCAGGAGGACGTCCGTCGCGGACGCATCCGGCAAAGTAGGCCAGTTCGTCAACCAGTGCTCCTCGCAGTCGTCCGAAGTGCGTGGGCCAGTAGGTCGTGTCCGGCGACCGCCAGCCGTCGGCGTCGACAATCGAGAAGTTCGGGTGGGTTTCCTGGACATGAATGGATCCCTCGGTGCCAATGATCTCGAGCCGTTCGTCGATCTGAAATGGCGTGCGATCGGGAAGGCACCAGACGTTTTCCAGGACACCGATGGCTCCGGAGGCGAATCGGAACATGGTCCAGCCGAGGTCGGCGTGTGCCTTGTTGCGCCACGAGAGTGACTGGGCGTAGGCCGAAACGATCTGGTCTCCGGAACACCACAGCATCAGGTCGGTGTCGTGGACGCCGTCGCCGATGATCGGCCCGATCTTTTCAAGGATTTCTGTGGTGACCGCCGCAGGAATATTGCGTCGCGCGTACATCGAGATGATTCGCCCGATTTTTCCCTGATCGATTTCCTGTTTTGCCGCGGCGTAACGGGGATTGAATCGGCAAATGTGTCCCACCATGAAAGCCCTGTCGCTGGCATTGGCGGCGTCGACGATGGCCTGGCAGTCCGGGACCGTCGAGGCCATCGGCTTTTCCAGGAAGACGTGTTTTCCGGCGGCCAACGCGGCGAGTGCGGGTTCGGTGTGTTGATCCCACATCGTGACGATACTGACGGCGTCGATTTCGGGATCGGCCAGCAGTCGATTGTAATCCGTGTAGGCAGCGGCCACGTCAAAGGTTGCGGCGACCTCGGCCAGCCGCGATTCGGTCCGGGTGCAGACGGCCGCCAGTTCGACTGATGGAATCGCCGCGAGTGCCTCGCAATGCTTGACACCGAACCAGCCCAGACCGATCACGCCCATCCGCACGCGGTTCATCTCACGATCTCCGAATTGGTCATTTCGAGTCACATTCTCGGGCGATTAGCCCGTCAACTGCCAACGGGCCTGCCTGAGCACGGCCAGGGATGCCCCCTTGAGTTTCTCGTACCAGGCCGTGACAAGATGGCCGTTGTCGAGTTGGACGGTCGAAGGATAACCCAGGTCGCCACCGGCTCCGTCCCCGGAGAGTTCCATTGGCTCCGACCAGGTGGCCCCGGCGTCGTCGCTGATCCGGACCTGGTTGCCGAATGGCTTGCGGCGATGTCCGTAGCTCATCAACAGTCGCCCGTCGGCGAGTTTCAACAGGTGGGAGGGGAGTCCCCAGACACCGATTTCGTGAGGAGTCGTCCAGGTCCGACCCCCATCGGTTGATTCGCTCTGGAGGGTCTCTCCGGCATGCCGGGGATTGTGGTTGCGGATGTGCGCGATCAGTCGTCCCGGGGCGGCTTCGACCGCGTGCAATTCGTGGTACTGGCGATGGTCGTCACCGGGACGGGCGGGGATCGTTCCGGCCCATTTCCAGGACACCCCGTCGTCGACAGACACCGCGGCGCCGATGCGGTTGTGCTGGTTGTAGAGTTCCTTGCCGGCGTAAAGCAGGTCGCCATTGGCCAGGGCGATGGGGCCGTGGGGGCTGTTGACGCCACAACGGGAGGGTGACGACCAGTTCTGTCCGCCGTCGGTCGAGCGGATGATCCACGCGCCGAGCATTTTTTTTCGGGTGGTCTCGGGCACGCGGTCACGAGCTGCAATCCAGCGGGCCACTTTTTGTGCGTCGCTCTTGGGGAAATAAGTCGGTTGTTCGAAAGCCAGCGAGGTGAAGGTGGTCACCAGCAGGGAACCTCCTGGCGTTTCCAGCACTCCCGCATCCCGGTCGTCGATCGCGGAATCGATCAGTGTTTGTGGCCAACTCCAGTGGGCTCCGCCGTCGTCGCTCCTCATCAGTTCGACTCGTCCAAAGGGACAGACATGCGATTCGCGGCCACCGGAACAGACCAGCAGCAACTGCCCGTTCCTGCGGCGAGCCAGCGTGGGCCAGCCGTGGTAGCGGTGGGCGAGATGGCTGATGACCCGGGTGTCATCGACCTGGAATTTCGGGGCCGGTGCTCTTTTGTCGCCTGCGTAGAGTGCCGGGGCCAATCCCCCGGACAGTCCGGCAACCGTGGTGCAGAGCATGGATCGTCTGGAGTATTCGGTCATGACTCGGTCCTGAAAACAGAAGATTACATCGCTCGTCGTCGTCGTCGTCCGGCGACGAAGCTGTCGATGACCATGTTGCCCAGGTCGTTGGCGTTGCAGTAGGCCGCGATTCCACCGGAGACCTGTGCCATCTGTTCAACAAAGTTGACCAGGTCGAGATAGAAGTAATCCTCGATCAGGGCAAAACTGGCCAGGTGAATTCCCTCGTTGGCACACCGTCGGACTTCCTGCAGCGTGATCCGGGCGGTTTTTTCAGCCGGTGGATAGACCAGTACCACTTCCCGGCCCTCGACATGTGCGGTTGGTTCGCCGTCGGTGATCGTGATGATCTGCTTGTTCTGGGCCGGTTGTCGACGGAGCACGCGGCGGGCGAATTGCAGGCCAGCCTGGATGTTGGTGAAGTGCTCGGGGACGAACGAGGGCGGGTTGTCCAGCGGGATCCTCAGGTGAACCCGTGGGTCGAAGATGCTGACGGGCTTGGGAGCCGAGTAGAGCAGGTCGCGTTCCGAGAGCGGGGTGGCGTAGGTGTAGAATCCGACGACCTGCAGGAAGTCGCCCCGGTAACGACCGCGCACCAGCGAGTTCATCGCCAGGGCCACCTTCTTGGCCTGTCCGAACTTGCCATACCGGGACATGCTTCCGGACATGTCCAGTAGTACCACGGTGGCACATGCGGCCTGGTACTCGGTGTCGTACACCGACAGGTCGTCGTTGGTGATCGTCACCGGAGTTCCGCCACCCTGTCGAGACAGGGCGTTGCGGAGTGTTCCGTGGAGATCGAGATTCGAGACGGGGTCGCCGTACTCGTAGGGTCGAGATTCCTCGTGCTTGGTCTCACCGGGCCCCCGCATCTCCGTGTCGTGCTTGCCGAGTTGTCCTTTTTTGCCGAGCAGAAACAGTTCCTCGAGAGCCTTGTTCTCTACTCGTTTGATTCCACGCGGCGTGACATGGAACCGGCCCGTTTCATCTTTTTCCACCAGTCCCCGCTTGATCAGCATTTCGATCACCTCGGGATGTTCGTCTTCCCAGTCCTCGAGGTTCTGGAGCAGGTGTTCGCCGTGATCGAGCAGGTATTCGCCGATCTGGTCGAAGAGCTTGTCGGCCGACTGGGGGCTGAATTCCTGTGTTCCGTCCCACCTTGAGTATTCAAAGGAATTCATGACGGATCAGTCTCGGCCAGTGCTCCCAGTGTGGCACCGATCAATTCACCCAGCCCGGTACCGGTGACGGCGGAAATCCTGCGGACAGGTTGTTCGAGTGCATCGTCTAGCCGCGTTGCGGTTTCTTCGGCCGTTGGCAATTCGCACTTGGTGACGACGACCAATTCGGGGCGTTCGGCGAGTTCGGGATTGTAGAGCCGCAACTCGTCTCGAATGGAGCGGTAGTTCTCCAGTGGGTCGGTCTGGTCCATCGGTTCAGGTTCGACCAGGTGAACCAGCACACGGGTGCGTTCGACGTGCCTGAGGAACTCGTGTCCAAGCCCAACTCCCTGGTGGGCGCCCTCGATCAGTCCGGGGATATCCGCGACGACGAAGCGGTTGTCGAGATCGACCTGGACGAGTCCGAGGTTGGGGTACTTGGTGGTGAAGGGGTAATTGGCGATCTCGGGATTGGCCTTGGAGAGTCGACTCAGGAGCGTTGATTTTCCGGCATTGGGTTTGCCGATCAGGCCGACATCGGCGATCAGCTTCAATTCGAGTGTCACTTCACGGGACTCGCCCTGTCCGCCCGGTCCGAATTCACGAGGCGCTCTGTTGGTCGAGGTGGCGAACCGCTTGTTTCCCTGTCCGCCATTGCCGCCCCGGGCGACGATCACCTGGTCATCGGGTTCGACGAGATCCTTGAGCAGGTGTCCGCGGCCGGCGTCCTTGACCAGGGTGCCCGGTGGCACGGTGATGATGGCGTCTTCACCAGAGCGTCCAGTCTTGAGTTGCCCCTGTCCGTGCTGGCCACCCTCGGCCCGCCAGTGGTGGTGTCCAGACAGGGCGGCCAAGCTTCCGATATTCAGCTCAGCCCTGATGATCACGTGGCCGCCACGTCCTCCATCGCCTCCATCGGGTCCACCTCGCGGCACATGCGCTTCACGACGGAAACTCATGCAGCCGCTTCCGCCATCGCCGGCCAGGCAGTGAATGTTGATGCGATCAAGAAACATGGCGTGGGATTCCCGGGGAACGTGCCACCATGATAGCAGGCGACCGGCGGGTCAGGCGTGTCGCAGGCGAGTCTGTCTTCAGATGACGTCGCGTTGACCGCGCCAGCGGTCGGCGATGGTCAGCGCGATGATTGCCAGCGACGCGAGCAGGCAAAGGCCGGCAAACCAGTCGCCGGTGCGGACATAGACGCTGTCCCGTGCATCGAGTGGAACGACGTCGACCAGCACGGCGTTGAGTTGGCGTCGCCATCTTCCGGTCATTGGATCCACATAGTCGACACGGCGATGGGCCTCGATCGCTTTCGCCTTCGTCTCACGTTCCGATTCGCCCAGCGACGGGTCTCCGGCGGTCGTTTCCAGTGCGATTTCGGCGTCCCCGTCGATGAAGGTCGACGGAACACGGATCACTCCGTCGCCGTCGATGATCGCCGAGATCCCGGTGTTGACGGCTCGTACCATCGGGGTCCGGCATTCGATCGATCGAAACACGGCCGTGACGAGATGTTGATCGAGTTCACTGGATCCGTGGAACCACCCGTCGTTGGTCAGGTTGACCAGCACATCGGGAGTGTGATCTTG
This sequence comes from uncultured Planctomycetaceae bacterium, assembly GCA_964646205.1. GTDB lineage: Bacteria > Planctomycetota > Planctomycetia > Planctomycetales > Planctomycetaceae > UBA8437. The sequence continues at coordinate 23,853 of CAZYAZ010000045.1, read as the reverse complement.
TGCACCAGCGGCAGAGACGATGTCGCGGACGAGGTGGGGGACGGTGTCCTCGAAGCAAATCAATGGGGCCAGGTGCCAGTCCTGGTAGCGAAAGATCGTGGCTGAATCGCCGGCGGCGATCCCAAAGTTGGCTGGGAACGGGGTGAGTCGATGGAGCCACGGAAGCGAATCGCCCAGCGGGATGTATTCGCCAAAAGGCACCCGATGCAGTTTGTCGTAGTCGTCGGTCACCCCGGTTTCGGGTTGGACGAAGACGGCGGAATTGAACATTCGCATCTGCGTCGGTTGGGCTTCGATTCGTTCCACTCCGACGATCATGCCGGCGCCCGCTTCGGCGGCGAGGTCTCCGAGCAGTTCACCGACCGCGTTCTTGTCCCAGTCCTCCGGCGGGATCCCGGGGGCCATCATCCGGAGTTGTTCGTCGTCGAGTCCTTCGGAGGCTTCCAGCAAGGGATAGCGGAACATGGTCTCGGGCCAGACGATGAGATCGGGCTGTTCACGGACCGCCAGTCCGGTCAGGCGGCGATGAACCCGGTAGATGTTGGCAAACGAGTCGGGGTCGTGCTTCAGTGACGAGGTGAAGTTGCCCTGGACCAGTGCCACTCGTGGGCCGGGAGTGAACTCGGCCTGACGACGGCGGACGACCCCGTAACAAACCGCCAGGCCGATTAGCACGATGGCGGTGGTGATTGTGGGGACGGACTGGCGAACGGCGATGCCAGGTTTCGCCTGGGGACCCTTCGGCCACCAGCCGCACTTCTGCAGCCAGTCGACCGGGATGGCCAGCGCGACCGCCGTGGCGGCCAACGCGACCAGGGCACTGACCCCGTAGGCTCCGACCAGGTCGCTGATCTGGATCAATTCGATGAAGCGGTATTGCGTGTGGGCCAAAAAATACCAGGCGAGCCCGGTCATGACATGGGCCCTGGCGTACTCGGTGGCGACCCACGCCAGTGGCACGGCCACGCCGATCGGAACCCGGAAGCGATGAACCGCCTTGCGAGTGACGGCGACCAGCAGAGGCGTGTAAAGAGAGAGGTAGACCGAGAGCGAGAGCCAGGCGGGGATCATCCAGCGATCTCCCAGTCTCATCCATTGCAGTGACGCAGCGGTGCCGACCAGGGTGGTCAGGAAAACGGCGCGGAGGAGCCAGCGGGGCGGGTCGGGAAGGCGGATGAGGATGACGAGTGGAACGGGAGCCAGCCAGCCCAGGACCCCCCAGTCGAGTGGGAAGTGGGCAGCCCAAGTGAGCAATGCCGCGAGACCTCCTGCTGACCAGGCGGTCCGGGCCGGAAGCCGGGATTCGGCCGACGGCTCGGTGATTGACTCGCTGGTGGACATCGAGCGGGTCCTTCCGTGGAAACCCGGCGGTGTGATGGTGGTGTGGAGAAGGGGTCAGGCTCGGCCGGACCACTCGAAAACTTCGACCCACTGCTGGGCCTGGTAGGCCTGGTCCCCGGCGGGGAAGTGGATCATGGCATTGGCGTCGGCGGTGCTGCGAAGGTCGGAGGACCCGTGCCAGTCGACCGGCGTGACACGTGGTCCATCGGAGTGGTGCTCGAGTCGGCCGGGAAAGTAGGTTGGTCGATCTCCACGAAACTCGAAATCCCTGGCGAGTCGTGCGGCCGTTGCGGCGGGTTGTGGGGGAGAGAGTCCGGCCAATCGTCTCAGCGCGGTGCGGACGAACAATTCGAAGCAGACCATACTACTGACCGGATTGCCCGGCAAGCCGAATACGACGGAGCCCGGCGACGTCCCGAACCAGACCGGTTTTCCCGGTTTGACTTTCACCTTGTGGAAGATCTCGTTGACGCCCGCGGCCTCGAGTTGGGCCGGAACGAGGTCGAGTCGTCCGGCCGACACTCCGCCGGAGAGCAGCAGCACGTCGCATTTCAGGCCGTCGGTGATCCTGGCAGAAAGATCCTCGGGATTGTCCCGGGCGATGCCCAGTTCGTGGGCCACGGCCCCGCAGGCACGAACCTGTGCGGCGAGCATGGCTTCGTTGGAGTTGCGAATCTGGCCGGCACCCGGCTGGCAATCGATCGTCACCAGTTCATCTCCGGTGGCCAGCACTCCCACGGTGACCTGTCGATGGACCACCAGGGACTGTCGTCCGAGTTCGGCCAGCAGCCCGAGTTCCTGGGGCCTGAGTTGGCGCCCGGCCGGCATCACGGTGTCGCCCTGCCGCATCGATGTGCCCTGGTGGATCATGTTCCGTCCGGGGGTGACCGGTCGCGTATCAATCGAAACAAGGACCTGCTGGTCCTTGTTCTCGATACTGGTGTCCTCGACCTGTACCACGGCGTCGGCTCCGTCGGGAATCGGCGCGCCGGTCATGATCTGGATGGCCTGTCCGGGTTGGATGGCCTGCGAGGCGACCTGGCCAGCGGTCACCTCGTCGATGACCGTCAAGGTCGCAGTTCCATTGGCGATGTCTTGGGCGCGGACCGCAAAACCATCCATCAACGCCTTGTCGAATGGAGGGGAATCGATGTCACTATCGATTGGTTCAGCCAGGACTCGACCGAGAGCGTCACACAGCGGCACGGTTTCCACCGGGCCGGGTTCGACGTGCAACTTGATGGCCTCCAGTGCCTGGTCGACGGTGTGCATGGATTGCCTAGTCGAGAGTGCAGGGTTCGAGTGCCAGGAAATTCTTCAGCAGTGTCACTCCGTGTTCGGTCAGGTAACTTTCGGGATGAAACTGAACACCCCAGACCGGCCAACTGCGGTGATGAAATCCCATCAATTCGGGTGGCTGATCTGGATCGTCGGACCAGGCGCAGGGTTGAAGATCTTCGGCCAGGGACACTTCGGGAACGACCAGGCTGTGGTAGCGGGTGGCCTGGAAGGGATTGGGGAGCCCGTTGAACAGGCCTTCGCCCGAATGGCGGATTTGAGACACCTTGCCGTGCATCAGGCGATCGGCTCGCACGACGTCACTGCCCAGCGCCTCGGCGATCGACTGGTGTCCCAGGCAGACCCCCAGCAGCGGGATGTCTGGGCCAAATCGTGCGACGACCTGTTTGCTGATCCCCGCTTCGTTTGGTGTGCAGGGACCGGGCGAGATGATGATTCGATCGGGCTTGAGATCGGCGATCTCCTCGAGCGAGACCTGGTCGTTCCGCTCGACCCGGATCTCCAGTCCCGGGTCGATTTCCCCGAGTCGCTGGACCAGGTTGTAGGTGAACGAGTCGTAATTATCGAGCACAAAAATCATGGCCAGTTGTTCACTTTAGCAGCAGCTCCGGGCGGCCGAAACGTGTGACTCCTCCCGGGCGGCCGTTACTTTTTTCCCAGCGCACGTTGCTGCTGGAAGAATTCGCTGAGGATGGTGCTGCATTCGTGCTCGAGTACTCCGCCGATGACCACCGAGCGGTGGTTGAGCCGTTCATCATTGGTGATCGCATACAGCGACTGGCAACCGCCCCCCTTGGGGTCGGCGGCCCCAAACAGCACCGTGGGCAGTCGGGCCTGGACGATGGCCCCGGCACACATCGGGCAGGGTTCGAGGGTGACGTACAGCGTGCAGTCGGTCAGCCGCCAACTCCCCAGCGCTTCGGCCGCCTGGGTGATCGCGATCATCTCGGCATGAGCCGTCGGGTCATTGAGTGTTTCGCGCTGGTTGTGGGCCTGGGCGATCGCGCGTTCTTCATGGACCACCACCGCGCCCACGGGCACTTCGTCTTCTTCGAATGCCGCCCGGGCCTGGTCCAGTGCCTGTCTCATCCAGTAATCGTGTGGCTGGAGCAGGTGGTTGTGGGGTTGAGCGTTCATGGGCATGGAGAACGTGGGGGGGAGTGGAAACGGGTGTGGCGTCTATGGCTTCGGGGGCGTGTCGGCGGGTGCCGCCGGCGCCTCCAGCAGTGTGCCGATCGCCTGGAATCGCTTGTGATCACTCTGGACATCGATCAGCACGTTGTCACCGAAGAGGATGTTCTGGCTGTTCGATTCACCCAGGGCGACGGCCTTGGGCTTGACGCTCGAGAACAGGTTGCCGCTGACGACGACATCACGGGTGGACTCGAGAGTCAATCCGGCGGCGGCTTCGTCGTTCTTTCGCCGTTTGATGCCCCCGGCACCGATGTAGCTGTTCGAGAAATTGTTGCCTGTGATCGTGATTCGTCCGCTGCCGGGACCGACCCGCACTGCGTGTGTTTTCATGATGGTGAGGGTGTTGGCACTGATGGCACAGCCGTGAGCGTCACGCAGATCGATGCCACCGCCGTTGTGAGCAATGATGTTTGCCGAGACGGTGTTGCCGTAACAGTCCCGGTCCATGATCACGGCGAACCCATTGCATTCCTCGATCATGTTCCCCGACAGTACAGATCCGTAGGTGTTCTCGATGATCACCCCGTGTCGCAGATGGTCGTCGATGCAGTTGCCGGTCATGCAGAGATTGAAGCCGTCGGTGCAACTGAGTGCATCGTTGTTTTCTTCGAACTGGTTGCTCGAGACAACGATGTCATGGCATCCCAGCAGGTTGAGGCCGACCTGCTTGTTGTAGGTGATCAGGCTGTCGGAAATCCGGGGATCCTCGTAGCAGTGGTCCAGTCGCAGTCCATCACCGCCATGTTCGCTGACGGTCAGGCCCTGGACGAACAGTTCATTGATCCACATCGCGACGATGCCGTGACCGCTCTTGGCTGTTCCGGTCAACCGGAAGTCTGCCAATCGCACTCTCCACAACCTGTCGGCACTTTTGACCTGGTCTCCATCGGCGTGTCGTACCACCAGGGCGGGTTGTCCGCTGGTGTTGGCGTTGTGGATGTGCGTGGCGGCACCGGCCCCGACGAGAGTGACATCGGGCCTCGAGAGGACCAGTGGGCTGGTGATTTTGAAGTGTCCCGGTGGCAGTCGGACGATACCACCCTCGGGGGGCACCGCATCCAGGGCCGCCTGGAGTGTCGGGAAACGGCTGGCGTCGATTTCCGATCGGGCGCCTGGCAGCGACTTGTTGGCGATTGGCCCGGCCCCCAACGGGGGCAACAGTTGTGCGGCCAGGCCGCAGGCAACGACCACCGACGCCATGCAGGCAGGAACCGACAGTGGGACGTTTTGTAGCAGACGACTCATCGGAAGATCCTCGCGCTAGTCCAACCTGTCAACAGATCTGGTTGGCAGCGTACGAGGGGTCCGGGAGAGGGTCAAGCAGCCCGCAAAAATGCTGGTGCTAGACGGGCTCGTGGTCGCCGTTGGGGAACAGTTTCAGGCCTGGCCCGGCGGATTCCGGCGAGATCGAGAGCAGCCTGAGGCAGACGGGGTTGCCCTGGTAGCTGGCAGTCAGAGAGACAAACGAGCGGTCGTCTCCGTTTTCATCGCCGGCCACGGGGAAGACCATCCAGTGAGAGTCCCGGACGTCGTCGAGCAGGTCGATCAGTCCGAGCAGGTCGAAGCGAAAGTCGGGAGGGTCGAGTCTTCCGTCGTCCCGCCCTCCGATCACCTCGGTGTCGCCCAGGAACAGGTAGATCATCCAGTGTTCCTCGGTCGGCCAGCAATCAAAGCCGACTCGAGAGACGCTCATGAGTGGTTCGAAGAGATCCGCCGCCCGGTCGATCAATTCGACCAGCCACGTCGGACGGGAGTCACCGCTGCGGGGTCCTCGGTTTTCGAGGCTCCTCAGCAGGTGGTTGTTGGGCATGTGCGAGTGGCTCACGGAAAACCCCGTTGGCGGCATCTCTCGAAGAAGTCAATCAAGTTGGGCAGGTGTGAGTATCGGGGTATTCTTGTGGCGAGACGTACACGAACTTCCCGTGCGGTCACAGATACTGGCAGTGTGTGTCGGCAGGTCGGGACGTATCGAGAGTGCCAGTCGGTTGTGGAAGGAGACGTGGTGGGGCGGTACCGGGAGAGAGGCGGGGAAACCTCCGGGAACGCGTTTTTTTTCGGCTTGGACCCAAGACAGCGTGTTTTCCCGGTCTGAGGTGGTCCGGAAGTGCCAATTGGGCCGGAAAAACGGGCCAGGACGCCACGGGTTGCTTCGCGCCGAGCACCCTCTACAATCGGACGTTTCCCCCTCGCGAAATCTCCGTTTCCTCAAGACGGGCTTCGCAACTGCTTCTCTCGAGGTCCCTGCCGTGGACGACGCGATCCGCAAGGCGAGCGTGTTGATCGAGGCGTTGGGCTGGATTCGCCAGTTCCGGGACCGTTACGTCGTGATCAAGTTGGGCGGGAGTGCCCTGGAGGTCCCCGAGAGTGTCAACAGCCTGCTGACGGATGTGATTTTCATGGAAGCTGTCGGCATGAAGCCGGTGCTGGTTCATGGGGGTGGCAAGTCGATCAGCCGCGCGATGGCCGAGGCGGGCATCGAGTCGAGATTTGTCCAGGGGCGTCGCTACACCGACGAGGAGACGCTGCAAATTGTCTCACGGGTGCTGGGCGAAGAGATTGCCGGTGCGCTAATCGACGAGATCACCAGGCAGGGAGGACGCGCGGTGCGATTGGCCGGTCCCGGTCCCAATTGCCTGATCGCAGAGCCGCTGACGCTGGAGGACGAGGACGGCCAGGTGGTGGAACTGGGCCGTGTCGGACAAGTGGTCGAGGTGGATGTGGAGATGATCGCGGGAGCGTGTGCCGAGAAGAAGATACCGGTATTGCCGAGCGTGGCCCGTGATCGTGACGGTGAGTTGTTCAACGTCAACGCCGACACCGCAGCGGCGGCCGTGGCACGAATGCTGGGAGCCGAAAAACTCGTGTTCCTCAGTGACGTTCCCGGCATCTACGCCGACCGTGAAGACCCCGACAGCCTGCTCGGCCACCTCAACATGTCCGCGTGTCATGACCTGATCACCGAGGGGGTGATTGACAGCGGGATGGTACCCAAGGTTGATGCGGCACTCGAGGCATTGCAGGCCGGGGTGCAGAAGGTTCATATCGTTGATGGCCGGATGGCGCATTCGGTCCTATTGGAAATCTACTCGGACACCGGAGTGGGCACCGAGATCGTTCTGTAGCAGGCCGATTGGCCCCGGATGGGGCTGGTGATCCCAGGGGGAGAAGCACGTGATGGACAGTTCAGCCAAACGTTCAAGCCAGGAGACGATCGCGCAGTTCCAGCAACACGTGATCCCCAACTACGGCCGTTACCCGATTAGCCTGGTGAGGGGTGAGGGATCGTCGGTGTGGGATGCCGAGGGGAATCGGTACCTCGACCTGTTCCCGGGCTGGGGCTGCAACATCCTGGGCCATTGTCCGCCGCGGGTGGTCGCTGCCGTCCAGGAGCAGGTGTCGCGATTGGTCCACATTCCCAACACCTGGTACACCGAACCTCAGGGTGAGTTTGCCGAGGCGCTGTGCACGCGTGGGTTTGGACAGGCCTTCTTTTGCAACAGTGGGGCCGAGTCGATCGAGGGGGCGTTGAAACTGGTGCGATTGCACGGGGCCGAGACCGGTCGCTACCGCGTCATCAGCTTTTACGACAGTTTCCACGGCCGAACATTCGGGGCCACCACGGCGACGGCTCAACCGAAATACCACGAGGGTGTTGGCCCATTGATGGCCGGTTTCGATTACGCCCCGTTCAATGACCTGGAGAGAGTCCGCGAGTTGGCTGGGTCAGAAACCTGCGCGATCCTGGTCGAGCCGATCCAGGGCGAGGGAGGAGTGAACCTGCCGAATCCGGGATTCCTGGAGGGGTTGCGTGAGGTGGCTGATGCCTGCGGAGCCTTGCTGGTTTTCGACGAAGTTCAGACAGGCATGGCGAGGACAGGTGCCTGGTACGGTTACCAACAGTACGGGGTGCAGCCGGACGTGATGACCGTTGCCAAGGGATTGGCCGGTGGCGTGGCTTGTGGTGTGGTGATCGCCAGGCACGAGTATTCCGGTAGCCTGAAACCTGGCATGCACGCCAGCACGTTCGGTGGCAATCCGCTGGCAATGGCCGCGGGGCTGGCGACAGTGGAGACGATCGAGGAGGACGGCTTGCTGGAGAATTGCCAGGTGATGTCGGACCGGTTTGCCAGCCGTCTTGAGGCACTTCGAGACGAGTTGCCGATTATCCGCGAACTGAGAATCCAGGGGATGATGATCGGCGTGGACTTGTCGATCCCCGCCACTCCGGCGGTCGGCAAGTGCATGGAGCGTGGCGTGTTGGTCAACGCGACTCACGACACGGTGCTCCGCTTGTTGCCCGCGCTGAATATTACCGCCGAGGACGTCGATGCAGGCTGTGACGTGATTGCCGAGGTGTTGCGCGAGATGGCGGCCGAGGCCGA
>CAZYAZ010000045.1:11521-15537 GCA_964646205.1 uncultured Planctomycetaceae bacterium | reverse complement strand
GAGGAGAGCCAGACGTCCGATCAGCAGGAGAACGATGAGACAGCGGGAGTCTCCGGCGATGAGAGCGATGGGCCAGCAATTGAAGACATTGCCGAGGACACGTCAGAGGCTGGCGAGGTCGAGTGGGGAGAGGATGAATCATGAGGCATCTGACGTCGTTATTGGAACTGACGGCTGAAGAGATCGACGAGATCCTGGGGCTGGCGTCGTCGCTGAAGGCATCGGCCGTCGAAGGCGTTCGACCGTCCCGGTTGGCCGGTCGGGTGCTGACACAGATTTTCGAGAAGCCGTCGTTGCGAACCCGTGCGAGTTTCGATGCGGCCATGGCGCACCTGGGGGGCAGTAGCCAGTTCTTTTCGGCCAAAGATGCGGGCCTGGGTGGCCGCGAATCGGTCGAGGATGTGGCCCGGGTGATCAGTGGCTACTCCGACGTGCTCGTGCTGAGGACATTCTCCCAGGCGATGATCGAGCGATTTGCCGAGATGGCCAGTTGTCCCGTGATCAACGCCTTGTCGGATGACCGCCATCCGTGCCAGGCCCTGACCGACCTGCTGACGATTCGCGAGACGTGTGGGACGTTGGCGGGCCGTCGATTGGTGTTCGTGGGTGACGGCAACAACGTGGCCCGGTCCCTGGCCATCGCCTGCGGCCGCATGGGTGTTTCGATGACATTGGCTGCCCCGGAGGGGTACGAGTTTGACGAGGAATTCCTTGGCCTGATGGCCCAGGAGGTTCCCGGTCACGATGTGACGATCGAGCCCGATCCGGTTGCGGCGGTCGCCTCGGCGGATGTGATCTACACGGACGTCTGGGCCAGCATGGGACAGGAGTCGGAGAAGTCCGAACGGGAGGCAGCGTTTTCGGGTTACCAGGTCGACGGGGCACTGTTGTCCCGGGCTCCGGAGGGATGTTGTTTCATGCACGATCTGCCGGCGCGGCGGGGGTTGGAAGTGAGCGATGAGGTGATCGATGGTCCTCAGAGCGTTGTGTTCGAGCAAGCCGAGAACAGGATGCACCTGGCCAAGGGACTACTGGTTTGGTTGTTGAGTGAGTGAGGACAGCATGTCACGACATGATGGACGCGTGGTGGATCAGTTGCGGGCGATCGAGGTGACACGTGGGTTCACCGGTTCGGTTCCCGGCAGCGTGTACATCCGTGCCGGACGCACGACGATCCTGTGTACTGCGAGCGTTGATGAGAGTGTGCCGCCCTGGAAGGACGACCCGGACAATCCCTCGGGATGGGTCACCGCCGAGTACAGCATGTTGCCGGGCAGCACGGCTCCGAGGAAACGTCGCGAACGTCAGAAGATTGATGGGCGTTCCAGCGAGATCCAGAGGCTGGTCGGTCGCAGCCTGCGGGCGGCCGTTGATTTTTCGGCCCTGGGAGCCCGCACGATCACGATCGATTGTGATGTGCTTGAGGCCGACGGCGGCACGCGGACGCTTTCGATCACTGGTGGTTTCATCGCGCTGGTGGATGCCGTGGCCAGCGTTCCGGAATTGGCTGGCCGGCAGGGAGCCGTGTTCACCGATTCGGTGGCCGCCGTTAGCGTGGGGATTGTCGATGGCGAGCCGGTGTTGGACCTGGACTATGTCGAGGACAGTGCCGCCGAGGTGGATCTCAACGTCGTGATGACCGGTTCGGGTGCTTTCGTCGAGGTGCAGGGGACGGCCGAGTCGGGAGCGTTTTCCCGGGAGTTGCTCGATCGTCAACTCGATTTGGCGACCGCGGGCATTGCACAGTTGACGTCGATCCAGAAGGAAGTCCTGGGCGAGAGATGGCCTCTGGACGCATAAGCGGCCTCCTGCTACGATCCCGCCGCTTCGTGACGGACACCAACTCTCCACTGCTCTCACCTCGCACGGTACGAAGGGACTGGCTCGTGCGCCCCGCAAGTTTATTTCTCCCTCGATCACTTCCTGCCCGGTTGAGTCTGGGCCTGGCCATCCTGCTTGTGGCTGTGGCGGTTCCGCCCCGTATTGTCTCGGCGGCCGGAATCGAAGCGGTTCGCGGCAAACGCTACCAGATCACGCCCAGGCACGGTCCCTGGATGATCTTCGTGGCCAGTCTCCAGGGTGACACTGCCCAGCAGGCGGCCGACACGCTGGTCTATGAACTCCGGCGTCTTGGCATTCCCGCCTACACGTTTTCCCAGGCCGAGCGGACTGGCCGTTTGAATACGTCGGATCGCGTGGGACGTTCAACTCGTCGCGAATTGACCACCAGGCATTCGGCGATCTCGGTGATTGCCGGAAACTACCCCGCCGTCACCGACTGGCGGGCTCAGAAGACGTTGAAGTACATCAAGCGGTTCCAGCCCAAGACGATCACCGGCGGGACCTACATGAAGACTCCGGGGCGGCCGAGTCCCTTCAGTGGAGCTTTCCTGGTTCGCAATCCGTTGACGCCGCCCGGCAAGAAGCCGATCAGCAATCTCGTTCGCCAACTCAATCGTGGGGAACCCCACACGCTGCTGGGAAACCGCGGTCAGTACACCCTGATCGTCGCCACGATGATGGGACGTTCTCAAACGGTCCAGGAGACCGGTTTGCTTCAGGCAAAACAGACTTTCCGCATCGGTGACAGCCTGGACCAGGCGGCCGATAAGGCCCGCCGGCTGGTCAAAATTCTCAATGACAAGCGCTACCTGGCCAAGCTGTCCCGTAGCAATCCGCAATTGACGGATATCCTGGCCCGCGATCAATTCAAGGCATTCGTGTTGCACGAACGCTACCGATCGATCGTGACGGTTGGTGAATTCACTTCGAAGGATGATCCGGGAATCCGTCCGTTGCTTGAACTGTTCCGCGCCAAGCAGAAGCCTGATCCGCGAACCGGCGAGCAGACCCTGGCTCCGGAATACATCCTGGTTCCCGGCGCGAGTCGTTCCAACCCGCTGGACCAGGTCCTTCCCTTCGATCCGAATCCGCGCATGATGCCGGTGCCGAGATTGAAGTGAGGAATCCAGCGTGACGACTCCCTTGCTGGTGATCGCCAGTCGCAACGTGAAGAAGGTCGGCGAGATCGCCGAATTGCTGGCTCCTCACGGAGTGGACGTCAGGAGTGTCAGCGAATTCGACGGCGTGCCGGACGTGGTCGAGGACGGCACGACCTTTGGTGAGAACGCCGCGCTGAAGGCAACACAGACGGCCCGGTTCCTGGGCCAATGGGCCCTGGGCGAGGACAGTGGCCTGTGCGTTGACGCACTCGATGGTGCACCGGGCATCTACTCGGCCCGGTTCAGCGGGGAGGAAGCTACCGATCTGGCCAACAATCAGTTGTTGATCGAGCAACTCGCCGATGTGCCCGCGGCGAAGCGTGGCGCCCATTATGTTTGCCACGTGGCGGTGTCGGATCCAGAAGGTGGCGTGCGTTTGAGTGTCGAGGCCCACTGCCACGGACGGATTGTTGACGAACCGAGCGGGGAGAACGGATTCGGCTACGACCCGCATTTTCTGTTGCCGGAGTACCACCGGACGTTTGGTGAACTGGCAGCGGTGGTCAAGCGGCACCTCAGCCACCGGGCGCGCGCGTTCGAGCGGTTGATTCCCGAACTGGTCGGAATTCTTGGCCGTTAGGCCGGGACGCGATCGGTTTCGGGGACCAGTGCGTCGAGGACGCCGTTGACGAAATCGGGGCTGCGGGCGTCGCCGAAGGTCTTGGCCAGTTCGACGGCTTCATCGAGCACCACCCGGAAGGGGACGTCACTGTGGAGCAGTTCCCAGGTGGCGAGCCGGAGGATATTGCGGTCGGTCCCGGCCATCCGCTCCAGCGACCAGTTGTCCGAGTGTGATTTGATTCGGCGGTCGAGTTCAGCCTGGCGAGTTGTGACGCCCTTGAGGAGTTGACCGGCAAAGGCTCGCAGTTCCGGGTCGTCCACTTCGTCGTTAAGGAATTCAACAAGGGCCGACTGCGGCATTTCGGGATTCAGGTCAATCTGGTAGAGGGCCTGCAGGGCGGCTTCCCGACCGCGGCGACGGCGGGGATCGGGTCGGTCTTCGGTCGTCATCAT
>CAZYAZ010000045.1:0-11421 GCA_964646205.1 uncultured Planctomycetaceae bacterium | reverse complement strand
CTTCGCTGCTGGCTTCGCTGCTGGCTTCGCTGCTGGCTTCGCTGCTGGCTTCGCTGCTGGCTTCGCTTTTGCTGTTGTGATCGTCCAGGGGTTCTTCAACAGCCGTGTGTGGAGTGGCCAGGTCGTCAATGGTCCTAAGAGTTGCGAGTGTCTCAAGGGCGGCCAGGGCGGCCTCGTGGCCCTTGTTTCCCATGCGACCGCCAGCGCGGTCGAGGGCCAATTCGAGGTTCTGGCAGGTGAGAACACCGAAGGCGACGGGCACGCCGGATTGCTGGGCAACGGTGCGGATACCGCCGGCGACCTGGTGGTTGATGTACTCGTGGTGAGTCGTTTCGCCCTGGACAACTGCACCCAGACAGATCACCGCGTCGAATTGTCCCGAGTGGGCCAGCCGGTGTGCGATGACCGGGATCTCAAACGACCCGGGCACTGGAACGACCAGGATCTTGTCGTCGGCAACGCCGTGTTGGGTGAGAGTGGTGAGGGCGGCGTCGCAGAGTCTTTCGGTGATGTTGTTGTTGTACTTCGACACGACCACCGCAAAACGGTCTTCGGGGCGGGCGTTGGGTGAGACATCGAGTCGTTGAGGCATCGTGGCGTCGTGTGGTTTGAGCGTGGGGAGAGAAAACAGCGAGGTGAATCAGGTGAGCCGATTCAATGGAGGTTCATGCTCAGCAGGAATTCCTCGTTCGTGTCGGCTCGTCTCATCTTGTTGGTCAGCAGTTCCATCGCTTCGACGGGATTCATGTCGTTGAGAACCCGGCGGAGAACCCAGACCAGTCGCAATTCCTCCTCGTGCATCAGCAGTTCTTCGCGACGTGTTCCGGACTTGTTGACATCGATTGCCGGCCAGACCCGTTTTTCGACGAGGCGTGTGTCGAGGTGCAATTCGGTGTTACCGGTCCCCTTGAACTCCTCGAAAATCACATCGTCCATCCGGCTGCCAGTGTCGACCAGTGCGGTGGCGATAACCGTCAGGCTGCCACCGTCCTCGACGTTGCGGGCGGCTCCGAAGAACCGCTTGGGGTGCTGCAGGGCACCCGAGTCAATGCCTCCGGAGAGCACCTTGCCCGAGTGGGGGACCTCGTTGTTCCATGCCCGGGCCAGCCGGGTGATCGAGTCGAGGAAAATCACGACATCCCGACCGTGCTCGACCATCCGCTTGGCTTTCTCGATGACCATTTCCGAGACCTGGACATGGCGGCTGGAAGGTTCATCAAAAGTGCTGCTGATCACCTCGCAGTTGGTCCCTTTGACCTGTCGTTCCATGTCGGTGACTTCCTCGGGCCGCTCGTCGATCAGCAACACGATCACGTAGGCGTCGGGATGATTTTCGATAACGCTGCGGGCCATTTTCTGCAGCAGGATTGTCTTGCCGGCCCGGGGAGGAGAAACGATCAGGGCACGTTGGCCCATGCCAATCGGTGCGACCATGTCAACCACCCGGGTGGCGAGTTCGTCCGGAGTCGTGATCATGTTCAGCCGCTGTTCGGGGTGCAGCGGTGTGAGATCGTCGAAGCTGACCTTGCCGGTTTCGAGGTTGGGGTCGGCCGTGTTGATGGCTTCGACTCGCAGCAGTGCGAAGTACCGTTCGTTTTCCTTTGGCGGCCGGATCTGTCCGGCGACAGTGGCGCCCTTCTTGAGACCGAACCGACGGATCTGGCTGGGTGAGACGTAGATGTCGTCGGGACAGGGCAGGTAGTGGTAATCCGGGCTGCGGAGGAATCCGAAGCCGTCGGGCAGGATCTCGAGTGTTCCCTCGCCAAACATCAATCCATTGAGCTTGGTTCGCTCCTTGAGGATGCGGAAGATCAGATCCTGTTTTTTCAGGCCCGAGTACTCGCTGATGTCCTCGTCGCGGGCCAGGTCGAGCAGTTCTTTCATGGTCATTCGCTGGAGATCAGCGATGTGCATGTCGCTCTGCTTGATTTCCTCGTAGCGGTCATCGGCTGGAAAGTCCACGGCCGGAACGCTGTCGACGAAGGCGTCGGGAGGTGTCGGGGACGGGGTGCTCATGGAACGGGTCTCGAGATGAGAGGTGTCAAGTGGGGTCACGGGCAGGACGCGGAGGTCTTGCCGCGGAGGGAGTGAATCAGTGACAGCAGACGGCCGCCGGATTCTTCCAGCGATCCACTGTTGTCCACGGAGTTGTCGGCGGTGTCCTGTTTCTTTTCGAGCGGCCACTGGCTGGACTGGCGGGCCAGGTAGTCCGCCTGGGTCCAATTGCGTGTGGTGGCGACACGTGTCAACCGAAGTGCTTGCGGGACGTCCACGAAGACCACGTGATCACACAGTTGATTCCAACCGGCCTCAAACAGCACGGCGGCATCAACCAGAATTGCCTCGCAGTCGTTTCGGTTGTGGTGCTCGCGAATCAGGTCCTGAAGTCTCCTGTGTATAAATGGATGGACGATAGCTTCGAGGTCGTTTCGGGCCGTTTGTGACAGGTGGTCGCTCCCAAAGACGATCTGGGCCAGGGCCTTCCGATCGACGGATGGGTGGTCGAGGTCGTTTGTGTCCTGGGGAGCTTGGGCTTGGGGAAACCGGGCCAGGACGGTACGGGCGAGCGTGGGGTCCTGGAGGGCCTGGTGACCGAGTTGGTCACCGTCGATGACCTCGACGGGGGCATTCTGCGAGACCCATCCGGCCAGCGCACTCTTGCCCGACCCGATCCCGCCGACCAGTCCCACGACCGGGGCGCAATAGTCCTTTACCACGGAGTTGTCTTGTGAGGAGAAAAGAATGTTGTGAGGGTGTTATGTGACCGACGGTGGTCAAAAAGAACCTGTCCCTGGTTGTTGAGGATGGGGAGAGCAGAACGTGCAGATCCTTCGCACGGTGTTCGTCGCGGGGGAAGGAACCCCCACGAGGAGTGTGGCTTCATGTTGATCGCTGTCGTGCGGGGTGTCAATGAAAAACCGGGCTCTCGATCAGTCGCTCGCGATCTCCTGGATTTCCAGCCAGTTGTGTCCTGCGGCACAGTCGACCACCAGGGGCACATCGAGGGCGAGCGCGGATTCCATTTCCTGCCGGACCAGTGCCACCAGTGACTCGAGATCGTTTTCAGGGACCTCGAAGACCAGTTCGTCGTGGATCTGCAACAGCATCGTTCCCGGATGTCCGTCCTGCTTCAATGCCCGGTCGACACCGATCATGGCCTGCTTGATCAGGTCGGCGGCTGACCCCTGGATTACGCTGTTGATCGCCGTCCGTTCGGGCATGTTTCGTTGGCGGTTGGGTTCGGGGCGAATCCCGTGAATCGGTCGTCGGCGTCCGCGAATCGTCTCGGCAAAACCTGACCGTCGGCATTCGTCGAGGACACGATCGAGGTAGTCGGCGACGCCGTGGTACCGCGAAAAGTACCCGTCGATGAACTTGGCGGCCTCGAGTTGAGAGATGCCCAGGCTGGCCGCGAGTCCGAAGGGGCTTTGCCCGTAAACGACTCCGAAATTGACCGCCTTGGCCATGCGTCTCATGTCGCTGTCCACCTCTTCGGCGTCGACCCCGAACACTTCGGCCGCCACCGCCGCGTGGATATCGACGCCATCGTGGAAAGCCGTTTGCATGGCGGAATCGCCGCTGAAGTGGGCCAGCACGCGAAGTTCGACCTGGGAGTAGTCGGCACACAACAGGACCATTCCCGTGTCACCGGGTACGAAAGCCCGTCGGACTTGCCGACCCTCCGTGGTGCGAACAGGGATGTTTTGCAGGTTCGGTTGGAGTGAACTGAGCCGACCGGTCGAAGCGGCGACCTGGTTGAACGAGGTGTGCAGCCGACCGGTCCGGTCGTTGACCAGTGCTGGCAGCGCGTCGAGATAGGTATTCTTGAGCTTGCTGAGTTGCCGGTGTTCGGTGATCCGTTCGGGCAAGGGGTGCAACGGAGCCAGTTTCTCCAGCACGCTCTGGTCGGTGCTTGGCCCGGTCTTGGTCCGTTTCTGGACGGGCAGCTTGAGTTCCTCGAAGAGGATTTCTCGGAGTTGCTTGGGCGAGTCGATGTTGAACTCTCGACCGGCCAGCTCGTGGATTTCCTCGACAAGTCCCACGAGTCGTTCCCCCACCGACTCGGCCTGGCGACCCAGTTCTGCCGAATCGAGTCGGATGCCGGCGTATTCCATTTCCGCCAGGATCGGTATCAGCGGTCGTTCGAGTTCCCAGTAGAGGTCCCAGAGGTTGTTGCGTTCGAGTTCATCGGTGATCAACTCGGCCACTTGCCACGACACGTCAGCGTCCTCGCTGGCGTATTCGGCCACCTGGTCGACGTCGATGTCGGCCATCGATTTTTGATTCTTGCCTTTTCCGATCAGGTCGCTGATCGGGATCATGGTGTGGTTGAGGTACTTCTCCGAGAGAGCGGCCAGGGAGTGGCTGCGGGCACCAGCGTCCACCAGGAAGTGTCCGATCATTGGATCGACGCCGATCCCGGCGAGTTCCAGTCCTGCCCGGCGCAGCACCAGCATGTCGTACTTGATGTTCTGATTGGTCTTCTCGATCTCCTCGCTCTCGATCACTGGCCGCAACGCGTCCCGGACGGTGTCCGGGTCGAGTACTCGAGCACCTTCCGGTCCTCTCACCGGCACGTACCACCCGTGGCCGGGTTCCCAGCAGAAGGCCCAACCGACGATGTCGGCAGTCAATTCGTCCAGGCCAGTTGTTTCCAGGTCGAAGCAGATCTTGTTCTGAGCCGACAGTTCTTCGAGAAATGTGTCGAATTGCTCGGTCGTGTCGACGAGGGTCCAGCGGCGGTCGGTTTGTCCAAAAAGTTGTCCCTGGGCCGGTCCCCCGTCGTCTCCGGTGGTCTCGGACGTGTCAGTCTCACCGGTGGGAAGATCCCCGTCAGCATCGGTCAACTTCCTCAATTCGGCCGGGAAGGATCGGAATCCGAATTCGTTGAACAGGCTGTTGAGTCGTTCGACGTCGGGTGAGCCGATTCGCTGGGCGTCCCAGTCGAGTTCCAGGGGCAGATCGTCGTAGAGGGTGACCAGTCGCCGGCTGAGCCGCGATTGGTCGGCAAAAGTCACCAGGTTCTCCTTGAGTTTCTTGCCGTTGACCTCATCAGCGTGAGCAAGCACCTCTTCGAGCGTGCCATATTGTTCCAGCAGGATGCGCGCCTTCTTGGGGCCGACCAGCGGCATGCCCGGAACGTTGTCGACGCTGTCGCCGACCAGGGACTGGAAATCGATGACCTGGTCGGGGCGCACTCCCCATTGTTCCTTCACGAACTCCTCGTCCTGAAATTCGTCCTTGCGGATGTGGTAGAGCTGCACCCGGGAATTGATCAGTTGCCGGGCGTCCTTGTCGCTGGTGACGATCCGTACCTCATGCCCGGCTTCGGCAGCCCGCTTGGCCAGCGTGGCGAAGATGTCGTCGGCTTCCCATCCGTCAAGCCGGAGCACCGGCAGACCGAACCCGGCGATCACCTCTTCGATCATCGCGATCTGTGGAACGAGGTCCTCGGGCATCGCGTCACGATTCGCCTTGTACTCGGGATACCAGTCGTTGCGGATCCCCTTGCCAGGCGAGTCCATGGCGCAATACAGGTGCGAGGGTTGGTGTTCGCGGAGCAGGTTCATCACGTCGCGGGTAAAACCGAATACGGCATTGGTCGGTTGTCCGGCCGGACCGGTCATCGGTGGCAGGCCATGAAAGACCTGGAAGACCAGGGAGAACACGTCGAGAATATAAACCGGGTTGCTCATGATGTGTCGTCATCCTGACTTGTTGCGTTTCAGCAGGACCGGAAAAACCGTTAGGATTGGTTGGTGGTGGTGCTCACAGCACGGGGTTTTCTTGACTCCACTCTACCCCCACCTAGAATTCAGAGACAGTGACCCGGGACTCTCCCGGCGTCTCTGCCTAATACCGTTGCCCGGAATCGTTCGGGCGATCCAGTCATGTGACAGGGGATAGGCCATGGCCTCGGGAAAGACCATCGGATTCAAGGAAATCAGCTTCACCTTCACCGCGATGTTGATGTTGATTTTTGCCGTGTTGACCTACGTGTTGTATGACGACAGTGAAAAGATTCGTCGTGACCTCCAGGCCAAGACCACGGAGGCGAATGACGCGAAGCGGCAGACCACGGAAAAGGACAACGAGGTCCAAGCGTTGAAGGCGAAGATTGGCTACAAATTAACCGCCCCGGTTGGTTCGAGCACCGACACCAATCGCGATTCGGTCCTGGGCAGCATGTCTGATGACATCAAGACCCTGGGTGGTCCTGGACTGCAAGCCGTTTCTTACTCTGAAACGCTGCGGGCGATGAGGAAGCAGGTCGACAACCTGCTCATGGAGAATCTCAACCTGACCGAAAAGAACCGGCAATTGTCCGTCGAGTTCCTGGCGGCGATGAAATCGCACTACCAGGACGTTGCCAGTGGTCACGACGCACGTCGCAAGGCGGCCGAGAGCGAACGGGACGACGCCAACCGGACCAAGGAGACCGAGATTCGCAAGCGGGACGACCAGATCGTGACGTTGCGGGGTGTGAATACCAACCTGCAGAACTCGCTGAAGCAGTCCAAGGATGCCCACACCAAGCTCAAGAAGGATTCCGAGTCCCAGATCGGGCGACTCGAGGACATCAATGACTTCCTGACCGACGCGGTGCGGAAGCGTGAGCGGATCACCTATGACCGTCCTGACGGTCTGGTTCGCTGGGTGGACAACGACAGCGGCCTGGTCTGGATCAACCTCGGTCGCGATGACAAGTTGACCACGCGAACCCAGTTCAGCATCTACAAGCAGTCACACCGCGGGGTGGGTCGTCCATCGGCTCCGGCCAACACGGCCGACGATTCGGAGTCGACTGATGATGCCGACGATCGGTTTTCACCAGGTTTCGAGGACATCAAGGGATCCGTCGAGGTGACCCGGGTCATCGGTGCTCACCTGGCGGAAGCTCGCATTCTCAAGTACGACATCTATGACCCGATCCAGCCCGACGATCTGGTGTACACCCCGCTGTGGGCACCGGGCCGTCCTGCCTCGTTCGCCTTTGTCGGCCTGGTCGATTTCGACAACGACGGTGCCAGCAACAGGGGCGAGTTGCACGAGATGATCAGTGGGATCGGTGGACAGATCATCCACGAGGTTCTCGACGATGGAGAACGCGTGTTCTACACCGAGTTCCCCCGGAAGATGCATCCGTTCACCGAGGAGGATGCGACGATCACCCTGCAGATGAAGTACCTGGTGATTGGCAAGATTCCTGATCTCAGCGAAGCCGCCTCGGATCTCGAGAAGCAGCAGTTCCGCCAGATCATCACTCATCACAAGAAGATGGTGGCCGAGGCTCGCGAGACGGCCGTTCGCCGAATCAACCTCAGCGACTTCCTGGCTCACATCGGCTATGTGCCACGGCGACGCCTGTTTGTCCCGGGCCTGGTCGACAGGCCGTTCAATCTCAAGTCCGGAGCCGCCAGCGGCGTGGTCGGTGGCAATGTCGGTGATCGGTCCACGACCGGAAAGGTCTCGAGCCTGTTCACTCGCAGCAAGCGACTGAAGAAGCAGCCGGTTTCCACCGGGAAGACCTCGGGTCGTTTTTCGCCGGGGAACTAGTCGCTGACGACCAGGGCTTGAAGCGGGAGCGTTTCTAGTCCCCTGGTGCGGTCGACTCCGTTCGCAACTCGGCCTTGAGTTGACGCACCCGTTGGCACAGCAGTCGCAGTTGTTCCCGGGAACGGGTTGCGGTGCTGCAGGCCTGCTGGAGTTCCACGAATGGTCCACCTGCCACGCGGTGTCGCGCGACCTTTTCGGCCAGTTGGCTGATAGCCGCACCGAGTCCGCGTTTGAGTCGACGGGTGAAGGCCATCACCAGCACCGCCGCCCACAGCAGTGTCACCGCCGTGGCTGGCAGGTAGAACTCCAGTGGCAGGAACTCCGCGTCCCTGAACAGCGTGTCGTAGAAGAAGTTGCGGCCGATCCGGTACAGCAGGAAGCCCAGCAGCGTTGTCAACAGGATCTCGTAGAACAGTCGCACGCTCCAGCCCCGGCTACGGGCAGCCTGGGTTTCGATCACCTCTTCGATCTCCGCCCCGGCATCGTCGAGAAATGACTGTTGCAACGTGGCGGCATCATCCCGGAGTGATTCGATCGGCCGTGGTTCGGTCAACTCCGTGTCGAGCTTGGCAGTTCCTGCAAACCCCGCGATCACCAGTTGGCTCTCGCGCAAGGCGGCATCGTCGATACCCAGCACCGCGACCTGTTCGAACCGGTTGTCGGCCTCACGTTGCCGCGAACGTGATGCGAGCCAGCGTCCTCCCTGCCAGGCTCCCAGGAGTGCGACCTGGGCTGATGAACGTGCTCGCAGGAGCGATGCGGATGCCAGCAGGCCCGAGAGTCCCTGCGAGAGTCTCAGCAGGCCACTGAAGGGGCTGAAGCCCCAATCGTTGGTGACGCTTTCCAGCAGTCTCCGTTCCCACAGGTACCGGCTGGCGTCGAGTTCCTCGGCCAGGCGGTCGGCCAGGGTTCCCACCAGCCGTTCGTGTTGTTCTTCGAGTGCCCTCATGAGGGCCTCGACATCAGACCAGCCCACGTCGAATTCGCCATGGCAGGCGTCCAGGGCCTCTTCGAGGAGGTCAAGCAGGTTCGCGCGACGGACCTCGAGACGGGCCGACGCAGCCAATCGCGAGGTGAGCAGGTGTTCCAGCCTGGCGAAATCACCCCCGGGTCGCCGGCCCTGCCGCTGATCTTCGAGAGCGGCGAGTCCGTCGACCAGGAACAATTCCGGATCCTCGAAGTCCTCCGAGAGTTGCTTGGCCCAATCGTCGCGGATGTCCGTGTCGATGTTGGCGTGGGTTTGGACGAAGAACACGCGGCAGCCCGTGTTGGACGCTGTCAGCACGTCTCCGACTCGCGACGAACGGTATTTTTGCTGCGTGGTGGTGTGTAGCAGCACGTCGCAGAGTGGGAGGATCTCGTCGAGTCGCTCCAGTTGTCCCGCGTCCCGGTCGATTTCGCCGGTGTCCGGATCCGGGCAGTCGACCAGGATCACGTCTCTGAGCACCGGTGAGTCAATGCGGACGACGTCGATGGAATCCAGGGGGAGTCCGAGTGGTTCGAGGTCGAGGTCGGGAGTCGTGATCAGGGTGGGCCTGCGGGTGGTCGGCCGTTCACGTCCGCTCTCGGTGACGTCCTGTCCGACCAACGCGTTGACCAGGGTACTCTTGCCGGTGCCACTGCCGCCAAAAACAGCGACGACAAGCGGAGCTTCGATTCGCAGCCTGAGTGAATCGACCCGTTCCAGCAGCCTGCGGACCAGGGCCTGGGCCTGGCGAGCCGGTTGCCAGGGAACCGTGTGCTCGGTCCATTCGCCGAGCCGTTCGACGAGTTCGTCGATCCGGGCCAGGTCCTGCAGTCGTGCGAGTTCGCCGTTGCTCATGGTGTTTCGGTTGTCTTGGTGTGAGATGGCGACGGGGCCAACTGATCCAGCATCGCAGCCAGGGAGGTCACGGTCGACTCGACTCCCAAAAAAGCATCCGATGTGGGTGTCTCTGCGGCGTTCTCCAGATCGGTGATCAGGTCGCCCAGGACAAGTTCTTCCAGTTGCGATGCCAGCCAAC
Organism: uncultured Planctomycetaceae bacterium; assembly: GCA_964646205.1. Taxonomy (GTDB): domain Bacteria; phylum Planctomycetota; class Planctomycetia; order Planctomycetales; family Planctomycetaceae; genus UBA8437. The sequence goes on along the minus strand of CAZYAZ010000045.1, from coordinate 1,861 downwards.
TGGCCCGGTGAACAGCAAACTTCTGCTGCAGGCTGTGCAGCCACACCTGCAACCGGCCGACACCCTGGGCAATCGGTTGGCTGACGGCTGATTCTCCGAGGGTGGCGACCACCGTGCCCCCGGCCACATCGCCGGCCACGTGCAGGGCGGTGTGCATGGCCGCCGGGGCAACCGCATCGGCGACCGGTCCGAAGCCGACACAGAACAACGCGACACTGGTGACCGGGCGGGCCGCCGCCGCGGCCTTGTCAATTCGCTTGAGCATCCGAAAACTCCGCGGACTCTCGGCACGAAATTCCTCAAGCGCCAGTCCGACCGTCTGGTTCAATTCGTCGTGGAGATCACAACCGGCGTGCCGGGTGGCCAATTGCTCCAGCACCTGTTGCCGATGCTGTCCGTCCAGCAACGGCGTGATGCGGGCGGACATCAGTTCACCACCGGCATCGCGACAAAACGCCAGGCGTTGATAGACCTGCTCGACGGTGGCCACGATCGTTTCCCACTCGTCCTGCCGAAATCCTCCCAGGGCATCGTCGGTCACCGGCTGACGGGATTCGATGATCCGGCGGATCGGCCAGGCCAGGCCACGACCGATGGCGTTGTAAATCGTGTGAATCCCGGCGGTCCACCCGCTGCGGTGTCCGTCCCACCAGTCCCGCACCGCGTCGATCAGTGGTCCAGCCGGGATCGTCCGCCACGCGTCGTTGGTGACCAGGTTCTGGGTCGAGAGCAGTTCGGCCGCCAACCGGAACTCGTCGCTGCGTGCCTGGACGGAATCCAGCCAGGCCGGTACGCCGGTTTGCTCCGAGACCAGTTGTCCCAGGGATCCTCGCAGGGAGCGAAACTTGATCGACTCGAATCTGAGGCTCGAGAGATCTTGTTGCAGATCACGGGCTTGCCCGGTGGCGTGGTGCTGGCGGTCGGTGAATACGAGTTCTCCCGATTCGGCGGCCGAACGGTCATTGGGCGCCAGGTACACCAGTTCGGGCGTGGTGCCTGTTTCGCTGGTGAATGTCTCCAGCCAGATCGGCCAGTAAGTCTCGTCGTCGGGCAACTGGCACTGGTTGAACACGATCACGGTGGCGAGGTCCTCGCCAGCGGCCCGGCGAAAGAACTGCTTGACAGCGGCGTCGTTGTATTTCTGTTGTGTCAGTACCGCGACCAGGACATCGGCTGATCGCCTCAGACGCTCGGCTCGCTCCCAGTTCACCTCCGCGTCGCTGTCGATGTCGGGCGAATCGAGTACCAGCAGGTTGGCGGGCAGTGACGCACACGTCCGCCAAAACAGCAGGTGGTCCGGGGTGTCCTCGAGCGTCTGTTCGGGGCGAGACCAGGGGACCAGTGTGAACCCGTCGAACATTGTCTCGAGTCGGGCGGTGTCGAATCCTGCTGGAACCAGGCACATCGGGTGGCGGGTCCCCGACGCCAGGGGGCTGGTCGCACTGACGGTTTCACCGGCAACGTGGTTGAAGACCACGCTCTTGCCGGTGTTGGTGCCTCCCACGACGGCGATGATCAAAGGCGTGTCGGGGTCGAGTTGGGGCAGCAGCTTGTGGATCAGCAGTTGGAACCACTCGTCCTGGTCGGGGCGGGGCAACTCGAGTTCCTCGAGTTTTTCATTCAACGCCTCGAGGTGGTCTCGCAGCTGTTCCAGTGAGTCGGCGCATTGTGCCAGCGAGACAGACATTCAGAGGAGCCACGGCGGGACTGGGGTTTGATGTGCGGTGATTGTAACACAGTGTTCGGTGGCTCAAGGAGCGGCCCTTGCCCGCCCTGCTTGGGATCCTCTACATTGATCGGCGATGGGCGATTAGCTCAGTTGGCTAGAGCGCCACGTTTACACCGTGGATGTCGGGGGTTC
>CAZYAZ010000044.1:4331-46987 GCA_964646205.1 uncultured Planctomycetaceae bacterium | reverse complement strand
CAGCCACAAGCAGCAGCCAAGTCGCCCCGCCCCTTCATCTGCATGTATGGCCACAGTGACAATGCGGGTGTGACCGACGCATTCCGAAAACTCGTCCCCAGGATCAACGTGATCGAGGGAACCAGTCGCAATGCCACGTTCATCAAGGAACTCAGAAAACAACGGTGCATCTACGCCGCCCACGTCAACAGCCCTCCCGGGGCCAGCCTCGAAGAACTGCTAAAACGATGGGCCGCCCCCTTCAAGGACGACATCGGTGGAAAGTTGCCGGGTGGGTTTGACGCGATCGCGATTGATGAACTGCGAGCCGATGTGAATGGCAGCAAGCAGTCGGCCATTGTCTGCGAGGCGCTCAAGCGAACTCGTGAGGCCTACCCCGGGAAGCAGATCTACGCCGCCGCAACCTGGCAACTGGGAAGAAATTCACGCGACCACACCGAACAACTCAAAGCGGTCGACCGTTACGTCGACGTCCTGATGCTCGAGGTCTACCTGCGAGAATCTCGCCCGTCATATGGATACATCGCGGACTGGGCCGGCCAGATCCAGGCGATTTCCCCCAAACTGCTCTCCAAAACCGTCTATGGCCTCGGCATCGCCCAACGTGGGTACCTTTTTGACGATTCCACATCTCTGAGTTACCTGGCACACCTCGATCACCAGTTCCATGTGATCCGACAAGACCGCAGATCCCGCCATATGCCAGGTGTGATGTTCTGGGCCTACTACCGCAGCCAGACGGAAGTGCTTCCCGAGTACCTGGCCCGATTGAGCCAACACTACTTCCACAAGCAGAAAACGACTCGCTACGGAGATGGAAAGCCGAAACAGTTGGTGGGCAACCCACAACTGGAAAATGTCTCCGGCTGGAAGCTCACTTCCGGAGGCGGTGACATTTCGTTGTTCGAGTACAAAAATGTTCCGGCGATCGAGGCCGACCACGACAGCAACGGATGGGCAAAACATGGTGCACGCGGACTCAAAATGACACGTGGCGAGCGACCAAGCCACGCCAGCACACTCCTGTCAGGATTGGACCCGCAACGTGTCCATGTCGCATCCGTGTGGGTCCACTCGGACGCGGCTCGAAACGGAGCCGGAATCCGAGTGGTGGGCCGAAAGGGCCGTGTCCTGGCCGAGCAGAGCACGCAACGAGCCGGCACCGGTTCTCAATGGGACAAGTGGACTCGGTTGCTCGCGACCTTTGTTCCGGACGGCCCATCCGTCAAGCTGGAACTTCACGACACACAGGCACGGCCCGGGACGACGCTATACTGGGACTTTGTCGAGGCCGAGTCTGCCTGGCCCGTCGACGCGCGCTAGCCCTGGCTACAGCGTGCGTGATCGCGACCCCAGCAGCCCGCCAAACTGCAAAGAGGCACAGTCAAAGTGCGAATCAAAACAGCACGCTTGTTGTTGTTGACCGTCGGCTTGCTGACCGGCAACGCCCCGGCCCAGGACGTGATCAACATCGGCTCACGACTCGAACCCTTGCTCGACGAGCACCTGGTAGCCAGCAAGTCCGGCGACTTGCAACTCAAGTTGCATCACCCTGTTCGCCAGAGCGACATGATCACTCTCGATCGGCCATGGGAAGGCAACAACAGCGCGTACTCAACCGTGTTGAAACACAACGGCCAATTCTTTTTCTATTACCGCGGCACCACGCTCATCCTGGACGGCAAGGTGCGCCACGGCCACTACGCCACGACCTGCGTGATGACAAGCCGAGACGGAGTCACATGGAAACGCCCGGACCTTGGTTTCGTGAAGCGGGATGGTTGGGAAAAGAACAACATCATCCTGACGTTTGATCCCGCCTGCAAAATCGATGTCTCCAAGGGCCAGACACTCAGTGATGGGCACGACCTGCTCAGCGGAAAACAAGTTCCCTTCACCGGAGCATCCCACAACTTCACACCGATGATCGACACGAACCCCAGGTGCAAAACGGACGAAAAATTCAAAGCGCTGGGTGGGCACGACCACCGCACACTCTTCGCATTCGCGTCGCCCGATGGACTGCACTGGACCATGATGCAGAGGGAACCCGTGATCGTTGACGGGATGATGGACTCACAAAACCTCTCCTTCTGGGACCCAGTCCAGAAGAAATACTTCGCCTATTACCGCGACTTCAAGAACAAGAAGGGTGACACCCGGAAATACGCGAAGAACGAATTCTACCTGCGAGATCGCGACGTGCGTGTCGCCACCTCCACCGACTTCGTCAACTGGACGAAAGGTGACTGGGTGGACTGGCGGCCTGACAGGCTGACGCAACTCTACACGACTCAAGCCCAACTCTACCCCGGGGCCGAACACCTGCGGATCGCGTTTCCCATGCGGTACATTCCGGGCCGCGGCCGTTTTTCCCGTCTGAATCAACGGATCGCAAAATCGTCGGCTTACTACGCAACCGTCTACACGGACACTGGCTTTGCCAGTAGCCGCGACGGTCGAACTTTCCAGATTTGGCCCGAGGCACTTGTCCGGCCGGGAGCTACCGATGACCAGTGGTTCTACGGTTTTGGCGGCTCCGCGCTCAACCTCTTCGAGTCATCATCACACTTGCCCGGTGGCGATTCCGAATGGTCTTTTTACGTTCAGGACCATGGAGCCTGGTTCGGAAACGGCGTCACTTACAATCGCTACTCGATCCGCAAGGACGGTTTCGTTTCTGCTTCGGCATCCCTTTCGGGCGGAGCATTCACCACAAAGCCAATTCGGTTTCGCGGTGACCACCTGTCACTGAATTACTCGACCTCGGCTTTCGGCAAACTCCGTGTCGAAATCCAGGGAACAGACGGAAAGCCGCTTCCCGGATTCTCCCTCGAAGAATGCAACGAGATCTTCGGCAATTCCCTGAAACGGAGCGTCACGTGGAAGAGTGACGCCAAGGTCGGTGCCATCGCCGGTCAACCAGTCCGTCTGCGATTCGAACTGAAGGATGCCGACCTGTTCTCACTGCGTTTCGGGTCCAGTCGCTAAGTGGACCGTTGTGCAGGCAACTTCCGGCCGTCGAAACCAGCCCCTCCGGGGCATGGTGTCGTCTACACCCGGGCTCCATCAACAACCATGGTGTGAACCCCAATCGGCGCGAATTCGCTGTGCCACCATGGGATCAACCATCGCCGCGGTTGCGATATGTACCGATTCGGCTCCTGCAGCCAGGTACGACGACACATCGTCTGCCGACGACGCTCCGCCCACGCCCACTAAGCCCACATCGTGTTCCCCGGAATGCACCAGGTCAGCGAACAAGCGAGTCTGTTCCAACGATGCGTTGAGCGTCGCCGCTCCGCAGATCCCTCGCCGCTGGCCATCAAATTCCAGGTTGCCGTCGGGCAATCGTACGCTCGCAGCCACGCTGTTGGTCATTGCGATCGCGTCCACATAGGGAACAACCGCCTCGAGTAACCGTGACGCCTGTTCGGGATCAGTCACATGGCCCACCTTGATCACAAACGGCGTGGCTCCGACTGCGTCCCGCACCCGTTCCGCAACGAGGCCCGCATCCTCCGGCACCTGGTAGAGTTGCCCGTCGGCCGTACTGACATTCGGGCAACTGAAGTTCGTCTCGACGCTGTCAGCGCCACTCTCGGCCGCCCAACGAGCACATCGCGCGTAATCATCGGCCGTGTCGTCGATAGTCCAACCATCCTGAATGCTGGCCACCACCGACACGTTCAACAGCTTGTCGGACGCCAGTTCCCGACGAGTCCACTCAACGTCGCGACGCCAGACCTCCGGCGGTTGCGACGGCATTCCAAAGGAAACCGCCCAACTCCCACTCATCTCACCGCTGGAGGGCACTTCGGTTTCATCACCGCGAAGAGGCCCTGTCACAACGGGCTGCAGATTCGGCAGTTCGTAACAGGGCCGCTCGACACTGCGAACCGTCTTGTAGGTCAGGACATCAAATCCCAACGACGCGTAATAGAGGACCCATTTCCCATTCAGCAGAGGACCCGCCGGCACCCCCAATGGCGAACGGCAGGGCCGACCGCAGAAAGTCCACGCCCCGGGTATCTCGGGCATCGCGACCTCGGCCACCGCCGGCACGTGGTCGTAATTCCATTGGTAACTCTGCAATCGGTCGTATCCGCCCGACGAATCTCCAGTTGGCCCCGATGGGGTGGTCGGGGCAGGGGAGGGCGAACTGCTGCTCATCACGTGTGGCTCGGCAGGCGGAGGGAACAGGGAACCGTGCTCCCATCCATCCTAACGAATCTGCCGCTCGCTCGTCGTCTCCTTCGACGATGACTTCGTTCCCGATTTCGGAGGAAGGAAGTACACGTGTTCGGCCACCGTGCGAGCGATTTCCGGACGAGCGTAATAGGACGGCCACCCGTGGTTGGCTCCCACCACGCCACTCACATCGAATTCCGTGACGCGGTCCGAACGTTTCCCCATGACCATCCGGTCCTGGGCAGTGAAACCGACGTTGGCCAGCGCCCGATTTGATAGTGGATGTCGTAGCGGGTAAATCCGCAGCACCGTGTCACGATGATTGCGAAGGTTGACGACCTTCTCGGCCACCTCCGTCGCCCGCCCAAACCGCTGGTCTGGATTCAGCCAATGGTGGTCGATCGCAGCAGCGGCGAAAATCGCCCGCATACGCCGCTTGTGCTTGGGACGCTCTGCCAACACGTACCCCTGCACCTGCCCGCCAGCCAGCACGTGCAACGCCGAGGACACGGTACGGCATCCGTGGCTGTGACCGAACAGTGACACTGAAAACTCGGCAGGCAGATCGGCGACCATTCGCCCGAGGTACAAACCGATAAACGAACTTCGGCGGCCCAGGAGTTGCGTATCGATCTGTGGAAAGGCCGAGATCATCAGCGGCATCGTGGCCACGGTAAACGGGCCTTTACTCTTCCACGAGAACAGCACCACGTTCAGCGGACGACCGGGGGCTCCTTTTCGCAACCAGCGGGCTGTTTCGAAACCGTCGGTGGCCACGTCGTTCCAGTCGACAAAACTGCCGTGGACCGAGACGCAGATCGGCGCCCCCTTGATCAACGAGGCGTGAAACTGTTTTTCGTCACCCCAGGTCGGTGTCCCTTCCTGGTCGTACTTCAGGTAATCGAAAGCAGCTCCCTCGAGAACCTTTGTCCCCAACGGGCAACTTCGCGAGCTGACGATCCAGAAATTTACTGGCGATGCCTTCGCCGATTTTTCGGCAGCACCTGCCGGGGTACCGTCTTTCGACACGATCCCGGACGCCATCAACACAACCAACAGAGCACCGGACAACGAGACGACTGACCGCCGCTCCCGTCCCGGACGGATTCCGCTTCTCATGATATCTATCCTCAAGCCGCAACTTTGGTGACGCCGTTCGAGATGCACCTGCGAGCAGGCGCCACCGTGTTGAAGTATCGACAGGCCGGGTCACTCGCTCACGGCATTTTCGACCGACAACAGGGAGTTCCGGGTCAGTTGGCACCCGAGGTTCGCGCAACCCGTCCGGTCGCGACAGGTGGCCCCCCACGGCGCACCGTCATGCCAGTTGTGACGGTCAGTCAAGGAGGCTGCGGGCGACAACCTCGCGGGCCGAGTCGAAATGGGGCTGCCACCTGATCTCGGGTGTTCCGTCTCGAATGCAATCCCGCACGGCTGCCAGCGTGTTGAGCGCCATGTGCGGACAACGGTTGCAGGCACAAGTTTCACCTGTCGACGTCATGATTCCGGGAACCGGCACAAAAGTGTGCCGTGGAGCCGACTGCTCCAGCGCATGGATCATGTTGGCCTCGGTTGCCACAAGGAACGTCGTCGGCGTCTCTACCGAAATCACCTCTCGTCGCATGGCCTCGGTGCCGCCAATGAAGTCACTGACATCAAGGATGTTTTGAGGACATTCCGGGTGTGAGATGACAACAGCATCCGGATTGTTGCGTCGTGCCCGGTTCAAATCCTGCAGGCTGAACACCTCGTGAACCATGCACGCCCCTGGCCACAATATCATCTCCCGCCCTGTCACCTCCTGGAGGTAACGGCCCAGGTGCTGATCGGGAACAAACAGGATCTCCTTGTCGCTGGAGACTCTGTCCTCGATGACTTCACGAGCGTTTCCGCTGGTGACAATCCAATCGCACAGGGATTTCACCGCCGCGGACGTGTTGATGTAAGCCACTGTCTGGATGTCACGCCCGGCGGCCCGCAGTTCGTTCTGTTGAGCTTCCAGCGCCCCGGCCGTACAACTCTCGGCCAATGAACAACCCGCGTTCAGATCCGGCAACAGGACCGTTTTTTCCGGATTCAGCATCTTGGCCGTCTCGGCCATGAAGTGAACACCGCTGAAGAGAATACTCGATGTTTCGACCCGGGTCGCATCGCGGGCGAGTTTCAAGCTATCACCGGTAAAATCGGCCACATCCTGCACTTCACCGTCGACGTAGTAATGGGCCAGGATCGTCACATCCCGGTCCCGCTTCAACGAATCAATCTCGTCCATCAGATCCAGAGGATCCTCGTAGACATCGACCGATCCGGCCACCACTCCCTGAGACATCGTGCTGGTTCCCCACGTTCAACATTGCTGGAGTTCCGTAGCTCCCAATTATACGCACGCTCAACCCCACCAGAAACCGATGTGGTTTGAGAAACCTTGTCTGCACAGGTAAAAGTGATAATTCTTGCCCTGACTCTCTCAAAACCAACCCACCATGAATACACCACTGAAGATACTGATCATCGGCGCCCATCCTGACGACTGCGACCTTTCGGCCGGCGGGTCGGCCGCACTCTGGCGCCAACTGGGCCACGCGGTGACGTTCGTCAGCATGACCGACGGACGCTCCGGCCATCACGAGATCCCCGGAGATCGCCTGGCAGATATCCGCCGCATGGAGGCGAATGCAGCCGGAGCCACCCTGGGGATCCCTTACCATGTGCTGGACCACCCCGACGGCGGCCTGGAAGCGACACTGGAAAACCGGCTCGACCTGATCCGGCTAATCCGTCACGAAGCACCAGACCTTGTACTGACCCACCGTCCCTACGACTACCACCCGGACCATCGTTATACCGGCACCCTGGTCTGCGATGCCGCCTATATGGTCACCGTGCCCGCCGTCGCCCCCGACACGCCGGCACTCGTAAAGAACCCGGTCATTGCTTATCTCGCAGATGGATTCACCCGCCCCTATCCATTCTCTCCCACAGTCGCCGTGGATGTGGAACCGGTCATTGATCGGGTTGTCGAGATGCTGTGTTGTCACATCAGCCAGTTCTTCGAATGGCTGCCACACAACATGTGGCCCGAGGACACGGTTCCTCAAGACGAAGCTGGCCGACACGCCTATGCACGCGAAAAGTATCAACAATGGATCGGTGGGCGGGCCAATCAACACAGGGACCTGCTGATAGCCCAGTATGGTGACGAAAGGGGACACGCCATGCAGTGGATAGAAGCTTTCGAAGGATGCGAATACGGAGCACCTCTCGACGACGAAGCCATCGCGCGTCTCTTCCCGTTTGCCACCAACACCGGGACCTCTGCCTGATGGGTATTTCCCTCACCGAGTTACTCGACTCCGGCCAGGATGATCTGTTTGAAATCAGAACTTCCGCGGCCGGACCATCCGGATCGCTCCCCTTGACCGACGAGATGCTCCGGGATCGGCCCAGCGGCGACATCTTCGGGATGACCCAGAATGCGGGAATGGGCTGGACCCCCGAACAACTGACACGCCCCCAGTACCTGGTGTTGAGCACCCAGGGTGGGATCAGAGCCGACGACGGGCAACCGATCGCGCTTGGCTACCACACCGGACACTGGGAAGTCGGCCTGTTGATGCAGGCTGCGGCCAGAGAATTTGACCGCCACGAATCGATCCCTTTCGCCGCCTTCGTCAGCGACCCCTGTGACGGACGTTCGCAAGGCACCACCGCAATGATGGACAGCCTGGCATACCGCAACGATGCGGCGGTTGTCCTGAACCGACTGATCCGATCTCTCCCCACGCGACGCGGAGTCCTGGGCGTGGCAACCTGCGACAAGGGCTTGCCGGCCATGCTGATCGCGCTCGCCTCACACAAACAATTGCCCACGATCATCGTTCCTGGCGGAGTCACCCTCCCGGTGGATGATGGAGAAGATGCCGGCAAGGTGCAGTCGATCGGCGCCCGTTTCGCCCATGATGAAATCACACTGGAATACGCAGCCGACGTCGGTTGCCGGGCCTGTGCCTCACCCGGAGGGGGATGCCAGTTTCTGGGAACAGCCGGAACTGCCCAGGTGGTCGCCGAGGCCCTCGGCCTGTGCCTGCCACACGCCGCCCTGGCACCATCCGGCCAACCCATCTGGCTGGACAATGCCGTCCGAAGTGCTCGCGCACTGGTCGAATTGGCCGAGGCTCGAATCAGTGTCTCCGACATCGTCACCGACCGCGCCATCGAAAACGCCATGGTGCTGCATGCCGCCTGTGGCGGTTCGACCAACTTGCTGCTGCATCTTCCGGCCATCGCCTTCGCCGCCGGACGAACACGACCAACCGTCGACGACTGGAACCGGATCAACCGGCAGGTTCCCCGCCTGGTTGACGTGCTGCCCAACGGGCCCGTCGGACATCCGACCGTCCAGTTCTTCCTGGCCGGAGGCGTCCCCGAGGTCATGTTGCACCTCAGGGCACTGGGACTGCTTCACCTGGACGCGTTGACGGTCACCGGACACTCGCTGGGCGAATCGCTCGAATGGTGGGAACAATCCGAACGCCGGCACCGGCTCCGGGACCTGTTGCAGAGCCGCGACGGCATCGACCCCGACAACGTGATTCTTGACGCCGACACTGCCACGAAACGAGGACTGACCAGCACGGTGACATTCCCGGTCGGCAACCTGGCCCCGGAAGGATCCGTCATCAAGAGCACAGCCATCGACCCGGACGTGGTTGACGACGACGGCGTGTTTCGCATGGTGGGCCCCGCTCGTGTCTTCACTGCCGAACGAGACGCCATCTCCGCCATCAAGGGACAGACTGACCATCCCATCCAGTCCGGCGACATCATCGTACTGATCTGTCGTGGCCCACTTGGGGCCGGGATGGAAGAGACCTACCAGATCACTTCGGCACTGCGGTACCTGGAATTCGGAAAAAACGTCGCCGTGATCACCGACGCGCGTTTCTCAGGAGTCTCCACGGGAGCCTGTATCGGCCACGTCGGCCCCGAGGCCCTTGCCGGTGGACCCATTGGCAAGGTGATCGACGGCGACACCCTGAGCATCACCATCGACACCAGGCAGCTTGATGGCCAGATTGACCTGGTGGGAGAGGGCGACGAGAGATTTGATGCCCAGGAGGGCCAGGCACGGCTGGAAACACGTCCTCCTCGCCCGGACCTCGCCGCAGACCCCGACTTGCCTCCAGAAACTCGACTGTGGGCGTTACTCCAGCAGCTTAGCGGCGGTACATGGGGTGGATGTGTGTATGACCCCGACGCCCTGGCCGATGCTCTAAAATAATCCATGCTCCGCGCCACACTCACTATCGCATGCCTGGTTGCCGCCTCTTGCTGTTCCGATGGGCTACTGGGAGCTGACGCGAGAGAATCTGCCGCTGCCCGGGGCTACCGGATCTTGCGGACACGTGCCTACCTTCCGCCCGACTTTGACCAGGCGGTCTTCGACCAACTCTGGACCAACTGGCCGGAACCCGATCGCCAGGCGGCCCAGGACGCCGACCTGGCCACGCGGCGCCGCCTGACACTGGACCGTTATGGCCTGATGCCCGACCCGGATGCCAAGGATCCCACGACAGTCCCAGCCCTGGGACATGTTCCCGTCGCCGGAAACGGCTGGGCCATGAACTGCCTGACCTGTCACGCTGGCAAGGTCGACGGACGCGTGATCCCGGGCCTCCCCAACACTCACCTGGACTTGCAGACACTCATCGAAGACGTCCGTCGCACCAAGCTCCGTTTGTTCAAAGCACCGGCGCACCTCGACCTGGTCTCGGCCACCCTTCCGCTTTCCACCAACCGGGGCACCACCAACTCGGTGGTCTTCGGCATCGTCCTGGGCACCTACCGCGACAAGGACATGAGGGTGCATCTGGACCGTCGCCCCCCCGGACTACTCCATCACGACATGGACGCACCGCCACTGTGGAATGTCCGACACAAGTCCGCCCTGTACTGCGACGCATTCGCTCCCAAGAATCCTCGGGTCCTGATGCAGTTCATGCTCCTCCCGACCAATGGCCCCGAAAAACTGAAATCCTGGGAACCGGCATTCCGCGACATCCTGGCATGGATCGAATCACTGCGGCCTCCGAAGTACACCGGCACGATTGACAAAACACTGGCCCGGTCTGGTCGCGCACTCTTCGGCCGGCATTGCAGTTCCTGCCACGGCACTTATGGCACAAATCGTCAATATCCACAGCGGATCGTGCCGCTGGAAACGGTCGGAACCGACCCAACACGGCTCAAGGCACTGACCGCCGAACACCGGCAATGGATGAAACTCGGCTGGCTCAGTCGTTACGGGAAAGATCCGGTCCTTCTCGAGCCCCAGGGATATCTCGCTCCTCCGCTGGACGGGATCTGGGCTACTGCCCCGTATTTCCACAACGGATCAACTCCGACCCTCTGGCACGTACTGCACCCCGGCCAACGCCCCGTTGTCTGGACTCGCAAGAACGATTCATTCGATCACCAGCGGGTCGGGATCCTCACGGAAGAATCCGATGCCGTGCCCACTTCGGCCACGACGGCCCGCCAACGTCGACGTTACTTCGACACAACGAAACGGGGCAAAAGTGCTGCCGGACACCTGTTCCCGGACAAACTTTCCGAGACGGAAAAGCGTGCGGTCCTCGAGTTCCTGAAAACTCTCTGAACCCGGAACAGCCTACGCCCGCCTAGACGATCGCGCGAACCCGCTGGATCACTGCATCACACAGTTCGTGGGCCACCACGCGGTCAGGAGCCTCGGAGATCACCCGGACAATCGGTTCGGTGTTGCTCCCTCGCACCTGGACCCAGCGGTCGTCCCAATCCAACCGCAAGCCGTCCCCTTCGGTCACCACCGCATCGTCAAAGGCCGTTCTCAGCGTTTCGACGGCCACGGCCACCCGGTCGGGCGGGCAGGGCACTTTTTGTTTCACGATCTCGTAGACCGGAAAACCATCGACCCAATCCGCGAGGCCCCGTTCACGCCGCGCCAGGCCATCCAGCACCAGGGCCATCCCAACAAAGCTGTCGCGAATTCCACCCACGCGAGGATCAATGACCCCGCCATTCCCCTCGCCGCCCAACACGGCCGACACTTCATCCATCTTGGCAACGACATTCGCCTCGCCAACATGAGACCGAAAAAACGAACTGCCGGGGTATCTCTCGACAATGTCCGCGGTCACTCGACTGCTGGACCCATTGACGACAATCGCCCCGGGCGTCTCGGACAGAACCCGATCCGTAGCCAACGCCATCGTCAACTCTTCACCAATGTACCGCCCGGTCTCGTCAACGACCGCCAGGCGATCGGCATCCGGATCCTGGGCAAACCCGACATCTGCCCCGTGTTCGACCACCGCGCGACATAGGCCCGTGAGGTGCTCCTCGAGAGGCTCGGGGGGGTGTGCAAATTCACCGTCGGGGGTCCCCCCGAGCACCGTGACCTGGCAGTCCAGCGTGTTGAGCAATTCCGGTCCCAGCACCGCACCGGACCCATGATTGCAATCCAGCACCACCCTCAAACGACGTCCGCGGATCGCCGCCGCGTCGACAATCCCCAACACGGTGTCCCGATGAACAGCCCCCGGATCGACGATCACCTCGGCATCTGCACACACCGGGCTGGCATCCATCCCCTCCAACAACTCCATCTCCGCAATCAGTCTCGCACCGGTCTCCGCATCGAACACGCGTCCAGCCGCCCCGAAAGGTTTCAAACCATTCCACTCGGCCGGATTGTGGCTCGCGGTGATCTGCAATCCCGCCGCGGCTCCCAGGTGACGAACCAGCAGGCCACAGGTCGGTGTCGAGGCGATCCCGGCATCCAGAACCTGGCAGCCCTCAGCGGCCAACCCGGACAACACGGCTTCCCGCATCATCAATCCACTGCCGCGTCCATCGCGAGAGATGACCACGGTGCCACCGTCGACCAGACGCGCCAGGGCTCGAGCGAACCTCGAGATGTATTCCGGCTCCAGACCATCGCCCACGATTCCCCGCAGGCCCGAGATACTGAGTATCCGAGTTGGCATCTCGTCCTCGACACCAGGTCCGCTCGACCGGTCACCCCGCCTTGGCTGTCGCCGGTTGTGCTTTCCCGGGTGCCTGGGCCGTCTTGGCCTTGAAGACGTCGACCTGCTTCTGAGCGGCGTCCAGTTGTGCCTTGGCCGCATCGTTGGCCTTCTTGGCCGCCACCACCTTGGCCTGGGCCGGCTTTATCGTCGCGACCTGGTCTGCCACGCGTTTTTGTGCGGCAGTCAATGCCACTTGCGCGGCGGTTGCGGCCTTCTGCATGGCCACGAGCACGGCCTGCGCCTTGTCGACCTCGGCCTTGCGAGTGACGACCAGTTTCTTGCCCTCCTCCAACGCCTTGACCTTCTTGCCATGGACCCCGTTGAGCCCGGTGGCGATCGCGGCAAGCTCCTTGTCACCGGTGGCCTTGGCAGCGGCTGTGGCCTTATCAAACGCATCCTTGAGCAGAGGAATCGCCTTGGTCAGTGCGGCCACCGAACTGGTGGCGGTCGCGTGTGCCTTCTGGGCGTCGGCAACTCCCTTGGTCGCCTTGGTGACCTCGACCACCGCCGCCTTGTAGACCTTGTCGGCCCCCGCGGCTGCCGTGTTTTTTTGTTCCAGGGCCTTCTGCAACAACCCCAACTCTCCCTCCGCCTGCGCCAAACCATCGGCGGCGGTATTGAAATCATTCTCCTTGGCCCCGTGGACATCGAGCACCTTGACGAACTCGATCTCGTCCTTCCATCGCACGACCGATTTGTTGGCCGCGGCAAAATTGCCGCTGGCAACCGCCGCGACCTTTTGTGCGGCAACGAGCTTTTCGCCGGCAGGCTTCATGGCCTTCGTCAAAGCCTCGACCCGCTTCTTGGTCGCCACCAACCCGGCCTTGGCCGTTTTGTCGTCCTTCTGGGCAGTCCCGAGGTCAGCCTTGCTCTTGGCCAACGCTTTTGTCTTCGCGTCATTGGTCTTCTTGGCCGCAACCAACACACCATTTCGCTTGTCATAGACAGCCTTGAGATTCGTCGCCAGTGTGGCCAACTCCTTGTCACCGGCGGCCTTGGCTGCCGTAACCTTGGCCTTGTCTGCGGTCTCTTTCAAAAGAGGCACAACGGGAGCCAGGGCAGCCACGGTCTTGGCCGCAGCAGCCTGCTCGGCGGTGAACGTCTTGATCTGCCCCTGGTAGGTTTTCATGCTGGCCGCGAGAGTTTTCTCCTTGGCCTGCAACGTCGTGATCGTTTTGTTGGCCGCATCGAGGTTCGCCTTCACCTTGTTGGCTGCAGCCTGGGCCACCTTCAGCGCCGCCTGCTGTTTGTCGTTTTCGCTCTTGGTGGTAACAACCAGTTGATTGGCTGTGGCAAGCCGTTGATCAAGCGTCGCGGGGTTGGCCGACAACTCTCCGATGACCTTGCCGTCAGCAGCATTGTAAACTCGAACCACTCCGGAATAATCTCCGGCGATGACTCGCTTGGTCTCGTCACAGTAACTCACCTCAAGCCCAAGATCGGGCAGGGCGGGGAAGGCTCGAATCTGGCCACCATCCTGCTTGAACAACTTGGCCACCTTGTCACGGCCGATAGACACCAGGTTCCCGTCGTGACAGAACTCGACCATGAACGTTCCGCCACCGTGAGCCCCCCAGCTCTTGACCTGCCTGCCGTTCTCCATCTCCCACAAACGGACAGTTCCGTCCTGACCACAGGACGCCAGGATATTGGAGTCCGACCGCCAACTGAGCCCGGTGACAGCACCACCGTGACCGCGGAGATCCTGGTAAATCCGACCCGTTTCGGCTTCCCAGACAAACAATCCACCGTTGCGGTCAGAACTCGCAACCAGCACACCGTCGGGACTGAAGGACGTGCAGTAAATCCAATTTGTGTGTTTTTTGGGCACTTCCCACATCAGCTCGCCCGTCTTGGTCGAAAAGACTCGCAGAGCTTTGCCGGAACTTCCCAGGGCGATCATCGTGTGATCCGAACTGATATCAGCACCAAGGACGGTATCGAGCTCCTCGCCCACCTCCATCACTCGGCGGCCACTCTTCACGTCCCACACCACAACCTTGCCATTGGCAGCTCCGCGACCACCGCCGGCATACAGCAGGCTGCCATTGCGACTGAAGCCCAGCGTGTGGGCTATCCCCTCGGGATAGGACAGGACACCGACAAGCTCCAGCGAACGCGTATCGTAGAGCAGCACCTGCTTCTGGCCTGACACAGCACACAACGGTGCCCAGGGACTCGTGGCCAGGGCGGTCACGGCCGTCGTGGTTTTCGTCACCATTTCCGGACGCAATCCCAGCCGGCCAGGGAATGCAGGGTTCTTGGGCCGCCCCGTTGACGGGCCTTCAAGGGTCAAGTTGAACTTTGGCTTTTTGCGAACAAACTTGCTCCCGGCATTCTCCAGCACACCACCGTCGATCCAGGCCTTGATTGTCGCCAACTCCTTCGCTGGAAGCTTCGGAGATTTGGGGGGCATGAACGGCTCGGACTCGTGGCTGACCAGGCTCCAGAGGTAGCTGTCTGCAGCCGCCCCCGGCTCAACCACCTCGCCACTGCCTCCACCAACCCTCAAGTTGCCGTAGGTCGTCAGGTCAAGATCGCCCTCTTTTTTGTTCGGCCCATGACAGCTGAAGCAGCGTGCCATCAGAATCGGCCGCACGTGGTCCTCGTAGGTGACCTTCACCTTTTTCTTGCCAGGCGTTGGCTTCTTCTTGTCGGCAGCCGAAACGGTGGACGCGATCACCAACAGCAGGGCGACACTAAGCAGGCGAGTCATCACGGGGCTCCAACAGCGAGAAAGAAGTGCTAGGCGGGAATGGCAAGTGGTTGACGAACGACCGGATGTCATTTCCGGCCGAACCCCAGTCTAACCAAGTCAAACAGTCGTCCGCCCCTGGCCAGGGTGGCCAGTGACGAAAACCGGGCAGGATGATCGGATCAAACCGTCTGGAACGAATCTAGTGGTTGAAGAGGAACTCTCGCGAGTTCAAAAGCGACCAGAACACATCCTCCAGGACACTCTTCTTGTCCTTCTCGGCATCAAGAACCGTCTTGATCGTCTGCAGTTCCTTGTCGGTCGGCAGACGCGAGAGACACCGAACATAGAGCTCATTGATCACCTGGCTGGGCGAGAGGCCCTGGTCGGTAAGTTTGCCAAGCACGTTGCCAGCCTTGATCTTGTTGTTGACCGTGTCGCCGTTGAGCAGATGAAGAGCCTGCGAGAGATTCGGCTCCATCTTGACCTCGCAAGCACACACGCTCTCACGCTTGGCACGACCGAACGTCGTCAGGAAATAGTTGCTGGTGTTGCCGTTGGCGATCTGCACCGCCCTGGCTCCCAGCGGGAGACCACCGAACTTGTTCTTGGTGTCGGTGACCTGGCTGATCGAATCAAAGAGCACCTCGGCACGCATTCGTCTCAGTGCCCCGTGCGAGAAATTCGTGCCATCCTTTTCGTTGGTCTTGTTCGTCTGGGTGGCCAACTGATAGGTGCGGGACACGCAGATGTCGCGGACCAGTTTCTTGAAGTCGTACTTGTAACCACTGAACTTCGTGGCCAACTCAGCCAGCAGGGGCTCATTCACGGGAGGATTACTGACGCGGACGTCGTCCACCTCGTTGATGATCCCCTTGCCCATGAAGTGTGCCCAGACGATGTTGGCCAGGTTGCGGGCAAAGTACGGGTTCTTGTCCGAGGCCAACCAGTTGGCAACCATCACACGGCGATCCTTGCCGGCGGTGTCCGGAGCTTCTCCACCCAGGAACTTGGGCTTCATCACGCGACCACCAACCAGGTGTTTCACCTCTCCACTTCCACTGTTGAAGATGATGATTTCACGAGGATCCTCGCCTCGCTTTCGCCCGATCTGGGCGAAGAACGCTGCAAAACTGTAGTAGTCATCCATGGTCCATCGATCAAACGGATGGTTGTGGCACTGCGTGCACTGGATCCGCATCCCCATGAACACCTGGGCCACGTTTTCGGCGACCTTCAGCGTATTGGTCTCGTTCTGATAGTAGTTGGTCGCCGCGTTGGCGAACGTACCACCGTTGGCACCCAACAGTTCCTGGCACATGACGTCGATCGGGACGTTGTTGGCAATTCGCTCGTTGAGCCAGTTGTAGTACCGAAGCATCGGCTTGTAACTGACCTGCTGCGTGGTGCGAATCGTGAGCAGTTCGGCCCACTTCATCACCCACATCTCGACGAACTCCTTACGGTTGAGAAGTTCATCGACCAACTTCTCTCGCTTGGCCTGTCCGGCGAGTTTCGAATACTCAACACCAGTCTTGGCAAGAGCGAGTTGGATATCGGCAGCTTGACGGGCCAACAGCGCGTCGTCGGCCGCCTTGGTCGCGTCAGCTGAGGCTTTTTCGGCAGCAGCCTTCGCGTCGGTCGCCTTCTTCACCGCGTCGGCACCGGCCTTCTTGGCTCCCTCGTCCTTGGCGGCTGCGGCCACCTTCTGCGCGGCCTCCAGTGCCACCGCGGTCGGCGCAACCGCCTTGGCCGCCGCTTCGGCAGCCGTCTTCTTCTCGGCCTCGGCCTTCACGGCTTCGACCTGCAACTTGGTCTTCTCGGCCAGAAACGTCTCTGCAGCCGGCGTCTTCCTCATGAATCGCCAGTACTCGTCGGCCGTCGGCAGCACGCCAATCACGTCCAGGTAGGCCCGACGCAAAAAGATCTCGTCGTTGCAGATTTCCGAGGGAATGATCCTCAACTTCCGGAGCTTCTGGTGGATGAATGAATCAACGTAATTGACCTCGGAGGTCTTGGGGTCGTCGTATTTCAGTCCCTTGGGCAACACGATGAACCGGCTCCCCGTGGTATGAGTCTCAAAGCGAGCCATCACGAAGGCTTCACCGCGTGCGTGTGCGGTCACGGTTCCGGACTGTTCGATTTCGGCAGACGTCGCGTTGCTGGTCATGAAAAAGGCCAGTGACGTCACATCCCGGGTGGTTCCGTCGGCGTAATGGGCAAGCACGTTGAGTTGCTGGGTCACACCTTCACCGTCAAGCACGGCTTCTTTGGGAAACAGTTCCACCTTGGTCACCGCCGGCACAGCGCCCGGATCGTTGGGGGCTCCGGCCTTCAGCCAGCGGTCCAACGTGCCGTACAATTCGCTGTCCGTGTTGAAACGCCGGCCACCGGTGTGCGGAACCGCTCCGACACTCTTCTCCATCAGCAGGCTCGAGGACGGCACTGCCAGGTTGATACGACGCCCCGGCAGTTCCCGGGTCAAACGGTAGTGGTCACCTGCCGGATCAAAACCAAACAGCGACAACCGAAAACCGTCTTTTCCGCGGGCCGATCCATGGCAACTGCCAGTGTTGCAGTTGGACTTCATGAAAACCGGCATCACGTCCAGACGGAAGCTGATCGGTCGGTCATCAGTTGCTTTCTCGACCTCAATGGGCACCTTGACCGTCTTGCCCCCGAAGGTCACAGTCAGTTCACTCTTTCCGTCGGCCTTGGGCGTCAGGAGGTGACCGGACAGCGTGGCCGCCTTGTCGTCAGCCAGCGAGAATTTCGCCTCGCCCGTCACATCCTGGGTCAACCCGTTGGCAAACGTGGCCTGGACAATCAAAGACTGCCGATCCCGCTTGGTGGAGAGTTTCACTGCATTGGGATAGACACTCACCGAACTCAGCGGTGAATCAGCTGCCGTGGCCAACGTGGCCACACCCAACAACACAGCACAGGCGGTCAAAAGTTGCGGGAAACGCATAATCAGGAGTTCCTTGCGGGGAGTCGCTGGACTCGTGTGTCCGTTGTTTTCAAATGTTTTGATGTCTGTTGAGTCGGCCCAGGCTGGGAGTTCTCTACTTCGATCCTCCGGCTGCCGCCGCCTCACGCTTCTTCTTGGCTTCAAGCCTCAACTTCTGCAGCCGGGTCAACCGAACCACTTTCTTGGGCATTGGCTTGGGAGGAGCCTTCTTGGCGACCGCCTTGGGCTTCGGCTTGGGCGGCTCGTTCTTCTTCGGTGGCAGTGGCTTGTCGACCTGCAACTGGGTTCCGCCAGCGTTGGAGTGCAAGATCGGCTCGCCGTCACGCATGATCGTGACGCGGCAGAAGAGGCTCTTGTGAGTCCCGGCCCGGGTATTCTTGGTTGTCTTGACCGGGAAGATGATTTCCTTGGTGTCCTTGGTGATCATCTTGACCACCGTGGTCGCCTCGTTGGGCAACCCCAGGAGTTCAACCTTGGCCTGCCCGGGGAACGCCGTAGCCAGGTTCACCTTGCCGACGACCTCCGTCCCCTTCCCCTGCTCGGTCGCGGCCCGTTGCAGCGAGAAGGTGACAAACTGTGATGCCACGTCGAGGGTGGCCAACTGGGTGGAGACCCATGCGGTCCCGCCCGCGTTGGCGCTGCCCAGGGCGTAGATTTTCCAAGCCCCAACCCCGGCGCCACCATTTGCCGACAGCGGATAGAAAACTTCGTTCTTGCCCTTGGGAATCGACACGGAACTGGAAGCTCCGATGCCTGGCGGCCGGAACGGGAACTGGACTGAAATCGCCTCATCCCACCCCTTCTTCTTCTCGACCACGATCTTCAACTGCATCGATCCGTTCCGCACGATCGGCACCTTGGGCTGAACGATCGAGAGCTTGAAGGGCACCTCGTCGACCACGCACACCGGCACGCGGTTGACGTCCACGCTCCAGTAAACGCTCTGGCCCGGGCCGCCCATGGTGAAGATACCGTTGTTGCGATAACCACCGGAAATCGCCTGTTTGGCGTCGGCGTGTCGGGCACCCAACTGGCTCAACGTTCCTGCCACCGGTGCGTCGACTGCAGCCTCGAAGACCACCGGCAATGTGCCGCGGCCATTTTTGAGCGTTTCAGCGTGAATCGTGATCCCCTTCGGAAAGTCCTTGGGTTCCAGCACCAGGTCGCCACCAAAATTACTGCGACCGAAGTTGATCATCGTGGCGAAACGGTTGCCTCGAGCCACCACAATCCATTGCCGGTACTGCCCATAGCGAGAAAACCGGGGAATGCTGGTCGTCAAACGGGCCTTCGGCGGTGTCATTTCCACGCGATACACAAAGTCCTTGGCTCCGCGGCCCAGGTGATCAGTGACACGCAGCATGTAATCGCCATCGGCGGGAATCGTGACCCGGAAAAAGCTGTCCGGACCACGAGAATCATCGCTTCCGGCAAGACTTCCACCGTCAGCCTTGTAGAGATTCATCACCGGGTCGAGACCACTGCGGAGCCGGCGTGCATAACACTCGATGTCAAACACCTGGCCCTTCTTGGCGGCAAACTTGAAGAAATCGATGTCGCCCTTCTTCTCGATGATGCCATTGAACGCCTTGGGCAACTCTGCGGGCGTCGCCTTGGCGATCTCGTTGTTGGGTTCGACTTCCAGGTTGTTGCCGTGAGGAAACAATCGGAACCGATTCCCTGACGGGGCCACTTGGCCTCCGGCACTCGGCTCGACTTCGAACAGTTCCCGTTCCTGCCCGGGCAACTTGAATTTCTGTTTGAACGGCCCCGAAGCGTCGCCCAGGAAGGTCACTTCCACTTCTTGACCCAACTGGCCTCCGGCCGGATACACCGCGGTCGGCCGCGGAAACGTACCAACGTGAAGTCGGTACCGGCAGCTGCCGTTGCCGCCGTAGGCACTCTCACGGACCTCGATGATGTAGCGGCCATCAGCAGGTGCCACGGCCGAAACCACCGCATCCTGGAAGACAAGCGGTGAGTCATCGGCACTGGCCATCTCGAATCGCTTGGCGTCAAGAATCGCGACATAAGGATCAAACAGTGTCGTCCCCAACCGCATCGCTTCCACCTCGGCCGCAATCCGCTGCCCCTTCTTGGCTTCCACCACGTAGTAATCGACGTCCTCGTTGGTGACCACGCCGGTGACGGTAATATTCAACGGCACTGGTTGGGGAGTGGCAAAATCGCTGTTGGGCTCTTTCTCGGCGGTCGAACCAAAAGGACCGACAAAGAAGGTCTTGTATTCGCTGACACCACTGGCGGTGCGAACCTGGACGACGTGCTGGCCCAGACGGCAGTTGGGCAACACCTTGACGGTCGCCTTGACCGACCCGGCCGCCGCCTCGAGTTTCTTGACTTCAAAACCGGGACTGTAGAAGAAAATCTCCTTGGCGTCCTGCAGTCGTGAGCCACTGAAGACCATCTGGTTCTCGACACCACGTTGGACTCCGCGGGGGTTGACACCTCCCAGCGAGGGCGAGGCCGCCTGGGCGGGCAGGGCCATTGCCAGGGCCAACAGCAGAACACCAGTCAGTCGTCGGTTCAATCGTTGCATCTGGAAACTCTCCGGTTCGGCGAAGCAGTTGCGATCCATGCGACCCGGTCAAGCGTGTCGCGTCGAACGAAACTCCATCCTAACGCCGTAAGGGGTGAGGGTGTGGAAGGAAATCTGAAAGAAAGCCGCGAATGGCTTTTCCGGTGTGTGGGTAGCAGTACGGGCCACGCCCGCTGCCGGACGTGACCCGTGACTGTTTTCTCTTCAGGCACGAGGCCAGGTCGAACTAGGCGAGCAGTTCCTTACGAATCTTCCCGCCATTGACGATTTCGATCGGACGATCGCCAGGAGCCATCAGCTCCTTCTCGGCAACAATCCCCATGCAGTGATAGATCGTGGTCGCCCAGTCTTCGACGCCCAGGGCGTCTTCCTCGGGCTCGCTGGCCGTCGCGTTGGAGAGGCCATAAATCGCTCCACGCTTGATGCCACCACCGGCCATCGCGGTCGAGAAGACCTTGGGCCAGTGATCACGTCCGGCGTTGCCATTGATTTTCGGAGTACGACCGAACTCGGTGGCCGTACAGACAAGGGTCGAATCGAGCAGGCCTCGTTCGTCCAGATCGCGGATCAACCGGGCGTAGGCCTGGTCGAACGACGGCACCTGGCCCCTGATGGAACCATTGATGTTTCCGTGCATGTCCCAACCGCCGTAGGTCAGGGTCACATAGCGAACGCCCGCCTCGACCAACCGTCGAGCCATCAGCATCCGTTGACCGGCCGAGTTGCGACCGTACTCGTCACGGAGCTTGGCCGGTTCCTTGGCAATATCGAACGCCTCGCGGGCCTTCTTGGAACTGACCAGCGAGTAGGCTCGTTCGTAGAAGGTGTCGACCGCGTCCAGGGACTCGGCCTTCTCGCGTGTGGCGAAGTAGTCGTTGACAGCACCCAGAATCGTACGACGGCGGTTGAACCGCTTGTCGTCGACGCCACCGGGAAGCTTCAGGTCCTTGACCGTGAAACTGCCACTGGCCGGGTCAGAACCCAAGCTGAACGGCGCGAAGGAACTGGGCAGGTAGCCTGTTCCAGCATAACGGTTCGGCTGGCTGGGAATGCACACATAGGGTGGCAGGTTGTGGCGCGGCCCAAACTCGTGCGACACCACGGTCCCGATACTGGGGAATTCCAGTGCCGGACTCGGGCGATAGCCGGTGAACATGTTGTGAGTGCCACGTTCGTGAGCGGCCTCGCCGTGCGTGTGCGAGTTCACAACGGTGATCTTGTCGGCGATCTGAGCCGTGTTCTTCATAGTCTCGTTGAGTCGCCCGCCAGAGACCTTCGTGGCGATCGATCCCATCGGACCACGGTACTCCAGGGGAGCGTAGGGCTTGGGATCCCATGTCTCCTGGTGGGCCTGGCCACCGGGGAAGAAGATGAAGATCACCGACTTGGCGGTGCCTTCCTTACTCTCAAAGAATTTCTGGTCGGCCTTGGCCTGCTCCGCCCGGAACAGGTCAGCCATCGTGAGCCCCAAACCACCGAGATAACCGGCGTAAAGAAAATCACGTCGCGATGCTTTCAAAGCCATCAATTCATCTCCTTGAAGTACCCGGCGATTCGCATCGTCCTGACGCGATCGCTAACTGGCTACCGTAACTGTTTTGTCAAAACCTCTTTATATATCTAACACTCGGCCAGCCAGTCGCCCCACTTGGGTCAATCCGACTTCACCGTCCGCAGTGTCTCGACGCATCACTCAACGCTTGCGCGTTGGAGCTATTGATACACCAACGCCCATCCCTCAGTCAAGGGTCTTACTCGGGATTCATCGGCCGATCAGTGACCGGGATTGTCCGGATTGTCTGCGGGCGAGTCGTCGGCAGATTTCAATGTCCCCAACGACTGCTTCAACTGCAAAATCTCACGAACCGACTCGAACGGCATTCCCTGGAGTTCTTCCAGCCAAACCTTCTTGTCTGCCGCACTCGCTCCCGGCAACTCCTGTTCAATCAGGGTCTTGATCTGGCTAGCGGTGGCCGCCGGTGTTTCCCTGTGAATTGGCTCGGTTGTTTCCGGTTCACGAAAACGCTCCGGACCGCTGCCCGGCTTCAGTGCACCAGGAAAAAACTGTTGATCCGGCCCGTCGTCACTCTCTTGGGTAACCCCGGACGCGGAATCCACCCTGTCTCCAACCCGTCCGGGAAGTGCTCCCCCCAGCGCGGGAGTCCCATCCAGATCCCAGACTTCTGTGCGTGTCGGCCAACCAGCTGGCAACACGCCGACCTCTGCCGTCGCCGGCCGAGTGGAACTCCAACGCCCCATCACGAATCCGACCACGCAGGCAGTCAACACGATGACGGACTGAAGAACCAGGCGAGCGGAGGTCATGTCGAAACCCCTGAACGAACAATTTGAGCCTCGACGGGACGATACCGAAGAATCCACGATCGCCACAAGATCGATTTCGCCAGCCGACCTCTAGTCCCCGTCTCCCGGCTTGCGTCTCATCTCCTTACGCCTCGATCTTTGCTTCTTGCTCTTCAACCGCCGCTCTTTCGAGCCACGGGTGGGCCGTGTCGGCCGCCGTTTTCGAGGAGGAGTGGCCACCTGCCGAATCATCTCGGCCAGTTTCTCCAGACAATCCGTCCGATTGGAATCCTGGTCACGCGTCCGCTGGCTGGTCACCAGGAACTCACCGTCACCGGTGATCCTGGTCCGATAGGCATCGCGAATCCGCTGGCTCAAACCCGAATCAATACTCGGCGACGCGGCCACGTTCCATCTCAACCGCACCTTGGTGCTGGTCTTGTTCACATTTTGACCGCCGGGGCCTGACGACCGCATGTATTCAAACTCGAATTCCGACATCGGAATCGACACGCGATTGTTGACAACCAGGCGGTCGCCGGCAGGAACACTGGAACGATTCGGTGACATCTGGGTGGCTCTGGTGGACCTTCTTCGCGAGGCATTTTAGACTAATTCCACGACTTCAAAACACCAGGTTAGCACAACAGGTCACGGCGACGGCAATTCGTCCACCGCTCGTCCTACTTCGGAGAGTCCCCAATGCAACTTCCACGCATGATCCGTCTTCAGCAGTCTTTCGAATCGCCTCGAGTGGCCAGCGTCGCCGACGAAGTCGCCAGCCAACTTGCCAGCCTCGACCTGGGCCAGACAGTCCAGCCCGGCCAGACAGTGGCCATCTCAGCCGGAAGCCGTGGCATCGCCAACATCGCCGAGATCATCAAGGCCGCTTGCGACCACATCAAGACACTCGATGCCCACCCGGTCATCATCCCCGCCATGGGATCACACGGGGGTGGCACGGCCGAAGGGCAACGAGGAATCATCGAAAGCTACGGGATCACCGAGGAATTCACCGGCGCTGAAATCCGTGCCTCGATGGACACGGTGATCGTCGATGAAACACCGCAAGGAATCCCCGTCCACTTCGACAAACACGCCTCCGAAGCCGACCACGTGATCGTCTGTGGCCGAATCAAACCACACACGGGGTTCGTCGGCGAGATCGAGTCGGGCCTGCACAAGATGATGTTGATCGGCCTGGGCAAACACGAGGGGGCCAAGATCTACCATCGCGCCATCCAGGACTACAGTTGGATCGAGATCGTGATGGCCGTCGGCCAGAGCGTGCTGGAGAAGTGTAGCGTCGTCGCGGGACTGGCGATCGTCGAGAACGCCTTTGACGAAACAGCCCTGATCGAAGCAGTCCGTCCGTCCGACTTTCTCGAACGCGAAAAACAACTCCTGGTCCAGGCCAAGCAATGGATGCCACGCCTTCCGTTTGACTCTGTCGACCTGTTGATCGTCGACGAAATCGGCAAGAACGTCAGTGGCTCGGGGATGGACACCAATGTGATCGGACGCAAGTACAATGACCATGCGGCCACCGACCAGGACGGTGTGAGAGTTCGCCGGATTTTCGTACGCGGATTGACCAACGAGACGCATGGAAACGCCTGTGGCCTGGGGATGGCCGAGGTCACCAACCGACGAACGATCGCCGAGGTGGATCAGTCGGCCACTGCAATCAACGCCCTGACCGGAGGACATCCATCGGCAGCGGGAATGCCCATCGCGTTCGAGACTGACCGAGACTGCATCGAGGCGATCATCCCCACCATCGGACTCACCGACCCCGAAAACGCCCGGGTTGTGCACATCACCAACACGATGCTGGTGGGAGAAACGCTCGTCAGCGAGGCATTCGCCGAGGCGATCGCCGCCCGCGACGATCTCGAGGTGCTCACCAACACCGAGCCCATGCAGTTCGACGACGAGGACAACCTGATCCCGGTCGCCGCCGCCGGGGCTGCCGTCCACGCCTAGCAGCCACCTGGCTCATCCCTGCCGGATTCCACGTGGCGACCGTGCCGTCAGGACACCGATCCCGGCCAACAACGGCAGGACCCCGAAAACGATCAGCGACACCGAGTAACTGCCGGTCCAGTCCCAACTGAGAGCCAGGGGCAGTGGACCACACGCGGCAGCCACCACTGCGGCAGCCATCGCGACACCGCGGATGGCTCCCTGGCTGGTCCGGCCATAGTAATTGATCCAGACAGCCGTACCCGCGGTGCGGATAATCCCTCCCTGCAACCCCATGAGCCCGGCATACGCCAATGCCCACCGCGGATCCGGCATCCACAACATCAGCCCGATCGCGAGCGAGAGAAACAACATCGAGGCGCCCAGCAGAAATCGCTCGAAACCCATGTCGGTCAAGAAACCGGCCAGCACCCCGCTGCCGGTTCCGACCAACGCCTGCATCCCGAGCAACAGCAAGGCGTCCTCGCGGGCGACTCCGTGAGTCGCCAGCAACGAGACCTGGTGAAAAATCAACCCGGTCCCGACCATCGATGTCGTGCACCACACCGCCAGCAGTTTCCAAAAACTGCTCAGGCGAATCGCCTGCCCGACGGTCAGGTCAACATCCTGCGAACCCTCCAGGCTGGATTGCAACGCCGGATCCGACTGATCCACCACCTGGTCATCGTGCCATCGTCCGTCGGACAACAAGCCAAGTGGCTCGGGCCGGTCACGCACCAGCAACAGCGCCGGCAGTACCAGGCCGCACCAGACCATCGTCGCCAGTCCCCACCACGCCATCCGCCAGCCGTATTCGTCAATCATCCAGTCGTTGAGTTGCGGGATGGTCATCACCGAAGCCGCTCCTCCCAGGCCCACCACTCCCATTGCCAACCCACGACGCTGCTGGAACCATTCGCCCACCAGCCATGTCGAGGCCAGCGTGACGGCGCCCTGGCCGATGCTGCGAATCAACGTGAAGCCAATGGAGAGCCCAAGGAGTGTGCCGATCGAGGACATCCACAGGCAGGCCAGCCCAAGCAACAGCCCGAGCGTTGGCAACAAGACCCTCGCCCCGACCCGATCCAGCAACAGGCCAATACCCGGAAGCAACGCGCCTCCCACCAGGCCCGCGATCAGGTACGCAATCGAATAATCGGTGCGCAGCAGCCCCAGGTCGTTCAACATGGGGTCAATGAACGCGGCGACAGAAAACGACTGGCCGGGAGCCGACAGAAACATACCCAGCGTGCTGACCGCCAACATGATCCACGCCGGGTGCAGAAACCGACGGCGCGCAACCAGGTTGGGTGGTTCCGGATTGGAGGCGCCGAGAACAGAATCGGGTGCAGACACGGAGAGTCGGTGACAGGGCAGGGCGGGCAATGAGCGGTGCGAAGATGCACGTTCTAGGGTCGAGTCCTGACGACGTAAAGACCAGTCTCCACTAGGGGAGTTGCCCTCCCAGCCAGCGGGAGGCGTTCTCCAGCACCTTCAGGGGCATCGGCTCGAAGTACACACCGTAGGTCTCGTGGCCCGGTCGGAAATAGAAGACCTTGCCCTTGCCGATGTTCCAGATCATTCCACTCCGAAACCTCTCGCCCGCCTCCCATCGCTCTTCGAAGACCACAACGTCCGGCGCGGGCACGTGAAACGGCTCGTCGTACATCTCGGTGTGAGCCACTGTCCAGGTCTTGGGCACACCACGGGCAATCGGATGTGATGGCACCCGGGTTGTGATCGTCGACGGCTTCCCGTCGGGACGGTAAGCCGGAAAACAGCAATTGGGCAGTCGCAGATTCACCTCGTACCGACCGTCCTTGTTCCGAAAAAACGTGGCCGCAGGCGTCAGGGCGGCACTCCGCTTGGGTGCCCGGTACAACGGCGGGGAGGGAGGCAGCAGGTTGACCTTCGCCTGGCTACGGAACTTTGCCGGCACCTGTGCCAACGCCTCCTCCCTCGACCTGGAATTCATTGCCTCGATAAATGGAGTGGACCAGTGTGCTGAATGCAATGCGATCAGAGACAGCTTCCCGGACCGGATCCGCCGGACGATCCGCTGCCCCGCATCGGGCTTGATCAGTCCCTGGCGAACATGGCCCCACCAGATCAGCACGTCGCAACTCTCGAGCACCTTGTCGGAGATCCCCTGACCGGCGTCATCCAGGGAGACCGAACGCACGTTGAGTCCCGGCCGAGTAGAAAGAGCCTTGGCAATCTGGTTGCCCAGGAACTCCGGGTAGGCCTGTTTTTGCCGTGGCTGACGTTCGTCCCAGACCACGACCCGGACGGGATCGGCCGCCTGCACCTGGCGGGCCGCGCCGACGGTCACCACCACTCCACACACCACCAGTGCCATCAACACACACAAACGGTTCATCACGTCGCCTCGCTGGTTCGAATTTGTTTGGGGGGTGCGGCAGAAACACCTTCCAGCCCACCGCTGACCCGCACCACTTCACCAGTCATCCAGCCGGCTGCCGGACTGGCCAGCCACGCGACCATCCTGGCAATGTCCTCCGGCTCACCCCACCGCCCCAACGGCACGGCACCGCGAACCCGTTCGACCATCTCCTCTTCGCTGATCCCGAGGCTCTCGCTCCGCTGCCGCATCACCGACTGATTGAATTCGGTGTAGACCGGGCCGGGACAGACCGCGTTGACCCGCACACCGTAGGCGGCCAACTCCAGGGCCATCGTGCGAGTCAGCGTGATCACCCCCGCTTTGGCCACGTTGTAGGCGCCGGCCAGAGCCGCTGGATTCTGACCATTGATCGACGAGATATTGACGATTGTTCCGGATTCCTGTTGTTCCATTATCGCGGCCGCCGCACGACCACAATAAAACGTCCCCGTCAGCGTGGCTGCCAGCACCCGATCCCACTCGTCGTCAGGCAAGTCCGAAATCCGGTCCAGGCGTTGCCCCACCCCGGCATTGTTGACCACGATATCAAGCCGTCCCTCCTCGGCCGCCACGGCCGCAAACACCTCCCTCACTGCCGCGCTGTCGGTGACGTCCAATTCGACCGACCGGGCCTCAAGCCCCTGGCCCACCAGGTCATCGGCGGCCGCCTGAGCCTTGGCCAACTGCACGTCGGCCAAAACCACCCGTGCTCCGCCAATGGCCAACTCGCTGGCCATCGCCAGTCCCAGCCCCTGGGCGGCACCGGTCACCACGGCGACCAGTCCACTGAGATCCACGCGTGTGGGAGTCGGTTCAGGTGTCATTGAAGGTCAGCAAGTCAAACCAGGAGTGTCCGTGATGCAAAAAACAGCATATCGCCACGCGACGGACTCGGCCACGCGACGGCCGCCCAACTTGCGTCACCGGTTGCGTTGCCGGACAATCCCAAGCCCACACGCAAACCCCTCAAGAGGACATCGTCATGATTCGCCATCTGCTTGTCGCCTCGGTCGCCGTGGTTGCCGCCCTGGCAGCTCCTGCTCCCGACCCGGTCTCTCCCGACCCCGAAGGCAAGAACCCGATCGCCGCGGCTGAAGGAGTGTTCATCGAAAACATGACCTGGATGGAAGTCCGTGACGCCATGCGATCCGGTGTCGACACGGTCATCATTTCCACCGGGGGAATCGAACAAAACGGCCCCTACCTCGTCGCCAACAAGCACGGTATCGTCCTGCAGGCGATGACCGAGTCGATCGCCCGGGAACTGGGCAAC
This sequence comes from uncultured Planctomycetaceae bacterium, assembly GCA_964646205.1. Lineage (GTDB taxonomy): Bacteria > Planctomycetota > Planctomycetia > Planctomycetales > Planctomycetaceae > UBA8437. Next base: position 18,558 of record CAZYAZ010000044.1, on the reverse strand, counting down.
GCACTGGTCGCCCCGATCGTCGATTTCGTCCCCGAGGGTGACATCAAACCACCGACTGTCCACATGAAGTACCCCAGCACGGTGAGTGTACGAGAGGAAACCTACCGGGCACTGCTGACGGACATCGTCGCCAGCTACAAGACACACGGCTTCCGCCACATCGTGCTGATCGGTGACAGCGGTGGGAACCAGGCCGGATTGAAGGCCGTCGCGGCGGCTCAGGACGAATCGGCCAAAAACGGCCCACGGGTGAGCTTCATCCCCGAGTACTACAATTACGGCGAGGTCGGTGAGTTCCTGAAAACCAACGGCGTCAACCAGGTCCCCGAGGGGATTCACGACGACTTCGGGATCACGGCGATCATGTCGACGGTCGACCCGGACAGCATCCGGGCCAAGCAACGACGCAAGGCCGGCAATTTCACTATCAATGGCATCGACCTCTCCCCGCTGAAGACGACCCAGAAATGGGGACGGGCGATCATCAAGTTCCGCACCGACGTCACCGTCGCTGCCATTCGAAAAGCACGCAAGTGACCTGACACCCTTTCCCCGGACAAGATCGCACGCCATGAGAAACCCCTTTTCACTGGGCACGCTTCTGCTGGCCTGTCTGGCCTTACGCGCGTCGGCCGCCGAGCCGACCATCCACATCCGCACCCCAGTCACGCCTCCCACATGGGCGCTGCTGGAACGCCAACTGCTAGACACCAACGCGGCAGCCTGCCGCAGGTTCTTTTCCCGATATTTTGACGAACGGGGATTCCTGTTGTGCGTGGAGCGTTGGGGTGGCGACGACGGACCTGATGACGCTCCGGAGAACGTCGGTGGATGGGCCCAGTTGCACGCGCTCGGCGGAGCCGACGACATCCTGACACTGTATCGCAAGGCCTGGAACGGCCATCTCAGGCAATACACCCTGGCCAAGACGGTCGAAGTCCCCTTTGCCCGTGACGGGATGTATTACAAGGAGTTCCCCGTGATGTTCGACTGGCAACACAACGGGGAAGGGTTGCGATTGTTCAATCTCCAGGGACTCAGCGACTACCGGAACACTCGCTACGGGCACCGTGTCCGTCGTTACGCGGGCTTCTACATGAACGAAGACCCCGGCGCGCCCAACTATGACCCCAAGCACAAGATCATTCGCAGCATGATCAACGGCAGCCGCGGGCCATTGATGCGAAAGGCCACCGGCCTGGACTGGGCCGGCGACCCGATCGATATCGAAAACCGGTTCGACCTGGGACACGGCGAGCGGAACTACGCCGAAATGGTCGCTCACTTCAAGGACTACAACGACGTCGTCGGCGACCATCCCCTGAACCTGATCGCCACCACTCTGCCACTCAACGCCTACATGCTGACCGGGAACAAGAAGTACCGAACCTGGCTGATCGATTATGTCGACGCCTGGGTCGATCGAATGAAACGCAACGGCGACATCATCCCCTCCAACATCGGCCTGGATGGGACCATCGGCGGCGAGACCGATGGCAAGTGGTATGGCGGCACCTACGGCTGGGGTTTCACCGTGATCGTCCCACAGACCGGCGACCTGGCTCACCGCAATCGTCAGCACTGGGGTTTCGTGGGAATGATGAATGCCTACTTCCTGACCGGCGATGACAAGTACCTCGACGCCTGGCGGAAGCAGACGACCCGGGTCAACGCCCAAAAGAAGATGGTCGATGGAAAGCCAATGTGGCCGCGGATGTTCGGCGATGACGGCTGGTACAACTGGGTCCCACAGCCCTACAGCTACAACCAGCTGGAAATCTATTACCTGTCGATGAAACCCAGGGACCGCCAGTTCCTCGAGAACGATGCCTGGCTGAAATTCCTCGACGGAAACAACGACAGCTACCCCGAGCAGGCCCTGCGGCGGGACCTGGCCGAGGTCCGTCGCCGGTCGACAGCCATGGACAGCGACAAGACCACGCCCGACACGCGATTGGCCGACGATCCGGCCAAGTACAACCCCGCCCAGGTCACCGCTTTGCGACAACTGATGGTGGCCGGACTTGACCCCGGACGCCGCGCCTCGATCTGGCACACGCGACTGAGATACTTCGACCCGACCAGGCGGCGAGCCGGAATCCCCGACGACTGCGCGGCACTGGTCGACCGGATGACCGACGACACCACGCGTGTCCGGTTGGTCAACACCAATCAACTGGAAGCCCGCGAAATGATCGTCCAGGCCGGGGCCTACGCCGAGCACACGATCCGGGTGGCAAAAGTGGGCAACACCACTGTCACACCCATGGGGCCCACGTTGCGAGTCAAGCTCGCCCCCGGCGCGGGCAGCACCCTGACACTCACCGTCGACCGGCACTCGCGGCAGCCCACCATGCGGTTCCCCTGGGACCGCGACTGATCACGCCCCACGACTCACTGTCCCCGGAGAACCCGAGACATGAAAAGACGAGACTTCCTGGTCACGGCCGGAACGGCGACCGCCGCGCTGGGTGGATGCACCGCATCGACGCCCCCCTCGACAGGAGACACCCCCTCTCCGGCCGGCAGCCCCATCACCACACCGGCGACCCCGCCGGAGGTCAAACTCTACGTCGGCACACAACGCGGCCCCACCGCGTCCAAGATGCTGCAGTTCGTCAAGCGGCACGGCGTTGACCACATCTGCGGATTCCCTCCCGCACCCCCATACCCCGAGCGTGGATTCTGGACTGTCGAGGAACTGGAAAAAACTCGCGAAACCTGCGAGGCCCACGGCATCACGCTCGACATGGTCGCCCTTCCGTTCCTGGCCTCCAGCCATATCGACCGGGAAAAACGCGGGGGAATCATGTTGGGCAAGAGCCCCGAGCGAGATCGCGACATCGATGACATCCACAAGATGACCGAGGCCTGTGCCAAGGCAGGCATCCCGGCGTGGAAATACAACATGAGCCTGCTGGGGGTCCTGCGAACCGAGCGGACCAAGGGACGAGGAGGCTCCAGCTACAGCACGTGGAAACTCGACCAGGCCAAGGCCGACCCCGAACTGACCCGGGCCGGCCGGGTCACAGAGGAGATGGCGCTAGAACGGATGCAGTATTTCATCGAACGGGTGATCCCTGTCTGTGAAGAACACAAGATCCGCGCAGCCTGTCACCTGCACGACCCGGGAACACCCCCCGGTGGATTCCAGGGCATCGAACGGCTGCTGGGAAACTTTGAGGGGGTCAAGAAGTTCATCGCCCTCTCGGACAGCCCGTATCACGGCCTCAACCTCTGCCTGGGCTCGATGATGGAGAATCTCGAGAATCCCAACGAGGAGATCCACGAGGTGATCCGTTATTTCGGCAACAAGAAACGGATCTTCAACATCCACTTCCGCAACATGATCGGGAAACGAGGCGATTTCCAGGAGGTCTACCTCGACAACGGAGACATCGACATGCTCCAGGTGATGCGGACCCTGGTCGAGGTGGGTTACGAGTACATGGTGATGCCCGACCATGTGCCGCGGCACTCCGATGACCCGGGCGGCCTGCAGGCGTTTGCACATTCCTACGGCTTCATCCAGGCACTGATCAGTGCCGTGAAGACTTACGGGTAAAGGACATCCATTCCAATGCGATCTCATACACTCAACCGGGCGCGACGAGTGCTGCCACTACTGGTGGCCGCCATCGTCTGGGCACCTGCCTCGCTCCGCTCGGCCGACCCAACGGCCAAGCCCACGCTAGTCTCAGTCACGAAGATCTGGGACAAGGCCCCGCACTGCGCTTTCACCGACTTGCTGCGATGGAAGAAGACGTGGCTGTGCTGCTTCCGTGAAGCCACCGGCCACGGGGGAGACAACGGCACGGTCCGGGTCATCACGTCCCCGGACGGCACCAACTGGAAATCGCTGGCGGTCCTGAAACAACCGGGCATTGATCTCCGAGACCCCAAGCTCTCGATCCATCCCGACGGCCGACTGATGCTGCTGATGGGCGGCATCGTCAATCTCAACGGCAAATACCACACCCGATCTCCGCGGGTGGCCTTCTCGCACGACGGCCACACATGGTCACCGCCGGCGACCGTGCTTGCCGAGGACCACTGGCTGTGGCGGGTCACGTGGCACAAGCGGACCGGCTGGACCGTCTCGAAACTCAACGAGGGCCGCAAGCCACGCCGTGGCTTCCTCTACAAGACCCGCGATGGCATCAAGTACGAGTACGTGACCGAAATGGAAACCGAGGGGATCAGCGAAACCACATTGAGATTCCTGCCCGACGACACCATGGTCGCGCTGATCCGCCCCCGCTGGATCGGCCTCAGCAAGCCCCCCTACCGCAAGTGGAGCTACACCGACATCGGACAACCCATCGGTGGCCCCAACTTCCTGATCACGCCCAAGGGCACGATGTGGGCCGCCGGCCGCAAGTATGGCCAGGCAGCCAAGACATCGCTGGCCACCATGACCGGCACCACCTTCCAGCACGTGCTGGAATTGCCCAGCGGCGGCGACACCAGTTACCCCGGCATGGTCCTGCACGACGGGTTGCTCTGGATGAGCTACTACTCGTCACACGAGGGCGGAAAAACCAGCATCTTCCTGGCCAAGATCAAGCTCTAGCCGGCCTACTGGTTGGCGAAGCCCCAGTCGGTCGCCTCGTACCCGAAGGCCAATTCGGGAGTCTCGAATCGCCGGCCTTTTTCGGCCACGCTGTGCATCACCCGGTCCAGCACACCGGTGGTCATCAGCGTCCGCTCGACCGGGAACGCCGGTTGTCCGGTGTGGAACATCTCTTCGATAGCCCGCAACAGGTGCTCGAAGTGGCCAAAGGGTTTCCCCTCCTCCAGGCGGAACCAGACGGCAACCGGCTCCTTTCGCCCTTTCAATTTCGCGGCAAAACAAAACTGGTTGTTGAACCCGTTGGCCATCACGACCGAGGATTTCAATCCGTCGCGGTGTTCCATCAGGTAAGCCGTGGCATTTTTCTCCGCAGCCGGGCCGATCGCCTGCTTGGTGCGCAACTTCGAAGGCAACGAACCCAGGGCCGCTTCGAGCAATTCCTGGGACCAGCGACCGGCGTTCCGCGCCTTGACCAGCGCGTCGCCACTGACAGCCTGCACGGCGCCAACCCCCGTCTCGCCTCCCTTGCGGCGTTCGATCATGCACTGCAACGTCTCGAGCGTGTGGAACCCATAAGCCTCCAGGCCGCCGTAACCCACGGCCATCGCCTCCTCGATCTCCACGCCCCGCTCGAGCGTCAGGGCAGGGTACCGCCAGCAGGTTGGAAGCGACGAACCGGCCATGAACGGAATCTTCAACTTCCGGGCCGTGTTGACCATGTGCAACCCGTCCGAAAACTTCCAGGACAGATGCTTGTCGGAGAAGATCGGCACGATCCGCCCCGACTTCTGCATCGCCGCCACGATGGCGTCAAAGAACCGTCGACGCGGATACATGTGCTGGCGAGTCTTCGGGGTGTGCGGGTAATTGCCGTGCTCACCAATCGAGAGCACTCCCTCGATCCGATCCTCACCCTGCGGTTGAAGAATCGCCTGCTCGATCGTCTTGGCTATCGGAAAGCCATGTTTCCGCGAGAGGCCACGACTGAGGTCCCGTTCGGGAACCTGGTCGGTGAACATCGAGACCAGCTTCAGGTCGGGTCCGGATTTTCCATCCTGCTGCCAGCCCTCCAGCACCTTCCCGACAATCACGTCCGCATGAGAATTCGTGCGGTACTCGGTCACCACTGCGGCGACCGGCAGTTTACGGCGAGCTGCCCCAACAGCATGCCCGCCACCAACCGCGGTGATTCCCGCCGCGGCCATTCCTGCAACGAATTCTCTCCGTGTGATCATCCGAGTCATGCCGCCCTCCTGGTTTCTTCCAAAAGCTCGATCAGTGTTGCCCGTTGGACCGGGCCTCACCATTGGACCGTCGTCGCTGCATCTCTTCCAGTTCAGCCTCCAGTTCTTTCCGCTTCTCGCTAATCTGCCGCAGTTCGTCGCGAGCATCTCGCGAACCAATTCTAACCGACGCGAGGTCTGCAATCCCCAGCAACAGCAACCAGACTCCCAACCCGATCACCACGACCCAGTACACCGTGGCCACCAGCAGTCCCTGGTCCCAGATCAATGCATCACCGACCCCGAGCATGACGCCCAGCACCGCGATCATCCCCGACATCTGCAACCGTCGCCTGTATCGCAAAAACAACCGCGTCCTGTCCTCCCGGCTCAACCCCGCCTCGCCTTGCTGCCGCGCCCACGCCCGGCGATGGGACCGGATCATCAGCAGCCCCACGGCCACCAACACGGCGCCAAAGACGGCCGTGGCCACCCAGTGGTTCTCTTCCAGTCCGATCGCCCAGTCTCCTTTAGCTCGTCACGATCCGGCGGCAGGAACACTCTTGAGCCACTCGAGCACCACACGTCCCACGGCCACCAGGCTCGTCCCCGAACAGGCCCGCACATTGTCACGAGTCGTGTGCCAGTGGGGATAATCAAAATCAATCAGATCGCAGGTGGGTATTTTGGCAATCCGATTCAGGGGCACATGATCGTCCTCGATGTCGTGCAACGGCCGGGGTCGATCCTTGAACTGGCTGACCTTCAACCGTCGGGCCGTTTTCCAGAGACCGTCGACGACTTTCGGAGCGTAATAGAGGCTCTTCTTCTCGACATAGATCTGAAGATCCCGGTCGCCGACCATGTCCAGCAACACGCCCGAGATGTACTTGTGGGCTGGAGGTTTGTCACGGTACTGGGTGGCAAAGTGTGTCGAGCCATGAAAGAACTGCCCCAGGGTCTGGTTGCCTCGCTGGAAAAGGTACTCCTCGGCGTCGAAAAACACAAAATCCACTCCGACCGACACCTTCAACGTCCGGATGTGGTGGGCCAACTCCATCAACAGGGCCACGCCACTGCCGCCATCGTTGGCCCCGACGAAACGCCCCCGGGGGTTGACTCGATCCAGATCAGGAAACGGGCGGGTGTCGTAATGGCAACACAGCAGGATCCGATGCAGCCGTTTCGGGTGCCAACTGACAACCATGTTGGTCATTCGCACGGCTTTGCCGTTGCGAGGATCGGGGCGGTCGAATGACTGCCGTGTCACCCGAGCGCCAAACCGGGAAAAGTGCGACGCCAGCAATCTCTGCTGCGCCTGCATCCCACGGGACCCACTCGGACGAGGCCCCAGCCGACAAATCGACTGGAGATAACGGTAGGCTCGAACCGGATCGGGACCACCGGCGGCCGTTTCACCAGCCGAGGCGACCGGGGCGACCGCCCACAACACGCCCAAACACCACCCCATCCAGCGTGTCAACTTGGCCTGGTGCTGCACGAACCGGTCATCCCTTTACGCCGACAAGAACCCCGACCTTCGACTACGCGGCCGGCTTCTTCACGGCTGGCCTCTTCACACTCGCCTGCAAACGTTCCACCAGCGACTGGTTCTCCTGGTCAATTGCCGCGGGCAACTTCTCGCCAAAACTGGCCAGGTACTCGGACCGCTCGTTGGCCTCGTCCAACCACTCCTGGGGATTCACTTCCAGCAGTGCCTGGGCGGCTTCCGGGGCAAGCCCCAGTTCGTCAAAGCCGATCGCTTCGGGCGTCGGCAGCCAGCCGATCGGACTGTCCACCGCGTCGCCTCCACCGCCGACGCGGTCAACGATCCACGCCAACACGCGTATGTTCTCGCCAAAACCGGGCCACAGCCAGTTGCCCTCTCCATCCTGGCGGAACCAGTTCACATAAAAGACACCCGGCATCTTGTCACCGCCGCGTTCACCAACTTCCAGCCAGTGCTGCCAGTAGTCGGCCATGTGGTAACCGCAGAAGGGAAGCATCGCCATCGGATCGTGACGGAGTTCTCCCAGGCCACCAACCGCTGCGGCCGTCTTCTCGCTTGTCATCGTCGCGCCGATGTATGTGCCGTGCTGCCACGAACGTGCCTGGTAGACCAGGGGCGCCGTCGACGTGCGACGACCGCCAAAGATGATTGCCGAAATCGGCACACCCTCGGGAGACTCCCAGTCCGGGGAAATGCAGGGGCATTGGCCGGCCGGAGCAGTGAACCGGCTGTTGGGATGAGCGGCTGGAACGTCGGACTCGGGTGTCCACGGATTCCCCTTCCAGTCGGTCGCCTGGGCCGGCGGATCACTCAAGCCCTCCCACCAGATGGTGTTGTCCGGCAGCAACGCGACATTGGTAAACAGCGTGTTGGCCCGGCAACTGGCCAACGCGTTGGGGTTGGTCTCGTCACTGGTCCCCGGGGCGACCCCAAAGAACCCGTACTCGGGATTGATCGCGTAGAGCCGGCCATCCTCGCCAAACTTCAGCCACGCGATATCGTCACCGATCGTCTCCACCGACCAGCCCGCTTCGACAAACGTCTCGGGCGGAACCAGCATCGCCAGGTTGGTCTTTCCGCACGCCGAAGGAAACGCCGCCGCCACGTAGGACTTCTTGCCCTGGGGGTCGGTCAACCCCAGGATCAACATGTGCTCGGCCAGCCAACCCTCGCGACGGGCCAGCACACTGGCCAATCGCAATGCGAAGCACTTCTTTCCCAACAACGCGTTGCCGCCGTAGTTGGAACTGAAACTCATGATCAGGTTTTCATCCGGAAAGTGGCAGATGTAGCGTTTTTCGGGATCCAGGTTGCCCGTGCTGTGCAGCCCCTTGACGAACGTGCCGTCTTCGCCCAGTTCGTCAATGGCCACCTGGCCCATGCGGGTCATGATCCGCATGTTGGCCACCACGTAGGGACTGTCGGTGACCTCGATGCCGACCTTCGACATCGGGCTGCCCGGAGGACCCATCAGGTACGGAATCACATACATCGTCCGACCGGCCATACACCCGTCAAACAACGGGTCGACCAGGGTGTGCATGTCCGCCGGAGCCATCCAGTTGTTCGTCGGCCCCGCTTCTTCCTCGGTCGCCGCACAGATGAACGTCCGGTCCTCAACCCGGGCCACGTCATTGACGTCGCTGCGAGCATAGAACGAACCTGGATGCTTCTGCTCATCCAGCGCCACCAGCATGCCGGCCTCGACCATCATCTCGTTCAGCCGGCTGATCTCTTCGTCAGTACCGTCACACCAGTGAATGTTATCGGGAGTCGTTTGAGCAGCGACCTGCTCAACCCACTGCTGCAAAGCCACGTTGTTCATCTTGCCGACATCTTCCGCTTAGGTTTCAAAGACCTTGCTGAACCTGACAGGCTGTCCGCACAGCCATCGGGCCGGTTTGTAGTTCTTTGACCACAGGGCGCGAAGACGGTTTTGACCATTCGAGCCACGAAAATGACGCAACCAGACAGTCAACGCTTCGACACGACGAGCCCCCTCGATCGACAAGACCGACCGTGTCGCCCAATTCGACACGCAAGCCTCGGGACGACCAGGGGTTCTACGGCTTGGCTGCCGGCTTGGCTGCCGGCTTGGCTGCCGGCTTGGCGGCCGGCTTGGCGGCCGGCTTGGCCTTCACTCGTCGTGAAACCAGGCACTCGACCGGCTGAAACACGTGCTGGCCGGACAAAGACGTGCCCACATAGTCCCGGCCCCGGAGAATGATCGGCCAGGAAGTTGGCTCCAGTTGCCGCCGCATCGCGTCGAGTTCGAAACTCTGTCCGGCGACGGAGTACTGCAGGTCATAGAGTTTGCCATCTTGCTGGGGCACAACGATCAAGCCGTGACGAAGATGATCCAGCCCAAGCCATCCCAAAGTGATTCCGTGATGGCTTTCATTCTGAAACGCGATGGCCGCCAACGAACGAAACGAATTGGTCACATCATCGGCCAGCAACGCATCGGCACCACGGATGTTGGCGCTCGACTCGGCCGTCAATGTCCCGGTCACCCGGATGTCGACGGTGTGTTCAGGTCCTTCGCCCTCGACATCCGCATCGGCCAGGGGCTTACCATCCCAGCGGACAGCAACCAACTGCGCCTGATCCAGGTCCAGGTCGACCGACATGGCATCCAGGACGACCGTCTGGCGTGACTTGGTCTTGCCCAGCGTGGCATCAAGTTCCAGGTCCACGCTGATCGCCAGTTCGTGCCGTGGCTCGCCATCGGCATCGGTGCCATCAACGTACAGCAGCAGCGCCGCCGGCTTGGTGTCGCCTGCAGACGGCTCCCAGCGGATGTATTGGCTGGCATCAATTTTTCCGTCCCGCGAATCAAACAATCGCCGATCGGTCTCCTTGAGGTTTGGCTGCTTTCGAATTGCGGCGATCAGCCCTTCCGGAAAACCGTCCTTGTAAAGCCAACGACGTGAAACAGTCACCAGCACGGTCTTGTCGACCGTCTCGACATCCAGCCTGTAGTAACGGCTGCGGGAGAGCAGGACCTCTCCATGGGCGATGTTCGGATTGGGAATCGGTACCGTCACTTTCATGGGATCAGGAGGCAACCCTTCGACAGCCGGTTTGGGCGAGGAGTCCGCAGTTGGCGTGCCATTGGCTGAGTCCGTATCAGTCGCGGCCGGTTCTTTGTCTGGACCACCAGCAGGCTTGGTGGAACTGACACTGCCCGCCTCACCACAACCAGAAACGACCAACACCATCACCAGCAGAAAACTTCCCAGGCTGGCCCGTCCCCGCATCCGCACTTGGCTGTCCATCGTCATGCTCCGAATGATTCCAATTCAGGTTCGCTGGATTGTACCAGCGCCACACGACATGCCAACAACGCAGGTGGAGTTCGCCAACTGGACTTCCCTTCGGCAACCACTCAAACTGGCCCACCCCTGTCCTTCAACTTCCCCGGGAATCAAGAAATGGTGGAACGAATCAAGGATCGCCTGGATCGTGGCGAAACGGTCATGACGATCGGCGTGGGTCGCATCCTGCATCACAACATTTTGCAGGTGCTGGGACTCAGTGGCGCTTTCCAATCCGTGTGGTTCGATGCCGAGCACGTGGGATTCACAATCGAGAGCCTGGAGATCAACGCACTGGCTGCTCGTAGCGAGGGGCTGGACAATTTTGTCCGGATCGCGCCAACGGACTACGCGACGGTGACTCGAGCCCTGGAAGCCGGCGGTGGAGGAATCATGGCCGCGCAGGTCTTCACGGCCGCACAGGCCGAGGAGATCGTGCAGTGGTGCAAGTTCCATCCCCGTGGCAACCGGGGTTTGAACACGGGGGGCTACGACGCGGGCTTTGGCACAATGAAGCCGGCTGAATTCACCGAAAAGGCCAACCGCGAGACCTTCGTGGCGATCCAGATCGAAACCGCGCAGTCGGTCGAGGAAGTGGATGAGATCGCGGCGATCGAGGGTGTGGACCTGCTGTTCATCGGCCCCAGCGACCTGAGCCAGAGCCTGGGCGTGACCGGCGATTTCTTCCACGAGAAATGTATCGACGCGATCGACCGGGTCTCAGCGGCGTGTCAGAAACACGGCAAGCACATCGGTGCGGTGGTGGTCAGCCCCGAGCATGCCGGGATGATGTATGAAAAGGGCGTACGACTGATCAGTCCCACCAGCGATGTCAAACTCCTGCACACCGGAATCGCCGCCATGCAGGAACATTTCGCCGAGTTCTACGGCTAAACCCGACCGTGTCTCAGCGGGCCTGGGCAGCAGCCGCTTTGCCAAGGGCCGCCAACCCGTCGTGCGACACCACGCACCGGAACCCGGTGTGGTACAGCCCCGAACCCTGCTCGCCCTTCATTCGGGCGGTCACGCGGTAACCGGTGCAGTAAGTGTCGCTGCACATGAAACTCCCGCCACGCTGTATCCGCTTGAGAATATCCGGCTCATCGGGATCCCGACTCTCCTCGGGCCCCGGAGGATTCCGGCGAGGACTGTCGCTGTAATAGTCCGCCGTGTAGTTGTCCTGGCACCACTCCCAGACATTTCCGGCCATGTCAAACAGGCCATAACCATTCTTACTGTTCTGGAACGACTTGACCGGAGCCGACCCCGGGAACCCATCCTTGTTGGTGTTTTTGACCGGAAATGCACCCTGCCAGATGTTCATCTTCCACTCGCCCTCTGGGTTCCGCTCGTTGCCCCACGGGTACGTTTTGCCTTCCAGCCCACCACGTGCCGCAAACTCCCATTCGGCTTCGGTCGGCAACCTCTTGCCCGCCCAATCGCAGAACGCGGTCACGTCGTGCCACGACACGTGCACAACCGGGTGGTCCATCCGTGTCTCGATCGAACTGCCTGGTCCCTCCGGGTGCCGCCAGTTTGCTCCGGGCACGTACTCCCACCAACTGTAGGCGCCCAGGTTCGGATCGATCTCGCTGGCCTTCAGCCCTTGCTTCATGCAGATCGAACCGGGCCGATTCAACTCCGGCAGAATCTTATCCTGGGTTCGCTTGGATCCCTCTCGAACAGAACTGAAATCGGGCTTCTTCTCGGCCGCAGTCACGTATCCCGTCGCCTTGACAAACCGGTCAAATTCCCGGTTCGTCACCTCGCATTCGTCCATGTAGAAGCCATCCAGTTCGACCGTGTGCGGAGGAAACTCGTCGGGCTTCCCCTGGGGGTCACGGGTGCCCATCTCGAACTTGCCCCCTGGGATCCAAACCATCCCCGCAGGAGGAGCATCGGTCGGGGCCTGGGTGACAACCGGTGGCAGTGTCTCATCGGTCTGACCGATCGACCGGGTGGGAGACGGCGGAGATTCACTCTCCCCACAACCGGGCATCACCAGAAACACAACCAGGCAAACGGCACATCGACTCATAACGCCATCGAGTCTAGCAGCCCCCGGATTGTCGTGACAATCCGCGAGCCCCACCCCGGTGCCGGCTGCAAAACCCCGCCACCGGCCCCCAAGCACCGGCGTCTTTTTGCCGCAAACGCTATACCGGGGTGCATTTCGTCGGCCTGACCACTTCTGGTAGAGTGTCGGCCAACCAACAGACGCGCCCACGCGAGACCTCGAGATGAAGATACTCCACAATTCGAAATGCTCAACCAGCCCACTGCTGTTGATGTTGACCACCGCGATGATCGGGCTGTGCACCGATGGGGCCACGGCCCGCGACTCGAACAGCTTGATGGACATCTCCCAAGATGGCCGACTGTTGGCCTGCTCCAACCGTGACAGCGGCACCGTCACCATCGTCGATCTCGCCACTTTGAAGAAACTTCGTGAAACCCGGGTTGGAGTCCACCCCGAGGGAGTCGCGTTCCTGGGCAAGACACACAACCTCGCGGTGGCCGTCTACAACGATGACCAGGTCACGCTGCTCAATGCCGACTCGGGAAAGGTGACACAAAAGGTCGAGGTTTTCGACGAACCCTACGGGATCGTCTCCAACGCGGACGGCTCCAGGTTCTACGTCACTCTGGAATACCCTGGACGAGTCATCGAAATCAGCAACTCCGGAAAGATTCTTCGGCAATTCCCCGCCGGGAGTTTTCCCCGGGGGCTGGCCCTGTCTCCCGATGGCCGAACCCTCTACACGGCCGAGTACTACTCGGCACGAGTCAACGCGATCAACGTTGCCGATGGCAAGATCGTCGACACATGGAAGGGAGCCAGCACCGACAACCTCTGCCGGCAAATCGTGCTGCACCCGACTCGTCCCAAGGCCTACATCCCCCACATCCGCTCAAGAATTGCGGCCGCACAGGGCGAGGGTTCCATTTTCCCATACGTCGGAGTCGTTGACACCAAGACGGGCGAGGGCCGTCGACGCAAACGGATCCCGATGGATTCATTTCTCGGCAACCTCGTCACTGCCAATCCCTGGGAGATTGACGTCTCGGCAGATGGCAAGAAGTTTTTCGTCGTCTTCTCGGGAACCGACGACATGTTCCTGTGTGAAACCGTCGACGACGATTACACCGAGATCAAGCTCAGCCGTCGCATCACGCTCGGACACAATCCACGGGCCGTACGGGTTTCGCCCGACGGGGCCCGCTTCTTCGTCTACAACGCCCTGGATTTCAACGTCGTCGCCTACGATGCCAACTCCGCACGACCACTCGCCACGATCAACGTCACCGACAACCCACTCTCCAAGGAACTTCACCGCGGCAAGGTCCTGTTCTACACGGCTCTGCAACCCATGGTTGGCCGTCGGTGGATCAGTTGTTCCAGTTGCCACCCCGACGGCGATCCGGACGGCCGCACGTGGCAGAACCCCGAGGGCCTGCGGGCAACCCCCCCGCTGTTCGGATTGGCCTGGACCCACCCACTGCACTGGTCGGCCGATCGCGACGAGTCACAGGACTTCGAACACACGATTCGTGGGCCACTGATGCAGGGCAGGGGACTGGTCCGGGGCGGCATCAACCAGTC
>CAZYAZ010000044.1:0-4231 GCA_964646205.1 uncultured Planctomycetaceae bacterium | reverse complement strand
CCCAGCGAAAAGATGGGTCCCGCCTACGACACGCCAATGCTCCTCGGCCTGTACCGCTCGGCTCCCTACCTTCACCATGGCAAAGCCGCGACACTCACCGATGTCCTGACCACCTTCAACAAGAACGACCGACACGGCACCACCAGCCATCTCGGCAAACAGCAGGTGGCCGACCTTGTCGAGTTCCTCAAAGCACTGCCCTACGAGGACCCGGCCGCGGCCGCTCAAAAAGCCGGCCTCACAAAAGTTGCCCGCTAACCTCTCCTCGACAGACCAGACAGAGTTTCACATGACCGGTCCCCTCGCCACTCCCCGCCAGATGCTCTCCGCCGCTCTACTCGTGGCCCCGGCCCTCATCGTCGGTTGCAATGGGTCAACCGAACCAACGCCCCCCGGTTCCTCGCCCCCCCCGACCAACACCGCCACCGACAAGCAACCCACCTCAGCTGTGTCGGTCGAAATCAAGAACTGGAAGGACATCCAGGCCCTGATCGCAGCTCAAAAGGGGAAGGTGGTCGTGCTGGACCTGTGGTCGACAAGCTGTGTGCCGTGCATGCGGGAATTCCCCAACCTGGTCGCCCTGCACAACAAGTATCCGTCCGACAAGATCACGTGCATCTCGGTCTCGTGCGACTACGAGGGTCTCGAGGAGGAACCACCGGAATCCAAAAAACCGGCGGTGATCAAGTTCCTCGAATCGACCAAGGCCACCTGCACCAACATCTTGCTATCCGACGCCGACGTTGACGTCTACGAATCGATCAAGCTGGCCTCGATCCCCGCCGTTTATGTCTACGACACCCAGGGCAAGGTGGCCAAGCGATTCGACAACGATGCGGGCGACTACGGTGACGAGGGTTTCACTTATGAAGACCACATCATCCCGTTGATCGAGAAGCTGATGGCCGGAGGCACCTCCGCACCCGAGTCCGACTCGAAATAAGGCAAGTCGGACACCACTCCGACCACCGCAACGACATGGATGGAACGGCTCCCGACACTCGCTGGTGGACCAGTCCCCGGCGACTGATTCGAAGGCTCCTCTCCCTGGACGATTCTCCACACGCAATCGCCCTGGGCACTGCGATCGGCATGTTTATTGGCATGACGCCGACCGTCGGCATCCAGATGATCCTGATCATGGCGGTTGCTGCAGTGACCCGCCCCCTGTTCCACTTCAACCGGGTCGCCGGATTGATCACTGTCTACATTTCCAATCCCATCACCATCATGCCCCTCTACGCCGCCTTCTATTACACCGGCACGCTGGTGGTCGAGGCGCCGATGACACCCGCGGAATTCCAGGAACAATTCGAACTGGCCCTGGACCGCAGTTGGCTCGACCCGCTCCGGTTCATATTCCAGGAAGTCGCGTGGCCGATGATCGCCGGTTCGCTATTGCTCGCCATTGTCACATCTGTGCCGACCTACCCGATCGTCAAGCGACTGGTGGCGGCCAAGCGACGGCTGGTGAATGGCGCTGCCCCCAACGGCACCCCAACCGACACGCCGTCCCCGTCCTCCCCCACTCCCGTACAACCACCCCCGGATTCGCGTTCATGACCACCGGACCACTGGATTGTCTGTGCGCCGGAATCGTTGTCGCCGATCACGTCTGTGCACCAATCCCCGAACTGCCCGGACCGGGCATGCTGGCCGAAACGCCGTCACTGCATCTCTCGATCGGCGGATGCGCGGCCAACTGTGCCGTCAACATGACACGCCTGGGCCTGTCCACAGCCGTGGCCGGCACGATTGGCAGCGACACGCTCGGGCGTTTCATCTGCGACGTCTTCGCAGACGCGGGAGTCGACTGTTCGATCCTGGACATCCGTGACGACGTCGCCACCAGTGCCACGCAGGTGATCAATGTGCAGGGCCAGGATCGTCGCTTCATCCACGCCCCAGGCGCCAATTCCCACTTCACCACCGAGCGAATCACCGACGACGTGCTTCAACGCACCCGCGTCCTCTACATGGGCGGTTACTGCCTGACCCCTGAACCCACCGCCGACCGCGTCGCCGGACTCTTCACCCGTGCCCGCCGGTTGGGCGTGATCACGATGCTCGATGTCGTGATTCCCGCTCCCGGTGATTATTCGCATCGGCTCGAGTCGGTCCTGCCGGTCACCGACTACTTCGTCCCCAACAACGACGAGGCCCGATTGCTGTGCGGCCTGGAGCAACCCATCGACCAGGCCCGGACCTTTCAGAAGGCCGGGGCCTCACATGTCGTGATTACCTGCGGCGACCGCGGATCGGTGCTGCTTGGGCCCACAGGTGGCCTCAGGATGCCGGCTCACCAGGTGCCGCTGGTGGATGGCACCGGCGGTGGCGACGCATTCGCCTCGGGCTTCATCCTGGCCCTTCTCGACAATGCCCCGCCCGAGGATTGCCTCAGGCTCGGCACCGCAGCGGGCGCCTGCTGCGTCCAGGTCACCGGCGCCACCACCGGCATGCCCGATGCCGAAACCCTTAGGAAACTGGCCGCCGACACTGCCCTGGAAATCGAGTCGTTCTAGCCGCAACGCGTGACGACCGAACCGCGACTCCCGAAATCGATCGGAATCCGGAGAAATCCACCTGCCCCGGGTCGGTGGTCGGTCACATCAGCCGCCGGCTGGGATGAAGAATCCCATCAATGCGTCGGCAATCACGTCGTGGCCACGAGGAGTGGGATGGCAATCGTCGTGGATCAGGTGGCCATTGAATTGCTCGCCCTGCAAACGTTCGTACCGGTCAAACAATGCCTGGACATCGAGCAGCTCCGCCCCGGTTTCTCGGGCCACACGAACAATGACGCGATTGATGCTCAATCTGCTGCCCAGGGCCCCGATCATCATCTCGCGACACTCTGCGTACGCTGACCTGGCCCCGGAAAAGTCGCCCCTGGCTTCCAGGCACTCGGCGGCCAGGTAATGCAGGACGGGGGGAAGCGGATCGAGCTTCAACGCGTCTTGGATCACCTGCAGTGCCGCGTCGTGTTCCCCTTTGGAGATCCGTTTCACCGCGTCACTGATGGAAAGACGCACCTGTTGGGAATGTTGTGGATCGAAGGAATCCGGTTGGGGATGCTTCCAGGCCGGGGAGAGCCGGTACTTGAACGGGATCGTCAACAGGATCACCCGGACCCCGTTCTTTTGAGCGTGAGTGACCATGTGACGCAGGTTGGAGGCGAAGGTCTCCAGGTAACGTCGCTTGGTAGCGGGCCAACCGGTGGGGTCGAAACGCCGTGGATCAATCGGGTGCTGCAGGGAATAGTCCACCCCGGTCAACTCGTGATGGAACCGGAATGCCCCCGATCCATCGTCCGCCCCGGACGGATTGACCATCCAGTCCAGCAGGATGCACTCGATCGCCGAAACGGCACGGCTGTGAGCCAGGGTGTGCAACGTCGCCAGGCTCGCCTCCCGGGTCCGACCCTCCAGGCGATAGGGCTGCCAGTGATTCCACTCGTTGTTCCCCGAAAAGATCACCAGGGCATGGGTGGAATAGTGCTCGGAGATCCGGCGGGCAATCGGTGCGATCTCGCCGCTGTTGTAGCCAACGTGTGCAGCGTTGAGGACCACCATGCCCCGGCTGGACAGCCGCCGATCCAGGACCGCCGCGAAACACTCATCGTAACGGTACGGGTAACCGTAGGCCGCCGACCCTCCGACAACGAACACGCGGCGGCCCGCCACACCGGGAGTCTTTCCCGGAGAAACCTCGCGGTGCCGATACCCCAACGGGCCGGCACCGGGAATCACGCGGCCGCCAAACACGAACGGATGGCTGGGAGCCGGTGCGTCGTTTGGATCGCGAAGCCACAACGTGTTCCCGGACGACGCATCAGAAACCACGCCGATTGGCTCGTTGTCCAACCGCAACAGGGCCAGTTTTTCCAGCAACCCGGGCCGGAATTCCAGGCAGTAGTCGCCCACCCAACCGGCCAGTTCCAGCACCGAGATGAAGACCAGCAGGAACAGCACCCGGCGCACCCGCCAGGAGCCCGAAGGTGCGGCGGCCTTCTCGGGGGCCTTCCTGGAATTCTCAGCCATCGCTTCTCGGATGCCGTGCTCGCACCGCGCGGCAGGCTTCCGCCTCAATTTCTGCCGGGATCATCGGACGGGTTCGAGACCGAAGATCTCGACCTCGACCCCCTCGCTGAAGGAGACGTGAACTGGTGGGCCGACAACCTCTATTCCCGCCGCTCGCACGAGCGACTCGTTGCAACGCAGGACCCGCGCCG
>CAZYAZ010000043.1:0-47730 GCA_964646205.1 uncultured Planctomycetaceae bacterium | reverse complement strand
GGAATCCGCGCGGGGCGAGCCTGGGGAACGTGATCCTTGCCGGAATCGACCTGGTACGGCTGTGGTGTCACCTGGTGTTACTGAGACGGGCTCCCTAGGAACCGGGGCGGGATGTTTTCAGCAGGCACCGCTGTGTCACGGTCATCGTGACCCAGATGACAATCGAAATGCTCACCAACGCCAGGATTCCATACTGTTCATACAGGTCCCGGACGACGTCGGTTTGTCCGACGGCAGATGCGGTGCCGATGAAGACTGCTACGTAGATCACGCCGGCGATCAGCAAGGTGATGCAACCGGGGAGTGTCGAGCGGGCCAGGAGGCCGGAAGTGACCTGCAACGGCGTTCGGGCGACCGGCAGGAAACGGCTGACAAACAGCGAGCGGATTCCCAACTGCTCCAGCCGCTCTCGTGCCTGCTGAAGTTTTTCTTCGGTGATCAGCACGCGAAACGGCCACAGTGTCAACAGCTTCTGGCCGAGAAGGCGAGCGGAGAGGAACCAGGCGATGTCACCCAACCAAATCCCGGCCAGGCAAGCGGTCGCAGCAGGCAGCGGATCGACTTCTCCCGCAGCGACGGCCGATGCGACCACCAGGCACGTGAGGTCATCCTGGATCAGCGTGGCGATCACGATCAACGGCAGGATCCACGGTGAACCGAAATCGATCGACTCGAAAAAGAATTCGGGCATCACACTGAACAACAGGATTGAGGAGCGGATTCTACAGGAGTTTATCAGGTTGGCGCTGCTGAAATTGCCTGCATCACGGTGTTTCCATGTCGTCACTGTGAATCCTGGATTTCATGTTGTTTTTCCATTGTTTTTCCGCCGGATCCTGATGCGTTTTGGCAATCCCTGATTGAACTGGGAAGGCGGATGACAGGATCAGCCGTCTGGAACCACAACAAGAGAAACGGACTTGGAGATCACGGGATCATGTTCACCAACGCCAACGACACCACCCTTTGTTTGCCAATCAAGAGCATTGGGCCGAAAACTGACTCAGGCTCAGATAGCTTCCTTTTCAAGATGGCTCTTGATGATCTTGTTGATCACGAACGTTTTGCCAATCGCTTGGAAGTGGGCGAATTCGAGAAGATCGCGGCGCCAGCCGTACCGGCTCGAGCGATTCCACGGGTCTGGACAGTGTTTCTGGCCATGGTCCTTGCGATCGGTGCGATCGTGGTGAGCCAGGTCGCCCTGGTGATTCTTCTGGCAACTGTTTTTGCGTTTTCCGGTGTTGACTCCCAGGATCTGCAGTCTCGCGTGTTGGAGATCGTTGGTCATCCGGCCGGGTTCATTGGGCTGGGCCTGGCATCGCAACTGGTGATTGGGCTGGCGGCGGTCTTGCCGGCGATGTTCTCGCGGAGTCCATTTCGCCAACGACTGGGGCTGCTCCCTTCCAGCTTGCCGGCGTGGGGTCTTCCGGTCGTTATGGTTGGTTCACTGGCCCCCGCGGCACTGGGCATCCTGGCAGCTGTTCTGGTGGCCGAGGCCAACCCTCCCCAGGACAATTCGTGGTCAACGCTCATGGAGAACATGACGCCGGCCTGGGCGGTCTCGTTCGTGTTGTTCATCTCGTTGGCTCCGGGACTGTGTGAAGAGTTGCTGTTCCGGGGTTATCTGCAGACGAGATTGCTCGAGCGGTGGAAGCCGGGCTTTGCGATCCTGGTTTCCTCGTCACTGTTTGCACTGTTTCACATCACTCCCCATGCCATAGCCCTGGCCTTCATCGCCGGGTTGTTCCTGGGCGTGCTGGCCTGGAAGACCGGTTCGATCTGGCCAGGTGTCCTCTGTCACGCGTTCATCAACGGCAGCGTGAATGTGCTTCGCCTGGGACAGAAATTTGAGGTCTGGTCAGAGTCGACCAGCAGTGGCCTGGCGATAGCAATGATCAGCCTGGGGGTGGTTGGCTTTGCGGTGAGTGTCTGGCTGATAGCCAAGCCTCGCTCGGAAAGAACCCGGCGAAAGTCTCTCTCGCCGCGACCCTGGCGGGAAGACTCGGTTCGTCTGGCCCGGGCCTAAGCGTGGGCGGCTGGAGGCGGGTTGCCCGGATCTGCTGCTGTTTTGCTCAGGGCCGTCGGTCACGGAAGATTGCCTGCAGGCGACGGACCTGGCGGCGATGACGAGCCGAGTCGGCCGCCTGGCCGACGTCGGCATAAAGCCGTGAGAGAATGTCATGGACCGGCAGCAGTTCCGGATCGATCGACACGGCCGTTCGCAACGACTCGATCGCCAACTCGCGTTTCCTTAGTTGCAACTGGCACAGTCCCCGCATTTCCCAGTCCGACGCGCTGCGGCGAATCCGGATCAACTCGTCCAGGTACTCCAGTGACTTGCCTGGACGCTTCTGAGAGAAGTTGAAACTGGCCAGGGCAAACAGTGCGTTGAGTCGTGATTCGATGTCGATGGTGGAGGACTTGAGTGCCGAGGCCGCGTAGCGGACCGCCTGGCTCTTGTTGGTGTCAAACGTCAACTGGGCCAGTGTCGCCTCGATGCCAGGATCCACCAGGCCTCGCTCCTGGGCCTGCACCAGTAGGGTCCGTGATCGATTCCAGAGTCGCTGCGACCGGGGACCTGAATCGATTCCCAGTTGGAAGACTCGTTTCAGCGTGGCCAGTCCCAGCGAGCGTTGCCGGTCAAGCTGGTGGTAGCGGGACAGGTCGTGCAAAGGTTCCAACTCGTCTGCTGTTGCTTGTTGGTCCTGGTCCGGGGAACTGGCCGGGGAACGTGTGGCGGCAGTGCCGTGGAGGCCGATACGGTGATGGGTGACCGCGGTGTGCAGGGTCGTGGTCGGAATGGTTGGCATGTGGCACGAGACGCAGTTGTTGGCCGGGAGTGTCTGTTGACGCGCGGCATTGTCGGCGGTGCAGGTTGTCGGCGAGTTCGCTTTGTGGCAATCCAGGCAAATTCTGCGGTAATGGGCGGGCTGGTCGGCGACCGCGGGAGTCCCATGAGGGTTGTGGCAGGTGATGCAACTCAACGTGTCGGATTTGGTGTAGCAGCGGCTGAGCATCATCTGTTCGGCATGGCCCACGACTTTCATTTTTTGGCCCGGATCGGTGGACCGGTAATAGTGTTGAAAATCTTCCAGCGCCAGGCCGGGACGATAGTCGGCCAGGCTTCTGCCACGGGGATTGACGTACGCCTGTGACTGCAGGTGGCACTGGTGGCAGACTGCCTCGGCACGGTGGCGGTCCAGTCTCGCGGGATTGACGATCGTCCTGTCGAACTTGTCGCCAGGCTGGTCACGGCTCTTGTCGGTTGCCCCGTTGTGCTTGGCGATGTGCAGGGAACCGGGGCCATGGCAGCGTTCACAACTGATTCCCAGTTCCTCGACCTGCATTCGGTGGTAGCTGTCGTCGATCGCGGTGGCTCGTCCGGCATGGCAAAACAGACACGCTGCGGTGATTTCTCTTTGGAATCCCAGGTGATGTGGTGAGTCGTAACCGGGCGACATTGACCACTCGGGCTTGGCGACGTACCAGGTCAGTGGCGACTCGACGAGGAAGCCGTCGATTTCGCAGAGGTACATCGAGAAGTGAACACCGGATCCGACGATGTACTTGATGTCGTGCTCCCCGACGATCCAGGGTTGTGAACCGCCGGTGATCTCCTCGCTGTGAAACAACTGGCCGTCTTGCCGGATCGTCTTGAATTCTCGGCTGGAGAGTTCATGTGAGATGGTCCTGTCGGGTGGTTCGACATCCAGGTCGACCGTGCGCATCGATTGTGCCATCCCCGAGAGGGCGAACGAATCGGTCTCGTCCTGGTGGCAATCGCGACAGGCCTGGCTGCCGACGTAGTGTGCCTGCGGCCCGGTATTGAGGAACGGGCTGGCCGCCGGTGGCGTCAGTGGGATGGATTGTGTGTCAGCGGTGTCTGTCCCGTTCGGGTCAGCCGCCGGACCGGGGGCCGGTGCCGCTGTCCACCAGAATGGAACAGTTGCGACGGCGATCATCGAGATGATCGCCACCCGGATCGCCCATCGTCTCTTCCTGCTCACGGCAACTCTCTTGCCAGTTGTTCCGGACCCGCGACCCGGGCCTCGTTCACCAGTCTAACGCACTCGTCTCATGTCGGTTGACCGCGATAGGTCGGGAAAGCGAAATCACAATGGCCGAGGTGGGATTCGAACCCACACACCCCTTTCGAGATACAGGATTTTAAGTCCCGTGCGTCTGCCAGTTCCGCCACTCGGCCTCGAGGGTTGCAGCCTAGCGGTTACCACGAGCGGGCCGGAAGGCTGCGGACAACTAATTCCACTGGGCTAAAGCGCTGTGTGCCTGGTCGATCAACCGTTCCAGTGCCACCAGTTCATCGCTGGGAGCGGTCTTGGCACAACTCTGCAGCATTCCCAATGCCCGGTCGGGGTGCCCGGCCTTGAGCGTGACCAGTGCCAGGTCACGGCGTTGTGCGTAGGAGGCGGGTTCGAGCAGTGTCAGGCGTTGTTGAACTGACAGGGCTGGTTTCCAGTTGTCGTGGTCGATGTAGATCGCTTTGAGATTGTTGAGCATTCTCTGGATGATCTGTCGTGGTCGGGCGGGACCCAGTGCCGGGGCGAGTTGTTCCTCCGCCAGTCCGGTGAGCCGTCCCAACCAGTCGAGACACTCGTCGAGTTCCATGACACGTCCGCTTGAGAACGCGTCCAGGAAGAGTGGCCCGGCCGGGGCGTCGAGTCGACACAGAAAGTGGACCGGAGCGGCGACACCTTGCAGCGGCAGGTTCAACCGTTGCGCCACGGCAATGTAAATCAAAGAGAGGCTGATCGGGATTCCGTGACCGCTGGCAATGACCTCGGGCAGAAAGCTGCCCTCTGCGGTTTGAAAGGCCTCGGCACTGCCAGTCAGGCCGTGACTGCCCGAGAGACACCCGGCCAGGGCTTCGAGCATGTCCTGCTCGTCGGCCGCGCGGGCAATGGGGCCTGCCAGTTCTGTGGCGCGGTCGTCGAACCAGCCGAGCGTGGGAGTGAAGTCCAGGGAACGGTCACCGTCGCGAGCAAGTTCGAGAGCTGCGACTTCCAGGTTGACGTCGTCCTGCCGTATCAAGAGCTTGGCGAATTCCTCGTCGGCCGCAAAATTCGACTCGGCATCAAACGAGGACACTGGAACCCCCCGGGAGCAGATCGTGGACCAAACCCTGGTCGGACGAAGCGGAACAACTGACCGCTGACGTCGCGGGAATTCTAGCCGGGGACACGGTTGGGGACAATTGGAGTCGTTTAGAGAAAACCGAAGTCCGACGACTTGGACGACATGCGTTGGCGCGGGTCCGGGTGCCCGTCAAGATGGTGGGAACGAGTCCAGGCGGACCTTGGCCGCCTCAACGAGACAAAGAGACACCGGAGACTGCCCGATGAAATGGCTTCTGACGACCCTCACCCTGATTCTTTCGCTGATCGGCCTGTCCGGTTGCACGGATTCGAGCACCCCGGTTCCCGACGCCGACTCGGGCACCGCCGGCGGTGGCGGGCTGTTGAAGGTCGAGGCCAAGGAGGAGGAGGCAGGGAATTACATCGTGCTGGGAACCTTGACCGACCAGTTTGACCGGGCACAGGCCAAGGCCAATGTCGAGGACACGCTGGCGAGACACTCGGACATCTCGGCCATGGTTGGCCTTTTCGCCTACAACCCGCCGGCCATTCTCGAGGCCCTCAAGCAGGCCGACCGCCTGGGCGAGGACCAGACGGTTCAGGTGATTGCGTTCGACGAGGCCGACGAGACGTTGCAGGGGATCAAAGAGGGAACCGTGTACGGCACGGTGGTTCAGAACCCCTACATGTACGGGTACAAGTCGGTCGAAGTCCTGGCGGCACTGGAGAGTGGAAAGAAAGACGTGATTCCCAAGAACAAGTTTATCGACATCCCGGCTCGCCAGATTCGCAAGGCCGATGTTGACGAGTTCTGGACCGATCTGAAGGCCAAGGTGGGAGGTGCCGCCAAGAACGAGGCCAAGGAGGGCAAGCCGAGGTTTGCCTATGTCACAAACGGAGTCGCTTCGTTCTGGACCATCGCCTCCAAGGGCGTGGTCGCTGCCGGAAATGACCTGGGGGTCAACACCGACGTGTTGATGCCAGCCGAGGGCATTGCTGACCAGAAGCGGATGATCGAGGACCTGATCACCCGTGGTGTGCAGGGGATCGCCGTCAGCCCGATCGATGCCGAGAACCAGGTGGACTTGCTCAACCAGGCTGCCGAGAAAACCCGGCTGATCACTCACGACTCCGACGCGCCCAAGGCCAATCGCCTGGTCTACATCGGCATGGACAACTACACCGCCGGTCGGATGTGCGGTGAGTTGATTCGCGAAGCCTTGCCCAAGGGCGGCAAGGTGATGTTGTTCATCGGTCGTCTGGAGCAGGACAATGCCCGTCGGCGACGGCAGGGCGTGATCGACGCCCTCCTGGGGCGGTCGGTCGATCCGTCGCGGTTCGATCCTGCTGACAAGGTCCTCGAAGGCCGCTAGGCCCGTTCCACCAGGTGTCCGCCACGCGATGTCTCACGCCACGACAGATC
The DNA here is from genome assembly GCA_964646205.1 of uncultured Planctomycetaceae bacterium. Lineage (GTDB taxonomy): Bacteria > Planctomycetota > Planctomycetia > Planctomycetales > Planctomycetaceae > UBA8437. The sequence continues at coordinate 41,214 of CAZYAZ010000043.1, read as the reverse complement.
GCGGCTCGGCCTCCGAGGGGAACCGCGGTGACGCGGGGTCCCGGTTGCTGGAGGTCCGTGCCGTCAGCAAGCAGTTCCCCGGTGTCCTGGCGTTGGATTGCGTTGACCTGGTGCTTTATCCCGGCGAGGTGCTGGCGGTCATCGGCGAGAACGGGGCGGGAAAGAGTACACTGATGAAGATCCTGGCCGGTGTGCAGCCGGCCGACTCGGGAGAGTTGTTCGTTGGTGGCCGGCCGGTGGAACTGGATGGAGTTGAAGCGGCACTGGCGGCCGGTATCTCGTTGATTCACCAGGAATTGAACCTGGCCGACAACCTCGACATTGCCTCGAACATCTTCCTGGGGCGAGAGCCCCGGCGTGGACCGGCCGGGTTGCTGATCGACCATGCCAGGACACATGAGCGGTCGCGACGATTCCTCGAAATGGTTGGCCTGGCAGTCGATCCCGCGACGGTGGTCTCGGAACTTCCCATCGGCCGCCAGCAGATGGTGGAGATCGCCAAGGCGCTGTCGGTGGATGCCCGGGTGCTGATCATGGACGAGCCGACTTCGAGTCTTTCCCAGAGCGAGGCGGAGAGTCTGTTCGAGGTGATCGAACAACTGCGGGACGCGGGAAAGAGCATCGTCTACATCTCGCACCGGCTCGGTGAAGTCACCCGCCTGGCCGATCGTGTCACGGTGCTCCGGGATGGAGGCAATGCCGGTGAACTGGTCCAGGAAGAAATCACCCACGACGCCATGGTCCGGTTGATGGTGGGGCGGGATATCGAGGAACTCAGTGCACATGCCGATCGCGTACCAGGCGAGGTGGTGCTGGAAGCAACCGGGCTGAGGTCTCCGGCGTTTCCCGGTCACCGGCTCGATTTCAGTGTCAGGGCCGGCGAGATTGTTGGATTGGCCGGCCTGGTCGGTGCCGGACGCACCGAGTTGTTGATGACACTCTTTGGAATCACGCCCGCGGTGGGCGGAGAATTGCGGATTGGTGGTGAGGAACTGTTGCCCCAGGATCCGTGGGCGGCGATTGCCGCGGGGATGGCTCTTGTTCCCGAGGACCGTAAGCGGCAGGGGCTGGTGCTGGAGATGTCGGTCCGTGAGAACATGAGTTTGCCGTCGTTGAAACGGGATGCCCGTGGAGGATTCCTTGATCGTGGTCGTGAGCAGGGCATTGGGTCGGAGATGATTGATCGATTGCGGGTCAAGACACCCGGTCCCGAACAGGTTGTCCAGTACCTCTCCGGGGGCAACCAGCAGAAAGTCGTGCTGGGCAAGTGGCTGGCCATGGAACCTCGTGTCTTGTTGATGGACGAGCCGACCCGGGGGATCGACGTGGGAGCCAAGCAGGAGATCTACTCGCTGATGGAGGAACTCGCGGCCCGGGGAGTCGCTATCCTGTTTGTTTCCAGCGAAATGGAAGAGGTGCTGCGGATGTCGGATCGTGCGCTGGTCATGCACGAGGGGAAGATCACCGGGGAACTGCACCGGGAGGTGTTGGCCGGCGGTGAGGGGGAGGAGTCAGTGATGAAGTTGGCGACGGGGGTGGTTCAATGAAAGCCGTCCTGGGGATACTGGGCCTGTTGCTGTTCGTGTTCCTGGCAACAGCATTGATGAGCGACGCGTTCCTCAAGCCGTTCAACCTCGAGAACCTGATGAAGCGGACCGCGCTGTTTGGCATCATTTCAATCGGCGTCGCTTTTGTGATTATCACCGGTGGCATCGATCTCTCGATCGGCTCGATCATCTGCCTGGTCGGTTGTGGACTGCCGTTTCTGCTGCAGGTCGAATACGTGGCTGTCGGTGAAATCTCGGTGGCTCGTGTTGTTGCGGAGTCCGGTGCGGTGCAGTTGGCACGTCCTCCCACGGAATTGTCGGCCGGTGACCGGGTGCGGCTGTCCGGTTCGGCGACTGGCAACGACGGGTTGTACCGGGTCAGTCGTGTTGGCTCGTCGGAGATCCAGATCGAACCGCGTCCGGCCCGGGATGCGACGGTTGGTCGTCTGGTCCGTGTTCTGCCGGTCACCGTCGACGGTCCGACGCTGGTGTTCAGTACTCCGGGCAAGACTCACGCAGACGCCAGCCAGCCGCTGGCCCCACGTGATCGAGTGACTTTTGTACTGGAGGACGGTCGCGAGGCGGCCACGGCCAGGGTGGTGTCTGTCGAGGGGGCTCGAGTGGAATTGTCCGAGGAGCCTCCGGAGAACGTGGCCGGGGTCATCGGGTTGGATCGTCAGCCATGGACCAGTGTCCCCGTCGCTTTGGCGATCGTGATGGGAGTCTCTCTGGCGATTGGACTGTTTCATGGTCTCCTGATCGCCCGACTGAAGCTCCAGCCGTTTGTCGTCACGCTGTGTGGACTGTTGCTCTACCGTGGCATCACGCGGGGTTTCACGCAGGATCAGACACAAGGGCTGATCGACGAGTATCCAACACTGAAGTTGATCGCGACGGCCGAGTTGGCTCGGATTCCCCTGGTCTGGGGACTCCTTGTCGCGGGCGGACTGTTGCTGGTTGGAGGGATCACGTGGGCGTGGGTCAACCGCCGGCGATCCGGGACAGCCGAGTCGCTGATTGGAGCCCTCGCGGCACCGGTCTCGTTGGCGGTGATGGGACTGGGATTGTTGTCCTGGGGCGTGGTGACGATGTCGTCACAGGAGATCATCTCGATCGAGGCCGACGAGCAACGGGTGGTGTCGGTGGACCTGCCCGAATCCACCAGCCGGGTGAGGGTCGATGCGACCGCTGACGGGACGAACTGGTCAGCGGTCGACGAGATCAGCGTGGCGGCCACCGAAACCCGTCAAGAACTGACGGTTCCTTCTCTGGCGACCATTCGGGCAGCCCGCCCAGGGCAGTGGACCGGCCTGAGAGTGGTGGTCCTGGAACGAGTGGAACCGGAGATTGGTTTGCCGGCACCACTGGTGATCCTGTTGATTGTCGGTGTGCTGGCATCGGTGTTTCTCAATCACACCATCTATGGCCGCTACCTGCTGGCGATGGGGAACAACGAGGAAGCGGCTCGTTACAGCGGGATCAATACCCAACGAATGACGATCCTGGCTTACGTGATCTGTGCCGGGCTGGCCGGATTGGGCGGGGTTCTTTTCGTGCTCGATATCAACTCGGCCCAGCCGGTTGACTTCGGGAACTTCTACGAACTGTATGCGATCGCGGCGGCCGTGCTGGGCGGCTGCAGCCTGAGAGGGGGCGAGGGGACGATCCTCGGGGTGGTGATCGGGGCGGCCCTGATGCGGGTGCTGAAGAACATGATCACGCTGGTCGACTGGATGCCCACTTACATTGAATACGCAATCATCGGAGCGGTCATCCTGGCCGGTGTGATTGTCGACGAACTGGTCAAACGGGCCGCGGCCAGGCGGCGATTGCAACGCATCCGGGGTCGGACCGATTGATCGTTGCGGGTGATTGGCGTGGCGAGAGGGATCCGACGACGGGTAAGATCGGTCCATCAGCCTCATTTCTAGAAGCCGGGACGTCGCGATGAATCACAGCAAACTGGAGATGGCGGCGGGAGTGACTGTCCTGGCGATTGCCTTGCTGGTGTCTGGTGATCAACCACTCGATGCGGCGGGAAAACCTCGTAGCCTTCCCCGGGTGCCCGACGGATTCACGATCGAGGTGGCAGCGGCCTCGCCGCTGGTCAAGCACCCAATGTTGGCCGGTTTTGATCATCGCGGGCGTCTCTTCATCGCGGCGAGTTCCGGTGGGAACATCCGCTCCGGTGACCTGCTCAAGGATCCCCCCAACCTGGTTCGGATGATCGCCGACACCGACGGGGATGGGGTGTTCGATCGCAGTACGGTTTTTGCCGACAAGATGACGTTGCCAATGGGTGCCTTGTGGCACCGGGGCGCGTTGTACGTGGCCAGTCCGCCCAACATCTGGCGGTTGCGGGATCTGGACGATGACGGTGTGGCCGACGAGCGGACGATCCTGGTTGACACGTTCGGTTTCAGTGGCAATGCCGCCAGCGTCCACGGTTGCTTCCTGGGGCCCAATGGACGGTTGTACTGGTGCGATGGACGTCACGGGCACGAGTTTCGTGACAAGGACGGTCAACTGACCAGCAAGGGCAAGGCCGCTCGGATCTTCAGTTGCCGTCTCGACGGTAGCGACGTGCGGACCTGGTGTGGCGGCGGGATGGACAACCCGGTCGAGGTCGATTTTCTCTCGACCGGCGAGATGATTGGCAGCGTGAACATCTTCCTGGGGCGTCCACGAGTGGATTGCCTGGTCCACTGGGTCGACGGCGGAGCGTATCCGCGGTTCGACCAGGCGTGCGTGGCCGAGTTCCCCAAGACCGGGCCATTGATGCCACCCCTGGCCCGGATGGGGCATGTGGCTGTCTCGGGAATGACACGATACCGGTCCACTGAATTCGGCCCCGGATACCAGGGCAACATCTTCACGACACTGTTCAATACTCACAAAGTGGCTCGCAGCGTGGTTGTTCGTGATGGCGGGACATTCCGGACGACCGAGAGCGATTTTTTGGTCAGCGACGATCCTGACTTTCATCCCACCGATGTTCTCGAGGACGCTGACGGCAGTTTGCTGGTGATCGACACCGGAGGCTGGTTCCGCATTGGCTGCCCGGTCTCGAAGGTGGCCAAGCCGGACATTCACGGAGCGATTTATCGGATTCGGCGTCGCGGAGCGCACAAGGTGAAGGACGCTCGTGGCCGATTTCTCGACGCGGCGAGACTGACTCCCGCGGCCCTGGCACGGCACCTGGATGACGCTCGGCCGGTGGTTCGAGAGAGGGTGATTGACCGGTTGGCCCAGGCCGGCAGTGACGCGATTGCGACACTCGAGAGTGTTCTGGCCGAGCGGGGATCCCGGACGTATCGCCGCAGACTGGGGGCCGTTTGGGCATTGTCACGAATCGAGAAGGACGCTTCGTTGGCACCACTGCGAACGGCCCTGACGGATGCGTCGCCGGAGGTCCGGGTGGCGGCGTCGCGGTCGCTGGGAACGCGTAACGATCGTGCCGCGGTGCCCCGGCTGGCCAAATTGCTTGCTGGTGACGTCTCGGCGGCGGTTCGTCGCCAGGCGGCGACATCGCTTGGACAGATCTTGCAGGTGGCGGGGATTTCTGGCACCTCCGAGGCGAAGTCTCCGACGATCGCTTCATTGCTGGTCGCCTCGGCTCGCCCAGGGATCGACCGGTTCGAGGAGCACGCCCTGCTCTATGCGGTGATCCGAAACAATGATGCGGCTGCGACAAGACCGTTGTTGTCAGATCGGCGACCAACGGTCAGGCGCGCCGCCCTGATGGCACTCGACCAGATGGCCGACGGCAAACTGACTCGTGAGATGGTGGTGCCACTGCTGGACACTGACGACCCTGGCTTGCAGACGGTGGCGTTGGAGGTGATTGGGCGTCACGAGGGATGGGCCACCGAGACCCGTGCATTGCTGGAGACGTGGTTGGCCGAGAAGACGATCGATGCCAACCGGTCCGCTGTGGTTCGCGGATTCCTCTTGTCGCAACAGGCCGACACGGCCATACAGTCGCTGGTGGCCGAGCGATTGGCTGACAAGTCTCTTGGCGTTGCAGCCCGGCAGTTGTTGATCGATGTCGTTGGTCGCTCGAACTTCGAGAAGTTGCCCACGGGGTGGCAAGAGGTGCTCGTGGCATCGCTGAAACACGATGACCCGGTGGTTCGCGAGGGAGCCGTCCGGGCCCTGGCATCGAGGCGTTTGATTGGCCCGGAGTTGGAAAGCCTGATTGATGATGAACAGCAGGTCTCGTCGTTACGGGTTGCCGGGATGCAGGCGCTGGCCGACACCCCTGTTGGTGCGACTCGGTTGGAATTTCTCCTGCAGCAACTGGACACCGAGATTCCACCACTCTCCCGGCTGGCGGCGGCACGAGTGATGGCGTCGGCGCGTCTGACCAATCCACAACAAGTCCAGGTGGCCGCACGATTCAAGGCCGCGGGCCCCCTGGAACTTCCGGTTCTGCTGCGAGCCTGCCCGGGCATTGACGATCCCCGGGTGGCTTTGGCAGTGCTGGATGGCCTGGAGTCCGCCAGGGCGGTCGATAGCCTGGCTGCTGCCGACCTGTTGGAATCCGTCCAGCGAATGAAAGAACCGTTCCACAAGCGTGGTCGGAAACTGCTGGCCAGGGTTGATGGGAAACTGGCGGCCCGGCGAGCGGAGTTGAAAGACAAGGTGAAAGACCTGGTCGGCGGCGATGTGGCGCGTGGTCGAGCCATCTTTTTTGGCAAGAAGGCAGCGTGCAGCGGTTGTCATACAATTGGTGATCGAGGAGGACGGGTGGGGCCGGCGTTGTCGACGATTGGCGACATCCGCCAACCCGGAGATCTCCTGGAGTCGATCGCGTTGCCCAGCGCGTCATTTGCCCGGGGGTTCCGGTCTTACACACTGGCCACCCAGGCAGGTCGTGTCCACACGGGGGTGATCAGCCGTGAGACAACAAGGGCGATCTGGATCAAGTCCGCTGATCTCTCGGAGGTTCGCGTGCCACGCAGCGATGTGGAGGCGATAAGTGAATCGGCCGTTTCGATAATGCCCAAGGGGCTCGACAAGATCCTCTCGCCCGGGCAACTCGCCGATCTGATCGCCTTTCTTCGGAGTTGCCGGGCTGGTGCTGTGACCAAGACGACAACTCGCTAGCCCGGTTTCCCTTTCAAGGTCTCTTTTTTCACTCATGTCACGCGAAGCGATCTTCGAAGCCAGCCTCGACTATTTTCTCGGACCGATTCGTGACTTCCTTCACGATGAAACGGTGACCGAGGTGATGGTCAATGGACACAACGAGATCTACATCGAACGCCGAGGACAGTTGATCCGAACCGAGGCGTCCTTTGCCAGTCCCGACGCGTTGCTCTCGGCGGTTCACAACGTGGCCCAGTATGTGGGGCGTGAGATCGACGAGGAACGACCGGTGCTTGACGCGCGATTGCCCGATGGGTCGCGCGTGCACGCGGTGATTCCGCCCAGTGCACGCAATGGCACGTACCTGACCATTCGCAAGTTCCAGCGAGACATCATGGGCCTTGGCGATTTCGTGCGGCTGGGAAGCCTCTCGGATGTGGCACGTGAGTTCCTGGAATTGTGTGTCGTGTTGCGGAAGAACATCGTGGTGGCCGGTGGAACCGGGACTGGAAAAACAACGATGCTCAATGCAGTTTCGACTGCCATTCCCGAGGAAGAACGGATTGTGGTGATCGAGGACAGTTCGGAATTGCGATTGGCCCAGACACATTGCCTGTACCTGGAGAGTCAACAGGCCGACCGGCAGGGGCAGGGTGGACTGGGTATCCGTGATTTGTTTCGAGCCAGTCTGAGAATGCGACCAGATCGGATTCTGGTTGGTGAGGTTCGCGGTGGCGAGGCGTTGGACATGGTGCAGTCGATGATCAGCGGCCACTCGGGCAGTCTGACGACGGTGCACGCGACGTCTCCACGAGATGCCCTGGTTCGTCTCGAGACGCTGTCGCTGATGTCCGACGTGGAGTTGCCCGTTTACGTGGCCCGGGCACAGGTCGCCTCGGCCATACACCTTGTCATCCAGTTGTCGAGGTTCTCCGAGGATGGGTCACGCAAGGTGACACGGATTACCGAGGTCTATGGGCTGGATGAAACGAACAAGTACCTGTCCCAGGATCTGTTCACCAGTCGACTGACCGGTCGAGACGACAGTGGGATGTTGACGGCCAACCTGTCACCGACAGGTGTCCGGCCGAGTTTTGCCGACGAGTTGGCCGAGCATGCACTCGAACATCGCGCTGAGCGAACTCGTGAGATCTGGGGGCTGGACGGTTGATTGGCCGTTCAACGAAAAAAAAACGCGAGTTCCCCTGGTGAGGAACCCGCGGTTTTCCGGTCTGACCGCAATCGAGATTGGTTCAGACCTGGATTTCGTACCCCTTCCGCTGTTCTCGACCTTGCCAGGCATTGGCGTCCGGGTCACCGGTGATGGTGTTGGACTTGGCATCCCAGTTCAGTGGCCGTCCCAGCCGCATGGCGATGTTTGCCAGGTGACAGGTGGTCAGGGCCTGGTGGTGGGTGTAAACGTCCGAGATCGGCAATTCGCGGGTCTTGACGCAATCGAAGAAGTTCTGCATGTGGCTGGTTGGTTTCTTACCACGGTAGACCTTGACGATCGCATCCTCGGGTAGCGGATTGGTCTTGAGTTCATCAATCGGGGCCCCGACGATCTTGCCGCGACTGACGAAAAATCGGCCCTTGGAACCTTCAAACAGAATCCCGTTTCCGTCCTTGGATTTGCTGACGATGTTCATTTCAACACCGTCTGGAAAATCGCACTGGACCTGGAATTTGTGCGAGCAGTTGTACTCGTTGGTCACCATGGGGACGCCGTCCTTGAACGGCACCGGGTGTTCGGCTATGACCGGTTTGACCGTCAGCGGACCCTGTCCGGGGCCGTTCTGCTCGATCGCCCACTGGGCGATGTCCACGTGGTGAGCGCCCCAGTCGGTCAGTTTGCCACCGGAGTACTCGTACCACCACCGGAACTGGTAGTGACATCTCCGCTTGATGTAGTCGACATCCGGTGTCTGTCCCTGCCACATGTCCCAGTTGAGCCCCTCGGGAACCGGCTCGATCTTGAGTGGGCCACTCTTGGGTGATCCGCCGATGTCACAGGTGACCTTCTGCACCTTGCCAATCCGCCCGTCGCGGATCACGGCGATCGCCTTCAGGAATCGGCCCCCCATCTCTGTCCGTTGCTGTGTGCCCACCTGGAAGACTCGCTTGGTCTTGTCGAGCACCGAGATGATCTGGCGTCCTTCCTCGATTGTCAGTGTCAGAGGTTTTTCGCAGTAGAGGTCCTTGCCCGCCTTCATGGCCTCGATTGCAATTTTTGAGTGCCAGTGGTCGGGAGTCACGATGGTGACGATGTCGATGTCCTTCCGGTCGAGGATCTTGCGATAGTCCTCGTAGAGGTCGACGGTCGGTTCCTTGCCGTCTTTCTTCTGCGTGCGTTTGACCCGTTGTTGCCCACGCTTGGCATGTGTTTCATCGACATCGCAGACGGCGGCAACGTCACCGAATCGCATGGCCTGTGGGCCGACGCCTCCCCAGCGGCTGCCGGTGCCGATGCAGCCGACCACCGGGCGCTCGTTGGCGGAACGGTAGGCGGCCTCGGCGGGTGTTGCCGAGGTGAACCAGTAAGGCAGGCTGGCGGTGGCCAGCGCAGCGGTGGACGTCTGCAGGAAATCCCGGCGTGTTGTGGATGTCATTGAGGTGGTCTCCAGCGGATCCGGTTGAGTCGTCGGTAGCGATCTGGCACCATGCGGCCATCGGAATTGTACTGGTCGTCAACCGTGTATGCAAAACCCGCAGGGGATCGTCCCCGGTTCCATCTCCCTGTCCAGGAAGCCCAAGTGATGTTGTCTTCATGTCGCGCCACGATCGAGAGAGTCGGACTGTTGGTCCTGGTGGTGGCCGCAGTTTTTCCTCACGGCGCCACCGCCTCTGATCCGGTCCGGCCCGGTCGACCTTCAGAGGCGGGGCTCTCGCAGGAGAAACTTGCCGCCGCGGTGGCCGACTACCGCCGCGCGGTCGACGACGACGAGATTCGTGGTGCGGTGTTGTTGGTGGCCCGTCGTGGCATCGTGGTGTTGCATGAACCCCTGGGGTGGAGCAACAAGGAAGCCGGCCAGCCGATGCGGACCGACACGCTGTTCCGCATGGCATCCAACACCAAGGCGGCAATCGCCACCGGTATTTTGCAGTTGGTCGAGCGCGGTGAGGTGGCTTTGGATGATCCCATCGGCAAGCACCTGCGTGCTTTCGACAACTCGAAGTGTCAAAAAATGACCGTTCGACACCTGCTGTCACACACCAGCGGACTGCGGATCAAGACGCTGTTTCTTTCCCCGCTGAGAATGAAGTCACGGCAGTATCCGCGAGCGCCAAACCTGCAACTGGAAGTCGACCGGTTTGCCGACGTGGGGCCGGCTGTCGAGCCGGGGACCAGTTACAGCTACAACAACCCTGGTTACAACACGTTGGCCGCGTTGATTGAGGTCAAGAGTCGCCAACCTGTCGAGGAGTACCTGGACCGCCACGTCTATCGCCCGTTGCGGATGAAGGACACATCGCACCGGCCACCGAAAAAGAAACTGGGCCGCATGGCTGTTGTCTACGAGCGGATCAAGCCCACTGCCGGAACAGCCAAGACGAAGACGGCCGATCCTGTTCCGCGTTGGAAGATCCGTTTCGATCAGTCGGGAAAGATGCGGGTCCCATTTGTCCGCGGTTCGGGGGGCCTGGTCTCGACCAGTTCTGATTATCTCAGGTTCTGCCAGATGTTCCTGGGACGTGGAACCCTGGGGAAGGCCCAGGTGCTGCAACCGGCATCAGTGGCCGAGGCGACCCGGCCACAAACCGCTTCGATCTATTCGCCCGAGGAACGAAAAAAACAGAGCCGGTTCTACGGACTGGGGTGGACGGTAAGACCCAACGGGGTATTTGGACATGGCGGTTCGGAGGGGACTTATGCGTATGTTGATCCTCGCCATCACCTGGTGGTGCTGGTTTTCACCCAGAGTCCCGGTGGCACGAATCCAAGGGACAAGTTCTTCGATGCAGTCGTGAATGCGATCACCGACGGCTGAGCCACCCCAACAGTGGCAAGGTGGGTTTGCGATCGGCCCCCATGGCCGACACACTAGGATCCCGGTTGGATGAACGGTGCGGCGAGCCAGTGTTGGCGGGCATCGTGTTCCGGACCAATTGTCTCGAGAATGACTAACAGCCACAGCGTGGGGAGACGAGATGAGACTCTGTCGATTTGAACACAACGGTGCCGTTGCTGTCGGATTTTATGGTGAACAAAGCATCGTGCCCGTGCGGGCAGCAGCAGCAGCGCTGGGTGTCGATGTTCCTGATTGCGACCGGATCACGACATTTCTGCCCGGTGGGGATGGCCGGAGTGCAGTGGTCGGCCTGCAGCAAACGCTGGCTGCAGAGGGAGACGCGCGGATCGCCGAACTCGGGGTTCCAACCGAGTCGGTCCAGGTCAAGGTGCCGGTTCCCGACCCCTCGAAGTTGCTCTTGTTGGCCGGAAACTATTCGAAGCACATCGAGGAAGGTGGGGGACAGGCAGCCGAACGACAATCGACCTTCCCGTACGTCTTCATGAAGCCGCCGGCCACCACGCTCAACGATCCTGGCAACCCGATTCGTATTCCCGATGTGTCTCCGGACCATATCGACTGGGAGCTTGAACTGGGCGTGATCATCGGCAAGGAGTGCCACGGTGCGACGGAGGCGAACGCCCTGGAATTCGTTGCCGGTTACACTGTCGTCAACGACATCTCGGATCGAAAGTTCCAACCGAATCCGGGACGGACGGAACGTCCCAAGGATGGGTTCTTCGACTGGTTGCATGGCAAATGGCACGATTCCTTCTGTCCGATGGGGCCGTGCGTGCTGCCCGCCGACGAGTGTGATGATCCCCAGGCGCTGGATCTGAACCTGACGGTCAATGGTGAGGTCGAACAGGACGGGTCGACCGCCGAAATGGTTTTCCCGGTGGCGGCCATTATCGAGTTTGTTTCGAGTTTCGTAACGCTGGTTCCCGGCGACATCATTTCCACCGGGACGACCTCGGGCGTTGGATCGGCCAAGAACAAGTTCCTCCGCTCAGGTGATACGGTTGTTGCCTCGATCGGTGGAATCGGGTCACTGGTCAACCCCGTGGTCTAGGCTCGTGTCATCACTCTGACCACGTGTTGACGCCGTGATGCGACACACCCGCGATTCCCAAACGGGCCGAGATTCATCTCGGCCCGTTTTTTTGTCGTGGTTCAAATGCGGTAAGTCATTGTTTTGACTTGGATTATCGATCGTGGGAGTTCTTCTGCTGTCGGGAAACTGGTTTTTGGCATGCCGAGTGCATTTTGTTGGATCAACGGCAGCCAGGCGGGCCGGATGCCGGGAAACGAAAACCCGAGTACCCAACAACAAGAGGGAGTAGATCGATGGCAACTCGATTTCAGGCCGTGAAATTGGCTTTGGGACTGTCGGTGGTTGGTGCGGTGCTGGTTGTGTTGGGAACAGCGGAGTCGGCCTGGGCTGGCCACCGGACGGTACGTCGTTCTGTCAGCACGGCTCCCGGGAACAGCTCCGGGTCTGTTCGGTCGTATTACGGTCCGGTTCGCAAGAGTGGCGTGGGGACGGTCAGTGCCTACGGGTTCTCCCGGTCCCGTCGTGCTGTTCGCCCGGTGCGTCAGGTGCAAAGGAGGTACGTACCGGTGACCAATTACCGTTTCAACTACTCGCCCTATGCGTACTCGTCCTTCGGTTACTCACACCACAACTGCAGTTCTCCCGCGATGGGGATTTCCTTCCAACGTCCCGGTTTCAGTTTCGGCTACAGACGTGGCGGTTTTGGCAGCGGGGTGACCATTGGGATCTTTGGCCGGTAGTCGTCGCGGCACGGTGTGGTGCCGTTTGAAGGACGGTCGTCGGAGAAGGCACGCGAGGAAGCGGACGAGCCCTGCCGTCGCGAGTGGACGCGACGATCTGGCCGCTGCGTGCCTTTTTCCGACGGCCACTGGTCACTCGGCCGGCGGTTCCTGCTCCGACTCGGTCATTTCCAGTTGCCCCATCTTCCGGTACAGGTTGGAGCGGTGCAGTCCCAGGATCCGGGCGGCCTCGGTCATGTTGCTGGAGGCGAGCCGTATTGAGCGGCGGATGTAGTCGACCTGGAATCGTCGAGTCGCTTCGGCCAGCCCGGCGTCGGCGGGCATCTCCGCATCGGGTTCACGTCCGGGAGCTAGAATAAAAGCCAGGTCGTCGATTTCGATCTGATCTCCCGGGCACAGGAATGCCACCCGTTCCATCAGGTTCCTGAGTTCACGGACGTTGCCTGGCCAGGTGTGTCCTGTCAGCCGCTGCTGGGCTTCGGGGGCCAGTGTCAAAGGCAACCGCCCGGCCTCGACGCAAAAATCGCCCAGGAAGTGTTCGACCAGCGGCAGGATGTCCTCGGGGCGATCGGCCAGCGGGGGGAGTTCGAGCGTGACCACAGAGAGCCTGTAAAAGAGATCTTCGCGGAATCGTTTCTCGCGAACGGCCTCGGAGAGATCCTGGTTGGTGGCGGCAATGACTCGCACGTTGATCGGGATGGTCTGCGAGCCACCGACCCGCGTGATGATTTTTTGCTCAAGCACCCGGAGAAGCTTGGCCTGTCCTCCCGGGCTCATGTCACCGATCTCGTCCAGGAACAACGTGCCTTCGTCTGCGAGTTCGAATTTTCCCTTACGAGTTTCGGCAGCGTCGGTGAAGGCTCCTTTTTCGTGTCCAAAGAGTTCACTCTCGAGGAGTGTCTCACTGATCGCTGCGCAGTTGACCGCGACGAACGGTTGATCGGCCCTGGATCCCCCGACATGGAGAGCCCGGCTGACGACCTCCTTGCCGGTGCCGCTGGCACCGAGAACCAGGACCGGGAGGTCGGTATTGGCCAATCGCTCGATGGTGTCTCGCAGGGCGATGATCGCGGGACTGTTGCCGATCAGGCGGGCTCCCTTGGCCACCTGTTCGGTCAGCTGATCGCGACTTCGTGACAGCCGCTGATGTTCCCGGGTGTTGGCCAATGCGACGGCAGCGTGGCCGGCGAGGTGTTCCAGTGCTTCGAGATCGTCCTGGTCGAAATGCCCCTCGAGCCGGTTGATCAACTCGAAGGCTCCCATGATCTCCCCATCCTCATCTCGCAATGGGACACACAGCAGGTTTCGCGTGGTGTATCCGGTCTCCTTGTCCACCTCGGCGTTAAATCGCTCGTCGGTCGTCACGTCGTCGACCTGGACGGTTTGGCCATTGCGGATGACATCACCGACGATGCCGGCGTCGTCAGGAATTCTCAGCGTGCCACTGTCGACGCCCAGTGCCGGGCAGGCGACCAGTTCATTTCGTTCTTGATCGTGCACAAAGATGCTCGCCCTGTCGCAGGCCAACAGGTCCGTGGCCACGTCAGCGATCTGTTCGAGCAACGGGACCATCTCGTGCACTCCGGCAAATCCGGCCGATGCTTTCAGCGTTGCCGCCAGCCGGTCGGCACGCCGTGTTGCGTAATCCGAATGGCTGGCCAGTCCCCGGGCCACCGACAACCCGCGTCCCGCGATGGCGAGCAGGGGGAGTTGCACGAGATCGAGATGGCCGCCGGCCAGCAGGAGGACCGATGTGGATGCAGCTGAATCGTCCAGGGGCACGGCCGCCACCGTCCATCCGGTCGGGTTTTCGATCGATTCGCCACCGGCTGCTTCGCGGTCCAGCGACTCCTGGAGCAACTCGACCGGCCAATCAGCGGGTTGTTGGCGGCCGTACTCGGCTTGGAGCTCCCATCCCGAGTTCCGTACCAGGACACCGCACCACTGTGCCGAAAACTCGGTGACCAGTTCGGGCAATAAACCACCGAGCAACGTTGGCTCGTCGGGAGATTCGGCAACCGATTGAAGACACCGGTCCAAAAATCCGGTGGCGCGAACGGCTTCTTGCACATCAAGTGACTGCAATGCATCACTGAATCTGACCCATTGGTCGCTCAAGTGTCCGCCCTTCGATAACAGGTTTTCGCGTGCCAGTATTCAGAGTGATAACCGAAAGTGAAATCTGACGCCTATCGACTCACCGATTGATACCAGTCCGTCGGTTGGCGTGGTCAATACGATACCACGTCAGAGGACCAACGGCACGAGTGTGGTGATTGAGGAACCTGTTCGTCGCTTTCTGGCCCTCGGGGCGTGCTGTATAAGTGAAGGTTTGCGACTTGAGATCACTCGGAGACGTGACAGATGAATCAACCGGCCGGTGACGGACTGAATCGCTACAGTGCCCGGATCACGCAGCCTCGTTCCCAGGGTGCTTCCCAGGCGATGCTCTATGGCACCGGGATGACCCGGGAGGACATGGACAAGCCACAGGTGGGGATTGCCAGCGTGTGGTACGAGGGCAACACCTGCAATATGCACCTGTTGGAGTTGGCCGAGGCGGTCAAGGCTGGTGTCAGCGGCAACGAACTGGTGGGGATGCGATTCAACACCATCGGTGTCAGCGACGGCATTTCGATGGGCACCGAGGGCATGTCCTACTCGTTGCAGTCACGGGACCTGATCGCGGACTCGATCGAAACGGTCATGGGTGCGCAGTGGTACGACGGCCTGGTCACTCTGCCCGGTTGCGACAAGAACATGCCGGGTTGCGTGATGGCCATGGCGCGGGTCAACCGTCCGGCGTTGATGGTCTATGGCGGAACGATCCAGCCGGGGTGCCTGGGTGAAAAGAAACTCGACATCGTCTCGGCTTTTCAGTCGTACGGTCAGTACCTGGCAGACTCGATCAGTGACGAGGAGCGGCAGGAGATTGTTGAGCAGAGTTGTCCGGGAGCCGGGGCCTGTGGCGGGATGTACACGGCCAACACGATGGCCTCGGCAATCGAGGCGATGGGGCTGTCATTGCCTTACAGTTCCTCGATTCCGGCCATCGATCCGGCCAAGCTTGACGAGTGTCATCGAGCAGGAGCGGCGATCCGTCATCTGTTGGAGCAGGACATCAAGCCCTGCGACATCATCACCCGCCAGGCGTTGGAGAACGCGATGGTGGTCGTGATGGCCCTGGGAGGATCCACCAACGCGGTGTTGCACCTGGTGGCCATCGCGAGGTCGGCCGGAGTCGATCTGACGATAGATGATTTCCAGGTGACCAGTGACCGCGTGCCGTTTTTGGCCGACTTGAAGCCCAGCGGTCAATTCGTAATGGCTGATCTGCATGGAGTGGGAGGAACTCCCGCGGTGTTGAAATTCCTGTTGGCCGAGGGCTTCATCGAGGGTGATTGCCTGACGGTGACGGGCCGGACACTGGCCGAGAACGTCGCGGATGTTCCCGAATTGACCTCGGGACAGGAGGTCGTGCGGTCGACGTCCGATCCGATCAAGTCGACCGGCCACCTGCAGATACTCAGGGGGAACCTGGCGCCCGAGGGTGCTGTGGCCAAGATCACCGGCAAGGAGGGGCTAGTCTTCTCGGGGACGGCCCGGGTGTTTGATGCCGAAGAGGAGATGCTCGAGGCACTGGAGCAGAAAAAAATTGGTAAAGGTGACGTGGTGATCATCCGGTACGAGGGCCCCAAGGGAGGGCCAGGAATGCCGGAAATGCTCACCCCCACGTCGGCGATCATGGGAGCCGGTCTGGGCAACGACGTCGCGTTGATGACCGATGGTCGTTTCTCGGGCGGATCGCACGGGTTCATCGTCGGGCACATCACTCCGGAGGCCCAGGAGGGAGGTCCGTTGGCACTGGTTGAGAACGGAGACCGTGTGACCATCGATGCCGACGGAAAAAGAATCGACATGGATGTCAGTGACGAGGAGTTGGCACGTCGTCGCGACGCCTGGGTGGCGCCACCGTTGAAGCACACACGGGGCACGCTGGGACGCTACATCCGTACCGTCCGGTCGGCATCGATGGGATGTGTGACCGACGAATAAGTCCCTCGAAAACCGGCCGTCATCACGGGATCCGGTTGTACCGATTGGGTTGACTTTGCGGGCTGACCTTTTCGTACGGAATTGGTCCGGGTGATTTTGGCGATATTTCCGACAGGGCCTTGGGGAGGCGGAACGTAATCTGAGGATTCAGCTAAAGGTGCTCGAGAATGTTCGTCTGTGAAAAATTGCGTTGGGGTCGACTGTCTTTGAGTGGCAGTGTTGCGTTTTTCGTGGTGATTTCGATGTGCACCTCGGCAATGGTGACAGCCGCGGAAACATCCTTGCTCAGCGGTGTCCTGGACCAGCTTGACGAGGGTGACGACCATCACGGCGCGGCACCTCGGCCAGACACCCACGCGCCGGCCGGCCTGATGGGCGACCACGCTCATAAGGCAGGCGAGGTGATGGCCGAATACAAGTTCATGACGATGTCGATGGACGACAACCGGACAGGAACCGACACGGTCAGTGACGCCGCAGCGCTGATGGCGACAGGATCCATGGGATCCATGTTCATGGTCGCCGGAACGAGAATGCACATGGATATGCACATGTTGCACCTGATGTATGCTCCCAGTGACGAGTTCACCCTGTACCTGATGCCGATGTGGACCTCGGTCACCATGGACCACCGTCGCATGAATGGAACCAGGTTTCGAACTCACAACGAGGGCTTTGACGACATGGCCGCCGGAGCATTGTGGCTGCTCGAGCGAGGCGAGGATTCGGAGTGGATCGCCAACCTGGGCTTCAGCGTACCGACCGGTGATCTGAACAACACGACGACCGCAGCGATGGGCGGCATGGCCACTCGTCTGCCCTATCCCATGCGGCTGGGCAGCGGCACGTTTGACGCCCGGCCCGGCTTGACCTGGAAGGGGTACCGGGAGGATGGCGGCCACGGAATCCAGTTCCAGGCCGATCTTCCGATCGGGACCAACTACCGGGACTACTCGGTGGGGAACACCTATTCTGTCAGCGGATGGTATTCGTGGCTGTTGGGAGAGCGGGTCAGCACCAGCGTGCGATTCGAAGGGTTGATGCGAGAGAACTTCTCGGGTGCCGATGCCGATTTGAATCCCGCGATGTCACCGATGGCCCGGACCAACATGAGAGGTGGAGACTCGGCCAATCTCGGGTTGGGGCTGGTCTGGATGTTGGAGGATGGCAGCCGGATCAACTTCGAGTGGGTCAAGCCGTTCTACCAGGATCTCGACGGTGTCCAACTGGAAACCGACTTCATGATGTTCAC
Organism: uncultured Planctomycetaceae bacterium; assembly: GCA_964646205.1. Classification (GTDB taxonomy): domain Bacteria; phylum Planctomycetota; class Planctomycetia; order Planctomycetales; family Planctomycetaceae; genus UBA8437. The sequence goes on along the minus strand of CAZYAZ010000043.1, from coordinate 23,464 downwards.
CAGTTGGTCGAAGTCCTGGTAGTCCGGTGACGAGCGAGGTCCGGTGATGGTGACATTCGACGAACTGGTGGTGTCGCGGCGACGGTGGATCGACGAGGAGTTGGCCCCGTGGTGTCGTCAGGCCGCCCGGTCTGAACTGGTGAAAGCGGCCGAGGAGTGGCTGGACATCGCCGGGAAAGTGGACGCCGAGTCGACACTGTGGACCTGGGCCTGGAGCCGGTTTCCGGCATTGGTTTGCGACGATCTGCCCGGGGTCAATGAAACCAGCCCGGTGCGGTTGGTGCTCGGCGACGGCCGGGAACTTGTGGGGTTTCCCGACGCTCGGGCCGCGGGACCCGGGCAACTGGTCGTCATCGATGCCCGGGACGGTCAATTGACGTACGGGCCGATATCTATCGACGAGATCGTGAGCGTGGCGAGTGTGTGAGCAGTCGGTGCCGCTCGACTACTCGACCTCGACCTCGACCGATGAACCGATGGGAACATCCGGCCACAGTCTGCCAATCGGCTCGACGGTGACCCGTACCAGTGGATCGACACCGGTGGGGGTCTCCACGTCCTGTTCGGTGTGAGGCGGCACGATCGCCACGCGTCCCCGGCACCGGATCGAACCGGCAAACCGCAGTCGAACAAGTGTTCCAACCGGGTACTGGTTGATTTGCCGACTGGGGACCGGCAGGTCGATGTGCTGCCGCTCGCGGTCGTAGAGTTCGACAATGGCTTCGCCACCGGTCACCCGGTCACCGGGCTGCTTCAGGTGCAGTCCGACCGTGCCATGGGCCCCGGCGGTGAGAGTCAGGCGTCCGCGGCGGTTTTTCAGTGACTGCAGCGTTTTGCGTGCATGGGCGAGTTGACGAGTGATGACATCAACGCCGTTGGCGGTCTGGAATTTCTCGGGCAGGCTGTCCCGCAAACGGTTGATCCGGTCGAGTCGTTCGCGGCAAAGCTTGGCCTGGGTGGCACTGATCGAAGCGGCGTTGCGGGCTGCCTGTTGTCGCAGCATGGCCTTCATCCGCACCGTATCGCTGGTCAGCATCTGGGGCAGGGTGCCGAGGCGGTAGATCTGGTCATTGCCGCCGATACTGGCCAGTCCGTCACTGCGGTCCAGCATTTCTTCCCAGGCAGTTTGCATGAACTCGTTGTAGTACTGCTTTTCGAGATGGTTGGCTGCCAGCGAGCGCACTTCGAATTCCTCACGCTCCAGGTCTCGCAGTTTCAGAGTCAGGTCGACGTCCGCCTTGGCCTGGGCCTGGGAGAGCGTTGCTTCGAGTGTCGGCAGGATGCCGCCCCGGTCGGCGACCTGTCGCTCCAGTTGTTCGTCGGCCAGCAACACCAGCACCGTGCCCGGGGTGACCACGTCACCGGGTTGGTGACGGAATTCACGGACCACCGCGTCGACCGGTGACACGATCGCGTTTTGTTGGGCCCTGAGGTACCCGACCAGCGTCCGCGAGGCCGATCGGTCGTCGAGCCAGTTGGTGACAGCCAGGCCCGTGAGCAGCGTCAGGACCAGCAGCAGCAGGGTGCGATGCGGGGGGGCCGGCAGGGGCAAGCCGTCGGTGGTGGTGGCAACCGGCGGGTGATCGATACGGGGAGCGACTGGTGTGGATGATGTCGACATGATGGGGCTCGGCGGTTGTGTCTTGTACCGGTGGGATTGTGAGTGCTCCACACCGGGACTTGGATGTTGGTCAGAGTGTTCTCTGAAAATCGGACGCCATCGCCGTGCCGGTCCACTTCAACGGGGGTCGAGACCAGCAGCAGCCCCGAGCGGCGTGTGCCAGTCAGAGGAACCGCCACTGCCGATTCGATACGCACAGTAGGTCCCTGCGGTCGTGGCCCCTACGATTGTTACAATCGGAATGTTTTACCCGTTGGCTCTCCGGCGGCTGTGACGATCGCGTCCCGGGACTCCCGCGGGGCTGGAGACTGCAAACTGCCGTGTGTCTTGGCTACGATGAGCCACGATTCTTCTCGTTCCACCCCATCCAGAGATGGCATCATCATGACTCAATTCCCACACAGCACCGACCGTCGCGAGTTCCTGGCCAGGACGGCTGCCGCGGCCAGTTCTTTCGCCCTTCCCACGACTCTCATGTCCCACCTCGCCCCTGGATCGGCTAGCGCCGCGGAGGATTCCAAGCCCGTGATTCCCATCGTCGACACGCACCAGCATCTCTGGGATCTCAAGAAACTCACCCTGCCGTGGCTGAAGAACGAGGGTGTGAAGTCGATCAATCGGGATTTCCTGATGAAGGACTATCTCGAGGCGACCCGGGGGCAGGGGGTCTCCAAGACGGTCTACATGGAAGTCAATGTCCGTCAGGAGGACCAGGATCTCGAGGCGGAGTGGGTGATCGGGTTGTGCCGCGACAAGTCGAACCCGATGAAAGCCGCCGTCATCGGAGGTTACCCTCACGATCGTGGCTTCAAGAAGTACATCGAGCAGTACGAGGATAGCGACTACGTCCGGGGTGTCCGTACGGTGCTCCACGATCCCGATCGTCCCAAGGGGCTTTGTCTTCAGAAGCGGTTTGTCAAGAACGTCAAACTGCTTGGCAAGTTGGGAATGAGCTTCGATTTGTGCATGCGGCCCGACGAATTGGCTGACGGGGCACGCCTGGTCGAAAAGTGTCCCAAGACGATGTTTGTGGTCGACCATTGCGGCAACATGCCGGTCGTTACCGATGATGCGGAACTCCGGAAGAAGTGGATGGCCGGGATGAAAGCGCTGGCCGCGCACGAGAATGTCGTTTGCAAGATCTCGGGCATCGTGGTCACGGCGTCGGAGAACTGGAAAGCGGCAGACCTGGCACCCAACATGCTCTTCTGCATCGACACTTTTGGTGAGGACCGAGCGTACTTTGCCGGAGACTGGCCCGTGTGTCGGCTACGGGCCACCTTTGCCCAGTGGGTCGCGGCCCTGAAAACGATCGTCAAGGATCGGCCATTGGAGGCCCAGAAAAAGCTGTTCGCCAAGAATGCCGAGAAGTTCTATCGGATCTAGGTGGAGTGGGCTTCCCACCGGCGACCAGCCTGGTCGTTGTTGGTCTTTGGCACGACATTCGCTCTTTCTGGGTGCTTGCTGTGTCCATGGTGCGAATAGGCGAAAAGTGAGCCGACCAAGGATGGTCCGCTTGTAAACTTGCCAATTTGCGGCCTGTAGTCGTGGACAGCTTTACAATTTGCTCGCCGATAGCCAGGGATGGTGTGATGCTGCGAGTTTCGTTCAGCGATTTTTTTGCTGCGATTTGTTCTCTCTCGGCCCACTGCTGGTCGCGGACCGCCGGATCGGTTGTCCACCTGTCGATGGTGGTCTTGCTGGTGGGGGGTGGCCTGGCACCGACGGTCGGCGAGTCTGGCGAGGTCCTTGAGTTTTCGGGGCCAGGTTGCCTGGCTTGTCAGCGGATGAGTCCGTTGGTCGAGAAACTCAAACGGCAGGGGTACCCGATCCGTGTACTGGATATTCGACGGGCACCGCGGCTGGCACGCCAACTGGATATCAAGTTGCTGCCGACTTTCGTGTTGATCGAGTCGGGACGGGCGGTGAAGAAGATTGTCGGAGTGACCTCCGAGTCGCAATTGCGTTCGTTGGTTGAGTCGGCTCGAGCCAGCAGCAACACACAGCCCGATGAGGATCCTGGGCCATCGGTTTCGGCCCGGTTGACCGAGTTCGCCGGGACACTGGCCAAGCCGCCTGGTCCGAAAGAACCCGTGGTTCGTGCCAAGGCCGGTGAGGCGACGTTGGCGGCAGGCACCGGTCTGCAGTCCAGTTGTGTACGTTTGCGGCTCGAGCAAACCGATGGGCACGAATTTGCTTCGGGGACGATTATTGACAGCCGGCCGGGACGCAGCATCGTCCTGACTTGTGGCCACCTGTTCCGGAATTACCACCCGCGGGGGAAGGCGGGCGGTGCGGTTGGCAGGACGGGAGCGGGTGGACGGTTGACTGTCGAAGTGTTCGACGGCCGTCGCTCGACCTCGTATGCCGGTCGCCTGCTGGGGCATGACCTGGAGTCGGATGTGGGGCTGGTCGAGATTGCCTCGCGGAAACTGCTTCCGGTCGCACGGGTTGCCGATCCGGGCGAGAGTCTTTCGGCTGGCCAGCGGCTGGTCAGTTTCGGTTGCAACGGGGGAGACCAGCCGACTCGCGAACTGGTGGCCGTCACCAGGCTGAATCGTTATCTCGGTCCGGACAACATCGAGTGCACGGGAGTGCCGCTGCAGGGACGCAGTGGGGGTGGCTTGTTTGACGGTGCCGGCCGGGTTGTCGGAGTCTGTTTTGCCGCCGACCCGACTTACCAGCGCGGCCTGTATGCCGGACTGAAACCGATCCACGATTTGCTGGTTCGTTGTCGTCTGAATTCACTGGTGGCACATCGGGATCAGCCTGGCCCGAACCGGGACGCGATCCCCACGGCTGCCAGGACGCCGGTGTCACGACCGGTTGGTTCCCGACCGTCGCTGGATGACTTCCCTCGGCCATCGGTGAAGACAGTCGCCGCGGAATCGGCATCACCGGTGTCGGTGACCGAGCCAGGCCGGACGACTCCGGTTGTACCGCCCCGGTCGACCAGTGGCCGCAGCCGCGGCGTGTCGCAGTCGGCGGCCGAGGCCGCCGCGTCCCAGGCAGCGGTGTTTGCAGCCGAGGGTGCCGAGGTGGTTTGTATCATCCGTTCATCGGACAATCCCCGCGCGGCCAGTCGCGTGGTGATCATCAACCGGGCCAGCCGCAAGTTCGTCTCCGATCTGCTGGGCGAGGTGGATGCCGGGGCCAGGCCGACGTCGCGTTTCGAGGCTCGGACGACTCGCCGGCCTCACCCGGTCGTCGGACACACCCGGGCTGCCGGGCCGTCCCGAATGAGGTTGCCGGTGATCCGCGGTGGCGGCTTCTCGGTGCGGCCAGGGTCAACTCGGTGAATCAGACTCGCCATTGGCTGGTGGGTCCGGAACGGCGACGATTGCTCACCACGCGGGCTTGCCACATAATGGCCCGACGGCAAAGAGAACAAACCACCAGGAGTCACACATGGCCATCTTCAAGGACAACTCCGAATCGATCGGTTCCACCCCGCTGGTTCAGATCAATCGACTGACCGAGGGTCTTGGGGCGACGGTGCTCGCCAAGATCGAGGGCCGCAATCCGGCCTACAGCGTCAAGTGCCGCATTGGTGCTGCGATGATCTGGGATGCCGAGCAGTCTGGTGCCCTGCAAAGTGGCATGACGGTTGTCGAGCCGACCAGTGGAAACACGGGAATCGCGTTGGCCTATGTCTGTGCAGCGCGCGGCTACAAGTTGAAGCTGACCATGCCCGACACGATGTCGGTGGAGCGTCGCATGATGCTGCGGGCGTTCGGGGCCGAGTTGATCCTGACTCCCGGGTCCGACGGGATGGGCGGAGCGATCCGAAAGGCGACGGAAATGTCCGAACAGGACGATCACTTCATGCCTCAGCAGTTCCAGAATCCGGCCAATCCGCAGGTGCACTTTGACACCACTGGTCCCGAGATCTGGAACGACACGGACGGCAACGTTGATTACTTCGTCGCGGGCATCGGTACCGGTGGCACGATCACCGGAGTTTCGAGGTACCTCAAGAATGAACGAGGCCACGCGGTGACATCGGTTGCCGTCGAGCCGGTCGAGAGTCCGGTGTTGTCCGGTGGAGGACCCGGGCCTCACAAGATCCAGGGCATCGGAGCCGGGTTCAAGCCAGATATTCTCGACATGGACCTTGTCGACGAGGTGGTTCAGGTTTCCAGCGAGGAATCATTTGAAATGGCCCCCCGGATCACCCAGGAAGAGGGGATCATCTGCGGGATCAGTTCGGGGGCGGCCATGGCGGCGGCGCTGAAAGTGGCCGCGCGTCCGGAGGCCGCGGGCAAGACGATTGTCGTTGTACTGCCCGACTCGGGCGAACGCTACCTGTCCACGGCACTCTTCGAATACGCCAAGCAGGACGACTGAATCGTCGGATCGCCGGTTGTTTCAAAGGGTGGCTGAAACGGCGTCCAGGGCGTTGGCAAAGGCGGCCTGCAACTGGTCGTAGGGTTCCAGTCCCGCGGAAACGCGGATCAGGTGTCGTGAAACGCCACACGATTCCGCCCACTCCAGTTCGTGGTAATGGGCCAGGATCGTGAAGGGGCAGGCCAGCGTGTAGTTGGTGCCGAGGTTGGGTCCCTTGTCGACCGCCAGGGCATTGTAGAACGTCGCGGTGGCTGCTTCGGGGTTCTCCAGGAGAATTGAGAACAACGGTCCACGGTGTCCGTCGACGCGGGCGAAGGCGTCGAATCGGGACGCATGGTTGAGGTCACCGGCGGGGTTCTTGTCATCCGGGAAGTAGACTGTCGCCACGCCGGGTTGTGCCCGCAGGAAGTCGACCAGTCGACTTGCGTTCTTGCACGTCACCGGAAGCCTCAGCGAGTAGTCCCGGGAATTGCGTTCCAGGACGATCATGTCGGCGGTGTAGATGCCCGCCGGCGGAGATGCGTCGAGTGCGGCGGAGAGTGTCTCGGCGAATTGGCTGTGCGGGTTGACCACGATCGAGCCTCCGGTGACGTCGCCGACACCGGAAAACGATTTCGTGAGACTGCTACAGACGGCGTCAGCGACGGACAGCACGTCGACGTTCCCGAACCCGGCAATTGTTTCGTCAACGATCAGGGGGACGCCGTGGGCCGTGCACAGTTTCGAGAGTTTCTCGAGATCGGGCACCGCGAGCAGCGGGTTGCTGGGGAACTCGGTGTAGACGCCACTGAAGTGGCGGCCTCCTTCGAGTGCCTCTTGCAGTTGGTCCAATTCGGCCCGGTCTCCCCGGGGCAGAAACCAGCAACCGGCCGACCCACACAATTGCTGGACTTTCAGCGCATCGACATAGGGGAACCCAAATTGCACGCTGTCCAGTCCGGGCGAGAGGCTGTCGACGGCCCGGTGCAGCGCGGCAAAACCGCTCATGCCACACGAGGCCAGCCAGGTTCGTTTGACGGGGACGCCCACCAGGGATGCCACCCGTTGGGTGACAACCTGGTTGATCTCTTCGGCCGGTTCAGCCATCCGTCCGTCCAGCAGGTCCTCGGCCTGGCGTGATGAAATTCCCTCGCCCATGTGTTGCCAGGCGTCCTGGCCCACTCGAGCCAATTCGCCGGGAAAGATCACCACGTGCACGTTGTCGTGTCCGCTGGCGGCCAATGTCTCCGGCAACGGTGCGACTTGAGCCGCAGGTGTGTCCTGGTTCGCGTTGATGAACGTCGCGGTTCGGACAGCTGCCGCCCTGGTCGGAAACACCAGGCAGTCATGGCCTGGTTGGTCCACCGCCTGTGCCACGGTGTTGAAGAGGTCGCGGCAGAAACGGTTGTAGACGAAACGGGGGTACCCGGTGGTCAGCTTGTCCTTGACCCGAGCTTCTCCCTCTTCGTAGCCGATATTGTCGGCCCATGTTGGCAAGCAGGCCGAGACCGCGTGCGGACTGTCGGGGATCGGTCGGCCGAGATCGGTGGGGAGGTGTAGTGGCATGGGAACATGGCGTGGGGACGTGTGTCGCTCAGCGACTAGGTTAACGAAACGAGCGGCGTCGCATAGACTCAATGGTTCTCTATCCCGCTCTCATTTACTGGAACCGAAACGATGGAATTCCAGACACGTTGTGTCCACGTCGGTGTCGACAAGGACTCGGCCTACCTCAGTGCCACCACACCAATTTATCCGACCTCGACGTTTCGTTGGGATGATCTCGAGACGAATCGGGGTTTTGACTACACCCGCAGCGGAAACCCGACCCGCCAGGCACTCGAGGAGAACATTGCGTCGTTGGAAGGTGGGACCGATTGTCGTGCCACCTCCACGGGCATGTCAGCGATCACCGCCACGGCGTATCTCTTCCAGTCGGGTGATCACATCATCGCGGGCAAGGACATTTACGGCGGCACGTATCGCCTGTTTGCCGACATCCTGGCTCACCAGCACCTGGAGTTCACGTTTGTTGACATGCTGGATCTCGACGCGATCCGTGCTGCGGTGCGGCCGGAGACACGGGGGATCTGGATCGAGACTCCCAGCAATCCGTTGTTGCATGTGACCGACATGGCGGCGGTGTGCGAAATTGCCGGCGACGCGGGTGCGATCACGATCGCTGACAACACGTTCTGTTCGCCTTACCTGCAGCGGCCTTTCGAGCACGGTGTCGACGTCGTGATGCATTCGACCACCAAGTACCTCAACGGTCATTCCGACGTTGTTGGCGGGTGCGTGGTGACACGTCACGAACAGCACGCCGAGCGGATCGCCTACATCACCAATGCGTTGGGCCTGGCCTGTTCTCCTTTCGACGCCTGGCTGGTGCTGCGTGGCATCAAGACACTGGGCCCACGGATGGAGGCACATCAACTGGCGGCCCAGGCGGTGGCCGAGATGCTCGAATCACACTCCCGGGTGAACCGGGTCTACTACCCCGGCCTGGCCAGCCATCCGGGGCACGAACTGGCGGCTCGCCAGCAGGACGGATTCGGAGCGATGTTGAGTTTCGAAGTGGAAGGTGGTCGCGAGACGGCCGAACGTGTCCTGACCCGGACCAGTTTGTTCCAACTGGCCGAATCGCTGGGAGGAGTCGAGTCGTTGATTTCCTATCCCGAGACGATGAGCCACGCGTCGATGGACGAACCGGCTCGTCGGGCCGCGGGGATCACCGATGGTACGCTGCGAGTCAGTTGCGGGATTGAACACCCGGAGGACCTCTGTGCGGACCTGGACAAGGCGTTGGCATGACCGATGGGTGTGGCCCCCCGGTTTGAATTCCGCTGGTCCGGCGCGGTAGCCTAGGCCTGCCGCGTGTGATACCGCGCGGTCACGACGTGTTTTTTCTACCCGAGGAGATCCCACCATGAAGATTCTGGCCATGCTGGCCGCTGGAGCGATGCTGGGCGTGTTCACCGATTCGGCGTCGGCCGCCGAGGCTCCGATGCTCAAGAAAGGTGACGCCGCTCCCAATTTCACTCTCAAGGGCAGCGATGGAAAAACCTACAAGTTGTCCCAGTTCAAGGGCAAGAAGGCGGTGGTTGTGGCCTGGTTCCCCAAAGCCTTCACCGGTGGCTGAACCAAGCAGTGCAAGTCGTTCGGTACGAGCGGCAAAGAACTGAAGAAATTCAACGTGGCCTACTTCACCGCCAGTTGTGACACGGTGGAATTGAACACCAAGTTCGCCAAGTCACTGGAAGTCGACTACCCGATTCTCAGCGATCCTGGCAAGAAGGTCGCCCGGGCTTACGGCGTGGTGACTGACAAGCGACAGGTTCCGTTCCGTTGGACCTTCTACATTGGCAAGAACGGAAAAATCCTGAAGGTCGATCGTAAGGTCAAAGCGGCCACCGACGGCACGACGGCGGCGGCGACCCTGAAAGCCCTGGGAGTTGAAGCGTCCAAGTGACGACGTGTGGGGTTCGTTTCACACCGATCACCGATCCGGGGCTGTCCCCGGGATTGGTTGATCGGTGTTTTTATTGTGTTCAGGTGACCGGGTCTCTCGACAACGCTGCCGTGAAGCGGATAGAATCACCGTCAGCAGTAGCCGTGGAGTTACTGGGTCCCGTACAGGCGCGATGGAGGAACGAGAGATGAACCGTATGTTGGTTTCGTCTGCAGCGTTGCTGATCGTGGCGGCGGCCGTTTCGGAAGCAGCAGATGTCAAGTCCGGACTTCGTCCAGGCCAAGGTGTTCAGGCGTTCAACGTCCAGGACATCACCGGCCCGTTCGCCGGAAAAAAACTCTGCTATCGCTGACGCTATGGCAACCGTCCCGTGGTCGGCATTTTTACACGCACGATCACGGACAACTTGGCCGGTCTGGTCAAGCAAGTCGACGCAGCAGTTGGTAAGAACAAGGCAAGCCAGTTGAAGGCTTTCGTCGTTGTACTCAGCGACGATCCTGATGCCGATGAGCCCAAGCTCAAGGCACTGGCCAAGAAGCACGGCATCAAGAATGTGCCGTTGACCATCTTTGATGGCATCAGCGGACCGCCGCCCTACAAGATCAATAAGGGTGCGGAAACGACAGTCTTGATGTGGAAGCGGGGTCGCGTGGCGTCCAACAAGGGTTTTGAAAAGGGCAAGCTCAGCAAGGCTGCTCTGAAGACCGTTGCTGGCGACACCTCGACGCTGGTTCAGTAGTCGACACCTGTCGACGTTGAACCACTCGCGACAAGAGTGATTCAAAGAAGACCCGTTCTCCGGTTCGCCGGGGGGCGGGTCTTCTTGTTGCGCTATTGGTTGTTGCTGCTTGCTATTCGGAAACCAGGGACTCGATGGCCTCGTCGACCGAAACGACATCGGCGAAGCGAGCCTGGATGTCGAAGAGTGTGAAGACATGAGCGGCCGCCGCGCGGTCGCCGCAGCAATCCCCGACCAGAACCGGCTTGAGTCTCAGGCTCTTGGCATCGGTCGCCGTCGCCCGGATGCACGCGCTGGTGCTGCAGCCGGTGATCAGGACGCTGTCGCACTGCAGGCTGATCAGGTAACCGGCCAGGTGTGTTCCTGCAAAGGCACTGGCACTCTCTTTCTGGATCACCAGGTCCTCGGTTGCTGGCTTCAGCCGGTCATCAATCTGGCAGGCGTGTTCGTCCCAGGGGCGGAATCCGTCGGACACGTCGGCGGCCGTCTTGAACATCTGGTCGGCGGTCCGTGGTCGCCAGGGACTGGTTGTGTAGACAATCGGCACGCCGTGTTCACGCCCAGCCACCAGCAATTTCGCGGTGTTCTCCACCGGCGTGTCCAATCTCTGGCTGCCACCGGCGTAGGAGTCATCGGTCCAGCCGTTGGCGAAATCAACAACGAGAATTGCCGGCCGCTCTCCGAATCCGAAACGATCCGCGAAGATACCACGGGACTGGTAATAGCTCTCGATGGTCTGCATTGCCTGCTGCAATTGCTCGGTGGCGACCTCGTCGGTGTTGGTCGTGGTCAGATCGATATTGGTCATGGATCCCTGTCCCAGGAGTCAGAGGAAGTGAATGCGGTGTGCAACACGGATGCGATCGATTATTCTGAACCCAGGAGACCCGGTCAAACAGTCGGCCCTGCCGGACCTGTTGCGTGATGTATTCCAGATCAATGCCGGTGAAGTACTTGGTGGCTGCGTCCACCGTGCTCGTGCTGGTTCTCACGTCTCGTTTGCCGGCGCAGGTTCGGCTGCGAGTTGCTCCCTTCCCGGGCCGACCCGTGCCGATCACGTCGGACGTGCGGTCACGGATGGTGCATGTCACCGATCGTCGGCTGGTGCAACGACTGGTGAAAGCTCGCGAGTTGATGGCCCAGAAACAGGTGCAACCAGCCGTCCGGTTGTTGCAGAGCCTGCTGGAGCACGACGAGGACGTGTTCTTCAGAGAGCCCAAGCCGGATGGGACTGACAATATTGCGGCACCGTTTCGTAGTTTGAAACTGGCTGCATCCGAGCTACTGGGCACGATCGGGCCGCGGGGCCGCGAGGCCTACGAACTCGAATACGGCACGATTGCCCGCAAGTTGCTGGAAACCGCCGGAGGGGTCGCTGTTGGTGAGCGACTCGAGGAGGTGTCTCGCAAGTACCTGCACACGAAGGCTGGTCGCCAGGCCACCTACTCGCTGGGCAACCGTTGCCTGGACCAGGGACAGACACTGATGGCGGCGATGCGTTACGACCAATTGCGGAAAATGAAAGCCACCGAGTTTGAGCCGCTACTCTCGATCCGTTCGGCGTTGGCATGGGCTCGAATCGGTCGGCCTTCGCGCGCCGCGGCGATCCTCGCGGCAATGTCGGCGGGCGATCGCAGCCGGATGAAGGCTCGCGGAGGGGCACTGGCAACGGTCCTGGGGCAGCGATCACGGGACGAGATGGTCCAGGCACTCGCCAGATTCTCCGAGGCTCCGCTCACCGGCGCGGGAATGTCGACCGGGAACTGGATGACATGGCGTGGACGACACGATCGATCTGCGTCTGCGTCTCCGGCGGTTCCGGGTGCTCGGCCACAGTGGTCGTTTGCGACATTTCAACGCGAACTTGACGATCCTCAGCGTCAGGATCGGCTCGTTGAGATCACGAGTGAACTTGGTGAACTGGAGGCCAGCGAGCGGGCTCGCGATGGACTGTTGTTGCCCGCGGTTGACCCGCTGGTCATCGGTGACGTTGCGGTGTTTCGCAGTCTGTTCGACATCAAGGCGGTTCATCTGCCCACCGGTCGACACTTGTGGGAGAGCATCACTGTCGATCCCGCTTTCGAACGGGTTCTCGACGGCAAGGTGCCCAGTTATTCGGTTGGTGGCCGCACCATGCGGCAGTCGCTCAGCCAGTTGTTTCTTGGTCAACGCGCCTGGTACGACCGCACGATCGGGTCGCTGTCGACCGACGGTCGCCACGTTTATGCCGTCGATTCGGTCGGGGTCCTCGGGCTGCAGGTCTTCACGCCGGCTGCTTTCAGGGGACAAGCCGATACGGCTGCGGCATGGGTGCCGCGCGAACACAATCGCCTGCTGGCATTCGAACTGGCCAGCGAGGGAATGCTGGTCTGGGAGTTGGGTGGTCCGCGTGGCGACCGGAAGAACGAACTCGACGGCATCTTCTTCCTGGGGCCACCGTTGCCTCTGGGAGGACGACTGTATTGCCTGGGCGAGAGAGACGGCGAGATCCGGCTGCTGGCGATCCATCCGGATGGGACACGGCGTGTTGACGGCGAGGAACGGAATGGTGTCGAGTGGTCCCAGGGAATCGCGCAGCCGGAATTCAACATCATGGCCCATTCGGGTCGACGATTGGCGGGGTTGAGTCCCAGCTACGCCGACGGGGTGCTGGTGTGTCCGACCGAATCGGGATTGCTGGTGGGCGTCGATGTGGCACGACGGCAACTGTTGTGGTCGTATTCGTATCGACCCGCACAACGCCAAATGGGCTACAGTCGACAGCAGGCGATGCGTCGGGTGTTGATGCCCAACCGCATTTCCCAGTTGTCGCGAACTGACGGCTGGTTCGATTCGGTGCCGGTGATTTCCGACGGCGCGATCGTGCTGACGCCGCGGGATTCCGAGCAATTGCACTGCCTGGACCTGGAGACAGGTCACCTGCGCTGGAGTCGATCTCGGGGACAGGCTCATTTTGTCGCGGCGGTGCATCAGGACAAGGTGGTGGTTGTCGAGCGATCTCGTGTGCAGGCGTTTCGTCTTGAGGACGGTCGGGCAGCGTGGGCGATGCCGACTCCGATCCCCCGGCCGACGGGAGTTGGTGTGCGGATGGGAGACCTCTACCACCTGCCGGTGGAAACTCGTGACACTACCGGTGGTTCTCGCCAGGGAGCAATTCTCACGATTGACCTGGAAACCGGCCGACTGTTGGCCCGAACCGAGTTGGCTGACGGTCGATTGGTTGGTCACCTGGTCGACGGCGGCGGGCGGCTCCTGGGTCTTTCACACAATGAACTGGTGGCTTTTGAAACCGATAGCGCGTTGCAGGACCGAATTGCTGAACGGCTGGGCCAGGACAAGCAGGACGCCACGGCGTTGGCCTTGCGTGGACGACGCCGGTTGCATCGTGGCGAATACGAGCCGGCGGTGGCCGATCTGGCTGCGTCATTTCAATCGCGACCCGACCCGGGTGTGCGACGATTGTTGGTGCAGGCTTTGCTCGATGGACTGCGCTTCGATTACGACCGGTACGCCGGCCGGGCGAAGCGGCTTGAGAGTCTGCTGGTCTCTTCGGACGAAAAACTGGCGTTTCGCCGGTTGCGGGCAGCGGGGCTGTCTCGAACCGGCAAGGTGGTCGAGGCGTTTCGGGAATATCTGACGCTGCGGCAGTTGAGCGACGGCCCGGAGCCGGCCGGCACCGACCAGGCCGACGACGCCCGCCGAGATCAACTGGAGCCGATTGACGAGGATCTGTCGGTGCGGCGGACACGATGGATCGCGTCGCAATTGGCCAGGGTCCAAACACGGGCGACTGGTCAACAGCAGGAGATTCTCGCGGCCAAACGGCAGGAACTCTTCGATGCGGCGATTGCCGGAAAGGGAGCGGCCAGTACGGCGCTGTTGTCCGAGTTGGTGACCTTGTTTGATGGCCAACCCATCGCAGACCTTGCCCGGATCGAGTTGCTGGAGAAACTTCCAGCAAAAACTCCGGGCGTTCAACGAGAACGATTGTTGCTCGCCTTGCGAAATGGAATGGATCCGTCCGCGGCCGCACAGGCCACAGCCGAATTGGCCCAGTTGTGGTCGGCTCAGAAGAAGAGCGAGGCGGTTGCGGTCCTGAGAGGTGAACTGGAAACGGGGCGGTTTGCCGGAGTGGAACTGGCTCCCGGTCGCACCGGCCGCGCCACGGTTGCCGCCTGGCACAAGGACCCGGCCAGGAAGGCCCTGGTTGAGTCGCTGCCCGACTGGAAACTCGGCAAGGTGGTGGCCGGCACCACGGTGAACGAGGAGCGGCGGACCAGCGTGAACACGTATCCGATTCCCTTCCATGGCCGACGCCCGGTGCCGTGGCGGGGTTGGAGTTTCCGGCTGGACAATCGCAGACAGTACGTGATTGCCTTTGACGAGCGTGGTCGTGAACGTTGGCGATTGACGACGGTCGGCGATCTCGCCGTTCCCGGAAGCGAGGCACGTGTGCCTTATGCGTTCGAGGGAAACTTCGTCCAGGCCAACGGCCACCTGTTGCTGATTGTGTTGGGAAACCGGTTTGCCGTAATCGATGGGCTTGGCGATCTTCAGCATCCCCACGTGTTGTGGCGTCGGAACCTGTTCGAGGACAAGAGCGGTGTGCAATCGCGGATCGTGCGACTGCCCGGCGTGATCGGTGCCGGCCCGCGCTGGTTCAAGATGACCGACTCGACCGGTCGACCGATCGGACACGTCGGACAACTGGGAGCACGGAGACTGACGTACCAGATCGGAACCGCGATCGAGGCGGCCGACCCGTTGTCCGGACGCGTGTTGTGGCGGCGTGGTGGAATCCCTCGTGGCTGCAGAGTTTACGGGACCGATCGGTATGTGTGTGTTGAGCCGGATGAACGCAACGAGGTGCTGGTGCTGGATGCCTCCGATGGCAGTGCCGTAGCCACCAGGACGTTGCCATCCGACGATGTGGTCGGCCGTGTGGGGCAGTGGGTGGTCAGCCGACAAACCGGCAAAGACAGCCAGTTGATCTCGGCGCTCGACCTGGTCACCGGCAAGACTGTTGTCAGCATTGAACTCTCCGGGGATCTCAGCCCGGTCGTGGTTGGTGGCGGCGGATTGGGAGTCCTGGAGCCCAACGGGCGATTCCGGGTGGTTGATATCGCCAGTGGTCGTGTTCGTGTTGATGCGAAGATTGGAATCGATCCGAAGGCGCTGCCGCAGTCATTTGTCGTTGTCGAGACCCTGGGGCAATACCTGCTGATGGTCAATCTGCCGAGTAACACCCGGGTGCGTGGAACTTCAACCCGAGCGATCACCGTGAATGGTCCGTGCTGGGCGTTTGCCCGGACCGGGGTTGGTGTCGCCGAGAAACCGGTCTCCCGCCCCAGTTGGGGTCCGGTGCAGATCGAGAACCAGGCTGTGGAAGTGGATCAGCCGCGGCATCTGCCGGTTTTGACATTTGCCAGCCGTGTCTATCGACCCGTGCAGAAAGCTCTTCAGCCGAGAGCCCGAACCGAGTACGGCGTGCTGGTGCTCGATCTCCGCAACGGCAAGATCGTCCACAAGGAAACCAGTGTCTTGCCCGTCAGCGCGATGCGTGCCGTTTCGAGTCGCGTCAGCCAGCGGGTGACATTGGAGTTTTACCGGTCGACCATCACGCTGGATTTCTCCGATCCCTAGTGGAATCGTGAGACATCAGGGGCCGGTGGAATTCGGACCAGGACTGTTGGAGGGTGTCGACGGCTGTGGCCGCGGAGCACCCACCTGTTCGGCCACGCTGTAGGTGTCGTCTGTGTTGGCGGTTCGCGAAACCAGCAACTCGGCCAGTAGTCCCAGCGACATCACCTGTCCACCAAGCAGTAGAGACGCGGCCGAATAGATCAGCATCGGCAGGTGGTTGGCGCCGATTTCAGGATCCTGCCCCTGTGCCTTCCAGTAGATCCACAGGCATCCCAGAAATCCCAGTCCCAGTGTGCCCAGTCCCAGGAAAAGTAAGCCCACGGCCCCCAGGATGTGTCCGGGGCGCTGGCCATAGCCGGTGAGAAACTTCACCGTCAGCAGATCGAGGAATCCTCGCAGAAATCGTCTGACGCCATATTTCGAGTGGCCGTGTTGACGGGGCCGGTGGTTGACGGGTTGTTCGGTGACGCGGAAGCCCCGGGCGTGGGCCATGACCGGGATGAACCGGTGCAGTTCGCCGTAGATGGTGACCTCCCGGGTCACCTCGCGTCG
This sequence comes from uncultured Planctomycetaceae bacterium, assembly GCA_964646205.1. Taxonomy (GTDB): domain Bacteria; phylum Planctomycetota; class Planctomycetia; order Planctomycetales; family Planctomycetaceae; genus UBA8437. The sequence continues at coordinate 7,111 of CAZYAZ010000043.1, read as the reverse complement.
AAAAATCTTCAATCCACAGTTGTGATCGTGCAGTTTCAGGCCGGTCAGTCGACCGATCATGCTGTTGAAAACCTTGCTGGGAAACACCTTGTGCCAGGGGTCCAGCCGATGTTTCTTCCAACCGTTGACGACATCAAAGCCCTCGTCAAGCCGTTGGATCAGTCCGGGGATCTCGGCAGGATCGTCCTGGAGATCAGCGTCCATCATCATGACCAGATCACCCCTGGCGGCTTTCATGCCAGCGGTCAACGCGGCCGCCTTGCCAAAATTCCGTCTCAGCCGAATGCCCGAGACGGCCTGGTGGTCCTGGGCGAGTGATGTGATCACCGACCACGATCGGTCGGTTGATCCATCGTCGACCAATACCAATTCCCACTCGATTTCGTGGGTGCCGCACGTGGCGGCGATCTGGGCATGCAATTCGCCCAGGCTCTCTTCTTCGTTCAATACGGGGACAACGATCGAGAGCATCAGTGGTGGTGATCCTTCTTGGAAGCAGGGGAAGGGCGATGACCATAGTATAGGGCGGCGGAGGTGATCAATTCAGCCAGTAACCATGTGGCCCGCAGGACGATCGAACCCAGCACGGCCGGTTGCAAGCCGATGCCCGATCGCGACAAGCCCTCGATCAGCACTCCCTCGCGCACGCCGACTCCCCCGGGGGCAAAGATCGCGGCAAATCCCAGGGATGTGGCGAGCCCAACCGCTGCGGTCATTCCGGCGAGGGTTTCCCCGGGACAATCCGACGTCGGCGAGGCCCCCAGTCCTTCGAGTGTCCACCACAGGCTCAAGCCGTGGCAGATCCATCCTCCGGACATGGCCAGCGATCCGATCAGAACCTGTCGGGTCGAGACCGACACGTCGGCCGTGTCCTGCCTGGTCATCCGGCGGGTCAGTCGCGTGACCAGTCGCGTCAGCCATGGGAAGGCGGCCAGGGCGATGGTCGCCACGACGCCGGCGGTGATCAACGGGTGGCGGCCGATCGGCGCCAGTGGGCCGGGCAGTGCAGCCAGGATCTCCTCGGTCAACAGCCAGGGAGCCAGTCCCAGCCCCAGGATGCCGCCGACCCCCATGGCCAGCAGGGTTTCCCATGTGGCGGTCCATGCGGCCGTGGTCGCCGGCACCCCCGATGAACTCAATAGCCCGGCCCGGATCACCAGGACGCTGGCCTTTCCCGGGATGTATTTCCCAAGGTGACCGCAGTAGTAAGCCCTGAGCAGCGGCCACCAGCCGAGGGGATGTCCCGAGCGGGCCAGCAGGCTTTTCCAGAACCACGCGCTGGGGAGCCACCCGACGAGGTAGGCGATGGCCGCGGCCACCAGCCATTCTGGTTGCCAGGTCACGTCGCCTCCCAGGCGGCGGCCATCGTTCCAGAGTTCCCGGCCTCGCCAACCGACCACCGCGAGCACGATGGCCAGGATACTGAAACGGATCAACCCGCCCACCCACGTTTGGCCCGGACCGTTCTCTGGCGGCTGGGTTGTCATGCTCCGGTCGCGTGCCGGGTCAGTTCGTGGTGCAGGTGACCGACCTGCGGCAGGATCAACTGCTGGATGCCCAGGCGGACCGCCGCTGTCGATCCGGGCAGGGCGAACAACGGGCGGCCCATTGCGATACCGCCGACAGCCCGGCTGAGCATCGCCGCGGCGCCGATCTCCTCGAAGCTCAGCATGCGAAACAATTCGCCGAAGCCGTCGAGTCGCTTGTCGAGGCGGGACGAGATTGTTTCGTAGGCCGAGTCGCGAGCCGAGATTCCCGTTCCACCGGTGGTGATCACAACGCCGACGGACGAATCGGACAACGCTGCATCCAGTGCCTCGGTGATCGCGCCGGGGTCGTCGCTGACCACCTGGTACCGTGCCACGACATGGCCGGCCGCCTCGATGGCATCCCGCAGACATGCCCCGCTCTTGTCGGTCGCTTCAGTCCGTGTGTCCGAGAGTGTGATGATGGCGAAGCCGATGGCGTTGATGCCCTCGGCAGCTTCGATGTGATCACGATGGCTCGATTCTTTCTCCGTCCCGCTCATAGCTCGTCCCGTCGGTGAACGACCCAGCCGGGAATCTCGACCCGGGTGGAAAACAGTGTCTTGCCGGCAGCGATGTACAGCGTCTTCAGGTCGTCGCCGCCGAAGGTCACGTTGGTCAGGACGTCCTCGACGATCGGGATCCGTCCGCGGACCTCGCCCCCAGGGGTGATCACCCAGATCCCGGGTGGGATGTCACCGGTTTCATGAATCCCTCGCGAGCGGGAGATTCCAGCGGCGATATAGAGGTTGCCTTGGCTGTCGACAGCCATGCCGTCTCCACCGCGACCCGGAGCAAAGTCATAGACGACACGTGGGGATGAGGGGGTTCCATCTTCGGAGAGATCGAAGGCCCAGATTTTTCGGTTTCCGTCGATCACCGGGCAACTGTCGACCAGGTACAGGGTGTTCTCGTCGGGCGACAGATGAATTCCGTTGGGGCGCTGGATTTCCGGCTGTGTCAGGACACGGGTCACCGAGCCATCGATGTCGATGCGGTAGACGCTGTCGTGGTCGAGTTCCATGGTGGCCCGGTCCCCGTAGCAGGGGTCGGTAAAGAAGATCTGTCCATTGCTGCGGACGGCGACATCGTTGGGAGCGTTGTATCGGTGCCCCTGGTAGTTGTCGGTGAGGATCTCGACCTCGCCGGTGGTCAGGTCGGTTCGTGTCATGCGGCGACCACCATCGTCGTCACCGTGTTCATTTCCCTCGCAGGCCAGCAGTCGTCCCGACGGATCCAGCAGCAATCCATTTGCTCGACCACTGGGTTCACGGAACACCTCGAACCCCGCAACGCCAGGCGTGTAGGTCAGGATTCGATTGTTGGCGATGTCGCTGAAATAGACAGTTCCCTCTCGGGTGCAGGCTGGCCCTTCCAGGAACGAGACGGCCGTGGCTGGGGTGACGTCAGCACCCCCGGCGTGGAAACCAACGGGGAGTCCAACGGCATGGTGATCGATGGTCATCGGAAACACATTCTGCGGGAGGTTGGAAAGGCGGAGGCCGGACGGGCCTAGAAGAATTCGTCGTCGCGAAGCAGGTCGTCTTCGTTGATCAGCCGGTGCCCGGTGTCACGGAGCAACTCCAGGCCCCGTTCGATGTCGTCGACGTACAGGGCGATGCCGGCGTGTCCACCGCGGCGGTAGAGCAGGGGGTAGGTGTAGTGGATGTTGATCTCGGATTGCAGCAAGGTCGAGCAGACTGCCAGGAAGGGTTGGGGAGCCTCGGGCAACTCGACGCCGATGATGTCGCTTTCGATAAACGAGTAGCCACCCAATTGCAGCAACTCACGGGCACGTTCGAAGTGGTCAAACATCAACCGCACCACGGCACAATCGACACTGTCGTCGATCGAGAGCGCGATGATTCTCAGGTCGTCCCGTTCGAGTCGTCGCATCAGGTTGTGCAGTCGCCCGACACGGTTTTCCATGAAGACACAGAATTGCCTCAGGCAGGGCCAGTCACGACCATGCATTGTGTCCGGGTCGGTGTATGCTTCGCCCCCGTCACTCATCGACAGCCGGTTCTCCTTGAGGACCGAAACCTTGCTCGCCTGACCTCTCGTGGCCCACACTCTAGGATAGGCGTTAAGAGAGTGTCAATTCGCCAGGGCAATGGTTGATGGCTATACGCTGTATCATCTTTGACATGGGTCGTGTCCTGGTCCATTTCTCGCACGACGAGATGTTCGCGGCGATGGGGCGTGTCTGCGGCGCGACCGGACAACAGATTCGCGAATGGTTGTGGGATTCGGGCCTGGAGGACCGTTTCGAGCGGGGTGAAATCGACGCGGCCGGAGTCCGTGACGAACTGCAACGGCAGGTTGAAACTGAAATCGACGTTGCCGATCTGATGCGGGCTGCATCAGATATCTTCACGCTCAATGAGCCGCTGATGCCGGTTCTGGAACGACTGCGGAAGGCCGGCTACCGGCTCATCGTGCTCTCCAATACATGTCCTCCGCACGTCGAGTGGATTGGCAACCAGTTTTCACTTCTCGATCGATTTGACGACCGGGTCTTCAGTTACGAGGTGGGAACGATGAAGCCGTCGCCGGGGATTTACCGGGTGGCTGTCGAAGCCGCTGGCTGCGAGGCTGCCGAGTGCTTCTTCGTGGATGATTTGGCGGAGAACGTCGAAGCGGCTCGTGCCCTGGGATTGGATGGGGCCGTGTACGTGGGAGTTGAGCAACTCAAGGCCTCCCTGGTTGCGTCCGGGGTCTCGGCCGCTTGCGAGCCTGTGTGACCGGTAGGTATAGTACCGCGGCTGGGGGTGGGGGAGCCTATTGTCCCCACTTTGCCTTGCACGGTTTGCATTCCTCGCTCGATCCGAGCTTCTCAAGGAGACATCTCGATGGCACGTTCAAAGCTCTGGCAGACACGTCTGCTCAACACCACCCTGGCAGCGGTTCTTCTGGTTGGCGTTTCCCTGGCCGCGGCCAAGGGCAAGGGCATCCTGTTCCCCGACTGGTCGGCAGCAACCGCCGGCAGCTATGCCAAGCCATCTGCCCAGATCGGCAAGAAGGCCACCAAGGGGCGTCCCTGGAGTGTCGAGACAGTTGCAAGTTCCATTCTGGGCAAGACGCTTGCTGGCAAGCCGGTTTCGGTTGTTGGTGAAGTGATCGACTACTCCTGCTACATGCAGGTTGGCAAGCACGGTGACAAGCACCGCGGGTGTGGCCAGAAGTGTGCGGCTCTCGGCCAACCGATTGGATTGCTGGCCAAGGATGGTTCGATTTACCTGTTGATTGATGAAGAGCACAATTCACGGCGCGATGGTCTGACCACGTTCCGCAAGCAGGCGATCGAGCACATGGCCCATATCGTCCAGGTCAACGGGACCTACTCGGAAGTGGAAGGCCAGAAGGCCATCTACGTTCAGGGCACGGTCAAGAAAAAGTAGGTTTGTCGGTTTCGTACCCGAAATTGACATCAAACAGATTTGTCCCGGTCGATCGAGTGAACTGGCTGCGCGGTGGCGTTGCCAGGGCTGGAGATCGGAAGAGAGTGTGGTGATGAAGAGTTCTTCGCGCGCCGTGATGGCGGTTGGTCTTCCGTTGTTTTGCCTGTTGACGGTGGTTGCAGCCACGCTGGTGGTCTCTGGTTGGGGGCAACCCGGGGCTGTGGCGGCCGAGGCCGAAACAGAGCCGAAGGTGCCCTTCGGATTGCCTCCGGTCTTTTTCCCGGAGGACAATCCATATTCGGCGGCGAAGGTGGAACTGGGGCGGTTGTTGTATTTTGACAAGCGACTCAGCACCGACAACACCGTCTCCTGTGCATCGTGCCACTCGCCGTCGAAGGGATACACCGATGGTGCCCCGGTCTCGACGGGAATCAAGGGCCAAAAAGGTGGTCGCAGTGCGCCGACGGTGATCAACCGCGCGTTCTCGACTCGTCAGTTCTGGGACGGTCGCGCCCCCTCGCTGGAAGCTCAGGCCGTGGGGCCGATTGCCAACCCGATCGAGATGACCAACCTCAAGAGCGAGAAGGCGGCTCACGGTGCTGTGGTGGCTCGCCTGAAAAAGATCGAGGGATACCGCAAGCGGTTCGTCAGAGTGTTCGGGACGGCAAACTTTACGATTGATCATGTTGGCAAAGCCATTGCCACGTTCGAACGCACCGTGCTGTCGGGGAATTCTCCCTACGACCGCTATGTCAATGGCGACAAGTCCGCACTGAACGCATCCCAAACGCGTGGCTTCAATATCTTTTTCAAGAAAGCGGCCTGTGACAGTTGTCACCTGGGATTCAATTTCACCGACGGTTCGTTCGAGAACATTGGTATCGGCATGGACAAGCCCAAGCCGGATCTCGGACGGTTTGTGGTCACCGGCAAGGCCTCCGACAAGGGATCGTTCAAGACCCCGACCTTGCGTGAGATTGAGCACACCGGACCGTACATGCATGACGGACGGTTCAAGACGCTCGAGGAAGTGGTGAATCACTATGACAAGGGCGGCATCAAGAACCCCAACCTGGATGCCCGTTTGAAGCCGTTGAAGTTGACCAACCAGGACAAAAAGGACCTGGTCGCCTTTCTCAAGGCACTCTCGGGAGAAGGCTGGCAGCACATCAAGTCGCCAAAGTCGTTCCCCAAGTAGTTGGCATTGAGTCCCAGGGCGACCAAGATGCTCTCGGGCAGCCGCCGTGTCGCCGTCTGATCGGCGACCGGTTGGCCCAGATTGTGGATCGACCAGATGACGACACGACGGATCGTGCAGATACTCGCCGATGGGCAACCGGGTGAGTCGCAGGAGGTGCGCGGCTGGGTGAGGACCCGCCGGGATTCCAAGGCTGGCCTCTCGTTCGTTGAACTCAACGACGGCAGTTGTCTCTCGAGCCTGCAGTTGGTCGTCCCTGGTGACCTGGATGGCTGGGATGAGATGCTGGCCCGGGTCACCACCGGTGCCAGCCTGAAGGCTGTCGGAACGCTCAAGGAGTCGCCTGGCCAGGGGCAGCGGGTCGAACTGGGGGTCGAGACGCTGGAAGTGATCGGCGAGGCGGATGCCGAGAACTATCCGTTGCAGAAGAAGCGTCACAGCTTTGAGTTCCTCCGGGAGATCGCCCACCTGCGACCGCGGACGAACACGTTTGGGGCGATTGCCCGCATCCGCAACGCGTTGTCGGCCGCCATCCACCGCTTCTTCCAGGACCGTGGATTCGTCTACGTTCACACGCCGATCATCACCACCAGTGACTGCGAGGGTGCCGGTGAGATGTTCCAGGTGACGACGCTGAACCTCCAGCGGCTGGCCCAGGTCCAGACAGAGATCGACTACGGGCAGGACTTCTTTGGCCGGCCCGCCTCGTTGACCGTCAGCGGGCAACTGGAAGCGGAGATCTACGCCACCAGTGTTGGCGATTGTTACACGTTCGGGCCAACTTTCCGGGCCGAGAATTCCAACACGTCACGGCACCTGGCGGAGTTTTGGATGATCGAGCCGGAGATGCCGTTTTACGAGTTGCCCGACAACATGGAACTCGCAGAGTCGTTCATTCGCTCGGTCGTGGGCGAGGTGCTGGAGCGATGCAGCGAGGACATGGAGTTTTTCAACAAGCGGATCGACGACACGGTGTTGGCGACGCT
>CAZYAZ010000042.1:0-48169 GCA_964646205.1 uncultured Planctomycetaceae bacterium | reverse complement strand
GCATCGACGTAGTTGATGAATCCGATCATCATCTCCTCCCACGTCTGGTCACCCCAGCGGACGGAGTTGTCGGGATCGGGGTTGGCCGGGTTGTCGGTGGAATTGTCGAAGTGAGCCACGCACTCGACCCGTGTGCCCGCCGGTACCTGGAACGGCTTGGCGAACCGGTAGCGATGTTGCCAGTTGAAGTCGTACCCCGGCACGCTGAGCAGGATCTCCTTTTTTCCGTCCGGGTAATGCGCCCTGTAGAGGAAGTCCTTTCCCCGGAGGTGCATGTGGGGCATCAGCGAGAGCAACTCGGCATTGCGCGAGAAAGTGGTGCTGGAGACCACCTGGTGATTTGACGCACCGGCGGGGATCTTGAACCGGAAGTTGATCGCCGCCTTGCCCCGGACGTGACGCCGCGGAGGCTCCTTGCAGAAGACCAGTCCGACCTCGGAGCGGTCGGTCTCGACCTTTCCGGTCGGCGTGTAGTGGAGTTGCCAGACCAGTTCGGACCCGGCGGGAATTCGCTTGCCGGTCCCCACCGGCCAGATTTCCGGGTCCTCACCCGGAGCGGTTCCCACGATCGATTGCAGTCCGCGGGTTTTTCGGGAACCCGGTTGGCGGTAGTAGACAATGATGTGGTGAACCACCGAGCGGTTCCCCGGCCTCGCTTCGGCGGCCTGGACCCACATGTCCTTCTTGAAGTTCGTCGGGGTGACGAAGTACTGGTACCGCACCGTGCCCTTGGCCTTGACGGTGTACTCGCGGGGCATCTTGAAGATCGCATCGGGTTTTTCGATGACCCAGCCGTTCCCGTATTCCTTCTTCGGTGGCAGGTCGCATGTCTGGCCCATCGGCATGCCGTTGTCGATCCAGCCCACCAGCGTGTCGATCTCTTTCTGGGTCAACCTCATGTTGTTGCTGAAGTGTCCGTATCGCGGATCGGCGTGCCAGGGCGGCATTCGTCGCTGGACAACGGCTTCCTTGATCGTGCTGGACCAGTTCCTGGCCAGGTCGTAGTTGACCAGAGAAAAGGGCGCCGCGGTGTTGTCGTGATGGCACTCGGTGCACTTTTGCTGGAGGATGCGGCTGACGTGCCGGGCGTAGGTGATCGTGCCCTGCTCTTTCAGCCGGTTCTTGCGGGTGATCAGGCACCCCACCGGCTCGGTGCTGGAGACCGAGACAGTCTTGTCGGCGAGCAGTTCGTCGAGAGCGGCCTTGAGTTCCTGTTTGCGGGATTTTTCGCGCTTGTAGAGGTACCCGAAACGGTCATCGATGCGACCCCGGTACCGGATTGTTCGTCGCGAGTCGAGCACGAACACCTCGGGCGTTCTCTGGGCTCCGAACAGGTCGGCCACCCGCTGCTCGCTGTCGACGAGCACCGGGAACGTCACCTTGAACTTCTCGACATGCTTGCCGATATCCCCGGTGCTGTCCGAGAGATTCGGGTTGATACCGATCACTCGCACTCCCTTGTCGGCGTAGTCCTTCTGGAGGTCGATCAGGGTGGGGACATAGGCATTCCCGATCGGACAGCGTGTTCCCATGAAGACGGCGACGACGAACCGGGCGTCCTTGAGATCGGCCAGGGCGACCTGCTTGCCGGCGTGATCGGGCAGGATGAAGTTTGCGACGGTCTGTCCGACTTTTTGGTTGTTCTTTTTTGGTTTCGTGTCGGCGGTGGGCTTCCCGGCTCCGTCCTTGGCCGTTGTCGGAGATGAGACCAACGGGGCCAGTGACAGCAACGCGGCCAGCAATACGAGACGGATCGGATGGTGAACGGTCAGGGGCATTGTGCACCGAAAAGGGAGGTCGTTTTTCGCGTCCGTGAAAACCAAGTGTGGTCTTTCGAGCCGATCGAATAAACCCCGATTCTTCAAAGAGGTTTCGCCCACTTCGTGAGAATCGGGTTCTGGTCCGTGGTGCTATTTTCCACCACAGCCACCACAGGATGAACTGGGTCGTCCACGGCGAATGAACGAACCGGCATTCTCCGCGGTCGAAAGAGCCGTGCCGGGCGCACTGGGCGCGAGGAGGGTGTAACTTGGAGGATTCCTGATTTCACCCATTCTGGAGAAGCGACTCGCCATGCATCCACGTCGACTTGCAACCTGGTTCGTGCTCATTCCGGTGTTGTCCTCCACGTCCTTCGCGGGGCCACCCGTGGCCATCTGGAGCCTGGAACGGGATTTCCGTGATTCGTCGGGCAATGGCCTGGATCTCACCGGCCGTGGCGTTCGTTTCGGTGACCAGGCGTCCCGGAGAAATGAACGTCCGACAGCGCAGTTCGACGGTCGAACCAGCCTGCTTCAGGCTCCCGGCGACAAGCGTCTCGATCCCGGCACGGGGTCTTTTTCGATAGCGGCCTGGGTGCACACCGAGCAGTCACTCGATGACGTGCTCGGTGACGTCATCAGCAAGTTTGACCCCGCTCGCCGAACCGGCTTTCAACTCTCGATCAAGAACAACGTCGGCGTGACCAACACGTCGGCCAACTACCGGCACGTGCATTTTGGCATCGACAACGGCCGGGTCGATTCGTCGTGGACTGACCATGGTCGGCCGGGCAACAACATGTATGTCTTCAGCCTGCTGGTCCACAAGGGACAACTCTACGCGGGCACCTGTGAACCGGGGATCAAGGAGGCCGGACACGTGTACCTCTTTGACGGCAAGGCGGGCTGGAAGGACCTGGGGACACCGGACCGTTGCAACGCCGTGTCGACACTGTGCAGTTTCGGTGGCGAGATCTACGCCGGGACAACCAAGTACCGGCTGGCCGGGTCGTCCTTGCCCGAATCGCCCAACCTCGCCAAGGGGGGGCGGGTCTTCAAGTACATGGGTGGCAAGAAATGGAAGAACCTGGGAAAGCTGGGCGATGCGGAGTCGCTGTACGGCTCGGTTGTCTACAAGAACAAGCTCTACTTCTCGGCGTTGTATTCGCCCGGACTGTTTCGCTACGACGGCGGCACGAAGTGGACCAACTGTGGGACGTTCGAGGGCAAGCGGGTCGAGAGCCTGGCGGTCTACAACGGGGCGATCTACGCCACCGGTTTTGACGAGGCGGGCGTGTACCGTTACGACGGCGATGGCTGGGAGCACCTGGGCATCGTTGGCGAGAACACGCAGACCTACGGGTTTGCCGTGTACCGTGGCGATCTTTATGTCAGCTCGTGGCCAACCGGCAGCGTGTTCCGGATGGAGCAGGAGCAGGTGGAGGGCAAGACGAACTGGGCATTCGTGGGTCGGCTGGCGATGGAGAAGGAGTCGATGCCGTTGGCCGTCTACAACGGGATGATGTACTCGGGCACCCTGCCGTTGGGCGAGGTGTTCCGGTTCGACGGCGGGACGAAATGGACATCGCTGGGCAAGATCGACACGACGCCGAACGTCCGATACCGGCGGGCCTGGTCGATGGCCGTCTTTCGCGGCCGGCTGTTCGCCGGGGTCTTGCCATCGGGCCGCGTGAAATCGATCGAGGCGGGAAAGAGCGTGACCTCGGATGTCGAATTGCCCGCCGGCTGGGTCCACCTGGCAGCGGTCAAGGGCAGCGACAGGTTGAGGTTGTACATCAATGGAAAGCAGGTGGCCGTCTCGTCACAATTCACCGCCTCGAAGTTCAACCTCTCCAACAAGGTGCCCCTGACGGTGGGACGTGGTCAGCACGATCACTTCAATGGTAGCCTGAGTGACGTGCGGGTTTACCGGCACGCGTTGAGTGATGCCGAGGTCAGAGAACTCAGCAAGTAGTTGCTTCGGTAAGAGCCTGTTTTGTTTTCGGAGTCGCGTGATGATGCGCCTGGTGTTCCTGTTCGTGTTGTTCCTCACGGTTGGCCGGTCGGTCGCCGACGAGCGTCCCAATATCGTCGTGTTGTTCTCGGACGACGCCGGGTACGCCGATTTTGGTTTTCAGCCGTCCGCGAAATCGGACATGAAGCGACTGACGCCTCATATCGACTCGATTGCCCGTGACGGGGTGCGGCTCTCGTCCGCCTACATGTCCGGAGCGGTCTGTTCGCCGTCGCGAGCCGGCCTGATGACCGGTCGTTACCAGCAGCGGTTCGGCCACGACAACAACATCCCGCCCGGCTACATGAAATCGGGGCTTCCGCTGAGCGAGACCTTCGGGGCCAAGCGGATGAGAACAGCGGGTTACACCACCGGGCTGGTCGGCAAGTGGCACCTGGGATACCCGGCCGCCTATCACCCGAACAAGCGAGGTTTCGACTGGTTTTATGGGTGCTTGCAGGGGTCGCGGAGCTATTTCCCATACAAGATGAAGCCGACCCCGCACCGCGTGTTGCAGGAGAACGGACGTGCGACGCCCGAGACGGGTTACGTCACCGATCGGCTGGGTGATGCGGCGTGCCGGTTTATCGGGGATCACCGCGACGAACCGTTTTACCTGTTCGTCTCGTTCACAGCTCCGCACGGTCCGTTGCAGTCCAAGGCGAAGCACCTGGAGGCACTCTCGGGGATCTCGGTCGTCAAGCGTCGCAAGTACGCCGGGCTGGTGGTGTCCCTGGATGAAAATGTCGGCAAGATCCTGGCGTGCCTGGCCAAGAACAAGCTCGATCGTCGCACGCTGGTCATCTTCACCAACGACAACGGTGGCCAGACAAAAACCGGTGCCAACAACCAGCCGTTGCGCGGTCGCAAGGGGCAGTTGTGGGAGGGGGGGATCCGCGTGCCGTGTGCCATGAGGTGGCCGGGCAAGATCGAGGCCGGTTCGGTCATCGACGACCCGGTCAGCTCGCTCGATTTTCTGCCCACGTTCCTGGCGGTGGCCGGTGCCGCGACGAAGCCTGAATGGAAGCTGGACGGTGTGAACCTCTTGCCCCGGTTGATTGGTAAATCCGAGTCCTTGCCCGATCGGGACCTGCACTGGCGGGGTGGCGGATCGAAGGGACCGATCGCGTTACGGCATGGGCCGTGGAAGATGGTCCACAATCGTCAATACATGGGGGGACGACCACTGTTGTTCCGCCTGGATACCGACTTGTCGGAGACGAAGGACCTGGCCGAGAAGCATCCAGAACGGTTGGCCGAGATGGTGAAGCGGGCCAGCGTGTGGGAGTCGCAGTTGCGGGAACCGCTATGGGGCAAGGGATCGCCCAGGTAGATCCGGTCCAGTGACCAGGCCGCGCAGGAAAACGGCCGACCCTCGACGAGCGAGGTGTCGGCCGCTGTTCCTGTTGCGTCGTCTGTCGTCTAGCCGTTGACCGTCGACACGATCCGCTTGACGACGCGGTAGGGATCCATGTTCGACGCCGGACGGCGATCTTCCAGGTACCCCTTGTAACCGTCGTTGACGGTGCCAACGGGAATCCGGATCGAAGCGCCGCGGTCACTGACACCATAGCTGAAGGTGTCGATCGATTGCGTTTCGTGCAGTCCGGTCAGTCGCTGGTCGTTGTCCGAACCGTACTCGCCGATGTGAGACGCGTGTTCGGCCTTGAACTTCTCGCAGATCGAGGTGATCAACTCTTCGCCGCCTTCTTCACGAATGGCGGTGTTGGAGAAGTTGGTGTGGCAGCCACTGCCATTCCAGTCGCCCTTGATGGGCTTGGGATGCAACGAAATCGACACGCCGTAAGCCTCGGCGTTGCGGTGCAGCAGGTAGCGGGACAGCCACAGGTCGTCGGCAGCCTGCTTGGCACCGATTCCCAGCAACTGGTATTCCCACTGACCCTTCATCACCTCGGCGTTGATCCCCGAGATGCCCAGCCCGGCGTCGAGGCAACTGTCGAGGTGGCTCTCGACGATGTCACGACCGGCGGCGTTTCCGGTACCGACCGAGCAGTAGTAGGGGCCCTGGGGGCCGGGGTAACCGTCTTCGGGGAAACCGAGCGGACGCTCACCATCCATGATGGTGTACTCCTGCTCGAATCCGAACCAGAAGTCCGCGTCGTCTTCGAATGTGCCGCGGATGTTCGAGGCGTGGGCCGAGCCATCCGGGTTCAGCACCTCGCAGAGCACCAGCGAGGCGTCGCGACGGTCGGGATCGGGAACGATACGAACCGGCTTCAGCAGGCAGTCCGACGAGTGTCCCTCGGCCTGCTCGGTCGAGCTGCCATCGAAGGCCCATTCGGGGCAATCCGACGGAGCGTCGGGTTCGCTGTCGACGATCTTTGTCTTGCTCCGGAGCGAAGGCTCGGGTGTGTAACCGTCCAGCCAGATGTATTCCAACTTGTAACTCATGCGGTTCTCTCTTCCTACGAGTCTCTTATGGATCTCACTGTGGACCCGGAGACGGTCTCCGAATCTGATGTGTCAATCTTCCTGCCGCCTTCCCCACGGCACATCCTGGTGCCGATCCGTGGCGCCGAAGCAAGTTGCTTCACGATTGGGCACGCCCAATCCGAATCTGCCGATCCATCGGGCAGATCGAGGAGAACCAGGCGGCGATTCCGCCAAGTGTCTCGACTCCTTCCTGAAACCGCAAACCGTGTTCCACACCCAAGTGATTCGGGTCGGTTCCCGATCGGTTCCTCGAAAAGATCAAAGGAGAATAAACACCGTCTGGTGTGATTTCCACCGAAGCGGCTTTTGATTTGGCCGTCGCCTGGTGCTGGGACACGTGACCGGCCGGTTTGGAGACGGATATACTCGGCGGTTGTCGTTTTCTGTTCGATTGGAATGTGCCAGGCCCATGTCCGTACGACTTGCTGCAGCTCGATTTGCCAGGAGGTTCCTGCTGGCCTTGTTGATCGTGATTCCGGCCGGTTCTCTTGGTGCGGCCGAACCGCGACCTCTCCCCGAGTGGCCGCCCCGATTGTGGCTCAACAGCGATTGTGGCACGCCGGTGTTTTACCGTTTCGATGCCCCGATGTCGGCTGACCAACTGTGTCGGGTTGTCGACGATCTGCCGGGGACGGCCGTCGATGCGTTTTTGCCCTGTCCCCAGTTCAGCGACGAGCAGTTCTGGTACCCACTGGAGTCGGCCGAACCCTACGACGGCCGCCAGGTCCCCGACGGCAAGTTCGAGGACAAGTACTTCAAGCGGGTGGCGGGAAATGTCCGGTCACTGGTCTCGCGGAAGCTCGATCCAATGACCGTCTGGCAGCAGCGAGCACGGCGACACGGGATGTACTTCATTCCCACCCTGAGGATGAACGACGTCCACAAGGACTACGTCGACCGCTGGCCGTCGCTGCGGAGCACCTGGGAGAAGCAGCGTCGGCGGCTGCTGATCGGCAAGCAGGTGCCCGGGTGGTACACGCATCCGTTTGATTACTCCTGGGCAATGGACTACGCGCACAAGGAAGTGCGTGACCGGAAGTTGACGATCATTTCCGAGTTGTGTGGGAAATACGATGTCGACGGTTTCGAACTCGATTTCCTCCGCAGCGGCCTTTTCTTTCGCAAGGGCCACGAGCGCGAGGGCAGCAAGTTGATGACTGAACTGGTGGGTCGGATTCACCAGTTGCTGGGCGATCTTGGTCGCAAGCGCAACAAGACGCTGAGGTTGGTCGTTCGGGTTCCCACCAGCGTTGCACAGTGTCTCGAGCAGGGGCTGGACGTGCCGACGTGGATTCGTCGCGGGCTGGTCGACATGGTGGTGCCGATGGATAGCGGTTACCTGGATATGACGGCCCCGGTTGAACAGTTCGTGAAGTTGGCCCGGGGAACCCCGTGCAAGGTCGCCGGGGGTCTGGAGTACTACATCCGTGGTTACATGAAGCCGAAGCAGCAGGGCATCACGCAGGCGTCACTCGAGCGGCTGCGAGCCGGTGCGGCATCGTTCTGGGATCGGGGGGTCGATGCGATTTACCTGTTCAACTACGACTGCCACGGTCCGTTTCCGTTCCGTGGCCAGAAGCGACAGGCACTCAACGAGATCCATGACCCGGCGAAACTGGCCGGGACCGATCAGCATTATTTTGTCACACGCGAGATGAGCCAGAAAACTCCGGTCGGGACCGGCCACAAGCAGTTGCCGGCTGAACTCAAGCAGGATGGCACGGTGTCGCGATTCACGTTGCACGTGGGTGACGCTGTGCCGTCGAAACCCACTCCCGGCGATCCTCGCTCCACCCGCCTGATCGTCCGGACCACGTTGTCGCCAAAGGTGGCCGCTTCGTTGAAATTCCTCGTCAACGGAAAACGTCTCGAACCGACCGCGCGAGTCGGCGGGATGTACCTGTTTG
Source organism: uncultured Planctomycetaceae bacterium (assembly GCA_964646205.1). Taxonomy (GTDB): domain Bacteria; phylum Planctomycetota; class Planctomycetia; order Planctomycetales; family Planctomycetaceae; genus UBA8437. The sequence continues at coordinate 40,034 of CAZYAZ010000042.1, read as the reverse complement.
ATCAGCCACCGATGCGCCGAGGAGCGTGCCGGTTGGAGGTCGGCTTCGATCCTCCCAGGAGCGTGACGGTACGTGTCGAAGAGATCGAATTCCTGGTGCAGCGGAATCTGCCGGATCTCAAGTCGTAGCAGAACCTGTCGAGCCAGTTCTCACACGCGGCGAGGTTCCTCGCTCGTGTCGAATCGACGAACAGCCTCTGGTAGTCTTTGGCCAAAGGCCACCATGGCATTCGCAGAGGACTCCGAGCAGATGACCAGCACTCGCATCGTTTCTCTTTTTCCCATGCTGCTTTCACTCGTGGCGACCTTGCTTGTCGGCCAGGCCCCGGTGACGGCCGCCAAGCCGCTGTCGGTCAGCCAGGCCCGACTGAAGATCACCGGGGCTCGTCACAATCGGCCGGACGACTACAAGGGCATCGGGGATTTCATCGGTTGGCCGGGAGGCATCGATCGCCTCCCCAACGGGGACCTGCTGGTCACTCATTCGTCGGGATACTGGCATTCGTCGTTTGCCATGCCACGCCAGATCGAGCCGGGGTTGGCCAAGCGGTGGCGGGCCGAGGGCTGGCCGCTGGATTTCGAGGCGCCCACGGGCGGCCGCACGATGGGTTGTCGATCGACCGACGGTGGCCGGACCTGGTCGAAACCCTTCACGATCCTGGATCATCGCCTTGACGACGGTGCGCACGCGGTGATGACGCTGCCCGGTGGTCGGATCATCTGCCTGGTCGGTGTGCAGGCGTCATGGTACGGGTACATGCATGCTCCCACGGCCTTCGCAAAGGACATCGACGGCCTGAACACCAAGCAGTTCGTGATCCATTCCGACGACAACGGAAAGACCTGGTCGAAACCTCGCGGATTGAAGTGTCCCGGGGACTTTTACGAACGCGGGCATGGTGGCCGGCCCGTGTTGCTCTCGGATGGCAGCATCCTGTGGGCAACCTATTACCAGGTCCGTGGCCGCAAGTTTCTCAGTGGAGCCATCCGTCGATCGACTGACAACGGCCTGACCTGGCCGGTCATCTCGCGGATCGTTCGTAAGGACAACGCGATCGATGAGCCGGCAATTGCCGAGTTGAAGGATGGACGCCTGGTCCTGGTGACCCGGCCCGACGGGGCCATTTTCCACTCGCCCGACAAGGGACGCACCTGGAAGGATTCGGGAAGCCGCGTGGTCAACGGGGGCGGAAAGTTCAAGGCTCCCCAGTTGGCCGTCCTGGCCGATGGCACCCTGGTGGCGTTTGCCACGTGGCGGAACCTGAGGGCGTGGATCAGCCGTGATGGTGGGATGACCTGGACGAAGGATTTGCCCCTGGACATTGGCAGCTATGGCTACCCGGGTTCCTACATTCTCGAAAAGGACGGTTCGATCCTCTTTCCGTATTGCGCCAGCGGGAGGGCGCCCAACGCGGTCTACCTGCTGCGGTTTCGGGTCAACGCGGCCCGGAATGGTGTCGAGTTGTTGCCGGTGGTCCGCTAGTGACGCTCGGGTGTTGCCGGGCCGCCGAACAGCAATTTGTCGAGGTGATGGGCGATCAGGCCGTGGGCCAGTGACGTGGGGTGGCAGTCGTCGTGGATCAGCTCGACGTTGAAGAACCGCTGGCGGTGATGCTGAAATTCGTCGAAGACCTTGCGGAGATCGACCAGGTCGGTCTGCTGGTCGGCCGCCACCTCCCGGATCACCCGGTTGATGCTCAACCGCGAGCCGAGGTTGCCGATCATGGCCTCGCGTGAACGCGCGTAGGACGCCTCGGCTTCCCGGGGACGATCGAGAGATTCCAGCAGGACGGCCTCGAGGTAATGCGGGACCGGGGGGAGTGGGTCAAGTTTTATGGCCTGCCGGATTGTCTCGAGGGCCCCGGCCGGTTGACCCTGGTCCTGCAGCTTGAGCGTTTCGGTGACCAGCCGGGTCATGGTTTCCAGGTGACGTGGTTGGCCGGAGAGTGGTTGGCGTTGTTTCCAGGCCGGAGCAAGCCGGTACTGGAACGGCATTGTCATCAGGACGACCCGAACGTTCTTGCGTTTGGCGGTGGTGATGATTGTCACCAGGTTGTCTCGGAAGCGGTCGAGATAGCGTTGACGGGTCCCAGGCCACGTGGCGGTATCGTAGTGGGATGGTGTCAGCGGGTTCTCGATCGCGTGTCGCGCGCCCAGCAGTGCATGGTGTTCGACGAACCCGTCGTCGTGAACGATTCGCCGGGGGGCCGTCTGCTGGGTGCCGTCCTGCAGCAGGTGGAGCAGTCCGGAGATGATGGCGGCCAGTGCCCGGCTGTGGGCCAGGGTTGCCAGGATGGTTCGCCCGGTGTCGTCGATCGTCACATCCGCCGGGTCGGTTTTGTCCGTGGCGTTGGCAGGACGCCGCGGACGCCAGTGGAACCACTCGTTGTTTCCGGCCAGGATGACCAGCGTGGCGGGGTTGTAGTGTTCGAGAATCGTGTTGGCGATGGGTACGAGGTCATTGCTGGTGGCGCCGACCCGTGCGGCGTTCAGCACGCGGTGTTCCGGGTTGATGGTGGGACGGTCGGCCCGGGCTGCGAAGTTCTTCTCGAAGCGGTACGGGTATCCGAAGGCGGCCGAACCGCCCAGGACGAAGGTGCGTTCTCCCGGTGGACCCGGGCAGGTCCGTGGGGTCAACCGCTGGTGCTCGATCCATGGTCCAGCTCCCTCGATCACCGTTTGTCCGACCCGGTAGGGTTCGGTCGGTTCGGAGTCCTCGTTCGCACTGCGGATCCACAGCCCGGGGTCGCTCGACGTTGCCACGGCGTCGTCGGTTGGCACCGACTCGAGTTCCATCAGCGTCAGTCGCCACACCAGTTTCTGGTGGAAGCCGAAGAGGTGATCGGCGATCCAGCCGCCGGTTTCGAGTGCCGCCAGGATGATCAGTACGAACCCGAGACGTCGCCATCGACGACGGTTTGGGCGATCGGATGTCGGGGCCTGGTCGGTCGATGTCATGGCAGGGTGCTGAGGAAGGGGAGTCGTATCATCGCGTCTTGAAGCCGGGCCGGTACAATCGAGGACCGGTGATTGACCTGATAATAATCCACCATCGGTGGTGCTGGCCAATCGTGATGGACAACCAGTCTCGCGCTACTCTCCAACGGACTTTCAACATGCCACTTGCCCGTTTGCTCGTTCTCGTCTTGTTGCCGGCTTCAATCGTCCTGGGAGGGGATCCGGGAACCAAAAAGACGCGGTATCCGGTCACGGCGCCGCCGAAGGCCATGAAGCTCGATCCATTCTACAAGAAGTACACCCACGCGGGTGGCTATCCGATCGTGGCTTCGGCCAGGGTCAACGACTTCGCGTTGAAGGAGGCGGCGTTCCTGGTCGACCTGATGCTGGCCCGGCGACCGGACGTGCGGAAGGCGATGGTCGACAGCGGATCGCGGCTGATCGTGATCGCACACGACGAGTTCACGACAGATATTCCCGAGTACGCACACATGAAGCCCAAGGACTTCTGGGATGCCCGGGCCCGGGGCCTGGGTGGCTCGCGGACTGATCCGGTCTGTTCGTGTGCCGAGGAGAACGTGCTGGGGTACGCCGGTGACCCTTACAGCACTGAGAATATCGTGATCCACGAGTTTGCTCACAATATTCATCTTCGCGGGCTGGTTCGTATCGACAAGACATTTGACGAGCGGTTGAAGCAGGCCTACGAACGGGCGATGGCTCGTGGGTTGTGGAAGAACAAGTACGCGTCGACCAATCGCAACGAGTACTGGGCCGAGGGCGTGCAGAGCTGGTTCAACAACAACCGGCCGCCCGACCACGATCACAATCATGTCGACACTCGCAAGGAACTGAAGGAGTACGACACGGGGTTGGCGAAGCTCTGCGAGGAGGTCTTTGGCAAGACAAAGCTGGTGTACACCAAGCCGGTGACCCGGCTGAAGGGCCACCTGGCCGGGTACAACCCCAGGACGGCTCCGAAGTTTGCCTGGCCCAAGCGGTTGGCGATGGTCAAGCAGGAGATCCGCGAGAAGGCTCGCAACCGTGGCAAGGAGAAGCCGAAGCCCGCTGCGAAAAAAATGGGTTTCATCGATCACTCGCCGGTGAAGCTACAGGGTTGGACCCTGCAGTTCGACAAGCGACTCCTGGCGGGCAAGCACAAGGCAGTCGGTGACCAGGTGCGGCGGATGATCGACGTCAAGTTGTACGAGATCACGCTGCTGGTTCCCGCGAGCCGGTTGAAGCATCTCCGCGAGGTGCCGATCTGGGTCGACCTGGATCATCCCCTGAGAACGGCCCAGTATCACCCGGGGGCCAAGTGGTTGCGGGATCATGGCCACGATCCCGCGATGGTCAAGGCGGTGCATATTCCCGATGCGGGTCGGCTGATTGGCTTGATCAAGAGCAACCACCAGCCGGCCGTGATGCTGCACGAACTGGCCCATGCCTACCACGACCGGGTGCTGGGTTTCGAGTACGGTCCGATCCGGAAGGCCTGGGACAAGATCGTGGCGAGCAAAAAGTACGAGAAGGTGTTGCACATAAGCGGGCGGCGGGTCAGGCATTACGCGTTGACCAACCACAAGGAGTTCTTCGCGGAAATGAGCGAGGCGTTCTTTGATACAAATGACTTCTATCCGTTCGTGCGATCCGAGTTGAAAGAGTACGAGCCCGAGGTGTCTGCGTTGCTCAAGGCGGTCTGGTCCGAGGGCGAACCGCCCCGGGCCGAGAAATCCAACAAGAAGTAGTCCTCGATGGGAGCCGAATCGATGTCGGGTCAGTGGGAATTGGCGCTCGAGCAGAATCCGGAGCTCGAGGTGGTCAGTGGCAGTGCCACGGATGTGGCAGCGGCGGTGCGTCGTGGGGCGGACCTGCGGCTGTTCATGGAGGCTGTTGGTTACGACGAGACTCTCTGTTTTCAGCAGGTTTACTCGGGAACCGGCGATGCGTTCGCCGGCCTGATGTCTCACCATCACTCCTACGCTCACCGCGGCGAGTTGGCCGAGCAGCCGTACTTCAGTTTCTTCCGCTACGACACCGGTGGTGCGTTCTCGCAGATCAAGTGGATGCTGGACGGTTCGACCTTTGACGAGCAGCAGCGGTTTGCGTACGGGGTCTATCGCTGGTACGTGTGCGATCGCTGGCGAGTGGTTTATGAGCACGATGAACAGGGGCAACCGGTGGCCGGCGACCTGGACGAACTGCAGGCGGCGATCCGGGCGGGACGGTCGTTGAAGGTGGGCGTCCGCCAGTTCCACGGCCTGGCGACCGACGACACGAGTGGCCCCGAGCAGGTGTCGTTCCTCAGCGTGATGCAGCCGTTGATTGCCGATGGGCACGCCGGGGCCAATTGCGACTTCGTGCTCGATTGTGCTCCGAAGTGGCCGTTCAAGTTCTCCGAGGGAATCCAGTTGGGCATGATCTGGCCCGACACGTCGGGGCGAATCATCTGTCACCTGGTGCGTCCTGGCGAGTTGCCGTTCCGGCGATTCGAGGTCCAGCGGGCGATGCAGTGGCTGATCGCCGACGTGGGCTAGCGATCGCCGTCTGCCTGTCCGGTCGGCGACGTGTTGGGCGCCCACCACGGTGGGCGGGCGGTTTCGAGGATTTCGCGGATCGCCTTTCGGTCACCGACACCCAGTCTCGCGAATTCTTTGTCGGGTGTCTTGTTGTCCAGGATCGTCCTGAGTCGTCCGACAACTTGCTTGCGAACCGCATCGGGAAGCTGAGCGAACGCGGGTGATTCGACGAGGAAGCTACACGGGAAGCGGAACAACCTGTGTTTCAGATTCAACTGGCGAAGTGACCGCCCCTGCTTGTCTGGTCGGCCGCGTCGGGCGAATTCCTCGGAGAACTTCGACGTGCCCTGGATCGGCGATTTCAGTGAGAACTCATCCACGAACAACATGTATCTCAGGAGGTCGTCGGCAACCCTGGCGATCCGTCGTCTGGAGATGTCGCTGCGGTACCCCCTGGGGCGGTCCAGGGCCTTGTTGTACAGGCGGTCGTAATGGTTGACCGTGTCGGTTTCGAAATGGGCTCGGGTGATCAGGTTGTGCATCCGTGACTGGTGTTCGAGCACCATCAGCGCGACCACGTCGCTGTGAGGCGACAGGTAGTCGTCGGTGTTGATCAGGCCGTCGAGCCGGGTGAGGTTGGCCCCGGACTGGTAGTCGAAATTCCGGGTCGATTCGTCGAGCGGGATCACGGTGTTGCCCATGTGCCGCATCGAGCCGTGTGTGCCGGTGACGTAGTAGCCGCCCCACCGTTGGGAAAATGGGCTGGTGTGATCGGTGACGAACGTGCGAGCCCCAAAGTGAGGTTGACCCGACGGGGCGGTGTAGAGAGACCGGACCACCGGGCCGGGAACGTCCCGTGTTCTTCGATTGGCGTGGCAGAGCAGGCACTGCCCTCGATCGCGACGGAATTGTGGTTGTTTTGCCGGTGATTGAGGCAGGGTGTAAAAGACACCTCCCAGTTGCGGATCCATCGCGATGATCTCGAGCATGTCCCCCTGCTGTACCCAGGCCACGTAGGTGTCGTCGTTGAAGTAGATGGCCCGGGGACGACGCGGCGAGATGTGGCGGACCTGGACGCTGGTCTTGGAGAAGACAAGGACTTGGGAGGAGATGGGGATGTCCAGGGCCTTGAGCAGCGCCGGCAGGTAGCCGTGCCGATCGGACCAGGACAGCCTGGACTTGTCCAGGTCGATCAGCCGTTGCAGGTTCGAGATGCGGTTGGTCGTCGACTGGTTGTGGTAATCAATCGGCGCCAGTTCGAAGTCCTTGGTCGTCTGGGCCACGATTGGCCGGGACCAGGAGCAGCACAACAGCAGCAAGAGAATGGGACGCAACGTGGTCATCAGGATATGGTGGCCCGGCCATGGGCTTGCAAGCAAGGCCAGTGGCGATGAGAGTGACCCGGATGGAAGAGATCGATCTGCAACGTGTGCGTGAGGAATTTCCCGCGCTGGAGAACTACACCTGGTTCCAGAACGGTGGTGTGAGTATCACCCCGCGGCGGGTGGCTGCCGCCCACACGGAAATGATGAACGAGTTGTTGCAGCGGGGGCCGATGCACATCGTGTATCCCGACGAGGAGTATCCTCGTCGCGAGCGGTCGCTGGCCCGGCTGGCCGAGTTCTTCGGGGTCTTGCCGTCGACACTGGCGGTCATGCGAGGTGTCAGCGAGGGGTTCCTGACGGTACTTCGCGGGTTGGACTGGCAAGCTGGTGATGAGATCGTGTTGTCGACCGACGAGGAGGCGGCAGTGCTGTTGCCGGTTCTGGCACTCAGGGACCAGTTGGGAATCGTCGTTCGCAAGGTCGAACTGGTGGATGGTTCTCCGGCCGAACAGGTGGCGGCCCTGGAGGCTTGCCTGTGCGATCGCACGCGGCTGGTCGCCTTCAGCCATGTCACGACCGATCTCGGTTTCCGGTTGGCGGCCGAGGACCTGTGCGAGGCGACCCGCCGCCACGGGGCATTGAGCTTTGTCGACATGGCTCATTCCGGTGGCGTGTTCGAGATCGACCTGGAACGAACCGGTTGTGATTTCGCCGGACTGCTGTCCTACAAGTGGATGTACTCGCCCTACGCTGCCGGGTTGCTGTATGTGCGGCCCGAACGGATCGGCGAACTGGCCGTGCGGTTTCCCGGGGGCCGGAGCGAGAGTTGGCTGGATTTCGAGACCGATCGGTTCGAGTTGCACGAGACGGCCGAACGGTTTCAGTTTGGTCCGTGGTCGTGGCCGCTGGTTCATGCCTGGGCGGTTGCTTGTGACTGGTTGAGTGAAATTGGCGTGGATGCGATCGCCGAGAGAACCGCGTTGCTGACCGGTCGGCTGAAACAGGGGCTGGAGGGGATCGGGTCGATCGATGTGCTGACTCCCGGCGAGTTTTCTCGTTCGGCTGCCCTGGTGTCGATGACGTTGCCGGGGTGGACCGGCCAGGACCTGGCCGAGACGTTGAGGCAGCGGTGGAACATGATCGTCAAGCCGTTGCCGCATTCTCGCGAGGGCCTGCGGATCAGCGTGCCGTTCTTCCTGCTCGAGGAGGAAATCGACCGACTGGTCAATGCGTTGCGAGAATTGGCCAAATGTTCCTGAACATTGCGCACCGGGGCGATTCGGTCAACGCTCCGGAGAACACGCTGCCGGCCTTTGAACTGGCCATCGAGGCGGGTGCGACGGCGGTCGAAATGGACCTGCGGTGCACGGCCGACGGGCATGTCGTGGTGCTGCACGACAAGTCGATCGATCGCACGACGGATGGGACAGGGACCCTGGCGGACTTGAGCCTGGAGCAGGTGAGACGGCTTGATGCCGGGGCCTGGTTCGATGAGCGGTTTGCCGGGGAGACGGTGCCGACTCTCGAGGAGGTCTTCGACCGGCTGGTGGATCGCGTGCCGCTGGTCCTGCATGTGAAGGATGCCGGTTGTGGAATCGAGGAGGTTGTGGCCAGGGAGACGCACCGGCGAGATGCCGTCGATCGCGTGACGGTGTCCTCGGATCACCGCGAGGTGCTCGCGGTGATGCAACGCTTGGCTCCGGAAGTCGCGACCACCTGGATTGCCTGGTTTCGTGACTGGCGTTGGTGGATGTGGTACGTCGCCGGTAAGGTACGGCGGTTGGGTGCACACCGTGTGGCACCCCCCGCCAAACAGGTAACCGGGGCGATGGTCGAGTACTTCCACGGTCAGGGGATCGCGGTCCGTGCCTGGGGTGTCGGACACGACGAGAGCCTGGCCGGTCGACTGATATCGCTGGGAGTCGATGGCATGACTTTCGATGATCCTCGACGACTCGCCGAGTTGCTCACCACGGCAGCCCCCACCAACAGGGACACCGCATGACCACCACCGATGTCCAGGATCTCGACGTTCCGTCGGTTGTTGCCGCGGTCCGCAACACCGACAAGTTTGCCGCCCTGGATGACATGCTCGAGCAGTCCCATTTCTGGGACACGCTGGAAGCCCAGAGATTGAAATCGGGGAAGTCGGTGGCCGAGTTCCTGGTCGTCCTGAAGCCGAACTTCATGATGACGATCAAGGTCGAGGATCCACCGCTGGTCTACACCGATCCGGAACTGGTCGAACGCTGGATCGCCCGGATGGCCGAAGCCGGTTACACCAACGTGCGGGTTGTCGAAGCCCAGAATGTCTATGGACTGTGGTACCGGAATCGCGGCGTAACCAACGTGGCACGGGTGATTGGCCTGGACGGCGAGGGCTACGACATTCACGACCTGACCGATGAACAGTTTCCGTTCGATTATGGAGGGTCGTTGGGTGAGCACTTTGTGGGCGAGTCGTGGCGGGATGCGGATTTCCGTATCTCCTTTGCCAAGAACAAGACACACGATGTGTCCCATTGCACGCTGGTGATCAAGAACACCTACGGGTGCCTGCCGGCCAAGGACAAGTTCACCGAGTATCACCAGAAGCGCGAGGTGGATACGGCGACGATCGATGCCTTGCGTCACTTCCCCGTGCACTTTGCCGCGATCGATGCCACGTGGAGCCTGGACGGGCCACTGGGATACAAGGAAGGTTTTGACGTCGTCCGTGACGAGGACGGTCGTGTGCAGAACGAGGGCAACATTCATCGCACCGACACGGTGATTGGTGGGCGGGACCTGTTGGCCGTGGAGCGGGTCGGAATGATGAAGATGGGCCTCGATCCGGACCAGGACACGAGGTTCTACCGACTGGCGGTTGAAGAGTTCGGTGAACGAGATTTCGAGTGGGTTGGTGACACGTGCACCTATGACGAGTGGTTGAACATTGGCGAGGCCACCTGCCTGCAACTGGACATCGGCGAGGAACTGGGCGTCATAGCCCACTTCTTTGGTGAGTCGATGGCACACGTTGATCCGGTGCTGTTTCCTCCCTACAAGACGACCTGGGTTCGCCGACTGATGCACTTTGTGGGACGGTACTTTTTTGTACGTAAAGTCCGCGGTCGTAAGGGGATTCGTGTTGTTCCCAGGTGCCATGGTCCGGTCGATTGTCTTGGCAACTGATCTGCCGGGGTCCCAATGACCGACAGATAATGGTAGATTGATATGATGTGTGGCCGGTCGGGTGCCGGTTTGCTGAGTTTCGGGCAACACGAGTTGAGGTTGAACAATGTTGCGAATCGATGCTGGACGTAGTGGTCGTTATTGCGATGGGATGTCCCGTCGGAGTTTCGTGCAGTTGGGCGTGGCTGGCATGGCCGCAGCGAGCCTGGGTGACGTGGCCCGGGCGAAGCAGTCGGCTGCCACGGGCAACAACAACGCAGCGATCATGATCTGGCTCGACGGTGGCCCGAGTCACCTGGACATGTACGACATGAAGCCGGAGGCTCCGTCCGAATACCGTGGCATCTGGATGCCGACAGCGACCAACGTGCCGGGGGTCGAGATCACCGAGATGTTCCCGCTCCAGGCCCAGCACGCCGACAAGTTCTCGATTGTTCGCTCGTTGCATCACGACACCGGCGGACACTTCCACGGTGGTCATTTCATGCTGACGACCAAGTCGTTGGGCCCAAACAACACCGGTACGTTCCCCTCGATCGGCTCGATCGTCGCACGAGAACGAGGCCCGCGTCGCAGCGGCATGCCGTCCTACATCAGCGTGCCGGTGGCCAGCAGCATTGGGCTGAGGCCGGGGTACTTTGGTGGCAACTGGATGGGGATGCAGTACGACCCGTTCCAGACCGGTGGTGATCCGAACAACGCCAACTTCAAGGTGGCCAATTTGAACCTGGCCAGCGGGATGACTGTCGACCGACTGGCGTCGCGTCGTGACCTGAATCGCAGCCTGGACCGGATCGAAAAAACCGTCGAACGGGGAACGCTGTTCGAGGCGATGGACAAGTTCGACCGCGATGCGTTCGAGTTCGTGTCCGGTGCCGCCGCGCGGAAAGCCTTTGACATCAACAAGGAAGACCCGAGGCTGCGGGACCAGTATGGCCGAAGCAACTGGGGCCAGAGCACTTTGCTGGCCCGGCGGCTGGTGGAAGCCGGCTCGACGTTTGTGACGGTGCACTTTGGTGGCTGGGACCATCACTGGAATCTCGAACCTGGTTACAAGAGTGTGCTGCCGCGGGTCGACATGGCCGTGTCGGGCCTGTTGAAGGATCTCTCGGATCGCGGCATGCTGGAATCGACGTTGGTGATTCTCTGTGGCGAGTTCAGCCGAACTCCGCGGATGAATGACGGTGGCAACGGTGGTCCTCCGGGCAGCAAGGGAACACCCGGCCGCGACCACTGGGGCAACTCGTTGTTCTGCCTGCTGGCCGGCGGTGGAATCAAGGGTGGCCAGGTGGTCGGATCGACCAATGCCAAGGGTGAACGTCCGCTGACGCGGGCCGTCAAGCCGTGCAACCTGCACGCGACGATCTACAAGGCCCTGGGCATGGATCCGACGCTGCATCTGCTCGACCACCAGGGTCGGCCCACGCCGGTGCTCGAGGATCCCACCCCGATCCACGAATTGCTCTAGGTTTCTCGCTGCGAGTCAACTCGCGGCCTTCAACCATTTCGGCAGCGGAAACCGGTAGGTCCGCTGTTTGCCGAAGCCCTGGATCTCGAACGTGTCGGCGATCGTGATCGCGGCGAAGCTGGCCTCGTAGTGCGTGGCGGCCATGGTGAGATAGTGCGTCCCGTCATAGACGGTCCAGCGGCTGCGGTGCTTGTGTCCGAAGAAACAGGCTAGCACACGGCCGTCCTCGGCAAACAGCTTCCGGATCTCCCAGCCGTTGTCGACATAGGAGTTCTGCTTGCCGACCGGCAGGAAGGGTGTGTCGCCACCCTGCCCCGAACCAGTCTCGGGCGTGTGGTGCAATTCCTCGTGGCAAAAGACCAGCTTTGGTTTTTTCCGGTGCTTGGCCAGGTCGTCGGCCAACCACGCTTTCTGTGTGGCGTCGATCCAGTAACCACCGACCAGGCCATCCTTTCCCCTGGGTGGCGATGACGCATCGGGACCGTTGTTGCCGTCGAGCACGACCAGGTGGAAACCGTTGTGATCGCATGAAAAATACCGGTGCGGCATCCCGGTGGTGGCCAGGAATTCCTGCTTGGTGATGTCCTCGCCGGGATGACCACGACCGATCAGATCGGCTGCCGTGATCTTCTCCTCGCCCCCCTTCAACCAGCCGACATCGTGGTTGCCCATCACGTGGTAGCGAGGGCACTTCAACTGTGAGAACACGCCGAGGTGATGTTTCAACCCGGCGAGTTGTCCGTCGTGCATCTCCTGGGTGGTCTGACCCTCGGCGACCTGGATGCCAAAGTCACCCAGGTCGATGGCGAAGTCGGGTTGGAATTTTTGCATCTGGTCGACGAACCGCTTGAAATTCCGGGCCCGGCCCGACTGCCGTGCCCCCTGCAGATGGGGGTCGGCGTTGAGCCCGAACCTGAGCTTTGGTCGACCGGGAGCAACTCCGACGGCCGTCGTCGCACCCAGGGCTGTCAGTCCCGCAGCGGATTGACCCAGGAACGTGCGGCGATCAACGGGTGATGGCATGGGGTTACCGGTCGTCATGTTGGAAGTCTCCGTTTGGCTTGTGCTTGCGTCGGGTCACTTGGCCGGCTTGATGGTCACCTGGACCTGTCCGTTGGCGGGGATGTCGACACGGGTCATCAGTACGACGTGACGACCGTCGTCACCGGGGGTGCTGGATTCGATCCGTCCGCTGGTGACGGTGTATTCTCCAGGCGGCATCACGAAAGTCACGCGACCGTTGGGGAAATCATCTTTCAACCGGTTGGAAATGGTCGCGGTATTCTCGGGGTGGGTTCCGTCGTTGGGGACGTGGAAGACGGCCTGGACCGGTGACGGTTCGTCACGCCCGAACGGCACCGGTGCGGTTTCGTGTCCGTTGTAGGTGCAGGTCTGGACGCGGTTCTCCTTGAACCGGACCACGCGGAAGCTGACCGAGTTCGATTTGCCGATCCGTCGAGTGGGCGTGGTGCCGACATCCATGACCTTGATTCCGGTGCCATGGCCGTCATGGATCATGCTGATCCGGTGACGATTGAAAAAGTCGACCGGGGCATTGGCCTCGAATCCGTTGACGATCTTCATGGTTGCCTCGGGCCGTTCGCCCAGCAACCGGTCGGCTCTCGCGGTACCCGTGTGCCAGGGATGTCCGAAATTGAGCACGCTGATCCGGGGGCCGAAGTCGATCCGTCCGACCGGGTCGCCGTACCAGGTCTCGTGGCCGGCGAACTGGTGATTGCCGAAGTTGACCACGTAGGGGATCTGCAGGTGAGCGAGTGAACCGGAGACGTAGGCGGGATTGCAGGCGTTGCTGGAAAGAACCATGTCGGCTCCGATCAGGTTGGCGACGTCGGCCAGACGCTGGAGATACTCGGCCTGGAACTGGGCCGAGGTGTCCAGGTGTCCGAATGTGACCAGCACCGGGTTGTCGGGGAAGTCGGCGACGACGTGCACGCTCCGAGGCGAGCGACACGTGCCAGTACGACGGCCACCGTCGACGTCGACCGACAGGTCGTACAGTCCCGTGGGCATGTCGGGGGGCAGCGTGACCACGACCTCGCGGTCGTAGTAGTACTTGGCCGCCACATCTTCCTGGAACTTGCAGTCCCGCGAGATGGTCACGGGTCCGACACGTCGAGTCAGCCGGACCGTTGTGATCGTGGTGTCGAAGCCCAGGAACCGTGCCCGGAATGTCCCGCCGGGGCGGCGAATCGCTTGCTGATTGAGCCGGGGAAACCGGAAACGCTGGATCACTGTCTCCGGCCGACGTTGGAGATAGACCGGCGGTCGCCAGTGGGTTTTTCCGGCGGTGACCTGGATCGGTTCGATCTTCTGGCTGGTCCATCCACTGGCCTGGATCGTGAGCGAGTAGTCGTCGCTGGGAGGCAGCCCGGCCAGGCCGCATTGCCCTGTCAACCAGTTGCGGACCAGCACGTTGCGGACGACGGTCTTGCCACGGGTCAGCACGGCCCGCGCGTCGACCAGGAATGCGTTGTGCTTGCCGGAGAGCCGGAAGACCAGGTGTCCACGCGGTTTCGCCCAGGTCCGGAATCCCTCGATCCGGCAACCGGACCCTTGAGCGTCGGTCCGGTGAGTGATGCGGACCCGGTGCCGACCCGCCTCCAGCCCCTCGGCCACGACCAGTTCCCTGGGAGTACCCAGTGGACGAATGGTGCGGGTGAATTTTCCATCGATCGCGATGACCAGGCGACCCAGGTTGGGAGGACCGTAGGCCGGGACGTTGTGGCCACCCAGGCGGATGGACAGGCCCGTGCCTTCAAAGGACAGCACCAGGTGCGCACGGTCCTCGTCGGTCTGCAGCGATTCGACGGCCGCGAAACGAAAACGGCTTGGAGTCCAATTGCCAGTGCGAGAGGTGTGTTGTTCATCGAGCGCTGAGATCCACTCGGAAGCCTCCGCGGTGCCAGCGAGTGTGATCGTGATCGTGAAAGAAATGGCCCGTAGAATCGCCAGACGGGATCGGGTGCGAGGTGACATGGATGTCGCTCCGGAAGTGAGTGGTTCTCGGGAGTTGTTGACACTAGTCGATGGGATCGTGTTGTCCCCAGGGGATCGGCATGGTTGGGGTCGGTTCCTGGTGGCGGGTTCTCGATGCGCGCGGACGGTCGCGGAAAAAATCGACAACACCGGTCAATTGCTTGACCGCTTCCAGGTAGACCTGTTCGCCTTTCTCGGCGGTCGCCAACTCCGGTTCGCCCATCACGCCTCGTGGCGAGTAGGTGCTGGTCCATGAGGTCAATGCCGCGGGGCCCTTGCTCAACAGGTCGCCCCAGATGTAGGGGTTGCCGTCGTTGAGGGTACTGATGTGGTTGTGGACCCGGTCGGTCCGGACGTGCTCGCCCTCGAGATGCAGGTACAGCGAGGTCTCGAGTTCACACGCGTGAGACATTCCGCCTGGAAAGGTGCTTTCGCGCCAGCCGGGCAGGAAATCGGGATCGACCGACAGCAGGTGCCACCATGCCACCAGGATGCACTCGGCATCGGTCTCGAGGTTGGTTCGCCGTGCGGCGAGGTCGAGATTGGGCATGTTCGATCCGTGGCCGTTGAGCAGGATGATCTTCTTGAATCCGTGATAGGCCAGGGACTTGGTGACATCGAGCACCTGGTCGATGAAGGTCTGGTAGTGCGTGTTGATGGTCCCGGGAAAATCCATGACATGCCCGGTGTAGCCATAGGCGATCGTGGGCAGGACCAGCAACTTTTCGGGGTTGGCCTGGCCGACGCCACGAGCGATACCGCCGGGACAGACCAGGTCGACGTCCAGTGGCAGGTGATCACCGTGCTGTTCGACGGCTCCACAGGGGACCACGCAGACCTGGTTGGATCCGATCGCGTCGTTGATTTCCGGCCAGGTCAGTTTCTCGTATCGGTATTCGCTGTCTGCTCGACTGGTCATCTCTGGAGCCTCGGGTCGGGGACGGGGGTGAAGGTGCTTGGCAGTGGTTCACGGAATGTGAGAGGATAGTCTCTCGTAGATACCGTCCAACTGCACGCTCGACAGGGATCAAGTTGCGAGAACTTGTGATCAAGATTGTTTTGGCACTCGTAGTGGCCGTGCTGATCCGTGGTGACGGGATCGCGATGGCGGCCGATCCGGTTGATTATGAGACGCGGATCAAGCCGATCCTGGTGGCGCACTGTTACGCCTGTCATGGGGCGTTGAAGCAGGAAAGCGGACTGCGGCTGGACACCGGGGCGTTGGTTCGCAAGGGAGGCGAGAGTGGTCCGGCGGTGGTGCCAGGTCAACCCGCCAAGAGCCTGCTGTTGGAACGGGTTCAGTCGGATGACAAGACCGTGAAGATGCCCCCGGAGGGGAAGGGACAGCCGCTGAAGCCCGAACAACTCCGGTTGTTGAGCGAGTGGATTCGCCAGGGAGCGAGATCACCGGAGTTAGAAAATCCGCAAACCGATCCCCGGGCACACTGGGCTTTTCGTCCTCCAACACGGCCACGGGTCGAGTCGACGGCTGGAAGCCGCAATCCGATTGACGACTTCATTGCCGCCGGGTTGCGGCGCCGGGGGCTCGTCCGTTTGCCCGAGGTCTCCGGGACGGTGTTGCTGCGACGGCTGTACCTGGATCTTGTCGGAGTGCCGCCCACGATCCAGGAGCAGGCGGCTTTTGTGGCTGACACGCGTCCGGGTGCCTACGAGCGGGTGGTCGATCGCCTGCTCGACAGTCCGCGGTACGGGGAACGCTGGGGCCGGCACTGGATGGACGTCTGGCGGTACAGCGACTGGTACGGACGACGCAAGGTTCCCGATTCCCTGAACAGCTACGGCCAGATCTGGCGTTGGCGGGACTGGATCATTCGCTCGGTCAACCAGGACAAGGGATACGACCGGATGATCGTCGAGATGCTGGCCGCCGACGAGGTGGCGGCCGATGACGATGAGAACGTGGTGGCCACCGGGTTCATCATCCGCAATTTCTATCGCTGGAATTACAACACGTGGTTGAAGGACAACATCGAACACACGGGCAAGGCATTCCTGGGGCTGACGTTCAACTGTTGCCATTGCCACGATCACAAGTACGACCCGTTGACCCAGGTCGATTATTTCCGCATGCGGGCGACATTCGAGCCGATCGAGGTGCGGCACGATCGGGTGTCGGGTGAACCCGATCCGGGGTTGTACCCCAAGTACAGCTACGGAAAACCGTACAAGCCGCTGACGGTTGGCATGGTGCGGATCTGTGACGAGAAACTCGACGTCAAGACGTTCGTCTACAGCAAGGGCGAGTCGCGGAACATCATTCCCGGTCGTCCCCCGATCGCACCGGGAGGCCCCGGGTTCCTGGGCGGTGCCGACTGGAAAGTCGACCCGGTCCAGTTGCCGCCGAGGGCATGGTATCCGGGCCTGAAAGACTTCGTCCGGGCCGAGGCTCGCCAGGTGGTGCAGAAGGACCTGGTGGAAAAACGCGAGGTCCTGGCCAACGCGCGTCGCCTGGTTGCCGAGGCCCAGGCGGCTTTCATTTCCGAAAAGGCGTCCGGGTCGGCTCGCGAGAAACTCGAGCAGATCCGGCTGACACTGGTGGTTGACGAGGCCAACGTGCAGGCCGCGGTGTTGAAGGTGGCTGCCGTGGAGGCACGAATCCACGCCGACGATGTGAAGTACCTGGGTGTTCCCGGGGACGCGGACCGTGTTGCCCGGCGGGCGGTGCGAGCCGAGCACGAGGCGACGCTGGCGGTGGCTCGGGTCGAGGTGGCACGGGCCCGGCGGGCTGTCGCGGCGGCCAAAACGGCCCTGGCCAAGAAGGCCGCGGATGCCAAGCTGAAGGCCGGCCTGGCGGCGTCCCAGAAGAAGGTGGTCGCGACGGCAAGTGCTGTGGTCAAGGCCGAGGCCGCGTTGACGAAGTCGGTGTCCGCGGGCAGTACCAGCTACACCCTGTTTTCGCATCAGTATGCCCGCAAGAGCACCGGTCGACGTACCGCGTTGGCTCGCTGGATCGCCAGTCGTGACAACCCGTTGACGGCCCGCGTGGCAGTCAACCATGTCTGGGGACGCCACTTTGGCCGGGCGATCGTGGAATCGACCGAGAACTTTGGGAACAACGGCGAGAAACCGACTCACCCGGAATTGCTCGACTGGCTGGCTGTCGAGTTGATGGATCGGGACTGGCAGATGAAGCCACTCCATCGTCTGATGGTCACCAGTCGCACGTACCGGACCAGTTCACGAACCGGTTCGACGGACCATCCGAATTTCGCCGGTGACCCGGACAACATCGCGTTGTGGCGGTTTTCTCCATCGCGAATGGAGGCCGAGGTTGTTCGTGACAGCGTGTTGCGAGTGGCCGGCAGCCTGGATGCGCGGATTGGTGGCCGTGAGATTCCCCAGCCCCAGGGGCTGACGACTCCGCGACGGAGTGTCTATTTTGATCATCACGGTGAGGGGCGGATGTCGTTTTTGGACCTGTTCGACGCGGCCGATCCGTGCGACTGCTATCGACGCACCCGCAGCGTGAGACCTCAACAGGCCCTGGCGATGGTCAACAGCGAACTGGCGTTGCGACAGGGTCGGTTGCTGGCTCGTCGCCTGATGGAGACGTCGTCGGAAGATTCGAGTTTTGTTGATGTGGCGTTTCGCCAGGTGCTGGCTCGCGAGCCAACGGCGTCGGAGCGGGCAGCCAGCCTCGAGTTCCTGGTTCAACAAACCGATGTGTTTAGCAGTGCCAAGCCAGCCGAGTTGGCGGTTGATCCAAAGCTGGTGCCCATCGCCCCGTCGACTGACCCCGCCCGGCGGGCTCGCGAGAGCCTGGTCCAGGCGTTGTTCAGCCACACCGATTTCCTGACGATCCGTTGATCATTCGCGTAGTATCAAGCCATGAACATGTCCGCGTTCTCTGCTGATCCAAACACGACTTCCTGTTGTCCGCCACGGCGTCAGTTCCTGGCCGATATGGGGCTGGGTTTTACCGGCCTGGCATTGGGAGCGATGCTGCATCGTGACGGGATCGCTGCTGACCCGGCCAAGTCAATCCAGGACGTTCATCACAAGTCACCGGAAGTCCCCGACGGCCGACCGCATCATGCTCCGCAGGCCAAGAACGTCATCTGGATTTTTCTCTCGGGCGGCTACAGCCAGATGGAGACCTGGGACCCCAAGCCGGCTTTGAACACGTACGCCGGCAAGACCTACGAACAGACGCCGTTGCCGAATCCGTTGAAGGATCCCCTGTTCGAACTTCGGTCTCGCGACGTGATCGGCGGCGCCCGACCCCATGCCGAGATCTTTCCGATGCAGGTGGGTTTCCGCCGCTACGGGGAACTGGGAATCGGCATGACCGACTGGTGGCCCGAGTTGGCCACGTGCGTCGATGACATCTCGTTTGTCCGCTCGATGTACACCACCGACAACGATCACAATGCCGAATTCCAGATGCACCATGGCCGGCACAAGTTGGATCCGCCCGAACCGGTTTTGGGTTCGTGGATTCATTACGGATTGGGTACCGGCAACGAGAACCTGCCCTCGTTTGTGTTCCTGGGCAAGTACAAGGACACGCGGGTCCGCTGGAACTTCGATGCCAACTACCTGGGCCCGGCTCATTCGGGAGTCGAGTTGTCCCTGGACCCGGGTGACCCGTTGCCGTTTGGTCGCAGGCGACCGGGCGTGTTGGCGGCCGAGCAGCGGAACCAGTTCGACTTCATCAATCGCCTGAACCGGTTGACGTCCGTGGAGTATCCCGAGGACGCCGCGGTCCGGGCCCGGATCAAGTCCTACGAGTTGGCTTACCGGATGCAGAGATCGGTGCCCGAGGCGGTGAACCTGGCCGGGGAGACCACCGCCACCCAGAAGCTCTACGGCATCGACAACAAGACGACGGCGGTCTACGGCCGCCGGTTGCTGGCGGCGCGGCGGTTGGCCGAGCGGGGTGTCAGGTATTCACTGGTCTACCTCAGCGATTACGGCGAGTGGGATTCTCACAACAAGCTGCAGGAGTTGCATGCACGCTCGTGCCAGCGGGTTGACCGACCGATCGCCGGATTGCTCAAGGATCTGAAGCAACGTGGCCTGTGGGACGACACCCTGGTGGTCTGTTGCACCGAGTTTGGCCGGACGCCGGGGTTGGAAGTCCGGGACACGAAACAGAAGTTCACCGGCCGCGATCATCACCCTCACGGGTTCACCGTCTGGTTGGCGGGTGCGGGAGTGAAGCGGGGCATGATTCACGGTCGAACCGACGAACTGGGTTTTCACGCTGTCGAGCACCCTCACTACGTGACGGATCTGCACGCGACGGTGTTGCACCTGCTCGGCCTGGACTCGAGGCGGCTGGAGATCCCCGGCCGCAAGCGTCTGGACGTCGATTACGGACGTCCGATCACAGAGATCATGACGTGATGTCGGTCCTCTTTTTTCGCCGGGAATGATGTCCAGCGAAGAATGTCCCGGTGAAATGCGACGGTTGGGTCTGCTCGCGAGATCACCGACTGTGCCATATACTGCCAATGCGTTTCCGTGATCACGGAAACCAGAGGGCGAAAAAACGATTTTGTATTGAGGGTGATTCGGAATGGCTGACGGACACGGTGGCAATGATGCGTCGTTTATGACACCCGGTGGAATCGAGGGCCGTGAACTGGCCCCGGGTTTCGAGGTGCGTGGTTATCTCTCGACGGAATTGGGTTCCCCCAGTCTCAACAGTGGATCGGCCACGGTGGCTCCCGGTGGCGGTCTGCCCTATCACACTCACCCGACCGGCGAGTTGATCATCTGCGTGTCCGGGCAGGCGGACGTGTATGTCGAGGGTCGACGGTACCGGATGAATGCCTTCGACGCGATTCATGTTCCGGCCGGAGCCGCTCATGGACTCAAGAACGACACCGATCAGGTGGCGATCATGCACACGGTATTTCCGACCGGGACGCCCGAGCGAGAATTCTTTGACGACGGCTGGGAGGTTGTTGACTGCACATCGACCGATGAGAGCGTCCCGGAAAGCCTGGTGGTGCACGGCGAAGCGCAGGTGGTGAGGTTGGGAGACGCGGCCGACGTGGTCAACCTGACGGATCCAACCGATTCGGACCGGGATGTGGCCGCTCGCGTGGTTCGGTTGTCACCGGGATCCGCACTGGATTTGCCTGTTGAGGCCGATGATCAATCGTTGTTCCTGGCAGCCGGATCGGCGGTCTGCGAGATCGGTGAACAGCGATTCGACATGGCGAACTTCTGCGACACGGTTTGCGTCCGGGCCGGCCAGGGCAAGCGACTGCGGAACTCCGGTTCCGTTCCCGCAGCGGTGATGATCTCCGAAGCCCGTTAGCCCGGCCGGTGTTCTCTGCGGCGGACCGTGATTCGGCCCTGTCCGGTGAGCACGGTTCGGCTAACCCATGCCGGGAATCGTGGCGAATTCGGCGAGTTGATTGATCGAGGCTGGGATGCTGGGGACCAGCCGGAGTTCGGCGACGTTGAAGACGGTGTGGAGGATCGAGGAGATCAGGTGCCTGGGTCCCAGGGGGCTGGCGGTGGGTTGTCCGCCGTCACGGGTGGATTGCCCGATCACCTGGCCGCCCTTCAGGCCGCCACCATAGAGCAGCAGTGGCGAGAGCCGAGCCCAGTGGTCGCGTCCGCCTCTCTTGTTGATTCTTGGTGTCCGGCCCATCTCGCCGCTGCACACCAGCAGGATGTCGTCCTGCAGGCCCCGGGCCTCGATGTCCTCGATGAATGCCGCCACCGCGTGGTCAAACGTGGTGCCAACGGCTTCCATTCCATCGACCATGTTCAGGTTGTTGCCGTCGGCATGCATGTCCCAGACACCGTCGTAGCTGGCGTGGAGCGTGACGAAGCCACAGCCTGCCTCGCACAGCCGCCGGGCCATCAACAGCAGCCGTCCCAGCGTCTTGGCGTGGCCGGTGTAGTAACCCCGCTTGCCGCGATTGACCTTGTCCCAGTTGTGAGACCGTGCCAGGTGAGCGGTGTCGTAGTGCGCCAGTGTCCTGGGGTCGACCCGCGAGAGATCCAGTGCGTCTCGGACTCCACCACCGAGCAACAGTTGGAAGGCCTGGGAGGTGAGCGAGTCGATGGTGTCAAACTGGCCGCTGGCGTCCAGTCGATTGTTGAGTCGGTCGAGTTGCGAGAGCAATTCGCGACGATCGGTGAACAGGCGATCGCGGTCCAGGCGAACGGTCATATTTTCCTGGAGTTTTCCGTTGCCTCCGGGGACGAACGGTGCGTAGGTGTCCCCGTAGTCGCCGGTTGCCGAGAGATTGCCACGGGCGCGGCCACGGGTCACCTTGTCGGTGATCGCCTGGGGGAACAGCACCATGTTGGTCGGCAGGCCGGTGTCGCTTCGGGTGGTGCCGGCGACACGTGCGTAGTGGACACCGATACTGGCCTCGAGCGAATCGGAACTGACAAATGGCTTGATGTTGTGGCCGCCGTTGTTGGTCTGGTAGCTGCGGACGACGGTCAACTTGTCGGCGTGTTTGGCCAGACGGCTCATCGTCCCACCAAAAAAGACACCCGGCAGGCTGGTCTGGATGGTGCCGTTGACCGTGCGGATGCCGCCAGGTGCGTCGGGCTTGGGGTCGAACGTTTCGAACTGGCTGGGCCCGCCCTGCTGGAACAGGAAGATCACGCTCTTGCCACTCAACACGCTTCGTCCGGTACCCGCGTGGGCTTGGCCGGCCAACAGGCTGGGCAGTGTGAGTCCGCCGAGACCGAGGCTGCCGACGGAAAGCAATTCGCGGCGACTCATCTCGCGCCCCGAACCACCGCCGTGGCTTTCCAGGATATTCAGCATGGCCAATCTCCGGGCGACTCCCTGCCCGCGGTAAGTGACGTGGTGATCCTGGAGGAATTCGTCGTGTGTGACCGACTGCCTAGACCAGTTCGCGGATCGGGTCGCCGGTGTCCAGCAGGTACTGCGGTCGACGATTGGTGTCATCGATGGTGGTCTTGGAGGCATCGATGCCGAGATTGTGGTAGAGCGTGGCGAAGACGTCCTTGAAGTGGATGGGTCGCTCGGTGGGGGCACCGGCCTGCCGGTCGGTTTTGCCGATGACCTGTCCGGCCTGGCAGCCGCCGCCGACGATCAGGGCCGGGCTGACCCGCGGCCAGTGGTCGCGACCGCCGTTCTTGTTGATTCGCGGTGTCCGACCGAACTCGCCCCAGGCCACAATCGTGACATCGTCAAGCATTCCTCGTTGGTCGAGGTCTTCGACGAGCGCGGTCAGGCCCTGGTCGATGATCGGTGCCATCTGTCTCACTCGCGGGAAGTTCTTCGAGTGGGTGTCGAAGTCACTGATGGTGAGACTGACCACCCGGACTCCCGCCTCGATCAATCGACGGGCCAGCAGAAACTTCATTGACCCCTCGGGGCCCTCGCTGGTCGAGAATCGTTCGATCGCATCCGGCGGTGCCTGGTAGCGGGCGAGCACCTCGGTCGGTTCGTTGCTGAAGTCGAGGGCCTCGGCAAAGCGTCCGGAGGTGAGAATGCCAACCGCCTGTTGTGTGAAACGGTCCATGGCACTCATCATGCCGCTGGCATCGACGTCGCGCTTGATTCGGTCGAGCCCGGCCAGCAATTGACGCCTGGTGCGGATACGGCCCAGGGACAGTTCGGGGTTGAGCGTGAGGCTGGTGGTGTGGTTGTTTCCCAAACGGGCCAGTTCACCCTTCATGCCGGTCTCGAGTTCTCGTGAGAACGTCTTTGAGAGATCGGGGCGGAAGGGGCCGTAGGAGGGGCCAAGGAATCCAGGACGGCCGCTGTTGCGGACCAGGGGGCGACCCTGCATCAGGTCGACGAATGCCGGCGAGGTGTCTTCGGTCGATCCCAGTAGCTTGTTGATCACGCATCCCATTGCCGGGCGTCCACCGAGCGACTTGAGATCGGCCGGGCCGAATCCGCTCTGGCATTGGAACGCATCGTGTCGACCGGCCGATCCAACCAGCGAGCGGATGTAAGAGAAACGGTCGGCCATCGCAGCCATCTGGGGAAACAGTTCACAGATCTGGAACCCGGGCAGGCTGGTCCGGATCGGCAGGAACTCGCCCCGGATTTCAGCCGGCGCATGCGGTTTCATGTCGATCGTATCCATCTGCGGAGGACCGCCGTCGAGATGGACGTTGATGATGGCCTTATGAGAGGAACCGATTCCGGCGACACTTTCAGCCCTCAGCAGGCTCGCCAACGTCAGTCCACCGAACCCCGCGGTTCCGGCCGAAAGGAATTGACGGCGGGAAACCCCGTCACAATGCTGGATTGATCGATCCCGCAGTGTCAGCATGGTCCACTCCTGAAGCTGTTCCATTCGAACCTTCGAACGGATCCAATGGTTAGAATCCCACGTTTTCGGGGGATTTGCAACATCGGACGGCGCCGATACGTTTTCCAGACCACCTCACCTTTGCGCATCGACAGACCGGTTGGCCGTTGGCCAGCAAACTTGTCAAACCCCGGTTGTGGCGGCATTGTGTCTTTCTGCCGGCAACCGTCGATTTTGACACGACTCCGGCCACGAAAAGTCCCGTTGGGGCGGGCTGGTGAATAAGAAATGAATGCGAGAGGGGGGATTCGAACCCCCAATCCCTGTCGGGAACCAGATCCTAAATCTGGCGCGTCTGCCAGTTCCGCCACTCTCGCTGACTCCCTCGATTCTAGCTGTCCCGTCGAAACCACTCAAACGGCCGAAACCAAAGCCGTTGATCCAGTTTGTGTACCGGTCTCACCCGCGGTTGACACGATAGGAAACGATTTTCAAAATTGTCTCCCCCCCGATCTGCGGATCGCTTTCGCTCGATCCTCCTGTTTCTCTTTTCTAGCCCCAAAGGCTCTCCATGGCTTCCGGCGACGACGCGGCCCGTGTCGTGATTACCGGCGTTGGGGTGGTCTCGCCGATCGGTATAGGCCAAGAGCAGTTCTGGCAGAGTCTCGCGGCGGATCGTGGAGGCATCGCCGCACTTGATCTGCCGTCGTCCACGTCGCTGCCCTCACGGCTGCTTGCCCCGGTGACCGGATTCGATCCCCTGGAGTTCCTGCCGTCCCGGAAACTGCTGAAAGTCATGTCACGTGACATCCAGTTGGGGGTGGCGGCCAGCCGACTGGCTGTCGATGACGCGGGCCTGGATCGCGGCGAACTGGACCCCGACCGTGTGGGGGTGTCGTTTGGGACCGGGCGGATTTCGAGCCTGCCGGAGGATCTTTTGCCATCGGCCGAATTGATCGGGGATGGGCTGGGTCCGGACAGGGACGGGACGGTTGACTGGACTCGATGGGGAGAGGGAAGCCTGGGTCGGATTGCTCCGATGTGGTTGCTCAAGCGGCTTCCCAACATGCCCGCGTGTCATGTTTCGATCGGCCTGGATGCGAGAGGTCCCAACAACACGATCACGTCCCGGGAGACCTCGGGCCTGCTGGCCCTGGCCGAGGGAGTTCGCGTGATCGAGCGTGGAGTTGCCGACTGCATGGTGGTTGGTGCCACCGGATCCCTGGTTCAACCGGTTGACCTGGTCAAGTTGAACCTGGTCCGCACGCTCTCACAGAACCACGACAATCCCTCCGGGTCGTGTCGGCCCTTCGACATGGATCGGGATGGCACGGTCCTGGGAGAGGGAGCGGCGGCATTCCTGATCGAGCGGCTGGAAATTGCTCGTCGACGGGGTGCGACCATCTACGCCGAGATCCTCGGTTGCGGGGCGGGGTGTGACGGGAGTCGGGACGGGGGCGCCGGTGACGGACTGGTCAATGCGATCACCGCGGCACTGGGTGACGCCGGGATTGAACCTGGCGAGTTGGGGCACATCAACGCCGGTGCCAACGGGTCGCCCGAAGAGGATTCGGTCGAGGCCCGGGCGATCCAACAGGTGCTGGACACGGCGGTCGACTCGGTACCTGTCACGGCCCTGGCCGGTTTTCTCGGACACTCCGACGCTGGCAGCGGAGCGATGGAATTGGCCGGCTGCCTGCTGTCTCTGCGTCACCGGCTTGTTCCGGTCACGCACGGTTTTGACTCGCCGGATCCCGGCTGCCAACTCGATATTGTCTCGGGCACACCGCGGCCGATATCCAACCCGTTGGGACTCTCGTGCAACCGGACGGAATTTGGGCAGAGTGCGGCGGTGGTGGTCCGGGCGAGCTGAGCGGTATACCATCAGTAGAGACGTGGCCAGGATCGTGGGACTCCTGGCGGGTCGTGTTGCGGACCGGATTCCCATTGAATCGGCTACCAAGTCATCGGCCAGGACGAACGTGATGTCGGAATCGGGGTCGACTGCCGATGGAACCGCCGGGCCACGTCGCCGTCGTCGTCGTCGCCAGTTGATCCGGGTCGTCGGACCAATCAAGCCGTCCACGAGTCTCCAGAGACTCCGGCGGAGTCTCCGGGGTGGAGGCTTCGGTGCGGTGGTCAGCGTCTCGACTCACGTCCTGATCGTGACCGTGATGACCTGGTTCATATTCGAGCGAAATGATCTCAGGCTCGAGGAGCCACTCGATCTCCGCTGGCTGACGGCCCGCGAGGTGGAACAGAACGAGTCGTCACGGGCTCCGGTGCGGATCTCGTCTGTTCCCGACGGCACGCCCACCAACCCGATGCCTCCTCAACCCCCGCCGGAGACCCCGGTGCCGACTCCCGTCACCCGTCCGGCCGTCCAGCCGGTCGACGTTTCGGGTCGGCTGGCATTGCGGAAGCCTGAATTGAGGCGGAAGCAACTGCTGGAGATTGACGAGGGGGGCAAGAGCGACCTGGCGGTTCGCAGTGCCCTGGGCTGGCTGCGACGGCAACAGCAGCCGACGGGGAACTGGAGGTTGCACGAGGGGTACCCCGACGCGGGCCGTCGCACGGCTCGAACCGACACCGGGGCCACAGCCCTGTCCCTGCTGGCCTTCCTGGGGGCGGGGTTTGACCACACCCGGGGCGAGCACCAGCAAACGGTGGCCAGGGGAGTCAACTGGCTGGTTGGCCAGCAGCGGGCCGACGGGAACCTGTTTGACATCGACGAGTTTGGTCGCGAGGAGGCCTTTTACGCTCACTCGATGGGGACCATCGCGTTGTGCGAGGCAGTCGCGTTGACGGCGGACCGGCGGTTGCGTGGGGCGGCCATCAAGGCGGTCGATTTTCTCGTCAAGACCCAGCAGCCGATCCAGGGGGGCTGGAAATACCAGCCGCAGACCGCCCAGAGCCGTGGGGATCTGTCGGTGACTGGCTGGGCGTTGATGGCACTGCATTCGGCGAGGATTGCCGATATCGAGGTGCCCGAACAGTCGTTCTTGCTGGCGTCGAACTTCCTGGACTCTGTCGAGGTCCAGGACGGGGCCCGGTACCGCTACGAGCCCGAGTTCGGGGTGTCCCAGGCGATGACTGCCGAGGGATTGTTGTGTCGTCAGTGGCTGGGATGGCCTCGCGAGCATCCCGCCCTGGAGAGCGGTTCGCGATTCCTGCTGGGTGAGAAGCACCGGCCCCGGTGGGACGGCGGCCGCAGAAATGTGTACGCCTGGTATTACACCGCACAGGTGTTGCACAACATGGGTGGTGAGGATTGGGAGACCTGGTACCGGGAGGTGCGTGATGAAATTGTCTCGCACCAGGCCCGCACCGGGAGTGTTCGCAAGGGCGCCGACGTGCGAGGCAGTTGGCATCCGGCTGATCCACGTGGCCAGTCGGCTGAGAAGGCCGATATTGCCGGACGGCTCTACCTGTCCGCAATGTGCGTGCTGATTCTCGAAACCCCCTACCGTCATGTCAGTGTTTACGAGGTGCCTGGTTCGCCTGTCGAGGAAAGTTCCGCGGAAGACGAAGGTTCCTCGCCTGCCGAGTCGTCCCGACGGTGAGTTTGGGGTTTGCAGCGGTGCGACCGACCGTCAGAATGCCCGGCCCAGCAGTTGTTCCCAACCTCGCATCCGGTCCCCTCGGATGGATCTTCTCGTCTCACCGCAGTCCGCGTACCACGATGGGATCGATTCGTCCCGCGTCTGGCGGCCGGTCCTCGCAGTTGGGGATGGTGACCGCCGGCCGACGTCACGGTGCCTGGAGACCGCCTTGCCGTGGGACGGTTTGTTGTCTCCATCGGCTCACCTGGTCGGTGTTTGTGGTTCGGGAATGCAGGCCCTGGCGGAGTTGCTGACGGGGCTGGGCTGGCGGGTCAGCGGATCGGATCGGCAAGTGGCTGACGACGTCGCGGAGTTGTTGGGTTGTCGAGGCCTGAGAATTCTTCAGGGACACGCGGCAAGCCACCTGCCAGCGGATGCAGACGTGCTGGTTCACAGCCAGGCGATCGGTCCAGAAAATGTCGAGCGTGTCGAGGCCACCGGTCTTGGGATTCCGCAATTGTCCTACAGCCAGATGCTGGGTCGGTTGATGTCGGGTCGCGTGGGTGTGTCGATTGCGGGCACTCACGGCAAGAGCACCACGACGGCGATGATGGCGTCCTTGCTGGACACGGCTGGGCTGTCTCCCTCGGCGGTTGTCGGTGCCCGGCTGGTCGGTCGTGAGTCCAGTGGCTGGGCAGGAATCGGTGACCTGATGGTGGTCGAAAGTTGTGAGTACCGTCGCAGTTTTCTCGACCTCGCACCGCGTTACGCGGTGATCACCGGGATCGAGCCGGACCACTTCGATTGCTATGCGTCGCTGGGTGAGATGACCGAGGCGTTTGGTGAGTTCGCTGCGTCGATCGACAAGTCGGGTTTGTTGCTGGCCAGGGCCGATTGCCCGGCGACGTCGGCAGCAGCCGGGCGAGCGTTGGCGCGAGTCAAGACATTTGGTCGGTGTGCGGGGGCCGATTGGCGGGCGATGCGTGTCCGTTCAACTCAATCGGGGAGCCGGTTTGCACTGGTGCACCGCGGTGATCACCTGGGTGAGATCACCGTGCCGGTGCCCGGTCGCCACAACGTGGACAACGCCCTGGCGGCTGCGGCAATGGCGTGTGAACTGGGAGTCGAGACGGACCGGGTTCGCGACGGGTTGCTGTGCTACCGGGGCCTCCACCGGCGGTTCCATCGGCTGGGTTCGTGGCGAGGTGTGACCATCGTCGACGACTACGCGCATCATCCAACCGCAATCCGTGCCACGCTCGAGACGGCTCGTGAAACTTTCAGCGGGCGTCGCGTGTGGTGTGCGTTTCAACCGCACCAGGTTTCGAGAACCGTTTCGTTGTTTGACGAGTTTGCGACGAGCCTGGGTTTGGCCGACCGCGTGCTGGTATTGCCGGTTTATGCGGCTCGCGAGGACAACCGGCAGGCGACGCTGGTCAGTGGTGAATTGGTCGGTCGGGTCCAGGGAACGGCTCCGGGAACGCAGTGTCGTCTCGTCCGCTCTCTTGACCACCTCGTTGAGACTCTAGACGATGAGACACAACCAGGGGACGTGCTGATAACGATGGGAGCCGGAGACATCGACCGGGTTCAACATGAGTTCACTCGCTGATTTTAGTGACATCACACAACACGATCGATCTCTCGCGGAATGGACCTGGTTGAAGGTCGGCGGGCCGGCCGAGCACCTGGTTGAGCCGCGTTCGATCGACGAGGTGGCTGCGGTCGTGCGCTGCTGTCACGAGACCGGAGTGCCGTGCCGGGTTTTGGGCAGCGGTTCCAACTTGCTGGTTCGCGACGAGGGTGTCCAGGGGGTGGTCTTGCGGTTGTCGGAGGAGGCGTTCGGGGAAGTATCGATCGAGGGAACATCGGTCACCGCCGGCGCTGGTGCCCTGCTCTCGCACCTCATTTCCCAGAGTGTCCGTTCCGGGCTGTCCGGGCTGGAGACACTGGTCGGCATTCCCGGGACGGTGGGGGGAGCACTACGAGGAAACGCGGGCGGCCGCAGCGGGGACGTGGGGCAGAGTGTCCAGAGCGTGACGGTGATGACGGCCACCGGAGACCAGTTCGTCCGAAGCGAGGACGAATTGTCGTTCGGTTATCGGCACAGCAGCATCAATGAACTGGTGGTGCTCGAGTGCACGTTCTCGCTGTCCGAAGGTGATATCGAGGAAACACTCAAGCGCATGCGGAAGCTGTGGATCATGCGGAAGGCGACCCAGCCGATGGCTCATCAGTCGGCTGGCTGTATTTTCAAGAATCCTCGTGGCATCAGTGCCGGCAGCCTGGTCGAACAGGCTGGACTCAAGGGTGAATCGGTTGGTGGTGCCGCGATCAGTGAACGGCATGCCAACTTCATCGTCACCACACCCGAGGCGACTTCCAGCGACGTCCTCGCGCTGATCGAACACGCTCGTGGCCAGGTGGCCGAGCAGTTTGGTGTTGATCTGGAGCTCGAAATCGGCATCTGGTAAGACGCCGTGGTGTCGTTTCCCGTTCATCATTTCGACCCGTCTCACAGTGGGTTTGTGCCCCGCGTGAGCGTGCTTGCTGGAGGATCGTCTTCCGAGCGAGAAATCAGCCTGGCCAGTGGGGCTGCGGTTGCGACGGCCCTGCGTGAGTTGGGCGAAGAGGTTCGTGAACTCGATCCCTCCGAGGTGCAGGTCTCGCAGTGTGACTGGGAAGCGGGGGAAGTGGCGTTGCTGGCGTTGCATGGCCGTGGTGGAGAAGACGGCCAGATCCAGTTGGAACTCGAAACAATTGGCGTGGCCTACACCGGCTGCGGTGTTTCGGCATCACGACAGGCATTCCGAAAGAGCCATGCGAAGGCCTGTTTCGAGTTGGCTGGTGTGCCAACTCCCGAGGCGGTGATCCTGGAACGCGGTTACGATCCGGTTGTGCCCGGCGGCCTGATCGATCGGTGTGGTCCCGCGGTGGTGGTCAAGCCGGATGCCCAGGGGAGCAGTCTTGGGGTGAGACTGGTCAGAACACCCGCCGACTATTCGGAAGCTCTCCAGCGGGCTTTTTCGCTGGGATCCCGGGTCCTTGTCGAGCGGGCGGTGTTGGGGCCGGAATGGACCGTGGGATTCCTGGACGATCAACCGTTGCCGCCGACGCTGATCGAGACCCCGCGTGGACTCTTTGATTTCGAGGCGAAGTACGAAGGCACGGAGACCGGATTGACCTTTCCTCTCCCGGTGCCGGGATCGACGGCTGCCGAGATGGTCCGAGTGTCCCGGCGCGCTTGTGAGGCGATCGGGACCCGGGGCCTGGTCCGCGTTGACCTGAGGGTTGATGCGGCGGGCAATCCGTGGGTGCTGGAAGTGAACACGATTCCCGGCCTGACCGACCACAGCCTTGTTCCCCGCGCGGCTGCCCAGGCCGGGATGGGACTCGGCCAACTTGCTCGCCGGATGATCGCCTCGGCCACCAACACGCTGCGTGGTTGTCATATTCGTCAGGACCAGATGCCGGGTTGCCTTCCCCGGGCGGTTTCCTGATCGGCGACTCGTGAGCGGGTTGTCCGGTTGCCGAAGAGCATCGATGCGAGGCTTCGTGTCTGTTGCAACAGGCGGTGCCCAAAAGCCGGGCTGGGGGACATGATGGTCGAATCGAACAAGACGAGCGAGACGAGTGGACCGGATCCGGTCGGCGGTGGAATTGCAGCCGTGCTGTGGCGACCCGGTGTTCTCGTGCTGGTGGTCCTGGTGCTGGTCTCCACGGTACTGCTTCCGAAGGTCATCGATCGGCTGCCCGAATTGAAAGTTCGCCCCGAGTACCAGTTGACTCGGGATGCGGTCGAGGTCATCCCCTCACCACCGGCATGGATTCCCGACGAGTTCGTGGCCCGGGCGACTGGTTCGAACTCCTGGCCCCGGGAGGGAACCTCGATCCTGGAACCGGACGTGTTGCAGCGAGTTTCGGAATCGTTCGCGGCGCGACCATGGGTGGCCGAGGTGCGGGCGGTCGAACGCCGGGTGCCGGCGGGCGTGGTGGTGCGATTGGTGTACCGTCGGCCGGTCGCGTGGATCGAGACGGCCGGTTCCCCCGTGGCCGTTGATGTCAACGGGGTGCGATTGCCGGCCGGGGATCTCTCGGGTGAGACAGCGACGAATTATCCGATGGTTCGCGGAGTGACCAGTCAACCGCCGTCGGCGGATGCCGTCGAGTGGGAGGATCGCGGCGTGGTGGCCGCAGCACGACTGGCTGACGAACTCAAGTCGCACTGGGAACCGTTCGACCTGAGCGTGATCGTGGTCCAGCGAGACCGTGATCGGGTGTTCCTGGAATTGTTGACCCACGGTGGTTCGCGGGTTGTGTGGGGACGGCCGCCGGGGACACGACATCCTGGCGAATTGACCGTGTCGCAAAAGCTCGGTCGCATCATGCAGTTCATCTCACACTTCGATTCACTCGACCCACCTGGTGGACCGTTCGAGATCAACATCCGTCACTGGCGCGAGATCATCTACCGGCCCTTGAATTCCGAGAGTGCCCAGAGTTTGACGTTGCCTGTGATTCGGTGAGACGGCCGACCCGACACCCCCCTGGCGTGGGACTGCTTGACCACGCCGGAGCACCACGTGTCTAATGCCGTCTCAGACTGGCAACCCGAACGCAGTTGGTGGGAGTGCGGGACGATGGCCGAACGACGCGTTGAGGACATGCCGCTTCGGGACGTGTTCACCGAGGTCGAGCAACTGGCTCGCGAATTGGTCGATCATCTCGAGAACGGGTTCTTGCCCAAGGCGAACGGGCTCCGCGAGCTGGTCGAGGTCAGCGAGCAGGGGATTGGTTCGGACAATGTCAATGACGTGACCGTCCGAAACCACTCGGCACAACTGCTCGAGCGGGCCCGTTTCACCGACAAGCTGTTTTCACGATTTGATGAATGTGTCGAGGCGATCGACGAAAAAGT
Source organism: uncultured Planctomycetaceae bacterium (assembly GCA_964646205.1). Lineage (GTDB taxonomy): Bacteria > Planctomycetota > Planctomycetia > Planctomycetales > Planctomycetaceae > UBA8437. Next base: position 7,898 of record CAZYAZ010000042.1, on the reverse strand, counting down.
CTCGCGAATCACGATGGGCGAGTGAGTGGCACGTCGGTCGAAGTGGTGACGAGTACGGAAAACCTTTTTGACCGTCTCGACACGGGGGGTATAATCAAGAGACCTCTCTGAGGAGGTCGGTGGTTCTCTCCGACCGGCGTCCGATTCTTGGTCGCCACATCAGTTGTCCCGGCAACACGTATAGCATTCGCTCTGAATTTCATGGATCCACAAAGCCCGCTGTCGGAACCGCCGGAGCAAGAATCCGGCGACGGTTCTTCCGACCAGTCTGGTGTTCTGCACCAACCGGTTGCGGGTTTGCCCGATGATGCGGCCGCGACGGTAATCAGTGCCGAGCAGCAGTGGCTGGGTGAGTCGATCCCGATGGGGCCGGGTTCGACATTGTGTGGTCGATTGTTTCCACCGACCGCAATGATCGTCGACGGTGTCGCCACCCCAGGATCCTCGACGCTCCAAAGTCCGGTTGGCGTCGAACTGGACCATTTCATCATCGATGAGCGGATTGGTGTTGGAGGAATGGGAGCGGTTTTTCGCGCCCGTGATACCCGGTTGGGGCGCGGCGTGGCCTTGAAGGTGCTCAGCCCGGTCCAGTCGTTGGATTCGGGCGCGGTGCAGCGTTTTCGAAATGAGGCGAGGGCGGCGGCGGGGCTGGATCACGACAACATCGCACGAGTCTTTTACGTGGGTGAGGATCGTGGGTTGCACTTCATCGCGTTCGAGTACATCACCGGCACCAATGTCCGGGATCTCATCGCCGCCGGTGGCCCTCTCGATCCGGCCGACGCCGTCAATTACACCCTGCAGATTGCCTCGGCGTTGGTCCACACCAACTCCGTGGGAGTGGTTCACCGTGACGTCAAGCCGTCGAACATCATCATCACGCCGACGGGACGTGCGAAATTGGTCGACCTGGGTTTGGCCCGGAATCCCGAGTTGAACCAGACGTCGGAGGATTTGACTTCCGATGGCACCACGCTGGGGACCTTCGATTACATTTCGCCCGAGCAGGCCCGTGATCCACGGGGTGTTGATGTCCGCTGCGACATCTATTCCCTGGGTTGCACGCTGTATCACATGCTCACCGGAGAGCCGCCCTACCCCGACGGCAATGCGTTCCAGAAGCTGCTCGATCACCAGGGAAAACAGCCTCCCGATCCAGCCCGCAAGAACCCCCGTGTCTCGGAACGGCTCTCGAGTGTGATCCGGCGGATGATGGCCAGTGATCCCGACAAGCGGTTCGCGACGCCCGAGGCGTTGATCCGCGAGTTGATGTTCGTGGCCGAGGAACTGGGCCTGAAGGGTGTGTCTTCAGAAGGCATGGTCTGGATGTCGGCTGGAGCACTTTCGGGTCGCAACTGGGAAAAGCACATCGGGTGGATGACGACCGTTGCCCTGTTGTTGATTGTCGTGGTCGTGCTGAGATTCCAGCCGGTGGATCGAGGAGACTCGGTTCCGATTGGCGACGACTTCGCCCTGGTCGGTGATGGCGCAGCGGAGAATCCCGCGGGTTCGGGGCCGGAGGCTGTTGATCCGGCGAGCTTGCCGCCTCTCAGCGACGTGGTGTCGGGAGACAGTGATGATCCGGATGCTGTGGCCGGAGGCACCCCGGCGTCAGAAAGTAACGGTGGTGTGACACAGCCGGCCGGTCCACCGGCCGGCGGCGGTAACGTGGCCGAACCATCCGATCCCAAGGGGCTGCGACCGGACGGCCGCGTGGTGGCCGGGACGTCGAAAAAAACCACTCCGAAATCGGTTGCCCCGCAACCGGATGCCAGCAAGGTCGAGGTTCCCTCGGAGACCAAGTCCGTGGTGCCGTCGGCGGTTCCCTCCGCCGTAGTGCCTCCATCTCCGGTGTTGGTGATTTCGGTCGATGGAACGCGACAGCGTCCCTACCCGACCCTGAACGCGGCACTGGTCGATGCGGTTGATGGCAGCCAGATCGTATTGCAGTACAACGGAGTGCGAGTTGAGAATCCGGTCCGGGTGGCGAGAAAGAATATCACGATTCGGGGAGCCGAGGGATTTCGGCCAGGCATCGAGTTTCGTCCCAAGAAGACTGGTGGTGATGGTGTCCAGCCGCGGATGATCACCGTTACCGCTGGCCCGTTGCAGGTGATCAACGCCGAGTTGAGGATGGTGGTGCCTCGTGGTGAGTCCACCTCGCTGGCCATGCTCTCGTTGCAGCGCCCCGAACAGGTTCGGCTCAGGAACGTCGTGGTCACCGTCGTCAACCCGGCCCGGCACCCGGTCACGGTGATCGAACTGACTCCCGAGCCCGGTGCGATGCGGAACATGAAGAAGATGATGAAGAAGGGGACGGAGGTTGAGCCGCTGGAGATCACGATTGATCGAAGTCTGATCCGGGGGCATGCCGACCTGGTCCGTGTGAGGCAGACCGACCCGGCCGAGTTGTCCTTGAGCCATTGCGTGCTGGGGCTGGGTGGTTCGCTGTTGCATGCAACGGGAACCGGGGGCACGGCGCCCAAGAATCGTGGAGTCGTCGAACTCGATCTTGTCCACGTCACGGCCTTGATGGGTGAGAACCTGATCCGGCTCGACAGTGGGGAGGAACGGCGACATATGCCGGCCGTCCGGGCTCATTCCCGGGACAGCATCTTTTCACATGTCAGCGATCGTCCCCTGGTGTCGATGGCAGGCAACATTGATCTCGAGATGTTTCGAGGATTGCTGGCCTGGCGCAACGGGGAGAAGAACTTCTTTGATGATTACTCGGTGTTCTGGTGGCTGGGTTCAGACAAGGACACCATCGATTTCACCGGCTGGAAGCAGCAGTGGTCGCCGGCGGGTTCTCGCAATGGGATGGTGGCCTGGCAGTCGCCGCGCGCGACGGGCGCTGAACTGGCCTGGGATCGTCTCGGGCTGGCTGATTTCCAGTTGGCTGATGAGGCGGCTCCGGAGAATCGGCCTGTTGCCACCGACGGGACTGATGCGGGAGCCAATCTCGGCCTGTTGCCGGACGTGTCGCGGGTCGTGGTTCCGACCCCCGAGTGAACCAATCGCCGCCAACCGGAGTTGTCCGGTTGGCTAGAGCCCGGCCAATCGTGGGATGTCCTCTTGCGAGATTGGCTCGGCCAGCCTGGCTCCCAGTTGTGAGACAATTCGTGCGGCTGCGTGGTGGGCCAGCCGGGCCGATTGCTCAAAGCTCAAGCCGTTGGTCAACCCGTAGAGCACGCCAGCGGCGAACATATCGCCGGCTCCGGTTGTGTCGATTGCCGTGGTGGCGATTCCAGGCACGTGGGTCAATTGTCCATTTTCGACCAGGACAGCACCCTCGGCTCCGAGAGTGACGGCCACTCGTGGAACCCATTCTCCCAGTTGCTGGGCACACTCCTGCGAATCCTCGTTTTCCAGAAGACTGCGGGCTTCGTCCTCGTTGCAGAACAGCATGTCGACGGGGCCCTGGGCCAGTTCCAGGAACTCTTCGCGGAACAGGTCGACCAGGAAAGAGTCCGAGATGGTCAGGGCCAGGGTCGCATCGGAACCCGCCGCGAGTTCCACGGCACGGTAGGCCGCCTCACGAGGTGTTGGGGCGCTGAAGAGGTAGCCTTCGATGTAGACGGCCTTCGAGCGTCCCAGCAGTTCCGGGTCGACATCCTCGGGGCCGACGTCGGCCGAGACGCCGAGACAGGTGAGCATGGTTCTCTGGGCGTCATCGGTGACCAGGACCAGACAGGTCCCGGTCGGGCCATCCGAGAAGGGGACGTCCACTGTGACTTTGTTGGCTCGCATGTCCTGGAGGCAGAAATGTCCCAGCGGGTCGTCGCCCACCTTGCCGGCGTAGGCCGTGCGGCCACCCAGGCCGGCAATTCCCAGGATGGTGTTTGCCGCAGAGCCACCGGCACACTGGTTTCGAGGCAATTCGCCGAGTGCTCCCAGGACTCTTTGCTGGGTCTCCTGGTCGACCAGTGTCATTGCGCCCTTGGCGAATCCGAGCGACTCGAGCAGATCGTCGCTGACCTGGACCTGGATGTCGACTAGCGTGTTGCCCACGCCGTAGACGTCGAGTGTCATGAGGGGTCCCCGGTTGCGGAAGATGTGTCGGAGGGAGGGAGGTCGGTGAAGAGGAACGTGCCGGTGGCCGTTGCCACGAGTTGGCCACTGTCGCATCGTACCTCGCCGGTGGACACCACAGATTGCCGACCGGTGTGCCGAACCTCTCCGGTGGCCACCAACCGCTCACCAGGAAAGGACGGGCGGATGAAATTGACGTTCAGTTGAGCGGTGACGGCCAGGCGATTGGGTGGCGACACCGTGCTGGCGGCAATTCCCAGGGCCGAATCGAGCAGCGTGGCGGTCACCCCGCCGTGCAGGATTGGCAGGTTTCTGAGATGTCGGTCGTCGACGGTCACGGCCAGTTCACATCGACCGTCGCCCCAGTCAATCGGCTCGATGCCGAGCAATTCCATCAGGTGGTCTCCGGACGGGACATTGGGGTCAACGGGGTATGAGCCGGAGTTGTTCATGGTTTCTGGATCGTGCCGTCAGGATTGCGGATGTTGCCCCAGGAGAGGTCGAAAGGCGGGTCGTCGGTGATGGGGAATTTTGCGGCGAGTGCCTCGTCGATGTCGATTCCCAGCCCCGGTGTCTCGTTGGCGTGGAAATAACCGTCGCGGAGTTCGGGGGTTCCAGGGAAACAGTCGATCTCGGCCTGGCAAAAGCCGTGTGCCTCCTGGATACCAAAGTTGGGGACGGCCAGGTCGAGATGGATGTTGGCAGCGTGACCCACCGGCGAGACATCACCGGGACCATGCCAGGCCGTCCGGACGCCGAAGAACTCACACATGGCCGCCATTTTTTTTGCGGGGCTGAGTCCACCGATCTGAGAGATGTGTACACGGATAAAGTCGATCAGCCGTTCGGAGACCAGCCGGGTCCATTCGTTCGGGTTGTTGAACAGTTCGCCCATCGCGATCGGGGCGGTGGTCTCTCTGCGGAGGTTGTCGAAATATCCCACGTCCTCGGGAGCGAGTGGATCCTCGACGAAGAACGGACGGAATTGTTCCAGGTCCCGACAGAGCTGGATGGCCAGCACCGGTGGGATTCGTTCGTGGATGTCGTGCAACAGTTCGACCTGGTCGCCGAGTTGATCGCGGATGTGTGAAAACAACCGGGGAACAAGACGAGCGTAGGGCTTGTGGGACCATGTCTCGGTGCGACGGTTGGCCGGTACCGCGTCGTTTCCACCAGGGGTGGGAGAACCGTAGGTCGAGGCTCCTGGGACGGCGACCTGGATTCTCACGTGACGGTAACCCTCCTCCTGGAATCCTCGCACGGAATCCTCGACCTCCTCGAACGTCTCGCCGGTTGCGTGTCGGTAGGTGTCGACCGCGTCACGGCATTTTCCGCCCAGCAATCGGTACACCGGCAGTCCCGCGTGCTTGCCGAGGATGTCCCACAGGGCCATGTCGACACCACTGATGGCATTGTTGAGCACCGGACCGTTTCGCCAGTAGGAACTGACGAAGGACGATTGCCAGATGTCTTCAATGTCCAGGGGATTCTTGCCAAGCAGAAATGGACGCAGGTACTCGTCGACGGCAGTGGTGACCACCCGGGCCCGCTGGGTGAACGTGGCACAACCAAGCCCGTAAAGACCGGGCTGGTTGGTGTCGACTCGGACGACGACCAACCGGATTCCCGCTGGAGCGGTCAGGATGGACCGGACGTCGGTGATGTGAGTGTCGGCGGCAGCCATTGGGCCAGGGGTCTCCAGTTATACGGGTCGACGCGTGCCTCCAAGACTAGTCGTTGGCGTCGGATCCGTCGAACGTGGGTGATCGGTCGGCTCGTTGTGACCCCGGGGAGCGGGGGGTAAGGTAGATCGGCCTGGCTGAAGGAAGTTCGGAGTGTGATCAGGTATGGGCGACGAGTTCTCTTTCGCGGTGGAAACCGGTGTGGTGTTCCGCAATCCGGATGCGCACATTTCCAGTCGTCATGCCTATTTTCCGTCGGCGATTCCACTGGGAAATGGCGAGATACTGGTTTCCTACAACACGGGCGAGGCGTTCGAGGCCGAGGACCTGCGAGTTCACCTGTCCCGGTCGCGTGACGGAGGTCGGACGTGGTCCGACGCGGGAAGGCTGGCTGTTCCTGAAATCGGTGCCGGTGTTTCCGAGGGGGTCAAGATGGCTCGGGTCGCCGATGGAACAATCGTGGGTCTGTTGCAGCGGCATGATCGACGCGAGTTCTCCGGCGAGGGATTGACCAATCCCGAGACGCTGGGATTTGTCCCGACGAGATTCGAGACGACCGCGTCGACCGATGGTGGCCGGACATGGAGCCCTCCAGTTCGGGTCGCTCCACCGTTGGAGGGGCCGGAGTGGGAACTGTGCTGTCCGATCACCGAACTCGCTGATGGACGCTGGCTGCTGGTCTCCGCGACCTGGCCTGACTGGGAAGGGCGTTTGCCAAACGGTCACCAGTTGGTTGCGTTCGTGTCAAACGATCGTGGTGCGAGTTGGTCCGAGTTCATGAGTGTGATGAGTGAACCGGAGTCCGAGGCGATGATCTTCTGGGAATCGAAGATTGTCGAATTGCTCGATGGACGCCTGCTGGCGGTTGCCTGGTGTCATGACCTGCCCGGGGCGGTCGACCGGCCCAACCAGTTTGCAATCAGTGCCGACGGCGGTGCCAGTTGGACGCGACATCGTTCAACCGATCTGGTCGGGCAAACTCAAACCCCGCTGGTCATCGGCCAGGACCATGTGTTGGTGGTGTATCGCCGTACCGACGAACCAGGCTTGTGGTTGCAGGAGGTGCGGATCGAGGGTGATGAATGGGTGAACCGAGCGGCACGCCCCCTCTGGGGACACAGTGCCGAGGGGGCTACGGACATGGGAGAATCGATGTCCGAAAATTTCCGGGGCCTGAGATTTGGTGCCCCGTCGGTTGTGCGACTTGACGATGGTGCGGTCTTTATCGTCTTCTGGTGTTACGAAGACAATGTCAGTGTGATTCGCTGGTTTCGATTGGAACCGACCCCGGTGGAATTCGCCGTTGAATAAGTGAAGGGAAGTGCCTGATGGCCGATGAACCAAAGACGGACGATCTGGGGGAATTGTCCAACGAGGAATCCAGCCAGGAGCCCGACTTGGATGACGTCTCGGCTGTGGAGATGTCGCGAGGCATGCGGCTGTTGCGTCGCTGCGTGCTGTTCTTTTTGGTGGTCTGGGCGATTGTGGAGATCAGTTCGCCACTTTGCAGTGGCTATTCGCTTGGCGCACTGGAACGCGCCTATGACGCCAGTGGCAAACAGGGATTGACTCTCAAAGCGGCCCAGGGTCATGCGGTGGGCCTGGCGATGATGTCATTCCGTGTGGAAAAGGCGGAAAGAAAGGGTGAACGTTCTGTCCGGTTCGCGGTCTTTCGTTGGCCCAGCGTGTTCCGGAGTTACTCGTTTGAAGTCGAGATTGAAAAGGTCAAGAAGGCGGGCGCCACAGAGGGAGTGATTGTCGTTCGTTCACAGCCGTACATTTTCCAGGAGAAGATTGCTTACCCGGTGGTGCAGCCCAAGGCCGAACGGGATTCGCCGGAAATGCAGTTGATGATGCTCGACCACGAAACCGATTCGGTTGGGACTCACCGGGTCGAGAGGTGGCAGGTTGAACGGGCGGTCAAGAACAAGAAGTCCGATGTCATCCCACATGATGTTTTGCCGAGCCTGCTGGAATTCTTCGACAAGTCGGACAAGAACAAAGACGGTGTCGTGACTGCCGGAGAATTGGGAATGCAGCAAGGGATCGGCCCCAGCGAAGCCGACAAAGCGAAGTCGAAGTCGAAGTCGAAGTCGAAGTCTGCCGAGGATCGTTGAGTCGCAACTCAGCGGGACGCCGCTTTACTTGGGCGTCACCACGGGCAGTTCGCCAGCCGTTGCGGGA
>CAZYAZ010000041.1:16160-50858 GCA_964646205.1 uncultured Planctomycetaceae bacterium | reverse complement strand
ATACCACCTCCCAGTGGAGTGGGCTCGTCGTGGACTTTTCGAGGGCCGGGCCGGTCGACCAGGCCCCAGGCCGGAGCCCATCGCCGGAGCAGGGCGGTGGTCAACGCCGACAGCACCAGGGGCGGGGCCACACAGGCCAGAACGAATGCCAGCATACTCCGACTAACTCCCGGTCACCGCCTTCGAATTGAATGGCTGGATCCGTGTTGTTGTGGCCTTCTTCCTTTTCTTACGGGTCGTGGGCTTCTTTCGCTTGAGTGCCTTTTTGGGCTTTCCCTGTTTCGAGATACTTCCCCGGTCATCTGGGACGCGGTAGTGCTTGCGCAGTCGCCCCAGTTCCTCTTGCAGTCGCGCGGCGACCGCTGCATATTCTGGAGATCCGTAGACTGACCGCATCTCGCGGGGATCTTTTTTGAGATCGTAGAGTTCCCACTCGTCGAGATTGTAGAAGTGGATCAGCTTGTAGCGGGAGTCGCGAACACCCATGTGCCGACGCACACTGTGGGGACCTGGGAATTCGTAGTACTGGTAAAAGAGTGTCTTGCGCCAGTCGGCTGGGGTTTTTCCCGAAAAGAGTGGGCGGAGGCTCCGGCCCTGCATGTCGGGGGCGGAAGTGGCTCCGGCAAGGTCCAGAAAGGTTTGAGCGAAGTCGAGGTTACTGACCAGGTCGGAATTGACGCTGCCGGGGGCGATGTGGCCGGGCCAGCGAACCATCAGCGGCATCCGGAAACTCTCTTCGTACATGAATCGTTTGTCGAACCATCCGTGGTCACCAAGGTAGAAGCCCTGATCGGATGAGTAGATGACGACCGTGTTTTTGGCCAGGCCGGAGGTGTCGAGGTAATCCAGAATGCGTCCGACGTTGTCGTCGACACTGGCGATGCAGCGCAGATAGTCCTTGATGTAACGTTGGTACTTCCAACGGACCAGGTCCTTGCCCTTGGGGTTGGCTTTGCGGAAGGCCTCGTTTTTGGGCTGGTAGGCCGCATTCCAGACCTTCAACTGGGCGGGGTTGAGATTGCGTGGCGGGACCAGCTTGAGGTCATAGGGAGTCATGGTCCGGGCGATCGACATGTCCTGAGTCCGGGCGGCCGTTCCACGGCCCACGTAGTTGTCGAAGAGGTTGTCGGGTTCGGGAACCGTGACGTCGTCGTAGAGCGTCAAGTGCTTGGGGCCGGGCTGCCAGTTCCGGTGAGGTGCCTTGTGTTGAAACATCAACATGAAGGGCTTGGCGGCGTCGCGAGACTTGAGGAACTTCAGGGCGATGTCGGTGACGATGTCGGTCGTGTAGCCGACGTGTTTGACCCGCTCGCCGTTTCGGATCATGGGTGGGTTGTAATACGGTCCTTGTCCAATCAGGACCTCGTATTGATCGAACCCGGTGGGGAGGCTCTTGAGATGCCACTTGCCGACCATGGCCGTTTGATAGCCCACCTTCTGCAAGAGCTTGGGGAAGGTCTGTTGTTTCCCATTGAAGCGAACACGATTGTCAATCACGCCGTTGAGATGGCTGTGCTTGCCGGTGAGAATGACGGCCCGACTCGGGGCGCAGATCGAATTGGTGCAGAAGCAGTTGTGAAACAGCATTCCCTCGCGGGCCAGCCGGTCGAGTTGAGGGGTTTTGTTGATCTTCGATCCGTAACAGGACAACGCGTGCGAGGCATGGTCGTCGGTGAATATCAGAACGATGTTGGGCCGTTCCGCGGCGGCGAGATTGGCCGCGCAACAGCTTCCGAGAAGCAGGCAGAGTGTGGCCAGTTGGCCCAGGCGGGTGGTGAACATCATGTGCCCCGGAGTGGTGAGAACAATCCGAAAGTCGCCCCGGATTCGGGGACGAACCAACCGGGCTATCTTCAGCACTCCGTCGAGGAACTTCAAGACCCGATTGCAGTCGCGGTTTCGCCCACGTCGGCCTGGACCGCGGCCTGGTCCTTGTCGTCGAATGGGGCGGCCAGGTCCGAATGACCTTCGGCGAGCCCGGGTGACGCGGCGTCATGGCCTCGCCAGTCCGCCATGCTGGCGTGAATCCCTGTCCAGTCTCCCAGTCGCTGTGACCAACGTGTGGGCAGCAGGGACCGGGAAAGGGGGATGAGTCCAACCGTCCGCGGTAGCATCAAATGTGATCGCCGGGTGAGGACGGCGCGGACCACCTGACGCGCGACTGCCGCGGGTGTCAGCATCCGGGTCAATCGAGGTGGCCGAACACCGGAGAATAGGCCCGTCGAGATGTAGCTCGGACAGACTGCCGTGATGCCGGCGTGCTGGTTTCCATTCTGCCGCAGTTCTTCGCGAAGAGACTCGCTGAAGCCCAGTAACGCCCACTTGCTGGCGGCATAGGTAGATGCACCGGGCAGGCCGATCAGGGCTGCGGCACTGATGATGTTGACCAGGTGTGCGACGGGCGATGCGAGGAGGTCGGGCAGGAACGCGTGTGTGACCCGGATTGGACCTTGCGTGTTGACATCGAGGGTGGTGAGGTGTTCTTCGAGTGGAACATTGGTGAACAGGCCACCACGGACGGTTCCGGCGTTGTTGACGAGCACGTCGATTCTGCCAATTTGCGACATCACCTCCTGGCGTGCCCGCGAGATGCTCTCCGAGCAGGTCACGTCCATCTCGATACCCACCGCCGGATTGCCACGACGGCTCAGCCAGCGTGTCGTTGATTCGACACCGTCGGGGTTCTGGTCGGTGACAATGATCCGTGATCCGACATCCGCAAATGCGGCGGCCATCGCTCGTCCCAGCCCATGGCCAGCTCCGGTGATCAGTACCCAGCGGCCATCCAGTCGAGTCGTGGAATGTCTCATGGTGTCGTCCTTCAGGATCAGGAGATCCCGGTTGTTGCAGAAGGTCTATGTGCTGCGAATCAGCTTCCAGAGTGTTTTCCAGCCGGGTTGGTCGTAGAGGTTCAGCAGAGCCCAGGCGAGTGGTTCGGGATTGGAGTGGCTGGGGAACCATGCCGGTCGCGGGAATGACGTCAGTGGACCACTCAGCACCACCTGGTCCACACCATCAAGCAGAAACGTGTTGTGGACTCGTGCGTTTCCGCTCTGGACGTCCATCAGGGTGCTGTCGGGATGCCCGCCCCACGGGGGACTGGCCAGGACGTAATTGAGCCCTGCCCATTGGTTGATTCCAACCATGCCATAACGAAGCGAGGCAACAAGTTCGTCCAGCCGTTTGCGGGCCTCTCGGCCTTTCTGCTGGCTTGCCGGGACTGTCATGCTGGCGCTGAGTGTGCCCCAGAGAGTGTTGTTGCAGAAATCGACCGCCCGACGATTGAATTCCTCGGCGGTTGCCGCCGTGAGTCCCACCTCGGCCACGACACTGGTGAATGGTTCACGATCAAAGAAGAGGGATTTGGATCGCGGGTCGATGTTTCGGACGAGCCGAGCTGTCAGCTGTGGTTCGTGGGCAGGCAAGCCGGTGAAGTCGTGATATCGCTGGCGAGCGCCGGGGTACCAGGGGTCGCGAGGTGCAGCCGTCTCGAGGATTGTCGACACCCTCTCCACAAACTCTTCTCGTTTACTCCATTCTCGCCAGGTCACCAGGACCCGGGTGGCCACACAGTTGCAGCCCGCGTTGTTGATGACCGAGGATGCGATATTCTCGGCCTGGTAATCGAGCTGTCTCCGGGAATACTGTCCAGGCAGGATGATCCAGGGACTGACGTTTCCCAGTTCGGCCGAGATCGGCTTTTCGAGAAGCGGTTGATCCAGGCGTCGCCGCTGGTCCTGCTCGGCACCCGTCAGACCCCAAACGATCTTGTCGTGCGTGTCGACGCCACCGGTGATGTGGATCGCATCGACAGTGGGATGAACGATTGCGCGACGGCCGGTTTCGGCATCACCGGTGATGATTCGCAGGCATCCGAATTCGATCAGTGGCCCGAGCAGCTTTTCAAAGAGAGGTTGCAGGGGTTCGTGCAGGGGATGCAGTTTTAGCAGCACGGATTCGCCGTGAGCGAAAATGTGGTCACAGGCATCAAGCACCGGCACGCTGGTGATGTTGCCGGCTCCCAATACGAGCCTCACACGTGGAGGCAAATTGTTGGTCGATTGCTGGTAGCAACGAGCGGTGTGGTCGGGGAGTGTGGCAGAAGTGATCCCGTGTTGCATGCGGGCGTGTGCTCGGAAGCCCATGAAGGCCAAGTGATCAAATAGGCCACTGACCGGTGCCACGGGCACCAACAAACGTCCATCGGCTCCATGACGTGGACGACCCGGCAGACGTGGGCGTCCGAATTGTCCAATCTCCTCAAGTGTTCGCCGTAGTAGCCTCAGGTACCTGGCGGTTGCCACCGGCCCCGACAGGATTTCTTCGCTGCGGAGATGTGGCGTTGCATTGGATTGCTTGATCAGGGCCGAGGTGTTGACCCAGTCGTGAGAGATCGGCAGCACATTTTGGCGGATGCGGTCGACCAGACGGAGGCGTTCCGAGACCGGAGTCATCGCCAGACGTTCGGATCCAGTGACGAGTTGTTCGAGACAGGAATCCAGTCGGTCACTGACGGCAGTCAACCCGAAGGTGGAGACTGCCGGTGCGACGACATCGGCGCTGGTCATCTGGGACGACATCGGGGGGCTCTTGGTCTAGTCCGGTCAAGGTCGCGGTCACGATCTTGTGAAGTCTAGGCCCGTGTCGTGGCGGAGCAAATAAGCGGACGGCGCAGGATGAGCAATAGCAACTGGTTGTGTTGAATGAGAGGGCCGGGATGGTTATGCCGGCACGGTGTCGGCTTCAGCCGCGGTTCTGGCGGCAATGTCCTCTCCCACTGTGGTGACGATTTGGTCGAGAGGGACGCGTCGAGCGTCGTCGTCGGTCCGCCATTTGAGTTCGACGACGCCATCGGCCAGGCCCTTGCCGCCCACGATGATCCGCAGTGGTATTCCGACCAGGTCCGCGTCCTTGAATTTGAACCCGGGGCGCGCCTTGCGGTCGTCCATCAGGACATCCACGCCATTGGAGCCGAGTTGTTCATAGATCGATTCGGCGGCGGCCATGACTTCCTCGTCTCCGATATTCAGAGGAATGACGAGTACCTGGTAGGGGGCGATCGAAAGGGGCCAGATGAGTCCATTGTCGTCGTAGGACGTTTCTGCCGTGGCGGCCACGATGCGGTTGATGCCGATCCCGTAACATCCCATCAGCATCGGGTGCTTGTCTTCGTTTTCATCGAGATACTCGGCCGAGAGTGCCGTGGAGTACTTGGTGCCGAGCTTGAAGACGTGACCGACCTCGATACCGCGTGCGAGTTCCAGAGATCCGTCGCAGCGCGGACACGGGTCGTCTGCGGTGGCCATCCTGAGATCGTGGGAAGTCTCCAGCAAGTAGTCTCGGCCAATGTTGACTCCGCTCAGGTGCGCGTCAGCCTGGTTGGCTCCCGTTACCGCATCGATGATTTCGACCACGTCGTGATCGGCCAGCAAGGGGCAGTCGAGTCCGACGGGGCCGGCGAAGCCGACCGGAGCGCCTGTGACGTTCCGGATTGTTTCCGGGTTTGCCAGTTCGATGGATTGTCCATCGATGGCGCGACGGATCTTTGCTTCGTTGGCCTCGTGATCACCACGAACCAGTACCGCGACGGGGTTGTCGTCGATCGAGTAGATGAGCGTTTTGATCATCTGGGACGGTTCACACCCGAGCATACGGCTGACCTGTTCGATGCTCCCGGCATCGGGGGTTTCGACGGTGGCCAGTGGGGACATCTGTTCAGCGATGGCCACTGTTGGAGTCGGTCGTCCTGTTTCGGCTCGCTCGGTGTTGGCGGCGTAGTCGCAACTGTTGCAATGTACGATTTCATCTTCGCCGCTGTCGGCGGGCACCATGAACTCGTGGGATGCGTCGCCGCCGATCGGACCGCTCTCGGCTTCGACGGGCCGGTAATCCAGGCCACAGCGGGAGAAGATCCGTCGGTAGGCGTGGTACATCTGGTCGTAGGCGTCGTTGAGCTGTTCCAGGTTGGTGCCGAAGCTGTAGGCGTCTTTCATCTGGAATTCACTGGTCCGCATGACCCCGAAGCGAGGCCGTTCTTCATTGCGGAACTTGGTCTGGATCTGGAAGACGGTGATGGGCAGTTGCCGGTAGCTCTTGATCTGCTTGGCCATCAAGTCGGTGACCACTTCCTCGTGGGTTGGCCCGAGCACGACGCGGATTTCGCGGTCGCCGCGAATCATCGGGAACTTGACCAGGGCGTTGCCATAATCATCGATCCGGCCGGTTTGTTCCCACAGTTCCGCCGGACACAATGCTGGCATGAACAGTTCGATCGCCCCGGCTTTCTCCATCTCCTCGCGGACGATCGCCTCAACCTTCCGGACCGCTCGCCAACCCAGCGGCAGGTAGGTGTAAGCGCCAGCCATGACCTGGCGGATCAATCCGGCCCGCAACATCAGCTGGTGACTGGGAATCTCGGCATCGGAAGGGACTTCCTTCATCGTCGGAATCAGTGTCTGGCTCCAGCGCACGCTTGATCTCCCGGACCCCGAGGGGGTTGTACTGGTTTGGGCAATCCTTCGAGCAGTCGATCGGCCGCTCGAAGTCGGGATTCTAGCAGAGAGTCCAGAGGCGGGACACGGACGAAACTCCGAAGTGGGCTGGCCTGTCGTTGGATCAGGTCGCGGCCTAGAATCGGCGGCGGTCCCCGGTGGGCTGTCGAATCCTGTTTTCCGCCAATGCCCATGCCCCGTCAATACGTCGAACATCTCCGCAATGGCCAGTCGATCGACGAGATCTATTTGCTGGCCGAGAAGCAACTCCGGGCCAACCGCAACGGTGATCTCTACCTGCTGGTTCACCTGAGGGATCGCACCGGGGTGGTTCACGGGTTGATGTGGAATATCACCGAGGAGATGGCTGCGGGATTCGACACGGGTGATTTCGTTCGGATCGAAGGCAAGGTGCAGCTGTACCAGGGGGCGTTGCAGACGATCCTGACCCGGATTGATCTGGTCGATGCGGCGACGGTGAAGACCGAGGATTTCGAGGAGGATCGCACCGAGGCGGCGGAACGACAACTGGTTCGGGTCAACGAGTTGTTACGGGATTTGCAGAATGACGATCTCCGCGAATTGATGTCGTGTTTTCTGGATGACGAACAACTCGTGTCGGCCTTTGCCAAGGGCGTGGCAGGAATCAAGATTCATCACGCTTTTCGCGGGGGGCTGCTCGAGCACGTCGCCACGCTACTGGAGGCGGGTGACCGCATCGCAGCACTGTATCCGTTCTTGAATCGTGACCTGTTGCTGGCCGGTGTGTTCCTGCATGATCTCGGCAAGGTCCGTGAGATTTCAGTCGATGGCACACTCGCCTACACCGATGAGGGCCAGTTGCTGGGGCACATCGTGCTGATCCTTGAGGACCTGGAGGTGAAGGTCGCCGAGTGTGTCGAGCGAACAGGCCGAGAATTCGATTCGGACCTGCTGCTGCAACTCAAACACCTGGTCGTCAGCCATCACGGTTCGCTTGAAACAGGCAGCCCACGGGTGCCGATGACGCCCGAGGCGATCGCGTTACACCACCTGGACAATCTCGACGCCCGGTTGAACGAGACGATGGACGTGATCAACAGTGACCCCAATCGGCAGTCGGTCTGGACCAGTTATGTTCCGCGACTGGGTCGAAAGTTCTACAAGGGACGGGATTCGGGTGACTCGTCCAGTTCTTCCATGAATAGCGGGGTTTAGTCGGCGGTGGCACGACGCGGTTCACGCGGATCGACGGTGTTCGAGGGGCCCGTGCAACGGACCGCTCGCGGGGCTGGCTTTTTTCGATTGCCGTCGCGTGACGACGGGGTGCCACCGGCGGAGCTGTTCATCAAGGCTTCGGACATGCACGGGGCTTTCGACGGCGACACCGTTCGCGTTCGCATGACCGGCGGTCGCCGCGGTGGTGGAAGTCGGCGTGGCGAGGTGGTCGCGGTTCTCGAGAGAGTGAAAACCCGGTTTGTCGGTCGCTATTTCGAACGTGACGGCCGTGGCCTGGTGCGGGTCGACCGGGGCTTGTTCGAGGGTCCGATCGAGGTGGGTGACCCCGCGGCTCGGGGGGCCCAGCCAGGTGACCAGGTCGTACTCGAGATTCTACATTTTCCCGACCGGAATCGGGCAGGCGAGGGGGTGGTCGTTGAGGTGCTCGGTGCTCGGGACCTTCCGGGGGTGGATCAACAGACGGTGATCCACGAGTACGGGTTGCCGGGCGAGTTTCCCGAAGAGGTGCTGCAGGAGGCCCGTGATGTCGCGGCGGCATTCGACGATGAAGTGGTCGGTGACCGACAGGACTTCACGGACTTGACTGTCGTCACGATCGATCCCGCCGATGCTCGCGATTTTGATGACGCGATCTCGCTGGAAGCTCTTGAGGACGGTGGCTGGCGGCTGGGGGTGCACATCGCCGACGTGTCCCATTTTGTGCGTCCCCGGGGAGCGCTCGATCGTGAAGCCCGGCTACGGGGGACCAGTGTGTATCTGCCCGGCCAGGTGATCCCGATGCTGCCGGAATTGCTCTCAAACGGATTGGCCAGCCTGCAGCAAAAACGGCTCCGGTATGTGCTCTCTGCGATGATCGAGTACACCGACGAGGGAGTCGTGCGTCATGTCGAATTCGCCAAGGCGGCCATCCGCGTGGACAGGCGATTCAGTTACGAGGAGGTCAGTGGGCTGTTGTCCGATCCCGACGGCTTTCCTGGCCGAGTGGCAGCTCCAGTGCGACGCCTGTTGTCTGACATGCACCGGCTGAGTCGCCTGCTGCGGCGTCGTCGATTCGACGCCGGTGCGTTGGAATTGCATCTGCCGGAGGTGCGGATTGAGTTGGATCGCCAGGGAGGGGTCGAGTCGATCCAGGAGGCGGTTCACGACGAGAGTCACCAGGTGATCGAGGAGTTCATGCTGGCGGCCAACATGGCCGTCGCCGGGGAGCTCACCGGTCGCGGGCTGGTGTTCCTGCGTCGCGTGCATCCCTCCCCCAGTCCAGCAAAGCTCAGGCAATTCGCCACATTTGTCTCGGGACTCGGCTTCCGGCTGGATCGGCCCCAGTCCAGGCCCGCCCTGCAGGCGCTGATCGATTCGGCTTCCGGTGGTCCCCTGAGCCATGCTGTCAATTACGCGTTATTGCGAAGTTTCAAGCAGGCCGAGTACACCGGCCGAGAGGACGGACACTATGCACTGGCTGCTGAAGATTATTGTCACTTCACCAGCCCGATTCGCCGGTATCCCGACCTGGTGATTCACCGCATGATCACGGCGATCGCCACCGGAAAACGGTCCAAGGGTTTGACCGATGCGAAGGCGACCAGGCTGGGACGATCGTGTTCGTTGACCGAGCGCCGAGCCGAGCAGGCCGAGCGGGCGCTGGTCCAGTTGAAGCTGCTGCATTACATGGACAACCGGCGGGGCGAGACGATCGATGCGGTGGTGGTCGGGGTGGAAAAATTCGGTGTCATTTGCCGTGGAGTGGGGATCCCGGTGGAGTCGCTGGTTCACGTGAGTGAACTGGCGGTGAATGATTTCTTTGACTTCGATCGAGGTGAACTGACGCTGACGGGGCGTCGGACCGGGCGGAGCTTTCGGCTGGGTGATGCGGTGCGAGTCAAGATTGTTGCCGTGGACCTGGATGATCGCAGCATTCGTTTCGCGATGGACGCTCGCAGTGGCACGGTACGACGTCGGGAAGAAGGCGGCACTTCGGGCAAGCGGTCGTCGCGAACTTCGGATGCAGGTGGCCGCAGTCGACCGCGTGGCACCGGGAAACGTGGTGGCCGCCGAGGCGGTCGCGGTCGTCGCGGTCGGCGGTGACACTTGACATCAGCCGCGCCGAGGTTCAACGTGCGTCGAAACGGCCTCGATCGAGTTGGAGTGCCGCAGGAAACGAGCGAGAGAACCTATGACAGAAACGTTGTTGAAAACACCGTTTCATGCCTGGCACCAGGGTCATGGCGGTCGACTGGTCGACTTTGCCGGTTGGGAAATGCCGGTGCAGTACACTTCGATCATCGAGGAGCACACGGCGGTCCGCACCTCCATCGGGTTGTTCGATATCGCACACATGGGCCGACTGGCGTTTTCCGGTCCCGATGCCTGTCGATTGATTGACAGCCTGGTGACCAATGACATCGAGTCGTTGGGGACGGGCCGCGTGTGTTACGCGCTGGTGTGCCGTGATGACGGTGGCATTCTCGACGATGTCCTGGTGTACAGGTTCCAGGATGATTACCTGCTGGTCGTCAACGCCTCCAACCGATTGAAGATCGTCGAGTGGATCGAGAACCATCGTGCGGGTTTCGATGTCGAGGTGGTGGATCGGACCGTGGAGTGGGCGATGGTTGCGGTGCAGGGACCCGGTGCAGTCGACGTGGTCGCGGCCGTGACCGACATCGATGTGGCCACGATGGGCTATTACCGCTGTGAATCGGGAATCGTTTTGGGGCACCCGGCTCGCGTCAGTCGTACCGGATACACGGGCGAGGATGGATTCGAGTTGATCGTGCCGTCGGAGGCCGGTCCGATCCTGTGGGAGAGCGTTCTGGCGGGAGGCGAAACGGTGGCCTGCGGTCTGGGCTGCCGTGACACGCTGCGGCTGGAGGCCGCGATGCCGCTGTATGGCCATGAACTGAATGAACTCATCGATCCCTACACCGCCGGGCTGGGGTTTGCGGTGAAGCCGGACGCGGCCGATTTTATCGGTCGCGAGGCGGCGGTGGTGGCACGGGATCGGAGCGACCGGAAGAGGCGGGTGGGACTGAAGTTGGATGGACGGAGGATTGCCCGCGAGGGGGCCATGGTTGTCAGCGGCGAGGCGACCGTGGGCGAGGTCACCAGTGGGACGTTTTCTCCGACGCTCGAGATGGCGATCGCGATGGCCTACGTTGAGCCGGGAGTGTCCGAAGTGGGTACGGCTCTGGAGGTTGATGTGCGAGGCAAACGAGTGGCGGCGGAGGTGGTCAAGCTGCCATTTTATCGTCGATCGAATTGATCGGCTCATTCGGTCGGTTCACGGCGAATTCACTTCCCGGGGCGATAAGCCGCCTTGCCGGGGATCCGCGTACGGATGCTCAGCAGGTAGGGGCCGCAGGTGACGTAGAGTGACCGGAGATCCTTGCCGCCGAAGGCACAGTTGGTGATCGTGTCGACGGGTGTCTCAACGAAGTCAAGCAGTTTTCCCTCGGGTGAGACGACGTGAATTCCCGGGCGGGTGTCGAGTGTTTCGCTGGTCTTACGGGTCTTGTGCAGTCCCGCGGCGATGTAGAGATTTCCCTCCGCATCGATGCACATGCCGTCACCGCTACGTCCTGGCGAGAAGTTGATCAAGGTCCGTGGTTTGGTCCAACAGGTGTCACTGTCGAGTTGGTAGGCGTAGATCAAGCGATGGTGCCCGGCGTCAGGGTGGGCTTCGATCAGGTAGAGCACCTTGTCGTCGGGCGAGGACACGATGCCGTTGGGCATGTGGATGGTCTTCCATTCGAGCACCCGGTGCAGGATCCGGCCACCAGGCTGCTTGGTTCCCAGGTCGAGTTGGTAGACGGCGTTGGGGTTGCCCTTTGTCGGGTCGGGAGTGCCTGGACGGGAGGTGAAAAACAGGGTGCCGGATTTCAGCAATGCCAGGTCATTGGGCGCTGCGAGCGGGAAGTTCTCGTACTCGTCGGCCAGCACGGTGATCTTGCCGGTGCCGAGATCGGTCCGCGTGACACGTCCTGCTCCACCCTCGCATGCGAGCAAACGGCCGGCCGGGTCAAACAGCAGGCCGTTGGCTTTGTTGCTTGGAGTGCGAAACACGGACAGTTTTTTTCGGACCGGGTCCCATGTCAGGATCTTTTCGGCTGGAACGTTGGTGAAGTAGACCAGCCCGCGGGCGTCTACCGCTGGTCCCTCGGTGAAGATCTTCTTGTCCTTGACCTTGGTCTCGATCACCACCTCACCCAGAAGGCCGCGGCGGCTGAGTTTGTCGTAACGCTTCGAAATGCCGGCGGCCTGTGTGGATGTGCCTGGCAAACCGGCGACGGCGGCGGCGGCCAGGAACGATCGACGGGTGAGTTGACGAGGTGATTGGAGCATGATGGCCCAGTCGTGTTCGGAGGAGATGCCAGGAGGGCGATTTTGTGGTCGACATCGTAGCGCGGTGATTCGCGGGACGTCAACGGTGTCGAATGCCGATAGAAGAACAGGAGCGGGATTTCTGTCACGAAGCAGGTCTGGTCTGATGGCGAAACGCGAATACAGCAAGTTCCAGCAGGGCGTGATCCGGCGGTACTACGAGAATCGTGAGCAGATCGATGAGGGGAAACTCAGTGAACTCGTCACGAGCTTGTACCTGGCCGAATCCAAGGCCGCCAAGGACAAGCTCTGGGAGAGGACCGAGGCATTGCTCGAGAGGTTGGAGGTCGTTCCCAGCCGGATCAAGCACGTGATGGCATCGCGGGACGCGTCGGTGCTGGCTGAGTTGGTCGCCGATCTGCAAAAGGGGATCGGACGCAAGCCGTCAGGCTGAAACCTCGACGCTCTTGTCCGGCGGCAATACCGGGATCTGAAGATCGGTGTCGGTCACGGGAGAACGGGCGTTGCGGACGGACACCGGCGAGGTGATTGCTGGCTCGGTGCCGGTTTCGACAATGGATCTGGTCGCCTCGATTCTCTCGTCGTCGACCAGGTGACGTGATCGAACGAGATAGACGGTGCCGAGCGTGACGGTCAGCGTGACGGAGAACGCGTACATGGTATTGAATCCCCATGCGTCAATGATCCAGCCCATCAGTGGCGAGAAGATCGCCACACCCAGTTCGCACATGCCCAGGGCAATCGTGGTGCCAGTGCCACGGAAACGGACAGGGAAGCTGCCAGAACCCAGGGACGTGACCGCGGGGAACAGCAGGCCGTGACCGAGTCCGCAGAAAACTGCGGGGATGGCCAATTGCCATTCGCTCCAGACGGTCATCAACAACAGGTGACCTACGGCGTGTCCGCCCAGTCCCAGGCCGATCATCCGTCGGCGTCCCACCGTGCGGCTCCAGCGTCGCGTGCCGATACGGCAGGCCAGGGCCGCGAGACTGTATCCAACGAAAAAAGAACCGATGTTGGAGATTCCACGCTGGGTGGCCATTCGCGTCAGGAACACACTGGTCACCACGAGTCCGGCACCCATCACCAGGGCCACCAGCATCACCGAACCGGGCCAGTATTGCCGGACCAACTGGTGGATGGGTGGGGTGAGTTGCCGCGTTTCGGGGCGGTTGTGGCCACGGGTGATCACCATCACCAGGGCCAGGTAGATGCAGCCGAGTGCCAGTGCCGCAGCGAAGAGAACGGTGAAACGAACGCTTCCGTCGGGCAACGTTGCGAAAACCAGGTCACCCAGTAGCGAGCCAGCGATCATGCCGAGGAAGCCGCTGGTGCCGAGACTGCCGATGGCCTCGGTTCTTCTTGCGGCCGGAACCACGTTCTGGATGTTGACCATCGAACAGGTGAACATACCGGCAATGCCAATCGAGAAGGCGATGCGGGCACTGTAGAGGATCCAGGAGATGGTCTCGGTGAGAATCAGAAGTCCGCAGGCGGTCAGAAACAGCAGGGTGCTGACGAGCCACAACCGCCTGGTGCCACAAGCGTCGATGTCCTGGCCGAGTCGGAAACGTACGGCGACAGACGCGAGGACACCCAGGGCGATCACCGTTCCGGTCAGTTGTTCGGTCCCGCCCAGGAACGTGACAAATTCGGCAAAGCGAAATGTCAGCGCGTTGGCCAGTACCAGCACCGTGTTGGCGGCAAAGGTCAACCAGAACAACCGGTTGTAGACCGGCGAGGTGGTGGAGCAGGTGGGAGTGGTCACGCGGGAAGTCGGATTGTGGAGAATCCGGATGTGGCGGGTCGGGTTGGGGGAAACGGGGATTCTAGGCTTTGCCGGGACGATTGACTAGCTGTGTCAAAATGGTCTTAGCCACCAAACGCACCGTAACGACGAACTCCACGCGCGAACGTGATCCGGTTGAGGACCAACAGGCCGACTATCCAGGCCATCTCGATCAGCAACATCCGTTCGAGTCCTCCTCCCAGCACGTATCCCGGCTTGCCCAGCGCGATTGCTGCCGGCACATAGGCCAGGAATCGGAACGGCAGGAATTCGACCCACTGTCCCACGTTGCCGAGCCAGTCGAGTGGGATCATGTGGCCGGAAAGAAAGTAGTTGAGCATGTTGAAGATGAACAGCAGTGAACTGACTTCCAGGAACCAGAATGAGATCAGCCCGATCAGGCTTTCGATCAGGAAGCCGATCAGGAAACCCATCATCAATGACAGGACCAGAGCCAGCAGGGTGGCGGCATTGAGGCCGAGCGGGAAGTAGTCTCGGCAGAGATAGAAGACGAGGGCAAAAGGGCCTGCGGCGATGACGTAGTAGACCAGCTTGTGCGCGATCCGGTGCCAGAAGAGGTACCCGAGCATGTCGATGGGTTGCGTGAGGTACTTCTTGATGGTGCCATCCCGGACATCTCGGGCGATTCCGCCGGCGAGCCCTGGCATGCTCGAGAACGCCCGCGCGAGCATGACCAGCAGGTAGTAGGCGATCATCTGGTGGTAGGTGTAGCTGTTGAGCGTGGTTGCTTTGTCCGGGTTGTCTCCGGTCGAGGCCCCCGAGTAAATGGCCCCCCAGAGGAAGATCTGGGTGACGATCGGCAGGAATCTCACAAGCGTCGCGAACGCAAAGTCGGCGCGGTAGACGAACCTCTCTTCGAGGCACGTCTTGAGAATCACCCAGTTGGTTCTGGCTTGGGCCAGCATGGTGGTGTGCGCTGCGAGGAGGGGAGTGTTGATCAGGAGGGGGCAGGGGGGGCTGCCGAGTCAGTGAAGAGTTCGGCCATGGCTTCTTCCAGAGGCCGGTCTTCGACACTGATGTCTTCGATTGCAAATTTGCCCAGAAGTGTCGTGAGCGTTCTGGGGACGTCAGAACGTGGGATACGCAATTTGGCACGCGGTGGTTGTCGTTCGAAGACCTCGCCAAAGTTCTCGAGATCCTCGGGAAGCTCGGTTCCGGCGAATTGGACCTCGATCACCTTGTGCTGGCTGAAACGGTCGACGATCTCTTCGAGCGGACCATCGTGCTTGATCTGTCCCTGGTTGATGATGATCGCCCGTTGGCACAGCGCCTCGACATCCTTCATGTAGTGGCTGGTCAACAGTACGGTGATCTGGCGTTCTTTCTGGTAGTACTTGAGAAACTGCTGCACTTTGCGTTGGGAGATGACATCAAGTCCTATCGTGGGTTCGTCCAGCAACAACAGATCGGGGCTGTGGAGCAGCGCCGCGATCAGTTCCATCCGCATCCGTTCACCCAGCGACAGTTCTCGGACGGGCTGTCCGACCAGATCACGGACTTCGAGCAATTCGGTCAATTCGTCGATCCTGCGATCGAACTCGTCGGTTTCAATCCGGTAGATCTCCTTGTGCAACCGGAATGATTCCTGGGCGGGCAGGTCCCACCAGAGTTGGTTCTTCTGTCCCATCACGAGCGAGAACCGTCGGCGGTAGGCGTTCTCGCGTTTCCAGGGCACGTGGCCGAGGACGCTCGCCTCGCCACCGGTGGGAAAGATGAGACCACTGAGCAGTTTCAGAGTGGTGGTCTTGCCGGCCCCGTTGGGCCCCAGGAAGGCGACCATCTCGCCTCGTTCCACCGTGAAGTCAATCCCGTCCACCGCATGGATGGCCTCGTATTCACGATGAAACAGTCCGCGGATAGAGGCGAGCAGGCCTTCGCGTTTTCGGAAGACCCGGTAGATCTTCGACAGATTGCGGACGTCTATCGCGGGCATGCCGTGTGCGAGAGGGACTACGTGTTGGCCCAGCTAATTATTTGCGGACAAGTTTGGCCTGCTTGAGTTGCTGGATATAGTCCAGCGTGATCTGCAGAACCTCGTTGTTGTAATGGTCGTCTCGGAAGACTGGCGGATTCTTGGGCTGATTTTTTTCGTCCTTGTCCGCCTTGTCGTCTTGCTTGTTCTCTGCAATTTCCTTCCGGACCACCGACTCGTTGAGCGAGACGGTCTTGCGTTTTTTGCGTTCCAGAAACTTTTTGATCGCCGTGCGGTCCTTGGTGAATTCGGCGTCAGCGTCGGTTCGCTTCTTACTCGATAGAGCCAGGGCCGAGACAATCTTTGGGTTCACCAATGACACGGCGTCGTAGTTGGCTGCCGGGATCTTGTCGAAGGGCAGGTGGTTGTCCAGGGCATTTTCCCCGATGTCCATGTGGTTGATGACCGAAGGCAGAACGATGTCCGATGGAATTCCTCGCTCCTGGCTGCTGTCGCCGTTGACCCGGTAAAACTGCTGGATGGTCAATTTCAAGGCCCCAGGAGGCTTGCGGTCGAAGAAATTCAACGGCGAAGAAGTCCGCACGGCCATCACATTCTGAACGGTGCCCTTACCGTGCGTGGTCTGGTCTCCGACGAGCAGCCCACGACGGTAGTCGGTGATGGCCCCGGCGAAAATTTCCGAAGCCGATGCCGACATGCGGCTGGTCATCACGACCAGGGGGCCTTTCCATGCGATGCCAGAATCAGGGTCGACGTGGGGTGTGATGGTGCCGTCGAGTTCCTTGACCCGAACGACTGGTCCGTCCTCGATAAAAAGGCCCGAGATTTCGACGGAGTCTTTCAGTGCACCACCGCCATTGGTCCGGAGATCGATGATCACCGCGTCGACCTTGCCGTCGTCATTGAACTTGTCGAGTGCCTTGCGAACATCTCGAGCGGCACTGCGAAAGTCAGCCACTCCGCGACGTTCTGCTTCGAAGTCACGATAGAACGAGGGCATGTTGATCACGCCGATCCGGCCAGTGGTCCCCTTGATTCGTGTGCTGGCGTCGATGACCGTTGAAGTGACCTGGGACTGCTTCAACTCGATGACCTGACGGGTCAATACGTAAATCTTGGTCTCGCTCGTCTTGGCTGTTTTGACCCGCAGTCGCACCTTGGTGTCTTTCTTACCGCGGATCAGCCGAACGACACGGCTGAGTTTCATTTCGACAATGTCCTCGATGTCGCCTTCCTGTTGGCCGACTCCGGTGATCTTGTCACCCAATTCCAGGCGACCGTCCTTGTCGGCGGCACCACCCGGGACGATTTGCCTCACGACCGTGAAGCCATCCTCGCTGCTCAGCGCCGCTCCAATACCCTGGAGCCTCAATCTCATGCTGATGTCGAAATCTTCTCGGGTCTGGGGCGACATGTAGCTGGAGTGTGGATCGAAGCTGTGGGTCATCGCCGAGAGGTATCGCTGCAACACCTCGGATCGATCGGTCTGCTCGGCAAACCGCTTGATGTTTGTGTACCGCTTGGCGAGTTGCTTGCGAGCCTCTGGCAACTTGGTGTCTTCGAGTTTTTTTGCGAGGAGTTCGGCCTTGATCCGTTTCCGCCACCGCTCGTTGAGTTGTTGTCCTGATGTGCACCACTCGAGGTGATCGGGATTGGCGATACGGGATTCATCGGTGGTGAAATCGTGTTCGACCTGGATGTAATCCTGCGCGATCTTGACCTGTCGCCGAACTCGTTCCAGATAGGCCTGGTGAACCAGGTAGGCGAACTTGACGTCACCCTGTACCAGTTGATCGTCGAGTTTTGTCTCGAGTTTTTTGAAAGCCTCGATGTCGCTCTTGACGAAGTACAGCTTCAATGGATCGACCGAGTCGATGTAACGTTCAAGGGTCTTCCTGGAGATACTGTCGTCGATTTTCTTTTGGCTGATGTGAAATCGGTGGACCAACTGGCACACCATCTGGGCAGCCTTCTGGTCATCGGGATTCTGTTCGAACTGCTGGGCACAGATCGTTCCACCGGCCAGCAACAACAGGCCCAGAAAACACATCGAGGCCACTCGCCAAGTTGACTTGAACATCCCATTTTCCAGTCGTTTCAGGTGCGAGAATTACAAGCGGTCACCCGCCAGGCGGGTGGCGCCGGAGTCGGGACAGCAACGGGGCAGATTCGCCCGTCGAGCCACGTTCTCCTCGCGGATGGTATCGCATCCCAATCAACCGAACAAGGCGGGCGTTCTGACTCCGCACGATGGTTCGAGACAATTCAGCGGGCGGCCGCGCGGGGGACTTGTGGCTGGATTTCCAGTTTCGAGACGATGTCACGATCTCGTTGTCGCCAGGTCTTGAGTTGTTGGCTCTCGACCGCGAAGACAAGGGAAAGTTGACGCCCCGAGGGATGTGTGCACAGGTAATAGAACCAGTGCATCGGGAGGCCGTGATCGATTCCGGTGGCAGTGATTCGCCAACCGCGTTGTTTGGGACGAGAGCCACCGGCCGGCAGCGGCTCGACCGAGACGAGTTCGCGGAACCGGGGGCCCAGTGCCCCCTTGACATCTCGCAGAAACTCCTCGCGGCCGGTCATTTTTCCGGCCACGACGCTGGGCGCCTTGGAGAGGTTGCACTGCGCCACGAGTCGGCCGTTTTCGAGTCGTCTCAGGATCGCGACCTCGGGTGTCTGATGGAAGATGTGCCAATTGCGATCGTGCAGCAGACGACCGTGACCAGGAGTCTCGAGTGACAATTGCAGTTGGGCGGCTTGCGGTTGTCTTGGACATTTCTTCACGACACCGGGCAATAGCTTGATGTTGTCCGAGGCCAGTTGACGGTCAATTGTGACCTCCGCGACAACTTCCAGGCCCGGACTGACCGGGCCTGCCTGGCGATGTTCTTCGATCGTGATCCGGGCTTGTTTGAGGAACCCACGTTGGTGGTCAAAGACCAGCGTTCCATGAAACGTCACTTTCGAGGAGGCTCCCCCGGCGGCTCCATCCGCGGTGCCTTCCACGATTGCTTCGGCGGTCGTGTCGGTCACCCTGGCCAATCGCCCCTTGAGCGCACCACGGGTGACCGCATCGAGGCCGGTGACCAATGGAAGCGTCCAACTGCCGGGGGTCCAGGTGTGGTCGTGCGGAACCTGGCCCAGTGGCAGAATGCCGATCAATGCGAGCGGGTCGGCTGGAAGTTCCAGCAATTCGACTTCGTCACCAGTCAGCGGGCCATTGAGCGAATAGTGTCGAAGTCCTGACGGGGTGCCCTCGGTCACGATTGTCCGCCGGGGAGCACTCAGTGACGACTCGGTGGTTCTTCTGTCGACGCTGACAGCCGAGTCGGCGGACACGAATTGCCTCACTGCTCGCAACGAACCATGGAATTCGCCCACCGGTTTCAGACGACGGGATTGCCAGGAGAGCCGGGCAGTGGCCTGTAGCGGTAGCGGCACGACACGATCAACTCCAACCGGCGCCAGCACGCGGCCTCGAACAGTGAGTCTCGCGGTCACGTCGAGCAATCGGTCGGCCCGGGGGTCCTCGACCAGGCGGATCTTTGGTTTTCCGGTGTCGGCGGCGGCTTGCCCGGTGTCCTGGGCAGGAACCTGGGCGACGAGTCCCAGGAGCACCGTTGCGAGGACGGTGGCCTGGCTGGCCGAAAAGGACTTGGTTCTCAGGCGTGGCATCTTCGATCCCTCCCTGGATCGTACTGGTGCAACCACGGGGTGTGTCTTAGTTGTCGATGGCGGATATTGGTGTCGAGGCGATTGTGCGGGCGGCCTGGACCAGGCCATCGATGTCCAGTCCGTGCGAGGCCAGCAAGTCGTTGCGGTCTCCGAGTTCGACAAATGCATCGGGCAGGCCGCACCGGTGGAGTCGGCGAGTGTCGAGCCCGATGTCGGCGGCTGCCTCGAGGACAGCAGCTCCGAATCCACCAGTCAGCACGTTTTCCTCGACGGTGATCACGAAACCACTGTCGTCGGAGAAAATCTGCTCGATCAGGCCCGTGTCCAGTGGCTTGATGAAGCGGGCATTGACCACCCCCACGTCCATTCCGTGTTCTTGATCGAGTTGGTCAGCTGCCGCGATGCAGGTGGCCAGCAGTGTGCCGCTGGCCAGAAAGGTGCCGTCACGGCCTTGCCGGATGATCTCGCTCTTTCCGAGTGCGACCGGTTGCGGCGGGCGTTCGACCGTCTCGATCGTCGTCTTGGGGTACCGGATGGCAACCGGGCCGTCGTGTTCCAGCGCGAAGGCGAGCATGGGAGCGATGTCGTGTGAGTCTCCCGGAGCCATCACGGTCAGCCCGGGGAACGGTCGGAGGTAGGAGTGGTCAAAGACACCGTGGTGCGTGGGGCCATCGGGGCCACACAATCCTGATCGATCCAGGCAGAAGGTCACCGGGAGTCCCTGCAGGGTGACTTCCTGGAAGATCTGGTCGAAGCTGCGTTGCAAGAAAGTGCTGTAGATGGCGACGATCGGTTTCAGGCCGGCCTTGGCCATTCCCGCCGCGAAGGCCACCGCGTGACTCTCGCAGATTCCCGTGTCGAAGAACCGGTCCGGAAAATCTTCGCGAACGTGATCCAGCTTGTTTCCAGCACACATCGCGGCGGTCAACACGACCACCGTCGGATCCGCTTCCATCGCACGGTAGATGGTCTCGCTGACGATGTTGGTGTAGGCCGGTGCTGATCCGGCAGGGATCGAGATCACCTCGTTGTCATTGGAACGCTGAAACGGGGCGGGGGTGTGGAACTTGACCGGGTCCTGTGTGGCCGGCTGGAATCCGTGGCCCTTTTCGGTGAAGACGTGCAGCAGTACCGGCCCCCGGACGTTCTTGACCATGTCGAGGTAGCGTCGCAGTGCAAACAGGTCGTGCCCATCCACGGGACCGATGTAACGGAAGCCGAGTTCTTCGAAGAGCATTCCACCGTGGAGGAAACTCTTGACGGCGTCCTTGATTCCACCAAGAACGTTTTCGACCGGTTGTCCGACGACGGGCACCTTGTTGAGGAACGCCTGCACGTCACGTTTCAGCCCGTCGTAGAACGGCGCGGTGCGTGCCTTGTCGAGTGTGGAGGCCAGGCCACCGACTCGCGGACAGATGCCCATCTCGTTGTCGTTGAGGATGACCAGCAGGTCCTTGTTCAGGCCCGAGGCGTTGTTGAAGGCCTCGAAGACGATTCCCGAGGGCAGGGCCCCGTCGCCGATCACCGCGACGGCCTTGCGGTCATCATCGCCCAGCAAGTCGTCCCCGGCCTTGAGTCCCAGGACGGTGGAAACACTGGCTCCCGCGTGGCCAGTCATGAACAGGTCGAAGTCACTTTCCTGGGGGTTGGGGTACCCCATCAAGCCGCCCTGTTGCCGCATCGTGTGGAATTCGGCGTAACGGCCGGTGAGCAGCTTGTGTGGATACACCTGGTGTCCGGTGTCCCAGATCAGTCGGTCACGTTCGAAGTCAAAAACCAGGTGCAGGGCGATTGCCAGTTCGACGACGCCAAGATTGCTGGCGAAGTGAGCGGTACGGTCCGAGACGACCGTGCAGAGTACCTCGCGGATTTCTCCGGCCAGTTGCAGCAGTTGTTCGTCGGTGTAGTCGTTGAGCTGCGTCGGCGATTCGAGTTGTGGCAGCAGTTCGAGTTGGCTCATCCTAGTGATCCCTCTCGACGACAAACTCGGCCAGGACTCGCAACGGGTCACCCGCGTCGCCCAGTGGTCGGATCGCTGCCTGTGCGGACTCGATACAGGCCCGGGCCAGTTCGCGACTCTGCTGGACTCCGGCCAGTGCCGGGTAGGTCCACTTGCCCAACGCGGCGTCTCGTCCCGGCGGCTTTCCCATTTGTTGGGCATCACCCACAACATCAAGCAGGTCGTCTGTGAGTTGGAAGGCCAGGCCGATCTGCTGGCCGTAGTC
Organism: uncultured Planctomycetaceae bacterium; assembly: GCA_964646205.1. Taxonomy (GTDB): domain Bacteria; phylum Planctomycetota; class Planctomycetia; order Planctomycetales; family Planctomycetaceae; genus UBA8437. The sequence goes on along the minus strand of CAZYAZ010000041.1, from coordinate 29,168 downwards.
GACTAGCTGTTGGCGAATATCTTCGGGAGCTCCGGCAATGACCGCTCCCAATTCCAGGCTGGCAGCCAGCAATCGCCCTGTCTTGCGGTGATGGATTGCGGCGAGTGTTTCCATTGGACTGGAGTCGGATGCGGGTTCCACGTCGGTGACGGCCAGGTCCGCCACCTGGCCACCAACCATACCATCGCTTCCGGCGGCCGAGGCCAGGACGCGACAGCACTCGGCTGCGACGGCCGGGTCAGGGAGGTCGGTGGTGAGGATTTCGAACGCCCTGGTCAGAAGGGCATCACCGGCAAGGATCGCCAGGGCCTCACCGTGGACGATATGACTTGTCGGTTGACCTCGTCTGAGGAGATCGTCGTCCATGGCTGGCAGGTCATCGTGGATCAGCGAGTAGGTGTGAATCATTTCCACGGCGCAGGCCGCCGGCAGAGCGTCCCGGGGAGCGGCTCCACAGGCCTCGGCCGCCAGCAGGACCAGGGTCGGCCTCAACCGCTTGCCCCCGGCCATCAGGCTGTAGCGCATCGCTTCACGGAGCGCGTCGGGGGTGTCGGTTCCCCGTGGCAATGAATCGGCCAGGGCCGCTGCGACCAGGGGAGCGAAACGGGCAAGCGTCTCTTCGGCGGTCATTGCTTGAACGGGCACTGAACCAGTCTGTTCCCGGGAAGGGGCGAGGAGGAGAGACCGATAGCATTCTAGCCTCGGCTGTACTGGTCGAAAATAGCAACCCGAGGCGACGTGGGGAGTGTAGGAGTTTCGGTGGCGAATCGGAATGGACCGGCCGATTCAAACTGTGCCAGTGGCCAGTTGCAGCCCGATCTGGCACGCCTGCAGGAAGCTCTCGACATGCAGTGACTCGTTGACGGTGTGTATGTCCTGCTGGCCACAGCCGAGCGTGACGGTGGGAATGCCGTGGGCGACCATCCAGTTGGCGTCGAGGCCTCCATTGGACATCCTCACTCCGGGATCAAGGCCAACGGCCTCGACGGCCGCCAATGCCGTCTGCACACAGGGTTCTTTCTCCGAGAGCACAAACGATTCGTATTTCAGCTGCGGGTCGAATTGAATGCGGGCGGTTGCCTTGGCCGTGTTGCGGACCTTTTTGGCGGCGCGTCGGAAGGCCTTCTCAAATTCGGCCACGATCCGTTTTCGGAATGCCGGGGCATGACTTCGAGCCTCGGCTCTGAGAGTCAACCGGGGTGTGACAACGTTGGTGGCATCGCCGCCGTTGATGATGCCCACATTGCTGGTTCCGCGGTTTCGACCTTTTTCAATCAGCCCGTGCCAGCCGTTTTCTGTCAGGTCGGCGATCGCCAGGCTCGCCACGGCAATCGCACTGACACCGTCCTCGGGATGGCCTCCGGCATGACTGGCCACACCCTCGATCGTCACATCGATGCTGTAATCGCCGGTGGCTCCGACAACTGCCAGTCCCGGGGCGCCTCCATCCCAGTTGAAGCCCATCAGGGGCTTGCCGAGTCGTGAAAGGCTGACGAATCGTGCTCCATAGAGTCCGACTTCTTCCTGGACCGGGAAGAACAGGGTCAGTGGTGGGTGAGGCAGATCACGTGACAGGATCTCGAGTGCCGCGTTGAGGACAACACTGGCTCCGGCACGGTCATCGCCACCCAACGCGGTGTCCGCATCACGCGATTCGATGAGTGGGCCGCGCCGAACTGGTCGGCAGCCGACGCAAAGTGGGACAGTGTCGATGTGGGCCATCATCAGGCGACGCGGAGCTCGAACAGTGCCGGGCAACTTGACGATCAGGTTGCCGACTTCGCCGCCGAGCGGACTGCGGCTGTTGGCTGCGTCGTGCCGGATTGCATCCGACGGAACTCCGGCATCGCGGAGTCGGCTGGTGATCGCCTCGGCCACCTCACGCTCCTGTCCGCTCTTGCCGGGAATTGCCATCAGCGTTGTCACCAGGTCAACTGCGGCGGACTTGTTGATCGAATGAGGTGTGGACATCTTTGGAGCCTCTGTGGTGATGACTGACTCGCGAGAAGGGGCAGGAGCGGCTTGAAGCCATCCGGCCACGCGGTCAATATGACGGCCTCTAAACATACCGCCCACGAACGGAAGCACAATCGACAGCATGTCCACCATGACCGACAGCGCGGGACTTGACTGCCACATCGCCAACGATGCCGAACGGGCTGCTGCCTTCGGCAACGTGTATGAATGCTGGGGGGATGAACGGCCGATTGCCGAGTACGTGGCGTGGCGGATGCAGTCGGTCCAGCACGCGAGGGCCACCTGGTATGTCGGTACCGTCGATGGCGTGGTGGCCACGTCGCTGGGGGCCTACCCGATTGTGTTGCGAGCTGCTGGAAAATCGTGGCCCGGCTATGCGATCGGTGCTGTCCACACGCCACCGGAATTCCGACGGCGCGGCTACGCCGCAACTCTGCTGGATTGGGGCCTGCAACAGCAGTTGGCCGGGGGGGCCCAGTTCGGGTTGCTCTACTCGGACATCAAGCCGGAGTACTACGGTGGCATGGGGTACCGGTTGTGTGATTCGTACTACGCGTGGGCCGTGCCAAGACCGGGTGACCATTCCGCCAGTGGCCGACTGGAACAATTCGATCCGGCTGAAGTGCCTGATGGCCTGGCAGAAATGTACTCCGCTGTGCAGGCCTCACGGAGTGTCTGGATTGAACGCGACACGGTGTATTGGAACTGGGTGCGGGGTCGCTATTCCGAGCACGACTGGTTTTGGTGGATCGATGAGGGAGCCGATCGTCCATCCGGTTACATCCAGTTGAAACCGACTGAAACCGAGTCGCGGGTGTTCGACTGGGGAGTACTGCCCGGCGCTGATGAACGAGCGTTTTGGGAGACGGTGTTGCAGTGGGCAGCAACTCAAGGGGTGGCTCGGATCGGGGGCTGGCTGCCGTCCTCCGACGCGATTGCTGGCTGTTTTGATGTCACTCCAAGAATCAAGGAGTTGACGATGCTCAGTCCGCTGACCACGGAGGCTCCGTGGGACGATGCGTACTCGACCGACGCGGCCTGGTTCACTGAATGCGATCACATCTAGTCGCTGCCTCGTGGATCGCTCCGGGTTTCTGGATACGAATTCTCGTCCGAAACGGGCCTGTCGCTCGTGATGGAATGAGGACGGTTTCTGCGGTGATGAAGACATCTTGTCACAGTCGGTTTCTCCGGCTAGCATCCCGCGTCCTGCTGGGCGTGATTCGCGTGTGAATTGGCTCGGGCAGGGGACTGGGATGGACCCCACGTGCGAGTATTGAAGACGATCGCGAGCGGAATTCGGCACGTCGGCCGTTTGCTGCGGACCGGTTTTCAGGCAGTGTTGTTGCTGATCGTGTTGCTGTGCGTGCTGGAGGTCGGAGTCCGACTGGTCGAATCTCCAGTTGATCCCGGGGGCAAACCAGAGGCGGGCACGGACCTGGTTCGTGCCTCGTGGACATCTGGTCAGGCACTGCGGCGGCTGGTTCGTCGTGAGACCGTGGTGGGGGACCGGTCGGTTTCAATTCAGACCAACAGCCTGGGGTTGCGGGGAGGGGAGCCAGTTGTGCCCAAGCCCCCCGGCGTGCTTCGCGTGGTTTGCCTGGGTGACGAGCGGGTGCTGGCCGATCGGGTGCCTTACGAGCAGACCTTTTGCCACCGGCTGCAGGAATCGCTGCAGCGGCGTTCTGCTCGACCGGTTGAGGTGATCAATGCGGGTGTTCCCGGCGATTGCCCGCTGTTGTCGTTGTTGCGGGTTCGCCACGAATTGTTGGCACTCGACGCGGATCTGTGGCTGTTGAATTTTGACATGTCCGACGTTGCTGATGACTACCGACAGCGACCGCGATTGATCTCCGATCGGAATGGACGTCCATTGGCCTGTCCACACCCTTCTTTGTCACTGGGGCGACTGAATGCGTGGCAACAGTTGTGCAGTCGGTTTCGACTGGTTGCCTGGAGCAGTCGGGAGTTGGGTAGCCTTTGGACGCGGACACTCGTCGAACCACCAGTTTCCGATCCGGGAAGTCCGCAGGGACAATACGCCTGGCTCACGGACGCTCCGCCCGACTGGGCCGTGCACATTGAACAGGCCCTTCAGCCAATCGCGCGGCTGCAGAAATTGTGTCGGGGGAGATTGGCCGTGGCCGTTTGTCCGGCTCCCTGGCAAGTCGCTCGCAACGAGACAAAGCATCCCGATGCCCGGGCCCTGGTGGGAGTTCCCGGGGATTCGGTGTTCAACAGCGACGTGCCGTTTCAAATCCTGGGCGATTTTTTGCGGCAACATGATATTCCCCTCTGTGACCTGTCCGGGGGATTTCGTGCAGAGGGTGAAGGGGTCCACTTGTTTCAACCCGATCGAGCCATGTTGAGTCCGGCCGGGCACGAGTTGGTAGCCCGTTTGTTGGCCGAGAAACTGACCGGTCCACGGATGGCGTGGTGGAGCGAGCCGGGGACTCGCGGGATTGTTGTCCCGGCTGGGGCGCAACGGCGGGTTGGCGATCAGGGCGGGTCTTGACGGGTCTTTCGGGGTGCAGGATACTCCACGCCTCACAGCCGGAAACGGAGCCGGATTTCCACAAATCCGAGATCGAGATCGTGCATTCACCCAAGGCGAAATTGTCCTCGTGACCGACAACTTGCAGCAATATACCCGTGCGATGGCCCAGGGGGCACGAGCGGCCGCGGTGCGTTTGGCGGAGTCGACGGGGAAGACAAGGAACGGCTGGCTGTTGCGTACGGCTGAACTGTTGGATTCCGGGCGTCCGGATTTGTCGGCGGCCAATCAGGAGGACATCCAGCGTGCTCCCGGATATGGACTCACCGAGGCGGCGGTGGATCGTCTGCGGCTGACCGACGAACGGATTGACGGGATGATCACGGCTTTGAAAGAGGTCGTGGCGCTGCCCGATCCGGTGGGCGAGGTTTTCGAGTCGACCCAACGGCCCAACGGCCTGCTGGTGACCCGGGTTCGGGTTCCACTGGGAGTGGTGTTCTTCATCTACGAGTCACGCCCCAACGTGACCGTCGATGCGGCGGCGCTTTGCGTCAAGAGCGGCAACGCGGTGATCTTGCGAGGTGGCAAGGAAGCGATACACAGCAACCAGGCGTTACACGAGATTCTGTCCCGGGCAGCCCAGGAGTGTGGATTGCCCCGCGAATCGGCTCAACTGGTGGGCACAACCGATCGTGCTGCTGTGGGTGAATTTCTTGGGATGGCCGACTTGATCGATGTGACGATTCCACGTGGAGGCAAGTCCCTGATCGAGCGCGTTGCCGACGAGGCGGCGATGCCGGTCATCAAGCACTTCGACGGGATCTGTCACGTCTATGTCGACCAGGCCGCCGACCTCGAAATGGCCAGCCGGATCGTGGTGGACAGCAAGTGCCAACGTCCGGGAGTCTGCAATGCAGCGGAGACACTGCTGGTCGACCGTGAGGTGGCCGAGAGATTTCTGCCCGAGGTGTCCAGGACGTTGCTGGAACGGGGCGTGATTCTGCGTGGCTGCGAAGAGACCAGGGGGCTGGTGCCCGAGGCCGAGGTGGCTAGCGAGGAGGACTTTCGGACCGAGTACCTGGACCTGGTCCTCTCGATTCGTGTCGTCGATGGAGTTGGGGCGGCGGTGGAACATATCCGTGAGTTCAGTTCCGGACACACCGAATCGATCGTCACCTCGGATGTAGAAACATCGCAGCAGTTCACGCGGGCCGTTGATTCCGCGGCGGTGATGGTCAATGCCAGCACGCGGTTCCACGATGGGGGCGAATTTGGTTTGGGAGCCGAAATCGGCATCAGCACAGATCGGTTTCACGCGCGAGGCCCGTGTGGCTTGCGAGAACTGACCAGTTACAAGTACGTGGTCCATGGAACGGGCCAATTGAAATCCGGATGAACCCAACGGGTCTGGATTGGTGTGAATTGGACACCGGGTCGAGGAGGACCCAGGGATGGGAGTTGTGCTGAGCCGAACCGAGGTCGAGGCGTTGTTGCCCGACGGCCATGACGTGGCCCATGCACCCCGGCCGGGACAATCTGATGTGGCGGTACCGGATTGGTCGGTGGAAACTCTGCGCCAACTGGAGTTGCGGCTGGAATCTGCCGCGACGGAGTTGTCCGAGGTGATGAGCGAGCGGATGGTGGAGGACGCTTCGGACCCACAGGCCGTGGTCTCGATCGAATATCTCGGCCTGGCTCCGGGGGCGCGGTTGCCGGATTCGTGTGAGACGGTCGGGACCTGGGTCATCCAGGGGCCTCGGCCTCGTGAAACCGGCAGGATTGCGATCGAGGCCTCACTGGCGATTGGTCTTGTCGAAGGGCTGCTGGGGGCTGGTGGAACCGGCGAGCCGGGCCGTCAACTGACCGGGCTGGAACGATCGCTGTTGACCCGTGCCGTGGAATTGATCGCGGCGGTGCTGGTCCGTGTCCGGAATGAACACGATGGCCAGCAATGGCAGGAGGCCCGGGCGGAGTTGAGTGTCCGAGCGGAAACGGCGCTGGCTTCAGCGGGTCAACGTTCCGACTCTGTGCTGGCTGGTTTCCGATGGCAACTGGGTGATTGTCATGGGCTGGTGCACGTGGAATTGTCTACGGGGTTTGTTGTCCGGTTGACCGAGTCCGAACAGATAGATGGTGCCGGAGGTGAGATCGCATCGGACGAATCCAGCCATGGGATGACCATGCTGTCGGTACGGATGCCGGTTCCCGGTTTGAACGCCACCAGTGTCGAGGGATTGGAACTGGGTGACGTGATCATGACCGGGCGGTCGGCCGAATCGGAAACGGACCACGCAAATTGGGACGTTTGCGTCGACGGGTTTTATCGTTTCAATGGCCATCCGGGCACTTTTGATCGTGTGCGTGCGGTTGTTTTGGAACCCCGTGACCGAGCCGAATAGGGGCTGTTTCTTGACGTCCGGGCAGGGCGTCTATAAAAATAGGGGCATTGGCCCAGTTGTCTGGGCAGACGGGACCAGGGGGAGACGTTGCGCCGAAGAGGATTACCGCCGACACCTGCGGAACAGATGCACCGGATCAATGACCAGATCCGGATCACTCCGGTCCGCGTGGTCGATCCGGATGGAAATATGGTCGGTGTCCTTCCCACCGAGGAAGGGCTGCAACTGGCAGTGGAAGCCGGCTTGGATCTTGTAGAAGTGAGTCCGAACGACCGTCCACCGGTCTGTCGGATCATGGATTACGGGAAATTTAAGTACGAACTGAAGAAGCGAAAGACCAAGGGAGGCAAGCAGCACACCGTCCAGGTCAAGGAGATTCGGTTGCGACCGAAGACGGGTGAGCACGACATTGAGTTCAAGATCAAGCGGGCTCGCCGATTCCTCGAGAATCGGGACAAGGTGAAGATCAACGTGATTTTCCGAGGCCGCGAAAATGCTCATCGGGATCGTGGACACGAGATGCTGCAAGGGATCATCGAAATCCTCGAGGACATCGCCAAGGTGGAAAAACCGCCGGGGATGGAGGGGGGACGGACGATGTCAACGGTATTGGCTCCCAAGGGTTAGTTTTGCCAGGAACGCACGCGATGCCGAAGCAGAAGACACACAAGGGAATGAAGAAGCGGTTCAAGGTCTCGTCCAAGGGCAAGGTCAAACACCGCAGTGCATTCCGTGGCCACCTGTTGAGCCACAAGTCGGGCAAGCAAAAGCGGCAATTGCGCAAGGATGGTGTCCTGACCACAACGGACGCGAAGGAAGTCCGAGAGAACCTGGCTCCGGGTTCCTGATTGTCCGGGACCCGGCCATCCAGCACTTAGCCATACGAACTACCACGGCCCGAAGGGGCCGATTGCGAGGACGACGATGCCACGAGTTCGCAAAGGATCAGCTCGGCGCAAAGCCAAGAAGCGTTTGTTCCGCGAAGCCCGGGGAAACCGGGGCGGTCGCGGCAAATTGCTGCGAACTGTCAAGGAAACGGTGGTTCGATCGCGGGCGTACGCCTACCGTGACCGCCGTACCAAGAAGCGAGTGTTTCGTCGCTTGTGGATCACACGGCTCAACGCCGCCTGTCGGCAGCGGGGAGTTCGTTATTCGGAGTTCATCCATCAGCTGCAATCCGCCGGCATCGAACTTGATCGTAAGACACTGAGCGAAATCGCGATTTCCGATCCTCAGGTCTTTGATGAGATCGTGGCCGCCGCGGCTTCTGCGGCCTGACCCCGTCTGACTCAACGATGACCGCCGACGCCCAGGCTGCTTTTGCGAGTTACAAGGACGAGGCGCTCGTCGCGATCGCCGCGGCCTCGTCCGAGGATGTTCTCGAGACGGTCCGGGTTGAGTTCCTGGGTAAAAAACGGGGCCGACTCCGGGATCTGCAAGCCCTGTTGGGCCAGGCCGAGGCGGATGAACGACCGACGTTGGGCAAGGCTTTCAACGAGGTGCGGGTCGAGGTGCAGACGGCGTTCGAGGCGCGGCAGGCCGCGCTGGCTCGTCCTCAGGTTGCCGTCGCCGCCGTCGATGTCACCTTGCCCGGACCACGACCGGTGGTCGGTCGCCGGCATCCGATCACTCGGACGATGGATGATTTCAAGGACATCGTGGGCCGGATGGGATTCAGCGTCGCCACAGGTCCGGAGTTGGAAGACGATCACCACAATTTTGTTGCCCTGAACATTCCGCCAGTTCACCCCGCCCGTGATCCGCTGGACAACTTTTACCTGGCGACTGCCTCGGTCGGGAGCGGCGACCAGGCGGTGTTGATGCGGAGCCAGACGTCGACGGTGCAGATTCGCGTGATGGAGCAGACGGCTCCGCCAGTGCGGATTGTCTCACTGGGACGTTGTTACCGGCCGGACACGATTGATGCCACGCACCACTGCATGTTTCATCAGATGGAGGGACTGGCGGTCGACACCGACATCACGATGGCCGACCTCAAAACGGTCCTGAAGCACTTTGCCACCGCCTTTCTCGGGGACGATGTCTCGGTCCGGTTCCGGCCAAGTTTCTTTCCGTTCACCGAACCCTCAGTCGAGGTCGATGTTCTCTGGCGGGATCGGTGGCTGGAACTGGGGGGAGCGGGAATGGTCGATCCCAACGTGCTGCGGCAGGTGGGGTATGATCCCGACGAGGTGACCGGTTTCGCCTTCGGGCTCGGCATCGAGCGGTTCAGTATGATGCGGTACCAGGTGACTGACATCCGCCGTTTCTTTGAGAACGACTACCGGTTCCTCTCGCAGTTTTGACCCGGCTGGTCGTCAGTTCGGGGACACCGTCGACGAGCGTTGTGCGGAGTTCGAGCGATCGGTGGGCGGCCTGCCGCTGGCTGCCACGAACTGGATTCGGCCTCCACAGAGCTTGCAGGCGACTCGTGCCAGTCGGTACCTCCAGTGGGCGCGGAGTTCCTCCAGGCAGTGGGGGCACTCGGCAAAGAAACCCAGGAGGTGAGTCGAGGGGTGCTCGGGATCGAGTCGGAAACGACCATGACAGAGTTTGCACTCGACGTTTGCGCCGGCGTATTTTTTCGCCACTCGCAATTCCTGTCGGCAATGCGGGCATTCCAGCAGGAAACCACCGGGTTCGACCAGTTGGGCGTCGCCACTAGGCTGCATCGTCACGTTCCTTATCCAGGAAGGTCTCGTCAGTGGATTACTCGTCTCCGGGCCGGGCCTGGAGACACATCAACCGGTGGAATGTGCGAAAGTAGAGACGGCCGCCAGCGACCGATGGTGTGGAGTGGCAGGGGTCGCCCAGGGGGATTTTTCCGAGCAGCTTGAATTGGGGGCTGGCGGCAACAATCACGACGTCGCCTTTCTCGCTGACGCCGTAGATTTTGCCGTCGATGCAGATTGGGGATCCGCTGTAGTTGCCGCCAATCCGTTTGGTCCAAACATCTTTTCCGCTGGCCAACTCGACGCAGCCAAAAATGCCTTCATCGTTCCATTCGAAAAGGTGATCCCCGTAGATGATCGGAGTGGTGACATAGGGCAGAATCCGTTCGCGTGTCCAGACCACGTGCCCGGAGGTGTCTACGGCACGTTGCAACACACCGTATCGTCCCCCCTGGCCACAACTGGCGACGACCAGTCCGTTTCCATAGACCGGCGAGGCGACGGTTCGCAGTGGAAAGGGGCCGGTGGCCCAGTTCTGGTGTCCGGTACGAGGATCGAGGCTGCTGATGCCCGATTCACCGCTGACGCAGATCAATTGTGGAGTCTTGTTCTTTTCACGGATCACCAGTGGCGTGGCGTAGGAGGTGCGGCCCGACTTGAACTTCCTCAATTGGCTCCACACGGTGCGACCGGTATGACGGTTGAGTGCAATCACCGAACTCGGGCCATCCTGGTCGTTGGGGACGATGAGGAGATCCTCGAAGATGATTGGCGAGGCTCCCAGTCCGTGTTGGCTTTCGTAGGGGCCTAGCACACGCCGCCAGACGAGTTCACCGTCGAAATCGTAGGCCGAGACCGAATAGCGTTCCTTGTCGGCGAATGCGGCGTAGACCCTGTGGTTGTCGACACACGGCGTGCTGGAGGCCCAACTGCTCTTGAGATGCTTGCGGCTGCGGTTCATACCGATCTGTCGTGACCAACGGGTCTCGCCCGATTCGGCATCAAGGCACAGGAGATACCTGGTGGCACCCCGGTCGATGGCGGCGGTGACAAACAGGCGATTTCCCCGGACCACGGCTGCCCCGTGACCCTCGCCGGGCAACTTGACGTTGAAAATGTAGTCGCCGGGACTCCAGTTTGTGGGAATGCCCTTGAGGGCACTGACGCCGGTCCCGTTGGGGCCTCGGTAGCGGGTCCAATCGGCGGCATCACTGGAATTGGTGGTGAGGACGAAGACCCAGACCACAAGGGCGTGGATGGCCATGCGGTGGAATCGGGTGGAAAAAGCAGTTGGGAGGTGGCCGGTCATCAGTCGTGCGGCTCCGATAACAGAATGAGAGTTGGACGAAACGCCCGTCGGGCCTAGGATGGCCGATGCCCGGCGGGGTTGCAAGACCGTCCCTTGCGGCCACTTCTGGCGGTTCGGTATCCTCAACGGGCCGTCCGGATTTCTGTCCCGGGCAGGAAGAGGAATCGTGACGCCCATGACGCAACAGCCCGATCCAGCGGCCTCCTATCTCGTTGTGCGAGATGGCAACCAGTGGCGGGACGTGTTCCGTCTGATGCCGGGCCAGGTCACTACCGTGGGACGCTCATCGACCAATCGCGTGGTGGTTCGTGACGAGGTGTGCAGCCGGAATCACTGCGAGGTGTTCCAGAGCGGTGAGAGATGGTTGCTGCGGGACCTGGGGAGCCGCAACGGCACGCTGGTCAACGGCGTCAATGTTGACGCCGATTGGCCGTTAGAGGAGGGCCAGATCATTCAGATTGGTGAATGTGGCCTCGGTTTCACTTCCGATCTCTTGCACGCATTTCCCGAGTCGGAATCCTCTGCTCACGTCAATGTTGCTGACACGGCGGAGATGATGGTTTTTGACGATCCCTTGCCGGAATCTGAGCCGGAGATCGTGGACCGTCGACGCGAGAACCGTTTTCGTGGACACGAGGACACGGGGGGATCTGAACCAGACCGCGCTCGGCGTGATCTGACTTTCCTGTACGCCCTGGCGCTAGAAATGGGGACGGCTCGTGACGCCGAACAACTTGCCGGTGTGGTGCTCGACGGGCTGTTTGCGGGGACGCGAGCCGATATCGGGGCGGTGTTGCTGTTGCCGAAAGGACTCAGGAGTCGGCCGCGGCCCAACGAACTCCGAGTGGCTGCGTACCGCTCGTTGAAGGATCTCCCCTACCAGAAGGTGTCCGATTACCTTTCGGGAACGGTTCTGGCCGAGGCAGAGGCGGTGCTGGCCAGGGACGTGGCCGATGACAGCAAACTCGTGGATCGTGACAGCCTGGGGCAAATTCATGCTGAAAGCGTGATCTGCGCCCCGTTGATTTCTGGGGACGTGACTTTTGGAGTGCTTCACCTGTATTCGACCGATCGCGAGAACCTGCTGGAAGCAACGGATCTCGAGTTCACCCTGGCGGTTGCCGACCAGTTGGCCGTTGCATTGGATGGGTTGCAGGATCGGGAATCCCTGGCCAACGGGCTTGCGCAAGCACAGGGTGAGAACGAGTCGTTGCGGAGCCAGTTGGCTATAGACAGCGAACTGATTGGTGACAGCGAGACGATGGACCAATTGCGAGGGATCATCGAGAGGATCGCTTCGACCGACGCGACCGTGCTGGTTCGCGGTGAGAGCGGTGTGGGCAAAGAACTGGTGGCCCGGGCGATTCACTTCCGCAGCCGACGTCGCCTGGGGCCGTTTGTCTGTATGAACTGTGCCGCCTTGTCCGAGTCATTGCTCGAAAGCGAATTGTTCGGTCACGAGAAAGGGGCCTTCACCGGGGCGACTGATCGCAAGCCGGGCAAGTTCGAACAGGCCGATGGTGGCACGCTGTTTCTGGACGAGGTCGGCGAGATGCCAGCCGCGATCCAGGCCAAGTTCCTTCGGGCGCTCGAGGGGCACCCATTCGAACGTGTCGGCGGACGGACGACCGTGGATGCTGATGTGCGGGTGGTTGCCGCCACGAACCGGAATCTCGAGGAGGCCATTGCCGAGGGGACCTTCCGCAAGGACCTTTACTACCGCCTGTTCGTCGTCGAGATCCAGGTGGCCCCCCTGCGAGAACATGTCGCCGACATTGCCCAGTTGGCGCAGTTCTTTCTCGAGCAATTTTCGCGAAAGTCAGGGCGCGAGATCGAGGGCTTTACTCCTGGCGCGTTGGCGGCATTGAATGCCTACAACTGGCCCGGAAATATCCGGGAGTTGAGGAACCTGGTCGAACGGACGGTGATCCTCTGTACCGGGAACGAGGTCAGCGAGACTGATCTGGAACTGTCCGACCAGGTTGTGGCCGGTGGTGTTGCCAGTTCCTCCTCGACCGGCATCACTGGCAATGTGTCACTGGAGACGCTCGAACAGCAACACATCCTGGCGGTTCTCGAGTCGACCGACTGGAACAAGTCGCAAGCAGCACGAATCCTGGGTATCGAACGCTCGACGCTGGATCGAAAGCTGAAACG
>CAZYAZ010000041.1:0-16060 GCA_964646205.1 uncultured Planctomycetaceae bacterium | reverse complement strand
CGATTCGTTGACTGTGTGTCATGAATGCGTCGAAAAGTGTTTGACTTTCACAACACGAGGCGGGACAATCGGCCTCATTGGCATGGATAAACTGCCTGGACACGACTTCTTTGATTCCTCTCACCACCGCCTTTCCCCTCTTCTCACGCGACTTTTCGACCTCTCTGTCTCGCGTGTTGCGGTTCGGTATCAGTGGAATCTTGATCGGGTCAGACAGTTCGAGAGGATTCGAACGAGCGGGCCACTGGCTCGGCGAAGGATCGGGAATCCGTGCTGATTGGCGTCCGACCGGCGCGGTGTGTGAGTTTCCTGTGGAAGCTTGCTCGTTGTGATCGCAGTCGGTGGAGGCCGGATCGATTTCGCAGGGAGCGGCAATTGGCCGGACTGCGAGTTGATCAACAGCTCGGAAACGGGCTGAATCAGGAAGGAAGAGGGCGCAAGGAGGCGATGGACCACAATGATGTGCAACAGAGAGTGGAGCGTGCCGGATGCCGACACCCTTCGAGGTGCCCCAGGGACTGGAGACCGAAGCAGGTCTGCCGTTGACTTATTTGTTTGAATCCGTGGATCGACCATTTCAGATCGAACCACTTGACGAGATGGGGTTCAACCCCTTCGAGAAGACCGGAGCGAAGCCGGGATCAGAGGACAAGGTCCAGGTCCTGGCTGCTCGGTACGCGGCGGGTTTACCGCTGTGGCACGAGGAGGACTGCGTCGATCACGGACCCGGACGGGTGCTGTTCGACGTGGATGCCTGAGAAGGCCTTTGCCTGTTTCGCAATGAATCAGCCGACCACCGGAACGCTTGTGTTCCGGCGGCCGGCTTTTTCGTTGAGGCCATCAAAAACCCAGTGATTCCGATCACTTCTCGATTCGGAACAGGCGGGTCTCACTGCGAATGAACAGCGCATTGTCGGCGACCGCGTAACTGGCGAAGGTGCGACCTTCGAGGCGGTTGCGTCCGAGTTCAACATATTCTTGGCCGGGTTTCAGCACGTATCCCTGGCCCGCTTCGCTCTGGATGTAGATCTTTCCGTCGGCGAATGTCGGTGATGCCGAGTACTTGCCTCCGATTCGCTTGCGGTAGTGCAACTTGCCGGTCTTGGCGTCGAGTGAGCTTGCGATTCCAGTGTCGCTGATCAGGAACAGGTCGTCCTTGATCAGGAGCAGTGATGGCGTGTGAGGCACATTGGCCTTGGACGTTTGTTTCCAGGCGACGTGGGTGTCGGTGACATCTCCACTGCCCGTTGGGCGGATGGCGAACAGGGTCGGGACGCCCCACCCACTGCAGACGTAGACCAGTCCGTGTCCAAAGACTGGTCGAGGAATCACAGAGTAGCCGTCTCCGTAGAGCACTCGCCAGATTTCCTTGCCCGTCTTGGGATCGTAGGCCGCAACCAGCCCGGTGCCGGGGCAGACGATTTGTTTCTTTCCATCGACTTCGATGACCAGCGGAGTCGAAAAGGAGAACTTGCGGGACAAGTTGAGTGTGCGGTCGGTTTTCCATGCGATCTTCCCGTTACGGGTGTCGATGGCTGCGACGTAGTCGACATCCTGTCCGTCGCAGGTGACAACCAGCAGGCCATCGACAAGAGCAGGCGAACCACCACCACCGTGCCGGGGTACGTACGACAGGTCCTGCATCTTCCATACGATGCGTCCGGTTGCCAGGTCCAGTGCCGCGGTGCCCTCGGTCCCGAAGTGCACATAGAGTTTCTTGCCATCGCTGATGGGTGTGGGACTGGCATGACTGTTCTTTGAATGCAGCAATCCACTGGTGGAGACGTGATTTCCGTCAAACACCTCCTGGTTCCAGACCGTCTTGCCAGTTTTGATATCCAGGCAGAGTGCCCGGAGAGACTGGTCGTCCTGTCCCCCTCCCTCTTTGGCCACGGCGGTGGTCAGGTACAGGTGGCTGCCGACCACGATCGGGCTGGACCAGCCTTTGCCGGCGATGGGAACCTGCCAGGTCACGTGAGCGGTTGCATCCCAGGTGACAGGCAACCCACTGGCCTGAGCGTGTCCGTCTCCGGCAGGGCCACGAAACTGGGAGAAGTCTGCTGCAGTCGCGACTGTGGGCACTGTGAGGGCCACCAGGGCACTGAGGACGGCTTGTGAGAGGTGTTTGAACGGCATGGGGGGATTCTCCGGAGAGCCTGTGGTAAGTACAGGTGGGTTGGGGGGTGGCAAAACACTTCTGTCAGGTGTTTGAATCAGGCGTCTTCGAACGAGAGAACCTCGTACTTCAACACGCCAATCGGGGCCTCGTATTCGACCTTGTCTCCGGCCTTTTTTCCCATCAGTGCACTGGCCAGTGGACTGTTGGTGAGGATCTTCATCACTTCCTGGGCGTAATCCTCATCGCCGGGACCGACGAACTCGTACTGCTCGACATCGCCGTCGTCGAGGTTTTTGACTGTCACGCGGCTCCCGAATGTGATCACGTCCTTGGGCAGCGTGCTTTTGTCGACGATCTGGCAGCCGGCGAGTTTCGATTTCAGTTGGTTGAGCTTGGCCTCAAGCATTCCGAGAGTTTCTCGTTGGCCATGATACTCGGCATTTTCTTTCAGGTCGCCTTCGGCCCGTGCCTCGGCAACCTTCTCTCGGACATCCGGAATCCGCTCTTCGTCGAGCACCCGGATTTCCTCTCGCAACTTGGCGTAGCCTGCTTCAGAGATCGGCTGGCGGTCCATCGCTTGTGGTCCTCGTGTGATTGGGGCCAGGTTTCAGACGTCGGTCCATTGCCCACTCTGGGCACTGTCGAGTACGGCGTCACAGATTTTCTGGGTTTCCAGTGCATCCCGAAATGTTGGTGAGGCCGGTTCACCGGTTTCAAGGCTTTCGAGAAAATCGGCGACCTGGTGCACGAAGGTGTGTTCGTAGCCGATTTGTAGCCCGGGGACCCACCACTTGTCCATATAGGGCATGTCACCGTCGGTGACGTGGATTGATCGCCAACCCCGAACCAGCGAGTCGTCGCTGTGATCGAAGTACGAGAGACGATGGAGGTCATGAAGGTCCCAGGCGATCGAAGCGTGCTCACCGTTGATTTCGAACGTGTAGAGGGCCTTGTGGCCCCGTGCATACCGGGTGGATTCGAAAGTGGCCAGCGATCCGTTCTCGAATCGGGCCAGGAAAGCACAAGCGTCGTCGATTCCCACCTGTTGCACCTCGCCGGTCAACTGATGGGTCCGTTCCTTGATAAAAGTCTCGGTCATGGCCGAGACGTTCGAGATGCCTCCGTTGAGCCAGATGGCGGTGTCGATGCAGTGGGCCAGCAGATCCCCAGTGACACCACTGCCGGCGGCATCGACATCAAGACGCCAGAGTGCCTCCCCTCCCTGGGGCAGGTCGGACGAGATGGTCCAGTCCTGGAGAAAGACCGATCGGTAGTGAAAGATCTTGCCCAGTCGTCCCTCGTCGATCAGTTGCTTGGCCAAAAAGACCGCTGGTACGCGACGGTAGTTGTACCAGACCATGTTGTTGACACCGGCAGCTTCCACGGCCTGGCACATCTCCTCGCCCTCGGCGGTGTTCATCGCCAGGGGTTTCTCGCAGAGAATCATCTTGCCGGCGTCGGCAGCGGCCAGGGCGATTTCCTTGTGCAGGTTGTTGGGCACGCAGATGTCGACCGCGTCGATGTCGTCGCGCTCGAGCAACGCCCGCCAGTCGGTCTCGATGGACTCGTAGCCCCAGTTGTCGGCAAACGCCTGCACGCTCTCCTGGTTGCGGGCACAGGCGGCCTTGAGTACTGGTCGGTACTTCGTGTCGAAGAAGTTGCCGACCTTGCAGTAGGCGTTGGAATGGGCCCGGCCCATGAAGCCGTAACCGATCATGCCGATGTTCAGGGGTGTCTTGTCACTCATCTTGTGGATCTTCTTCTCGAGGAGAACGAGGGGAGGGGAGAGCGGGTCAGCTGGCATTCCAGCCGTGGGCGTCCCGAACATCGATCATGGCTTTCAAGATCGCATTCCAGGTTCCCGGTGTCTCGAGGACCGAGTTGGGGAACATGCAGCCGTCCCAGCAGATGTGCTGGATGCCTCGAGACGGGGCGTCGCGAAGCCAGTATTCGGCTGTACGAGTGATGTTGAGTTTTCCATTGGGATCGTCGGCCTGGCAGTGCCTGCCGGTCTTGTCGTGGGAACCGGCACCGTGGACCGTGCCGTCATTCTGTGCGACGTGGAAGTCGATGGTCCATGGTCTCAACTTGTCAGTCATCGATTCATACGCCGAGTAAAATTCCTCGTCGGTGTATTCCTCGCCGACCAGGGCGTGTTCCGGGGCGTTGTAGCCCATGAGGTAGAGGTAGGTGTGGGCCTGGTCGGCCTGGAACCCCAGGGTGTCAGGCCGATCGACAGCCTCGAGCAGGTCGAGCATGTCCTTCCACGAGTGCATCCCGGCCCAGCAGATTTCACCCTCGGCCGCCAATCGTTCGCCGTGGTCGGCCGCGATGTCGGCGGCCATACGGAACGTCTCGGCAATACGGGCCGTGTTGGTGGGCTTGTCTTCGGCCCATTTTTCGACGCCAAACTCGGCAGAATCGATCCGGATCACTCCGGTCTGGCGAATGCCGATGTCGTTGAACACCCCGGCGATGCGGCACGCTTTGCGGATCGCATCGAGAAATTTGCCCCGGGACTCGTCATCGCCCATCGCCGAGTCGCCGACGGTGCCGGGCCAGACGGGAGCGACCAGCGAACCGACAACCAGGTCGTGGCCGGCGATCAGGTCGGCGATGCGTTTCAGTTCGTCATCGTCCGCGTCGGGATCGGTGTGTGGATGGAACAAGAAATAGTCGACACCTTCGAACTTCTGGCCGTCGACCTCGGCTGCGGCAGTCCACTCGAGCATCTTCTCAAGACTGATTGGCGGTTCCTGTCCGTCATCGTCACCCTTGCCGACGAGACCGGGCCACATGGCGTTGTGGAGTTTGGGGAAGGCGTGTTGGCCGTTGGTCGTGTCCGACATCGCGAGGTTCCTGTCCTGGGGTGTCTGATGGTGGGGCGAGTTCGACGGATGATTCAGGTGGTCTTGTGGTCACCCACGGCAGGGGCCTCGGGGTTGGCATCGGGGCCGAAGTATCTGAGCGAGACCAGTGGCTCGGTGCCGGTGTTGGTGATCGAAACGCCCTGGGACGCGGCCGGGGCCGAAACAAACACCTCGTCATCGGTCATCTCGCCGAAGCGGATCATTGCCGGGGTTTGCAGTTTCAGCGAGCCGATGGTGCCTTCACCCTGGACGGTGATCCAGCCGTAAGCTCCGGTGTCGGTGATCGTGCAACTGGCTCCGGGATCGACGGTCAGTTCCTTGGCCGAGAACAACTGGCGTCCGTCAACTGTGCCGTAGACGATCCAGCGGTCAACGTAGCCTTCGCTGGCGGTGTCCGCCACGGGAATCGGCTCCAGGTAATGGTTGTCCTTGAAATTGGGGTCGACGTTCTGGTCCCAGTCGAGAGCGTCGACGAGGTATTCGATGTCGTCGTGGAATTCTTCAGGGAAGTCCTTGGTCAACAGCGAACGCGGCACCTCGCGGCCCTCGACGAGCGACTGGTACATCCCGAAGACGTCGCTGCCCCACTGGGGTTCGTATGTCACCAGGCTTCCCGGCGCGTGCAATACGCACGGGGGGATCAGCCAGCCGGTACCGGGCTTGAGTCGGTAGGCTTTCGAGAGGTCGAGGATCCCGTTGTCGCCCTCGTCCCAGCGGGCCAGGCAGTCGATCACATCCTGCTTCGAGGTGCCCGGTTCCAGTCCCATGAAGGTGTAGGGGAAATTGTTGCCGATGGCATTGAGTTGCGGTGGAAAGTAGTAGCTCTCGGGCTTGCCTTCCTGTCCGACCAGCTTGGCCTGCTCGGCATTCTGGTGCATGTGGTGAGGGATGGGGCCCATGTTGTCGAAGAATTTCGAGTACACCGGCCAGCGACCGAATTCGCTCCAGATTGCGTCACCGACCATTTCGGCACCCAGTTCGGCGACAGCGTCCTGCATGGTGAATCGTTGGCCATCGTGAACACAGTAGCTGAGTCCCTCATCCGGCGGAGCCCCTTCGTTGGCTGCCGGCGTGGTCGAGGCGAACCAGCGTTCATCGATGCCACCCCGGTGAGCGCCCAGGGCGTAGTAGTCAGCCGGGTGGAGCTTGAGGCGTCGGCCGGGCTGCAGAAACGATCGCGGGACCCACGTCGGGGCCAGTCTCAGTATTCCTCCGCCAGCCGTCAGTGCGGCTGCGGCCAGTTCTGCCACGTTGGCCATGTTCTGTCCTCGATCGATGTGGATCCACTCGCTCCCAAACGGCCGAACCGGGTTGGGACGCGACCATTGTGATCATTTTGACGGTCAATGCAAACCGTGTGCTGGAAGCCTCTTAGCGAGTCGGCGGGTGGCCCTTTTGTCCGCCTGCAAGGCGGCATAGAATGAGTGGCTCACCCGAATCGAGGAAATTGATCATGATCCGTGCAGCCATCCTGGGCTCGACCGGATACACCGCGCTTGAGTTGATCAAGATCCTGCTGGTCCACCCGCAGGTCGAGGTCACGGTGTTGACCACTCGGCAGGACGGGGCCCCGCATGTCAGCGAGGTGCATCCGAGCCTGCACGGGCGGCTTGACGTTCGTTGTCAGTCGCTGGGCGTGGCGGAGATTTCCGAGCGAGCCGACGTGGTGTTCGGGTGCCTGCCGCACGGGGCCAGCATGGCGACAATTCCCGAATTGCTCGGGGCCGGACTCCGAGTCATTGATCTCAGTGCCGATTACCGCCTTGATGACGCCGAGACCTACCAGCAGTGGTACGGGTTGGAACACACCGATTCCCAGCGATTGGCCGAGACGCCGTACGGTTTGCCCGAGTTGCCCGGTCACCGGGTGGACGAGACGGCAGCCCTGGTCGCCAACCCGGGATGTTACACCAGCACTTCGATCCTGGGCTTGGCTCCCCTGCTGGGCAATGGTCTGATCGAGCCGACAGGAATCATTATCGATGCCAAGAGTGGTGTGTCCGGTGCGGGACGGTCACCAAAGTTGGGCACCCTGTATCCCGAGTGCAACGAGAGCCTGTCGGCCTATGGTGTTGGAAACCATCGACACACTCCGGAGATCGCCGGCGTGTTGAGTCGCTCGAGCGGACAGGATGTGCAGGTGGTATTCACGCCGCACCTTGTGCCCATGGATCGAGGAATACTCTGCACGATCTATTGCCGACCGATCGCGGAGTGTTCTCCGGATGCCGTTCTGCAGGCGATGCGGTCGTTCTACGACGGCTGTCCATTCGTACGGGTTGTTGATCATCTGCCGAGAACCCGTGACGTCGCCGGCACCAACTACTGTGACATCACCGTCCGGGAAAGCGGCGGACACCTGTTGGTGTTCTCTGCATTGGACAACCTGATCAAGGGAGCTGCCGGAGTGGCCGTGCAGAACTTCAACCTGATGTACGGACTGGCCGAAACTACCGGGTTGCTTCCGGCCGCGGAGTGAAAACCGGATGAGTGACAGTTTGCACGATGATTCGAGTCCCGCCCTTCTGCCAGCCGGATTTCGTACCGCGGGGGTGGCGTGCGGCATCAAGGACGATCCCGACACACTCGACCTCGCGGTCTTCGCCGCCGATGGTCCGGTGACGGCTGCCGGGGTCTTTACTCAAAACAGGGTCTGTGGGGCCCCGGTGAAAGTGTCGCGTGAACGAGTTCCCGGTGAGGGCGTTCGCGCGGTCGTTGTCAATTCCGGCAATGCCAATGCCTGCACCGGTTCCCGCGGCATTGAAGACGCGACGCTGATGACTGCCGTGGTTGCCGAGCAATTGGGGTGTGATCCGGAAGCCGTGCTGGTCTGTTCCACGGGGGTGATCGGGCATTACCTGCCGATCGAAACGATCGTCTCTGGGATTCCACGTGTGGTTGAGATACTGGACGATTCTCCAGGAGCATTTCACACGGCAGCAAGGGCGATGATGACCACCGATACGGTGGCCAAGCAGTCGGTCCACGAAGTGCAGTTGTCCGGCGGTTCGTACCGTGTCAGCGGTGCCGCCAAGGGGGCGGCCATGATAGGACCGAACATGGCGACGATGCTTGCCGTGGTGATGACCGATGTTCCGTTGACCACCGGCCAGGCCGACTGCGTGCTGAGACAAGCCGTCGATGCCAGTTTCAACAGTATCAGTGTGGAGGGGCACACCAGCACCAGTGATTCAGTGCTTTTGCTGGCCGGTGGAGGAGAGGGAGGCAACGTGGGGGAGGCGGACCTGGATACGGTGACGGCCGCAGTGACCCGCGTCTGCCAGGACCTGGCCAGGGCGATCGTTGCTGACGCCGAGGGGGCTGATCACCTGGTACAGATCGATGTCAACGGGATGCGAACTCGAGGCGAAGCGGAACTGATAGCGAGGACGATTGCCGATGACGCACTGGTCAAAACGGCGATCACCGGGAACGACCCCAACTGGGGGCGTATTGTGAGTTGCTGCGGTCGTACCGGGGTCGAATTGGTCGAGAACGACATCACGTTGTCGATCAATGGAACAAGGATATTCGAGAAAGGGGTTCCTGTTGAGTACGACGAGACGCAGCTCTCGGCGTCGATGCGTGATGCCCCCCAGGTCGAGATTGACTTGAGTTTCCCGTTCGGGGAGGAATCGACGAGATTCTGGACCTGTGACCTCACCACCGAGTACGTTCGGCTGAACTCCGAGTACACGACCTGAAAACGATCCGGGTGAGTTGTGGCCGCCCAGGAGGAGTTTGTGGTGGGTGTGAGGAGAGGGGCAAGAAAAAGGGCCAGGCACGGTGTGACCGAGCCTGGCCCTTTTCTCGTTGATCCGTGTGCGTTGGCCCGCACCGGGTCTTGGTTCCTGGCCTAGTGCTGGAACAGGAATTCCTTGGAATTCAGCACGGCCCAGCCGACATCTTCCAGGGCCAGTCTCCGGTCCTTGCTGTTGGCGATGTGTTTCTTGGCGGCAGTCATTTCTGCCGTTGCAGGCTTGCGAGCCAGTGCCGCCATGTACAGCGATGCGATGATCACCTCGTCGGTCTTCTTTTCAGCGATCATCTTGGCGATCCGTCCGTTGTCGGCTCTCAGCTTGTTGTGGACGACCGGACCGTTGATCATCTGCAGAGCCTGCGAGAGGTTGGACTCGTTGGACCGTTCACAGGCACAGGCCATTTCCCTTTGTGGCTGCCCAAAGATCTTCAGGAAGTAGTGATCACTGGGCGGCTCGGGCAGGGCCACGGCACGGGTTCCGGCCGGGACTCCCTTGAACGTCTCCGGCACGTCGGTGACCTGGCAGATGGCGTCGAGCAGTTGCTCGGCGCTGAGCAGTCGGGTCGTGGCGTGGGAGTTGTAGATCTCGTCGTCGGAGTTGAACTTGTTCTTACGCGAACTCAGCTGGTAGATCCGGCTGTTCATGATGGTCCGGATGGCCCACTTGCGACTGAAGTTGTTCTTGGCAAACTGGGCGGCCAATTCGTCGAGCAACTTGTCGTTGGAAGGCGGGTTTGAGTCTCGGAAGTCGTCGACAGGCTCGACGATTCCACGTCCCATCAGGTGACCCCAGATCCGGTTGACCGACGCCTTGGCGAAGAACGGATTGCTGGCACTGGTCAGCCAGTTGGCGAAAACGGTCCGTCGGTCCTGGTCATCCGGGACATCCACGTCTCCGGTGAGCAGCAGGTGAACCTTCATCGTCTTGCCGGTTCGTGGCTGTTTGATTTCACCGGAACTGGCCGGAAAGATCACTTCGTCATCGGGCCGGGCACCTTTGGTTCGCCCAATTCGGGTGAAGGCTGCGGCGATACCGTAGTAGTTGTCCTGGGTCCACCGTTCAAACGGGTGGTTGTGGCACTTGGCACACTGGATGCGAATGCCCAGGAACAACTGTGCGGTGGTCTCGACAGCGTCGTTGGGGTCCCGGCTTGCCCGCCAGTAATTGGCGGCCGGGTTCTCGTAGACGCTACCACTGGCGGTGATCAACTCACGGGTGAATTGGTCCAGCGGCTTGTCGTTACGGATGCTGTCGTAGATCCAGCGGTAGAACTTGTGGACACCCTGGACTTTGATTTTCTTGCTGTTGGACCGCAGGATGTCCGCCCAGCGGAGGGCCCACAATTCTGCGAAGTCGTCCTGGTCGAGCAGTCGTTCGACGAGCTTGGCTCGTTTTTGAGCACTCTTGTCACCGAGAAACGCCTGGACCTCTTCGACGCGAGGCAATCGTCCGGTGGTGTCGATGAAGGCCCGTCTCAGGAATTCCTCGTCGGTGCACAATTCACTGGGCAGGATCTGGAGTTGTTGGAGTTTTTCAAAAACTCTCTCGTCGACGAAGTTGTTCGGCTTGGGGTTGTTCCAGGCAAAGCCGTCGACGTTTTCCAGGAAAGTGACATGACTGGTTGTCATCTTGTCCAGGTAGCGAGCCAGGACGGCGGTTTCACCACGGCCGGTTTTTTCCACCAGGCCATTGGCACTGACGGTGCCGACGGATTCGTTGGAGGACGTGAACACGGCCAGTGGCGTGAGGTCCCGGACACTTCCGTCACTGAAGTGGCCCAGCAGGACGAGTTGCTGAAGATTGCTGGCCGGTCGCAGGATCCGCTTCTTGGGCAGCAGTTCGGTTTTTACGAGCGTGGGCGTTCCCTCGGCGTCGAGTCGCAGGCCTTCGCCGATCCAGCCAACGAATGTCTGATAGACCGGATCGCCTTTGCGAACGCGTTTTCCGCCGCCATGGGCGACTTCCATGATCGCTTTTTTCACGACGAGACTGTCGGCGGGATCCATGGCATTGGTTCGTCGTCCGAAGTACTCGTGTCGCAGTGTCAGGATGTCCAGGGGCGGATCGAAGGCCCTCAGTGAGAGCCGGAAGCCGGCCTTGCCCGAGGGTGAACCGTGGCAGGCTCCGGCGTTGCAGCCACCCTTGGAAAGAGCGGCGAGCATTTCGTTCTGGAAACTGAACGGATGGGCTCCACCAAAGTTCTTGACGGTGATCTTGGCAGCGGCCTTTTGTCCTCCGATGGTCGCTGTCAATTCGGCGGCACCATCACCGACGGGGATGACTTTTCCCTTTTCGACCTTGACCACTTTCGGGTTGGACGAGGTGACGGTGGCCACGCTGGTCAGGTCCCGAAGTTCTCCGGAAGCGTACTTGGCCGTGACGATGAGTTGCTGGCGAGCTCGTTTGCCAACAAGTTGGATCGTAGCCGGTTCGAGAGTCAGTCCCGCCGGTTTTCCGATCGTCACGAGTGCTTCCTCGGCCTGAATGGTCGAGGTGATTCCGAGGCCAAGAAGGCTCACGATAGTGGCTGTCAACAAGTGCCGCATGACAGATGGTCTCCGTCGTGGAACAATTTGGTTCCGTGAATGTGAACCATCGGAACGTTGATTCCGATGATGGGATAACTTGGTGTCCCGGGACCCGGGTGATGTCCAGGAGGGACAGGCAAGGTGGCGTCTGGTTTCCTTGTGGTTACTCAACAGTCAAGGCCACGGCCGGGGCGTCGGTGGCGTGTTTGACCTTTCCGACGGTGGCTGTGCCCTTGACCAGTAGGTTCTTGATCGCTCCCTGCTGGGCATCTTGTGCTGCAGTGAGCGTGATTTCAACCTCAGTTTTGTCTGCCGCGATGGTTGCGGCCGTTGCGGTGACTCCCTTGGGGAGATTGGCCACAGTCAGGGCCACCGCCGCCGCCAGTGACGGATTCCTCGCGACAGACACTTTCAGCTTCAATTGGCCGCCTCGAGCGAGTTTTGGTCCGGCGGCCTGGGCGTTGAGTGTCATCGGGGCTTTCAGCGCGAGTCCGATCGAGGGGATCGGCTGGGTCACAGTGGTCTTGCCTTTTTTCAACTGGGCGTTGAGGTTGGCGGTGAAGTCACCCAGGGGGGCTTTGTTGTTGCCGGTGAAGGTGATCTCGATCTCGTTTTTGCCAGCGGGGATGGGTTTCAACGCTGCGGAGATCCCACCGGGAAGCCCGTTCTTGGCCGGTTGCAGGACGAGCGTGATCGCTTCCTTGTAATCCTTGTGACGGACCACCGTCACCTTGACCTTTGCCGTCAGGTCGCGTCCAAAGACGATGGTCTGCGGGGAGGTCCGCAGTGAGAACACTGCCGGGGGGGCCACCGCCACGGCGACCTCCTGGGACAGCGTCGAGGGAGGCCAGGGCAGCCCACCGAAGATCCCCTTGAGCGTGGTTTCGACGTTGGCATCAGCCCGGGCGTTGGCGTCGCCGATCTTGGCGGTTCCTGCCACTCGGATCGGAACAATTTTCCCCTTGGGCGCCTTGTCATCGGCCGTCAGAGTCAACACGGCACTGGTACGACCGGCACCGATGACGGTTGGTGTGCTGGTGATGCCCGCGGGGAGTCCCATGGCCGCGATGGCAATCGGACCGTTGTATCCGCTCCGGGCGGCATTGACGGTGACCGCCGCGGTGCCACCGACGGCGATGTTGAGATGGGCTGCTGTGGCGGTCAACTTGAAGCCGACCTGGACTTCATCGACCGAGACACGGTAGGCGAATCCGCCACCGCCCCGGCGGTCCCGGTCCTGTACGGCGACATAGAAATCCCCGTCGGCGGGAAACGTGTAACTGATCACGCTGTCGTTGATGCCCAGGTCCAGCACCTCGGCCACCTTGCCGCCCTCGGCGTTGAGCAGTCTCAGGTAGACCGCCGCCGGAGATCCCACCCGACGTGTGATGCCGGTGAAGGTGAATTTCTGGCCCTTCTTGGCCGAGATGACAAAATGGTCGACATCGCCAGCCTTGTTGAATTGTCCGTTGAGATTTGACCCCAGCGGCACTCGCGTGGCCTTGTCGCGGCTGTCGTTGGGCTCGGTCTCGATGACCTCGTCGGAATTGCTCACGGCGAGGGTCACCAGGCCACTGCTCTTGCCGCCAGCCCGCTTGGCACCGATGGTCAACCATTCCAGCGGCGAGTCAGCCGGCAATTGCAGCTTGACGGGTTCCACTCCGTCGGTGTGTGCACCGGAGAACGAGACCGTTGCCGAGCCGCCCCGCTTGACACCCAGCGGATAGGCCGCGGTGACATTGGGGAAGTCGCCGATGCGAAGACGGTAATGGTGTCCACCACCACCGGTCCACTTGATGTCTCGGACTTCGACGAAGTAATCGCCCTTGGCAGCAAACGTGTGGTGCAGTCGGCTGTCGCCGTTGAGTCCGGCGGCGTCATCGCTGTAGGCCAATTCGCGTCCGTTGGCATCCAGGATCCGCAGCAGGGGGTCCAGCGCCGATCCGATCCGCTTGGCCACAATTTCAGCGGAAACGGTCTGGCCCTTGTCGGCGGAGAACTTGTAGACACGAACCTTCAACGCGTCGGTCGTGCCGTCGACGGCCGCCGGGAGGGTCAGGGCCTGGGCCTTGTCTCTCGAGAAATTGTCACCAGCTTGCGCGGTGGTGGGAATGTCGTCGATCAGGACCAGCTTCAGGGGTGACAATCCGCCAGGACCGGCGATCCGGAGGGCATGAATCCCAACCGCCGCATCGCCGGGTACCGTGAGCTTGTAGACGCACTGGGCCTTGTTCTTGGTGTCACCGACCAGTGCCTTGGTTGATGGGAAACTGGTCCAGACATCACTGACTCCAACCAGATTGGCTCCCTGGATCGTCATGTCGACGGCTTGTCCTGGACGGACAGCCAGTGGACGAGTGGTGGAAATCGTTGGCGGAGCTTGGGCAGCAGCAGTACTCGCCAGCAACAGCACAACTGCGGTTTGCAGAGGGCGAGTGAGGGTCCAGGATCCGGGGCGTCTGGGGGAATTCATCATTGGGATCAGGGCTCCGTCTGTCTGTCGATCGAGCAGAAGTATCGTTGATTGATCGGTGTCTGAACTGTGTGTGAACAGGAGTGTCTTGAGGGAAAGGCCGGTCTTGGAAGACCGAAGCAAATTCGGTGGGAAGAGCGGGGCAGGGTAGGCCGGGACCTCCTAGTTTTCCCAACCGATAAGGTTTGACTTATCCAAACATCATACGGAGCACTACTACCCGTCGTCAAAGTGAAAACCGTTTGGGTTTTGACTTGGAGTGGTCCTGGCCGAAGTCTCCCGTGATGTTCGGGGGTGGAATCAAAAGCTGTCGTCGGCCGAGTCGGCGAAATAACCACCATCAGGTTCGTCGAGGCGACTGAAATTGGTGAACCTCATCGATTCCTTGATCCAGGTCAATGTGACGCTGTCGGTGGGGCCGTTCCGGTTCTTGGCTATGATCACGTCGGCTTCGCCGGGGCGATCTTCGGGGTTGTAGTGTTCGGGGCGGTGCAGGAACATCACGACGTCGGCGTCTTGCTCGATCGCACCACTCTCACGCAGGTCACTCAGTCGCGGTCGCTTGTCTTCACGGTGTTCCACGCCCCGGTTGAGCTGCGCGAGCGCGATAACCGGAACACTGAGTTCTTTGGCGAGTGCCTTGAGACGGCGGGTGATCAGGGCGATCTGCTGTTCCCGTGGTGACGACTTGTCCTCGGGTTCGATGAGCTGCAGGTAGTCGATGATGACAACTCGAACACCATTGCGGCGTTGAAGTCGTCTGGCGACAGCCGTGATTTGCGCGATTGTCCGCCCGGGTTGGTCGTCGAGGAACAGCGGGGCTTCGGAGAGCTCGGCAGAGGCGTGGACCAGGAGTTTGCGTTCGTCGTCATCGAGTGTGCCGGATCTCAGTCGGTGACTGTTGACCTGTGACCGGATACACAACAGTCGTTCGGCGAGTTCGAGGTTTGACTGCTCGAGACTGAACAGTAACACACCTTGTCCGGCTTCCATCGCGACGCCCTCGGCCAGATTACACACCAGCGCGGTCTTACCCATACTGGGGCGAGCGGCGAGCACGACGAGTTCGGAGGGTTGTAATCCGTTGAGCCGTTGGTCGAGATCGGGGAATCCGGTCGGGATCCCGCTGATGACCTCATCGTTCTCCATCCGTTCGTTGATGCGGTCGAAGGCGTCAAGCAGAATGTCCTTGATCTCGATCTTGCGGGGCTCACCCTGATCGTCGAGGATCCGGAAGATACGTTGTTCGGCCGCAGAGAGTACGTCGTCCGGGTCATTGGAACCGTCGTAGCACTCGGACAGGATCTCGTTGCAGGCAAAGATCAACTGCCGTTGGACCCATTTCTCGCGGACGATACCGGCGTAATAACGGGCATGGGCCGCGTGTGGAACGCTCTCGAGAACCTGTTCGAGATAACTGGCACCACCAATGTCGTCGAGTTGACTGTGGCGGTCGAGTTCCTCGGCGAGGGTCAGCGGGTCGATGGCCTGGGTGCCGTTGTCGTAGAGCCGGCGGATGGCCGAGAAGATCTTGCGGTGGCCGTCGGTGTAGAAGTGATCCGCCGCAAGCACCTCGACGACTTCGTCGAGCACCTCGTTCATCAGCAGCACGCTGCCCAGAACGCCCCGCTCAGCCTCGAGGTTTTGTGGGGGAAGCCGATCGAACCCGGAGGTGGTTGCCGCGACAGCCATCGCCCGTCCCTCCATGAACCTCCGGCCGGACTCGCGGGCGAACGTGTCGCCGCATTCCGGTGACTATTCTTCGCCCTCGGCCAATTCTTCGGCCGACGGCACCACCCACACCTTCATCTCAGCCTCGATCTGCTCGTTCAGCCGCACACCGACGGTGTACATGCCCAGTTCCTTGAGCACACCGGTGAGAATCACCTGCTCGGCCGTGATCTCAAATCCTGCCTCCACCAGGGACCGGCTGATATCAGTTTGGTTAACTGATCCATAAAGCTGGCCTTCCTCGTTGGCATTGGCCTCGATCGTAACGCTGTGGGAGGCGAGCTGGTCGGCAAACCCCTGCAATTCCTTGGCCGCTGCCGCCTGGAGTTCCAGCAACCTGGCCCGGTGTTTTTCGACCGCCTGCCGATTCTCTTCGGTGGCCACCGTCGCCAGACCCTGCGGGATCAGGTAATTGCGAGCAAATCCTGGCTTGACTTTCACGAGGTCTCCGGGAAGACCGAGCGAAGGGACCTGTTCAGCTAGCAACAACTCAACCGAGGAATTGGTGCTTCCGGAAACGTGTGGTGAGGGGCTTTTGCGACTCATGAGTTTGGCCGGAGCTGCGCTCCGGATTCTGG
>CAZYAZ010000040.1:49154-52870 GCA_964646205.1 uncultured Planctomycetaceae bacterium | reverse complement strand
GTCGTCTACCTGCGGAGGGCGTTCGTGGGCGGCCACGTTCTTCCCGAGGCTACCAAGGTGGTTGTCTGTTTCGGCCCAGGACTCAACAGCAGCGAGTACTTTTGTGCGTTTAGCGTGGCCCAGGTCTACCGAAGCGACTTCGATTTTCGACAGTTTGTCGAAGCACCAGACGATGCCAAGGAGGTCATGTTGCTGGAACAACTGTCGGCCGGATTGCGCGATGTTGCACAGCGACAGGGCGTCCCGGCCACAAAGGTTGACCTGGCTGAGGCGGACGCGCGGTCGTCGGGGTGTTTTCTACGATACTCCATCAAGTCGTTGGGGCGGTTTCATCCGAACCGCAAGTTCCGATTCGATGTGATCCGTGAGATCGAGCGGGGTTCGGAATCATGGCATCTGCAGGTGTCGGATCGCTCTCAACGCGTTCTTGAGACCCTCCCGATCGACTTGAACACATATGGCCTGGTCGCGGCCTCAAAATACCGCAAGTCAAAGTGGCGCAAAGACACGTTCGTGTTGACGGACTCGCGAGGGCGAGTTCGGTTCCAGAAGTCAACCAAGAAACTTCTGGCCCGACATATCGACTGACGACTAATCCATTGAAATGGTGGAGGCAGCTCCCACAGGCTGTCGCAGTGTGGGCAGGCAACCTCGACGATGACAAGCCAGGGGGCAGTACAGTGTACCCAACATCAAATGGCCGGGAGGCCACGATATCTCGCAGGGACTGGTTGCGGCTCATTGGGGCGGCTGGGGTCGTTGGCACGGGGGGCCGCGGTGCCGAGGCGACGATCAATCGGTTGCTGCTGGAATTCTATCGGTCGCCCAATAACGGTCGTCAGATTGCCACGACCAGCGACGGCCGGCGTCTGCTGGTGCTTCATTCGAAAGTCGCCGGGCTCGCGGAAATCCAACTGTGGCGAGAGACAACGGTTGGCGCCGACAGGCTGGATGGATTTGAAAACGTCGGCCAGATCGTGGGACCGAAAACTCGGGTTCGTGAAGCGGGTGAATCCGGTTTCGGCGGTTGCTGTGTTTGGCATGACGACCGATTGCTTGTGGCCTGGTCGGCAGCCGAAGGGATCGCCTCGGCCAGCGGCCGGTTCGCGGCGAAGACAGTGAATTGGTCTCCGGCAGAAACTGTGCTGCCTGGAAACTATCGGCTGGGAGATTTGCTTGTGCCAGCGGCCCACGCGGTGGCGTCTGACGGCAGGCCAAGACGCGGGGCTGCCACCGTCGGCCCAGAAAGACGTGGGCCGGTCGTCACCTACCACCGCACGCACAGCCGTGACGAAGAATCGGTGGGCGTCATGTCACTGGTCGGTGATCGACCTCGCCAGGAGATTCGGCGTGGACGTCCGATGTTCGCTCCAGTGGCTGATTGCGATGCCGAGGGACGGCTGCATCTGATTTGGCACGACCTCGTCGGTCAACTGTGGTACGCGACTCTCGCACACATCGGCGCAAAGCCGCGTGTCGAAATGTTTGGGCAGGGAAGACAGCCCGCGATGCTCGTGACGCCGGAAAAAGTGCTGGTCGTCTTTGAAACGCCGTACGGACATCTCAATTGGCATTCGCTCGATCGTCGAACCAAACGATGGACTCCGAGTGAGCCGCTCACGGTAAACAACAAGTGGTTGACTTCAGATCAAATCCACTCGCCGGCTCTCACGCAGGATCGGCACGGTGTCGTGCGGTTGTTCTTCGCGGACAATACGCGCCGCAGCACATTCGAGGCGAGGTGGCTCGGCAACCGGTGGGGCGAAATCACCAACGGACCGAGAATCTTCTATCGACCGCCTCATTTCGATTTCAATCTCTTACCGATCAGCCGTCTGTGTGTCGAGAAGCGACCACCTGACGAGTCATCAGATATCGGACTGTTGATGTCGTGCGAACCACCGATTCGGCATGTCGCGTTTCGCACGGCCGACGTCGCGAAGCTCTCGACCGCAGCTGGGCATCGCGTGCTGTTTCTCGACATGCAGGAAGTGGCCCGTAGTAGCAATCTTCGTCTGAAAGTCGAAACGGCGGTCAAACACGAGGCCAATCCATTGATGGATCTCGGGCCGGCGGGTTCGTTTGACGAAGACCGTGTTTTCAACGCCGGTTGTGTGTTGCGCGAGGATGGCAAATACCGCATGTGGTACGGCGGCCTTCGTGAGCCGCGACCCGGGGAACCGCGACAGCCGTGGTATGACTGGCTGCATTGCGGGTACGCCGAAAGCGAGAACGGGATCGATTGGCGGCGCGTGCTCATGAATCAAGTCGAGTGGAAGGGGTCGAAACGGAACAACATCGTGCCCCATTTCGCACACGCGCCACTGCTGTTCCGTGACGACGCCGATCCGGATGTTTCGCGTCGGTACAAGGGGTTCTACTTCTGGAATTCGGGCCAGCACATGGAAATCGCTCGCACGGGAAAGTACGGGCGAAAGTACGATCCTCGCGACGAACATTTCCTCATGGATTTGCTCACCTCGCCTGACGGCATCCACTGGACCAGGCACGAGGGGGACGTTCGCTTTCCCGGCAAGCAGGCCAAACCGTTGTCGGCGATTCCACAGAGTGTCTTTCGCGATGTGGCCGAACCCGATCCGCAGAAGCGTTTCAAGGCGTATGGATTCATGTCACTGAACGTGCGGCGGCGGGGCACGTGTTGCCTGACCAGTCCGGACGCGTTGCACTGGACGGCTCATCCAGAGATGCCGTTGATCGACCCAGCCATTCGTGGCATTCCCCCGGCGGTCGGCGGTCCCACCGGCCAGGTGCATGACACGGTGTGCTTTCCGTATTCAGGTTATTATCTCGCGCTGTATCAAGATCAGCGTGATCCGCTCCACATGCCGGTCGAACTCGCCGTCAGCCGTGACTCGGAAACATTCCATCACGTGTGCCCGGGCGAAGCGGTCATTCCCGTTGGCGATGCGGGGGCTTTTGACTCCCTGAACATTATGCCGACGACTCCGATCATTCTGGACGATGAAATCCGTGTGTATTACGGCGGCTGTAGCGAACCCGTTGGCCGCGACGGCAAGAAACGCTGGCGAGCCCTGCCGGGGCTGGCAACATTGCGTCGAGACGGCTTCACATCGCTGAACGTCCACGACAAAAACAAACCCGGAACGCTGCAGACCATTCCCTTTGATCTGCCGCGATCACGCGCCTTGTTCGTCAACGTCAAATGTCCACGCGGTGCAACACTGCGAGCAGAACTGGCGGACGCCGCGACAGGAAAACCGGTTCCTGGATTCGCATTCGCTGACAGTCACTTGCTCCAAGACGACCACGTCAGAGCACAGGTGACATGGAAGTTGCACAACACACTTCCCGATGAAACAGTCGCAGCAGCCGTTGAAAATGTTGTTCTCAGATTTGAACTCCAGGACGCTCGCGGTGAGGCAAAACTGTATTCCTTTTGGTTCGATGAAAAATGATCGACCCGAATAGGACAGGATTGGCCAATGTGAACCGGATCCGTGACTGCACACGGCCGTTGCCAACGGCAGGCAAGCCGATCACTTCCGGAAAATGGGATCACTCGACAGTTTTTCACATCGGCAATCGCAAGGTCGCCGAACGCACAATCGCCAAAATGCGGCCGTGATAGGTCCTGGCGTTTGACGCCTTTTTCCTTGTTTGAAAATCTCACGCTCATGGAATCGAAGCCAGGAGTAGCCGAGTGACGGGGACCTGTTACATCACGTCTGCCGGGA
>CAZYAZ010000040.1:44445-49054 GCA_964646205.1 uncultured Planctomycetaceae bacterium | reverse complement strand
TGCCGGGAGACCCTGTCGGCAATGACGAAATGGAGGATGTGCTCGGGCGTATTGCCGGGAAGGACTCAAGAGCCCGCGAGCGTGTCCTGAAGCAAAATGGCATCCAGTCTCGCCACTACGCGATCGACCGATCAGGGCGGACGACGATTTCCAACGCGGGAATGGCGGCCGAAGCGGTCAAGTCGGCCGTGTCACGCAGTTCGGTGGGGCTTGAAGATCTCGACGTCCTGGTGGCCGCCTCCTCACAAGGCGACATCCCTCTGCCGGGATTTGCCAGCATGGTGCACGGTGAACTGGACATGCCACCCTGCGAGATCGCGTCCCTGCATGGGATTTGTGCCAGTGGCGTGGTGGCTCTCCGTCATTCAGCGGCGCTGATCGAGTCCGGGGCCGTGTCCCGGGTGGCGTGTGTCGCCAGCGAATTGCCCAGTCGCCTGTTGAAGGCGAGCCGCTACGAAGCGCAAGGCTATGGCACGGACAAGAAACTTCCCTTTGAAACCGAATTCCTTCGCTGGATGCTCTCGGATGGTGCCGGCGCATTCGTTTTGCAGGACACGCCATCGGACCGTGGTCTCTCGCTGCAACTCGATTGGATCAAGGTCAAATCCTACGCGAGCCGCTTTCCGCCGTGTATGTATGTGGGCGACAAGGATGAGGTGGCGGGATCGCCTGTGGTCGGTTGGCTGGATTATCCCGATTACCAGTCGGCGACGGACGCCGGTGCGATCAATCTCCGACAGAACATCGGCATGCTCGAGGATGTCGTGAAACTGGCCGTGGACGGAGCGTTTGAGCTGATTGACGACGGTCGCTTGGACCCCAGGCAGATCGACTGGTGGGTCACCCACTACTCGTCACACATCTTCAAGGAGCAGGCCTACGAATTGTTCTGCCGCGGCGGGCTCGTCGTGCCGCTCGATCGCGTGTTCACGAACCTTTACACCAAGGGCAACGTGGGGTCGGCGTCTCCCTACATCATGCTCGAGGAGTTGTTCTACAGCGGTCAGCTCGAGCCGGGCCAGAAGATCTTCTCGATCGTTCCCGAAAGCGGGCGGTTCCTGTTTGGCTACATGCAGTTCACGGTCTGTGGCACTCCGACGGCCCAGGCCCAGGTGCCGGTGAGCACAGCCGCCGAGAATGACCAGATCGACCCGCCGGACATCAAAACGAGTGGTGCCGAGATCGAAGAGGGGCTGGTTCGGCAACTGGCTCGGGTCTGGATCGACTTCGAATCCCAGTTGAACAACGTGCCGATCGTCAAGAAGATCCGTGAAGGACGGCTGACCGTAGCTGATTACCGCGAGTTGCTCTTCAACCTCCGCCAGCAGGTGATTGACGGGTCGAGGTGGATCTCGCGGGCCGCATCGAACCTGACCACCGAGAACTTCCCGATCCGCTCGGCATTCATCGGCCATTCGAGCGATGAGCATCGTGACTTCGAGATGCTCGAGCGGGACTACGCGTCCGTCGGTGGGAATGTCGAGGACATCCGTGCGGGGACCAAGAACATCGGGTCGACGGCACTCTCGGAGTTCATCCTGGGGCGAGCCAGTCGTGAAAACCCATTCGATCTGATCGGGGCCATGTTCATCATCGAGGGCCTGGGACGGCGGGTGGCGAGCCGATGGGCCCGGATGATCCAGGAGCAACTGGAACTCGAAGAAAACCAGGTGTCCTTTCTGATGTATCACTCCGAAAGCGACGATGTGCACTTCGAGCGATTGGACTTGGCGGTTCAATCGGGGATACTCACACCCGAGGTCGTCGAGTCGGTTGTCAAGACGGCCAAGGTGACGGCCAGGTTGTACCGGTTGCAGCTCGAGGAAATCGGGAACTTCTGAGCGTCACGGACCGAAAGGGAAAACCCAGACCATGGGACGAAGCCAGGCGATCGCGGACCTTTCGCAACTGCGGCACGATCCGCGTGATCCCGATCCGTGGTATGCGCTCTACGTCGACACGAGTATTCCGCTCGATGGGGCTGCCAAGGCAGCGTTTCTGCAGGATGTGTCATCCCGGTCCAGGCAGTTCCTGTTGCCATTTGTCCGTCCGATGTCACGACTGGCGATGATCCTGTTGACGATTCCCAAGGTTGTCGCACCCCGTAGTGCGGCCTGCCGGTTGTTGCACAAGATGATCTACTGGGGGATGCGTGGCTTCGTGTCGCCACCGGCCAATTGGCTGATCATGCGGCACTTCCATATCGCGACCGAGGTGCTCGAGTTCGTCGCCGTCAACGCAAAGGGCGTGGATCTCGAACTCGATTCGCTCAGGCCCGAGAAGCTGTCGGACCTGCAGGACGACGTGTTCCTGCAGCATGATCTGAACGTCTACAACTTCATCATCGACATGAACCGCCAGCTCAACGAACAGGGGCTGGAACTGGAGCCGGTCGACGAGCTCCAATTCGACTGCATCACCGATGGCGAGTTTCCCATCGAGGAGATGCCCAGCGGGTGGTTCAACTTCATTGATCTCGAGTCTGCGATCGAGATCTACACGCCGATGTACCAGCTGCTCCTGACCGACAGCGATTTCTGGCGTGCCTGCAACTCTCTGCAACTGGACGAGACGATCTCGATCTACGCCACGCAATTGATAGGCGAACACAAGTTTCTGGGGTTGGTCAACAACCGCCACCCGATTGTCCCCGAGTCGGTCCTTGGCGCAGCCCACCGATTGATGCTGCACGGCCTCGCGGTCGAATCGCTACACGCCCACCTGGTCGAATTGAAGCGACGAAGTCGTGCGGCCAGTGAAATGACGCAGGTCGAGCAACAAGGCCCACCGGGCGACACCTCGACGCCCTCGGCTTAGCACGGCGAATCCCAGTGATTCGGGACGGGCAGCGAGTTGTAACGAGCTTGTCCGTACTCCTCGGTGACCGTCTTCGAGTGGTTCCATTCAGACTGGCCCGGCTGGCACGGGAGTTTGTGGTGACCCGATGCCGTCAACAGTACCCGTGTCACTCACTGATGCGTCAACGGCCGAAGCGGCGGACGTTGGAGATCCGGATTTCACCGATCTGGCCGAAGAAGTTTCCTTCGCCAAGGTAATTGAAACCGCCACCGTAGCGGGAATACCCGGTCAGTCGCGTGCTCACACTGAACTGGGCGTCGTGTCTGCGGTTGTTCACGAGCGTGCGCCCGTCGGGACGATGCATCTTCCAGATCAAAAGTCCGTCGAGGAACAATTCGTGCAGGTCCTTGGCGTGGTTGTACTGCCAGGCGACGTGATGCCATTCGGTGTCGCGGATGCCCGCATCGGTTCGATTGCCGACGATACCCCCGGGACGCTGCCACGGATCCAGGTTCTCCAGCGCCTGGTCCGCATCGGCTCCAAAAAAGTGAATGCCGGGCGCCATGCTGCCGTCCTTTGACTTCGTGTCGGTCAAGTACAGCTCCCAGACGCCCTTCTTTGTCTTGTCGTATGATCCGCAGACGTGTCCAAAATGGAATGGCGTCTGCTTGCCGCGTACCGTCCCGCCGAAGGCCTGCATTGGTCCTCCGCGTCGAATCCAGGCCTCCAGGGTCCATTCTTTTTTGCACGACTTGAAGTCGAGCTTGGGAAGACCTTTCCCAGCGGTTGCGAATCCGTGTTCGCCGTGGCCGGTGAACTGCGGAAATCTTCGTGTGCGGCCCGGCCAACGCACTCGGCGATCGCCTCCCATGTTGGTCCAGGTGAGTGTGTGGGACTCTTCACCCATGCGATCCGGAATGAGTTTGCCGTCTGGCCCCTGCCAGTCGAACAGGGCGACTGTTTGCTTGTCGGGTCTGATCTGGATCAGTTCTTTGGGCAGCACTTTCATCACGACGTCACGCTTTCGGCTCTCGCCATTGGCGTCGGTGACCTGGATCGTCAACCGGCTCCAACCTTCGCGACGAGGTTTGCCGAGAAGAACGCCGTTCGTGTTGGATCGACTCGATTCGCCCGCTACGGTCATCTCTATGCCCGCCGGCAGTGTTCCTTTGACGATCTCCCACCTGAGAGGAGCCGCCAGGTGGCGAGTGTTCAACTCCGCGTGAAAGTCGACTCCCACAAATGCCGGCGGCAGAGAGCCCGTCAAGAATTGTCCCTTGGCGACGGTGATCGCGAATCGGTGCGTGTCGGTGGCCCCGGATTCATCCCGGGCTTCGAGCGTGAATGCGGTGCGTGGACCAGGTGCTGTGGGGGTGCCGTGAATCCGTCCCCTGGATGTGTCCAGTGTCAGCCCACGTGGCAACCGGCCATCAACGATTTTCCACGCCACGTTGCCGCTCGCCGCATCCGTTCCCAGCGTGATGGAATACGAAATGTTGAGTCCGGCGTCGGGTAGCGTCTGACCAACGATCGCGAGTGAATTGGCAACCGGGTACCGCATGATGCTGGAAATTCGCAGTTCGTCGATCTGGCCTTCAAACGTTCCCCACCTCAGGTTGAATGGAGGATCCTGCGAGTGCGGAAAGCCGCCGACAACAAATGGCACACCAACATCGACGGCGTCGTTCACGACGATCCGGTTCTCATCCCTGATCGGCAGCTGAATTCGGCGGATCAGTTTGCCATCGAGAAAGAAAAAGTGTGTCTGGTCCTGGTAACGAAACTGCCAGACGACGTGGTGCCATTCGTT
>CAZYAZ010000040.1:7394-44345 GCA_964646205.1 uncultured Planctomycetaceae bacterium | reverse complement strand
CCCTCATATTTCAACCAGGCTTCAACGGTCCATGCTTTCGTACAGTGGCGCAAATGCAACTTGTCATGGTTTGCCGGTCCGACGAGCAGGTTGGGGTCATCGTCTTTGCGCTGGAATCGGGCCGTCGCGCCGAATCCCTCTCGCCGACCCCACAGCCCTCTCTTGTTCGCACGCAATGTCAGTGACTTGTCTCCGAGGGCGTCGTGAGTCTCATTGCCGGAACCTTCATCAAAGTGATACAGCACGACGGTGTGGTGGTCCGGTTCAAACGGCCGACGCCATGCGTCCTCAGCGTTCAATTGCGGGCAAAGGGCAAGGGCAGCCAGGCCGGGAAGAACACGCAGGCAAAAAGAGCAGTCAGGTTTGTTCATCACAGAAACTTGTCCAAACAAATTGCGACGGCCAGTGTGCCGCCAGGAGGACACTCGGCACGTGAGTTCGTCGCGCGAGTCCACGTCGGGCGGCGGTCAAACTCAGTCCTTCTTCTTGATCACTTCGCCACGGACTCCCAGGGAGAGTAGCGAAAGCCGCGTGATCGTTGATCGATTGCGGGCCGAAATCCGGAGTTCGAACCAGGGCATGCCGGCGACGGTTTTGGTCAGGTCGAAATCGCGTTTCGCGTTCTCCAGATTCTGGTTTCTGGCGAGGCTCACGAACGTTTTGTCGCCGGTTTCCGGTGTGCGGATTTCGATGGCGTTGCTCAGCATGTCCTTCTCAAACGCAATCTTGGGACTCGTCAGGACCGCGGTTTTGAAGACGCCACCGTCGGATGCTTCGAAGCGGTAGATGATCTGTCCCGATCCACGAGGTGGGAGGTTGAGTCCCCATTGGCCTGGAAAGAAGCCGGCGAGATGCTTCGAGTGAATGGCCGAATTGCCTCCGCCGGAGAATCCGTCCGAATACCGGAAACGTCCGACTCCGTACACGGTCCGACTCTTGAGCACAGCGAGCCGTGAAATCAGTTTCTTGCGGAAGTTGGCGTCGATCAAATACTCGTTTTCGGGTCGCGAGAGGATCTTGATCTCCTCCTCGTAATTCCGCTGGGCACGGTTCAACAACTCGCGGTTGCGAGACTTGAAGAAGCGGTTCATGGCGTGACGAGCTCGCAGATGGAGCGCAACAACCCGTTGAGCCCGCTCGACGTATTGGATCCGTTTGAGGAGATCCGGGTCCGCTCCATCCTTGACCGCGGCCTCGACCTGCTGCACGGCCCGGGCCATCAAGCGGTCGGCTTGATCAACGATCCTGGGGCCGAACGTGCCAACGACGTCCGACGTCGTGTAATACGTGCCGCTGGCAGCAGTCTCTTCCAACAGCTTGTAGTATCGGAGCATCGTTTGGGACGCAGGTCCGTAAGCGAGTTCGCAGAATTCCGCGACCAATTCGTCGACGTCCAACGCAGGGTCCCAGGCGAGTCGCGAGTAGAGGTACAGGTTCAGTCCCTGCGTGCCCCAGTTCGGCTGGCTTTGGCTGTAGACGCCTCGCACTCCATTTTTCACGAAATGAGGGAAATCGACGCGAAAGCAGTGTGTCAGCGGATAGTACAACCAGTGGTTGTACGAAGTGTAGTAGAGATAGAGGTGGATTGGGTTGCCGAACTGAGACCACGATTCGATCGCGTCGCGAAAGCGTTTCTGTCGTGGATGCGTGAGGGGCTGGGCGCGATCGACATTCCATTGTGGAATCCAGAACACGATGTTCTTTTCCGGCTTCACCTTCAGCGGTGGGCCGACGCAATGGTAGTCGGCGTAGAACGTCACGAACCGTTCGGGGTGTTCGTCTCGAATCGCTCTGGCGACCTGGTTGGCAAGTTCGAGGATCAGGTCGGAGTGGTTGTGCGGTGCAAATCGCAGCTTCGCGCATTTGACGCACTCGCAGAATCCCTGGTTGCCGTCGTTCGGACTGATGCACACGAGCCTCGCGTCGCTGTTTTTGCACCAGTCGTCGCGAGCCCTTTCAATTGCCCTCCGGATCACATCCGGGTGGGTCGTACAAAGTTGCAACCGGTGACGCCGTCCCTGCCAGAGCCCGAAGTATTCCGGATGATCCTTGAAGCGGTCCGAATGGACGATGGACTGGTAACTATGCCCGTTGCCGATGTGATCCCAGCCGCCCATGCGATTCCGCCGAGCCCAGGATTGCATACTGTCCCTCCAGTTTGCGTCCATCTTGTTCGGACTGACTGCCAAACCACCGCGACGGTCGAAATACGGAGCCAGGGTGTGTCGTCCGGTTTGCACCGACACGGTTTTCTTGCGAGGCACGATTTCCCAGGCGAGTGATGGTTGCAGCCAGCGAACGCCCAGTTGCTCCAACAACGCATACACCGCGTGTCCCGTCGCGGCATCGTTCCGCCCGACCAGGACGATGGCCTGTTCAGTCACCTTGATGACACAGGTCTCTTCGCTGCGGTGTTTCGCCTGCGATAGTTCTTTCCGCAACCGACGGCCCTGTTCTGTCCGCCCGATCTCGACCCGAACGCCCTGTGGCTGTTCCGATTCGATCACGATGGGCAGCGCTGCACCTGACATTCGTTTCAAGCAGCGTTGCAAGTCGAGGCTCGCCGATTTCTCGATCTGCGTCGGCGCGTTGGGCAAGACAATGGTTGCTGATGGCCGGCCAGCCTGTACCAGGCTCAACCGCTCGGCGGCAGCGTTCGTCTGAACGGCGAACGTCACAACCAGGATCGCACCGATGGTCAACTTTGCGGAAGGCTGCTTGTACATGATTCAATCCGTAGGCCCGTTGTTAATGGTCAGAGAGTACATGTTACTCAACTCGAAACAGGCGCGTTCGCCGTCGCTTGTCACGATCCAATCTTTTACCAGAATGAGCTATCGTTGTGGGTTGGCGTACCCGAATCGATTTCTTTGAAAGATCTGCGTCTCCGTTCTGAAACGCCTTGTGCTTGCGATCAGGATGATAGGCGTCGAGCTTTGGGCACAGAATATTTCCTCGTGGAAACACTCGTTATGGGACGTTTCATTGGAACGCTGTCTCTGGTCTCGATCCTGTTCCTGGCCAGTGCCAACAGGGGAGATGCCGACGACGTGAAACGTGCCGGCGGCGACCTCGGGCCAGGTGAGATTGTCCGGCATGATTCCGGTCGCCGGGGTTCTGAGGTGACATGGCCTGTCAGACCCTGGCCCAACCAGACCCATCGACTCCGCAAGGACTTCCTGGTCGAGTCCACCAGGGACGTTCAGTCGGCTGATCTACACATTCTCGGGGCGCTGCGGGCTCCGGACGGACACTTCAGTTGGGGCCGTTGGAAGTGGCTCTGGTTCTCGCTGAATGGGCACCAATGGGTGCGACGCGTCGAAGACGTCCCATTGGTGCGGACCCGTGGCGTGGTCAAC
The DNA here is from genome assembly GCA_964646205.1 of uncultured Planctomycetaceae bacterium. Lineage (GTDB taxonomy): Bacteria > Planctomycetota > Planctomycetia > Planctomycetales > Planctomycetaceae > UBA8437. The sequence goes on along the minus strand of CAZYAZ010000040.1, from coordinate 40,986 downwards.
TGGAGTAAGGCGTCTTGGGCTGTCGTCCGGGTTCCCAATGCCAGATTCATCAAAGAGGGTGTCAACGAACTGACGGTCTACACCACAAATCCGTTGAAGTACGGGGAAGCCGGGAAGAAGAAATTCCTGGTGGTCGCCGTGGATGACAGCGAGCGACCGGGGCACAGCTATTCGCTCGTTGACGGCGAGTGGACCAACCAGGATCTCAACGGCGATGCCGAGGGATCTCCCTCCGGAGAATGGATGATTCGACTGAAACTCAATCGGCTCGACAGCAAACAGACGGCGGTGGCTGACGCCCTGGGACCAGCGCGGCTTCGCAAGGCCATTGCCGAGAAGCAGGACTTTGCCTGGGGTTTCACCGATGCTCTGCATCGGATCTTCCCGGATCGTCCATACACGGGACCGATCGGCAACACCTGGACCCTGGATGCCGCCCGAAACGAGTACGAGAGTTGCCAGTTGGTCGTCGCCCCGATCGCCGTGGACATGACCATGGCCGGGGTGGCTGTCGGCGATTTTGTCCAGGAGTCACCGGAATCAGAAGGGGCGTCCGGGAAGCCTGCAAGGATCAGTCGCGAGGTGGTGACGGTCAGACTGGTCCGAACAGCACGCACGGGCGACATGAACTGGCCGGATCCCCTGCCAAAGACCTATCCGATTGATGTTCCCCGTGGTCGCGTCCAGTCATGGTGGCTGACAGTCCATGTGCCGCGGGACACGCCGGCAGGCGTGTATCGGTCGGAAGTGACCATCAGTTCGCTGAGCACCGGTGGCCGCGAGGGCAAGATCACGCGGGTTCCCCTCCGCCTGCGAGTCAGGAATTTCACCCTGCCCCGTGTCAGTCCATTCCAGACCGTGGGCCCAGTCCAGCCCGCGATGGAAGCATGGAAAATCAGCCCCATCTCAGCCAGTGGTGGCACGGTCACTCCCAGCCGCATGCTCGATCGAGAAGGCAACCTCCAGCTCGAATTTTCGGAGTTCGACAGGAAGGTGAAAGCACGCCTCGCCGCTGGCCAGACATCGTTCTCGATCGGCATCCCCTACACCGGTGCGGGTGTCTTTGCCCCCTGGGCGTTCGACTGGCGTGTTCCCGTGCAGGGCAACGACACCACGCGGAGGATCTATGTGAATCCCGTTGCTCGTGAGGACCTGGATGCCAGGAAGCCCGAGAACAAGCAGTCGCGAAAGTGGTTCAAACAGTACATCACGCAGTTTTATGACCACCTGGAGTCGAAGAACTGGACGCGGCACTGGTGGATTTATGCTGCAGATGAACCTCACCAGGCCGAGTGGAAGGAACCCCTGACCCGGTACTTCGCCATCATTCGGGAGTACGCCCCAAAACTGCGAATCATGGTGACGCGGGAGCCGACCGACAGCTTTGGTCCGAATCTCGATATCGCCTGCATCATGATGAATCACCTTCGTGATGGCACACACGAGACCGCCCGGTCACTGAAACAGGAGTTGTGGTGTTACAGTTGCGGCCACCTGAACAATCCCGGCCTGACACTGCGTGAATCAGCGGTCGACATTCGTACCTGGTTCTGGTTGCAGGAGAAGTGGAATATCCGCCGCGTGCTGTTGTGGCATGCGTCGGTCTACGGGCACACGTTCGTGAAACCGGGGGCCGACGGGCGAGGTGATGGCCAGGTGTTTTATTTCAGACGTCGGGGTGATGGTCCGGACGAGGTCATTCCCAGTATCCGGGCCGAGATGCTCCGCGACGGCGTCGAGGATCGGGACTACCTGTTGCGGCTCAAGCAGCTTGTCACACGGTCAGCGGGTCGCGTCGGCCGGGGACTCCCGGCCGAAGTTCATTCCCGGGCCAAAGCGCTGACCGTGGTCCCCGATGCCCTGGTGCGTTCGCAGTACGACATGTCAGGAGATGTCGGTCTTTTGCTTGAACGACGACGACACATCGCCGACGCCATCGAGGCCCTCGTCGCAGCGTTTCCTGACAAGTGACCGGATCCGTTTTACCCCAAGGTCGGCACCGCAATCTCTTCGATCTCAATCACAGTCCCGGGGACGATGGCCGGAAAAATCCCACACGCGGTGGTCGCTGGTCATACATCAGGAAAAGACGATGAGACTCAACGGTGTGCAGTTGCGTGATGACCGTGTTGGCGTGAGAACGTTGGTCATTCCGCCGGGATCACCATGAATGACAGACACTCGTGGTCTTGTCTTTTGCTATTGGTAAACTCGTAACTGCTGCTCACTTTGAATTGAGGAACACACCATGAGGTCTGCCAACGTCGCCTTGATCCTGTTTGCCCTGTCGGGAGGGGCGGAGGCGCAGAATCGAAAACAACCCGAGTTGTTCCAGGTCCCCGAGATTCGCTCGTCATGGGATGATCTGACGGAGGGGATCAAGACGAAAGGGGATTGGCGGAAGCGACGCGCGGTGCTGAAGCAGCGGTACCTCGAATTGCTTCGTGATCAGCACAAGCCCGAAAAACCTCCGCTCGATTTGCGTGTTCACGAGGAGGTCGTCGTCGATGGCGTCTACCGTCGGAAACTGATCAGCTATTGCGTGGAGGACGGTGAGCGAGCGCATGCGTATCTGGGGATTCCCCTGAAGCTCGACGGTGCTGCTCCGGCGATCGTGGCCTTGCACGGCACATACAAGCACGGCAAGCGACGAGTCGCGGGGCTGATCGACAATCCGGACAAGGCCTATCTCGATCATCTTTGCCGTCGTGGTTATGTCGTCATCGCTCCCGAACACTTCGTGTCTGGACACAGGATCCCGGCACAAGGTCCTTATGAAACCGGCGCGTTCTACAAGAAACATCCGCAGTGGACGGCTGTCGGGAAGTTTACCTACGAGCACTCCATCGCGATCGATGTGCTGCAAAACCTCGATGAGGTTGACGACGAGAGGATCGGTGTGCTCGGGCATTCGCTGGGCGGCCACGGGACGTTTTTTCTGGCCGCGTACGACGATCGTGTCAAAGCGTCGGCCTGCAATTGCGGGGCGTCATTCTTTCGACACAACCCGCGTGTCGAGGCGTGGTCGCGCGACCATTGGTACGTCTACTTCAAGCCGATTCGTGAAGGCCTGCTCAAGGGAGAGATGCCACAGATCGACTTCCACGAAATTATCGCCCTGATCGCTCCGCGTGCTTTTCTCGATTTGTCCGGCCTCAACGACGGTCATGGGGCGACACAGAGACAGCGGCTGCTGATGCTCATGAAGATCATGGAGGTGTACGAACTCGAAGATGCTGCGAAGAACTTTGGCTTTTTTGTCCACGGCCGCGGCCACTCCGTTGCACACGAATCACGTCAACTGATCTATGGATTTATGGATTCGCACCTGAAACCGCCAGAGGCCACAAGAACGCGACGGGTCTCGCCGTAACGCTTTCGTTTCAGGACACCAAGTCTCATTCTCGCGGCGTAAAACGGACCGGTTACCCATCATGAAGTACATCCAGCAAGTGTTAGTGATCGTTGTGGCCCTGTTTGTCACTGGCGGCGATTTCAGTCAGTCTGCTGAGCCAATCGACGTTGGTTCCGACAAGCAACTCATTCTGGATGGATTGTTCCTGGCAGAGTCACGCGGTGTGAGTCTCAAGATTCACCCGCCGCGAAAGACCGGTGATGCAACCCTGAGACGGGAACACGAGTGGGAAAGTGCATCGCTCAACTGGTTCAATGTGGTGCAGGATCGAGGACGAATCGACCGACGTGCAAAGTACCGCATGTGGTATGAGGCGTACGACGTCGACGGGTGGCCGACAGCCAATGACACCTCGTTCTGTTACGCGGAATCTCGCGATGGAATCCGTTGGACCAAGCCGGTCTTGCAGATGTTTTCATACAAAGGCAGCGACCGGAACAATATCCTGTTTCGGCAGATCGGCTCGAAAGCGAGTGGCAATCGATCGCGGGTGCATGGCACGGGGGTGTTTATCGATACCCACGCACCGCCAAAATCGCGTTACAAGGCTGTTGGTCAAGGGCTCTTCGTTCGCCCAGGTCAACGACCGCATCGCATCGCCGGGATGTTCTCGGCGGATGGACTGAAATGGACACGGTTGTCCAAGCCGATCATCGACGTCTTCGCCGACAGTCAGTACTCCGGCTTTTGGGATGCGTCGCGCGAGCGGTACGTGGTTTTCGGCCGAGTCGGTGGCCGCGGACGGTCAATTGGCCGATCTGAAAGCGTCGACTTCTTTCACCTCGATCCGTTGAAACTCGTCTCGCAAACCAGCGACAGCGATCCTCCAAACAGCGATCTCTACAACTCGCCGGCTATCAAGTACGCCCATGCTCCGAACGTTTACCTGATGTTTCCCAGCTTGTACCAGCACGGTCCGGATACGCTGGACATCCGTCTGGCGGTGAGTCGCGATGGCATTCGTTGGTCGCGACCGGATCGGATGACAGCGTTCATTGCCCTGGGCAAAGGAAAGGTGTTCGACAGCGGGTCCCTTTACATGGGGCAAGGGATGATCCGGGTTGAAGATGAGTTGTGGCTGTACTATTCCGGATCGCCGCTGCGTCACCAGGGGGCAGAACTCGAAAACTTGACGAAGCCGGAAAACGCCAGGGTCTACAGTCGTGTCGTTACCCGGCTCGACCGATTCGTCGCTGCAACGGCGGGACCGGGTGGCGGGTCATTCACGAGTCCTCCGTTGCGGTTTACAGGCAACAAATTGAACCTGAATGTCCGAGTTCACAGCGGCGGTCACCTGCGAATTGGCCTCCTCGATGCGGACGGTCATCCAGTTCCGAAATTCTCTGTGAGCGAATGCGTGCCCATTACCGGTGACTCCCTGCGCAAATCGGTTGAGTGGAAGGGAGAGGGTGATCTTGGCTCTCTCGCAACGAAACCCATACGGCTCCGCATTAAAATGTCTGACGCCCGGTTGTTCGGCTTTCAATTCACGTCTGGCACATCGCAGGGCAAAACGCGATAAACGGCCTGTGACATGTTTCTCGAGCGTTTGCCCACTTGAGTGCTGGGAATCGGTGTTCACCCAGTCGGAGCAAACGAAGCTCCGGTCATCACGTCCGCCGAGCGAAGAATCACTCAGAATAGTTCAGCAATCGTCAATCCGTCCGGCAGCAGATTGTACGGCCGCCCGTTGCGATCGAATGCTTCCAGATCGTGAATGCCCATCGCGTGATAAACGGTCCTGGTGACATCGGCCGGCTTCACGGGTTTGTCCGATGGATACCCACCGAATCGGTCGCTCGACCCGTACGTCTGTCCACCGCGAATCCCGCCGCCGGCCAGCAGATCGGTCAGGCAGTGAGTCCAGTGATCGCGGCCAGCTCCCTGTACGCCACCGGATCGCGGGTCGCCGATCTTGGGCTTGCGGCCCATTTCGCTGGTGACCATCAGCAGCGTCTGGTCCAGCAGTCCGCGTTCATGCAGGTCTTCGATGAGTGCCGAGAATCCTCGGTCAAATGACGGCAGAAGATCATCCTTGAGGCAATTGAAATTGTTCCCGTGCGTGTCCCAGCCACCGGCGCTTTTGCATTTCTTCGCGAATTTCGACTTGTTCTCTTTCCAGAAGACCGTGATGAAAGGAACTTCCGCTTCGACCAATCGCCGGGCCAGCAGCAGGCTCATCGCGTTCACGTCGTCGCCATAGCGGTGGCGAACCGATTCCGGTTCCCTGGAAACATCGAATGCCTGTGTCGTATTCGATGATGCCAGCAGCGACATCGCCCGCTCCTGGTGGCGGCTCCAGGCCTGGGTCGTGGCGAACTGATCCAGCCCGTGGCGACAGTCGTCGAGCGCCCCAAGCAGTTCGCGTCGTGCGGACAGCCGGCTGCCATCGATGCCCTTTTGCAGTTGAAGGCTGGGAGCCGTGAATGCCAGTGGGTTCTCCAGGCTGCCTCGCAGATACAGGGGGTTGTGTTCGACGCCAAGCCGACCGGCGAACTGTCCCGGTCGCGTGTACGGGGCCTCGCTCGGTTTGTGTGGCAGGGAGATGGCATTCGGCAGAAAGGAGTGTGGCTCGCGTTTGGCTGCGACGACCGTGCCCATGAACGGCCAGTCGTCTGGAAATGGCGTGCGGTTGTTGCCCAGTGTGCGGAAGCTCTGGTCGGGAACGTGCCCCGTCAGATTGTGGTAGTAACCGGCGTGGTGATCGTTCGTGTTGACGGTGCCGGCGACGGAATTCACCAGCGCCAGGTGGTGCGCCTGCTTGGCCAGCAGGGGGAGGTGTTCGCTGAGCATGACACCCGGGGCGGACGTTGCGATCGGCGCGAATGGGCCGCGGTACTCGACAGGAGCCTTCGGTTTCAGGTCCCACGAATCGAGATGCGAAGCGCCTCCGCACAGAAAGAACAGGATTGTCGACTTCGCGGAACCTTGGAGGCCGGTACGGCCGGACGCCGATTCTGCTGCGGTCGCCGCCGAAAGCCCGAGCGGAAAACCGGCGATCGACGTAGCCGAAGCCGCCAGAAACGCTCGACGTGAATCGCGGAGTCCGTTGGTGAACTGAAACATGCCCGAACCTGAAAGACGGTTATTGCTTCATGCGTTACCGGCGATTATCGGAAGATCGTGCGAGCGGGACAACCTCGATAGGACTCTGGCCACGTTTGGAGCGTGGAGACATCGGCTTGCATGGCGAATTGCCTGCCGGTAGGTTAGCTCGCCCGTTGGATGATCATACAATCATCGCTGTGCGACTTCTCCAAAAACCGTCTTGAAGGCCTTGGCTCCATGTCCGATCGCATCATTTTCCGCACTGGCGAAGCCCTGGTTGCCGGTGGTCCACCCTTCACCGCCGCAGAACCGGAGGTGGTGATCGGAGAACTCGATGGGCCAGTCGGTACAGCGCTGGCAACTTTGACAGGTGATCAATCGATGGGGCACTCGAAGGTGTTTGCCATCCTGAACACCGATATCCAAGTTCGTCCTGTGACGTTGTGTGTTAGCAAGGTGACGGTCAAGAACAGCCGTTACACCAATATCCTGATGGGAACAGTCCAGGCTGCAATCGCCAATGGTGTGCTGGATGCGGTTCGCGCTGGCGACTTGCCCAAAGAGAAGGCCAACGACCTGGGAATCATCTGCAGCGTGTGGTTGAACCCTGGTGTGATTACCGACGACGACCTTGACCACAAAGCGTTGTTCGACATCCATCGTAAGGCGATGGCCCAGGCAATTCACAAGGCCATGCACAACGAACCATCGATTGACTGGCTTCTGGAAAACCAGGACACGATCACCCACAAGTATTACCAGATGGGATTGGACGGAAAGATCTGAGAGGGGCCAACTTCCGTTGAGTCAAAAGTTTCTGCCGCCGATCCTCTTGTGGCTGCGCCGCAATATCATGCGGATGTCACTGTTGGAATCTGGTTATTATAGTTGGGCTACCTGAGTACTCTTTGCCCGACCACCAGGTGCCGCCATGAAACGACAGGCTGTTTGCGTGCTGCTGTCGTTGCTCGTAGCGGGGTGCGGATTCGAACAAGCTGACGAACCGTCTGTTGCAGGCGGTGTCGCCAAATTGGAGACGTCGGATTCTGCAGAACTGGTGTTGGGCCGGTTGGCGGCAGAGTATCCGGAAGGAATTCTTCCACTCGTGCAGACACACTGCATGACGTGCCATTCGTCTGAAGCGAAGAAGGGAGGGTTGGATCTCGAACGTTTCAGGTCAGTTGCCGACGTTCGCAGCCACTTGCGAACGTGGCAGAAAGTGTTGCGGCGGCTGCGTGATGGCGAGATGCCTCCCAGGAACAGCCCCCAGCCATCGTCGGCTGATCGAGAGCGGCTGATCAAATGGTCCGAGACCTATCTGTTGGCCGATGCGCGCGACCGTGCCGGTGATCCGGGACTGGTGCTGATGCGGCGGCTGACAAAAGCTGAATACAATTATTCGGTTCGTGACCTGACCGGCGTCGACTTGCAGCCGGGGAAGAAATTCCTGGAAGATCCGGTGGCCGGCGAAGGATTTGCGAACACCGGTGAATCGTTATTCATGGCGCCAGAACTGCTCCCGAAGTACCTTGATGCCGCACGACAGGTGTCGGCTCATGCCGTTCTAACGCCGACCGGGATTCGCTTCTCGCCGAGCAGTGATCGGCATGACTGGATTGCCGAAGCGGCGCAGAGAATCAAGGACTTCTATTCCCGGTACACTGACCGCGCGGGGAGACTTCCGCTGTCCGCCTACCTCAAGGCAACTTTGCGATACCGCGACCGCAATTCAGCAACTGACCTCTCACTGGAGGAGTTCGCCTCGCAACAGGAACTCGCCGCGGGACGAACACTGAGTGCGAAGTATCTGCGGCTGCTCTGGGAATCGCTGAATGAGCGGTCTCCTGAAGGAGACATGGCGGAAGTCGTTCGACAATGGCGAGACTCAAAAACGATCGTCGAAAAGGGAGTGTATGATGCGGCGACCCGGATAGAGGAGGCGAGCAGCAGCCATCCGGGTGACCTGAAAACGTTTCAACATCCACCGATTCCTGGAGCGTTCGGTACTCCTGGACCCTATGGCATCCAGGACGTGACCGGAAAAGAGGTCGACGCAGGATTCATCTGGAGTCCCGGTAGTCATTTCGTCGTCGATTTCGGCAAGGCCAAACAGATCCGGCAGGTTCGTTTGTGGAGTGGCTACGGTGGTGCGGCACGTGGCGCGGCCATGCAGGTGAGCTTCTCCAACGCACCGGGTGGTCCATTCACCGTGCCCAAAGGCGGGGAGTTCAATTACCTCACCTCCAGTGGGGGGGGAGTCCTCAAAAACGGCGAACCATCGCCGGATTTCACTGGTTCGTATCATTACGAATTCGAGCCAGCCACCGGTCGGTACTGGCGAATTGCCATGATCGGTGCAACGTCTGGACACATGCCCCGGACCACCACGATTCAGTTCGGGCCCATGCCGGACCTGGTGGCGTCCGGGCTGCTGGGGGCCATCTCCAGCAGGCAGGCACGGCTCTGGAAGCTCAACAGCCAAACCAATCATCTGATCGGTTCACTGGGGTTGTTCGGCCCGCATGTGATTCCGCTGACCGACAAGTCCGGGAAACCGAAACCGGATTCAATTGCCTCCTCGTCATTCGCCGGGCTATTTCCTCGAGCCGTCTGTTTTGCTCCGGTCATTCCGGTCAACACCGACATGACGGTGGAACTGTTCCTTCGCGAAGACGAACCGCTGTCCCGGCTGGTCCTCGATGAAAAGGAACACGAGCAGCTCGATCGACTTTGGGACGAGTTGTATTACCTTTCACGTGAGCCGGTCGAGGTCCTGTACAACACGAAGGAATTTATCGGTTTTCAGCCGGCCGATCGCATCGAGAACACGAAAAAGTTCGCGAAACTGATTCCATCGTTGCAGGAAAAGGCAAAAGCGTTCGAGAAGTCGGCGGCGGCTGCCGAGCCGGTACAACTCAATGCCGTCATTGAACTGACCGCCCGTGCCTGGCGGCGTACCGTGTCGAAAACCGAGGCCGATGAATTGCGGGAGCTGTATCAACTCTTGCGTCGTAAACAGGAACTGTCGCACGATGCTGCGGTTCGCACCCTGATCACGCGAATCCTTGTTTCCCCGAACTTCCTGTATCGCATCGAACGGCCCTCTGCCGGTGAACAGGCCGTGACGCTGTCCGATTGGGAACTGGCAAGTCGGTTGAGTTACTTTCTGTGGTCCTCGCTACCGGATGATCAGTTGCGGACAGCAGCCGGGGATGGACGACTGCGGGACGATGGTGTGCTCGCTGCTGAGGCCAGTCGCATGTTGAAGGACTCGAAGGCACTGGCACTAGCGACCGAGTTTGCCGGCCAGTGGATGCAGTTCCGCGGTTTCGAACAGTACGACAGCAAAAGTGAAACACGATTTCCGACGTTCACCGCGAACTTGCGAGTCGCCATGAACCGGGAGGCCACCGAATTCGTTTCGGAAATTATCCGGAACGACCGCAGCATTCTCGAATTCCTACAGTCCGATTACACCTTTCTGAATGATGAACTGGCTGTCCATTACGGCATCCCGGATGTCGACGGTCCCGAATTTCGTCGTGTGACGGGTGTCGGCCGCTTTGGCCGTGGTGGAATTGTGGCCATGGGCAGCGTGCTGACCAGGCAGGCGGGTGCGTTGCGAACCAGCCCTGTTTTGCGGGGAACCTGGGTGGTCGAGACATTGCTGGGCCGCCGGATCCCCAATCCGCCGGATGATGTCCCCCAGTTGGAGGACGACGAGGTCAACAAGGATGGCCTGACGATGCGACAACAACTCGAACGTCACCGTGCCGACTCGGCGTGTGCGACCTGTCATGCGAAGATCGATCCTTACGGATTCGCGCTGGAGGCCTACGATCCGATTGGCCGACTTCGTGATCGGGATCGGAACGGAAACCCGATTGATGCCCGTGCCGAGCCCCAGAATGGAGACGCCTTTGAAGGGCTCGCCGGACTGCAGGCGTATTTGCTGAAACACCAGGACGAATTCACGAAGCAGTTCTGCCGGAAGCTGGCGGGATACGCATTGGGCAGATCAGTCGAGTTGTCCGACGGACCGTTGTTGGCAGAAATGCAGGCCCAATTGAAGAAGAATGACTACCGGTTTTCGACAGCAATGCTGACGCTTGTGAAGAGCAGTCAGTTTCGTCGTCATCGCGGACAGAACGACCCGAGGGGCACGGCTCCATGAGACAAACACAACGCCGGAAATCCTGTCAGAAGTTGTCACGTCGCACGGTGCTGCGAGGCCTGGGTGCGAGCATTGCCCTGCCGTGGCTGGAGTCAATTCCATCGTGGGGAGACGAAACGACGTCTCGTCGGTCGAATGAACCACCCGTGCGATTTGCCTGTGTCTTCGCGGGAAACGGATTCGCAAAGAATCATTGGTGGGCCAGGCAGGCCGGTGGCGGAATGGAGTTGGGCAGTGTGCTGACTCCCGTCGAGCCGTTCAAGGAGAAGCTCACGTTCATTCGTGGCCTCTACAACCCCAACGCTCGTGGTTGCGGCATCCACAGTTGTATGACGGGGAATCTGCTGACTGGAATTCGGCTGGCAGCCGGTGGACGAATTCGCGCGGGGGTGAGCGTCGACCAGATGCTGGCCGAACACGTGGGCCGACAAACCCGGGTCAAGAGCCTGGTGCTTGGTTGCGAGAGGCCGTACGCGGGAATCCACGCGGGTTACTCGATGTTGTACAGCTCGCACATTTCGTGGTCTGCTCCAACAACCCCGGCGCCACTGGAACTCTATCCGGCGGCGGCTTTCGATCGGCTCTTTGGCGATGGCGGGGTTCAGCTGGCCGACTCCAGCGTTCTGGACGCGGTTCTGGCCGATGCGCGGACCCTGCGAAAACAGGTCAGTGTTTCGGATCGGCGTAAGCTCGACGAATACCTGAATTCGATTCGTGAAGTGGAGCGTCGAATCGAAGACGCGGGTAAGGATCGACGCCTGGAAGGCTGGCGGCCGACCATCGACAAGCCGACCATGAAGCGTCCTGGTGACGAGATGCCTCAGGACATCGATGTCCACATGAAGCTCATGTCCGACCTCGTGGTGCTCGCTTTCCAGACCGACACAACCCGGGTCTGCACCCTGAAACTCAACAACGATCACTCGGGAATGAGGTTCCCCAACCTCGGAATCGACCACATCATTCATCACCTGTTGTCGCACGACGACGTCAACCCGGACTGGTTGCGGGTGAACCAGTTCTTCCTCGGCCACCTGGCCCGCATACTCAAGGGGCTGGATGCCGTTCAGGAAGGCGAACGGACTCTGCTGGACAACAGCATGATCCTGTTCTGCTCGAGCATGCTCACCGGAGCGCACGACAATACGCAGCTTCCGGTCTTGTTGTTTGGTAGTGCCGGCGGCCAAATGAAAACGGGCCGCGTTCTGGATTACCTGGAAAGTGACAACCGCAAGATGTCGAGCCTGTACTTGTCGCTGATGAGCAAGATGGGCCTGAAACTCGACGAGTTCGGCGATTCCACGCAGCCGCTGTCAGACATCTGATCGCCGTAGCACAATCACGATTGCTCGCACACTCAACTTTGAACCTGGGATTTACCACGATGATTCAATCTAGATGTTCCCGATTGCTTGCTTTCCTTTTGGGTGTGTTGGTCTGGCTGCAGTTGGTGGCCACGCCCGCGTTTGCCGCGGATTCGCCCGATGGGGTGTTGCCGCTCAAGGCGCAGGTCGCTTTTCCCGACCTGAAATGGTCCGGCTGGTCGCCGGTTTCCGATGGTGGCAAGGCCCAGCCATTACGGCCCATTGTGCTGACGCATGCCGGTGATCGGTCGAATCGGATTTTTGTCGCCACACAGCGAGGTGTGATTCACGTTTTCGAGAACCGCCAATCGACGAAAAAGACAAGGGTCTTTTTGAATCTGGAACCGAAAGTTGCTTACAACGACAAGCAAAACGAGGAGGGCTTGTTGGGTTTTGCGTTCCATCCGAAGTACAAGAAGAACGGCTATTTCTTCGTTTATTACAGCACTCGAGATGCGTCACACACGTCGGTCATTTCGCGGTTTCGCGTTTCGAAGGACGATCCGAATAAAGCGGACGTTCGGTTTGAAGACGAGGTCATGCGGATCAAGCAGCCGTTCTGGAATCACAACGGCGGCACGATTGCCTTCGGGCCGGACGGCTGTCTTTATGTCGGCCTGGGCGACGGCGGCAGCGCGAAAGATCCGCAGGGCAACGGCCAGAACAAATCCACGCTGTTGGGTTCGATCTTGCGGGTCGACGTCGACCGGAAAGACAAGGGGCTGGGCTACAGGATTCCCCGCGACAACCCGTTTGTCGGCCAGCCGAAGGTGCGTGGCGAGATCTGGGCCTACGGGTTGCGCAATGTCTGGCGAATGTCGTTCGATCGAAAAACGGGCACGTTGTGGGCGGGAGACGTCGGGCAAGACTTGTGGGAAGAAATCAACCTGATCACCCGCGGTGGTAATTACGGCTGGAACCTCCGCGAGGCCAAGCACAAGTTCGGCAAAAACGGCAGCGGGCCGAGTCCCGACCTGATCGAACCGATTTGGGAGTACGATCATGGGGTCGGCAAGTCGATTACCGGTGGTCACGTTTATCGTGGCAAACGATTGCCCGAATTGGTTGGTGCGTATCTTTACGCGGATTACGTCACGGGAAAAATCTGGGCGCTGCGGTACAACGAATCAAAAAAGAAGGTGGTCTCCAATCACTTGATCCCGGGCAACAAGCTGCCGGTCATTTCGTTTGGTGAAGACGAAAAAGGGGAAGTGTACTTCGCCATCGTCAGCGCGAACGGGCGGGGCCTGTTTCGATTCGAGCGGAAAGAATCTTCGAAGTGACGGTGACGTGGTGTTGAAGGAAATCGGTCAGCGAGGTGCTGGCCCATGCGTGACAGGCTCGCGGCCGCATGCAAACTCATTTCTTGTCATTGCGAAGCCATGCCCGAACAACAATTCATTAGCGCTGATCATTTCCGACAGTTTGCCCAAAGAGTGCTCGTGCAAGCCGGCCTGTCGGCCGGCGAAGTGAGCGACGTCATCGAACCACTGGTCTACGCCAGTTTGCGGGGCATCGACACTCACGGAGTCCGCAATTTCAAGTCGTACTATGTCGACACGATCATTGACGGGAGTATCGATCCTCAGGCGACGATCGACGTCGAATTCGAAACGCCGATGTCCGCTCGAGCGAACGGACAGAACGGGCTTGGCCTGGTTGCTGCGGCGTGGGGCATGCGGCTCGCCATAGAAAAGGCGTCGGCGTCCGGGATTGGAATGGTCAGTATCCGAAACTCGAACCATTTGGGGGCGGCCGGCTATTTCGCCTACCTGGCGATTGAACACGACATGATTGGCGTGTCGATGTCCGGACACCTGTATGGCGAGGGTACTTCGAGAGGCATGGCGCCGGTGTTCAGCTTGCAGCCGATGTTTGGGACGAATCCGTTCGGCGTCGCGATTCCCTGTGAACAGCAGCCTCCCTACGTTCTGGACATGTCGACATCGGTCGTCCCGGTCAATCGTGTCGAATTTGCCAAAGACCGAGGCGAATCGATACCGATCGGCTGGTGCCTGGATGCCGAAGGAAACCCCACGTCTGATCCGGCAACCGCCAAAATTTATCTTCCACTGGGCGGGGCGCGCGAAACCGGTGGTCACAAGGGGTTCGGTTTGGCGATGATCGTCGAAGCCATGACCGCGCTGCTATCGGCTGGTTGGGCTGACGAGAACGGCAGCTACTCTCAAGACAAGATCGCCCATTTTCTCGGCGCTTTTCGGATCGATATGTTTCGCGAACCGTCCGAATTCAAAACCGCCATGGACGCCATGATCGATTCGTTGCATCGAGCTGCCCCCGCTCCCGAGCACGATCGCGTATTCGTTCCCGGTGAAATGGAACACGACACCGAACAACAGCGACTGCAAACCGGCATCCCGCTCATCGAAAAAGAAGTCGATGACTTGCGAGAATTGTCCAAGCGATTCGATGTCCAACTGAAACTGGACTCAACGGTGTGCTGACTCCACACCACGACTGTGACAGCGGTTCAAACAGTGACGTTGTCGTTGCGTTCTTTGCCGAGGAATTCGAGTTTCAAGTCGGCGATTCTCAAAAGTGCTCGGTGGTCAGCCGGAATCGTTAGTGGTCCGCCGGTGGATCTCACGACCTGGATCGATACGCCCAGGCCCGTTCCAAAGTTGAGCACGCCCGCCCCGGGTGGCGGCGCGAGGAATTGTTTTTTCAGCTCAACGGTCTGCCACTCTTTCGAGTTGCTCTCAACCAGTTTCGGTACGAAGTCAATCGATGCCATCTCCCGTGACACGTTGACGAATTTCGTCTGAGCGGTGAACTGGAACAAGACGAGCCGAGTGTGAAAGTTCTTTCGAAAGACATCACGGAAGAACTTGTGCGATGATGCTTCGGCCCGCAGGCGATCCCGGAAAACGAACGAGTCCGGACGCGGGCTGCGGATTTCCTGGGCGAGGTAGGCTTTGGCAGCGGGTTTGATCTGCTGCTCCGCACCGGCGAAAACAAAACGATTATGTTTTGCTACCCGCGGTGTCTTCGCCAACCGGAAAGCTCTCACGCGAGAGCGGCGTGTTACAATTCCGATGAAAATGTCCGACATCACATCTGTGAGAGTCGAATGGGCGAAACTCAGATGAAATGCAGGAGTAGAACAGCTGAAATCGTCGCGTTGGTCTTGATACTGATTTCCAGTCGGTCGTGCCTGGCCGCGGAACGCACCATCCGGCTCAAGGACCACATTAACCACGATTGGTCAAGCGAACTGGTGAACTATGACCTGATCTTTGAGCCGGGGGCATGCCATGTCTCAACGATGACACTTGAGGGGCCCGCCGGGCCTGTGGCGTTTCAGCTGGGACAACCAAAGATCGATGGCGACGGGAATCTGATATCCGCTCGCCTGTCTTTTCTCACGGATCTTCCGGCCCTGGGCGAGGTTGTTTACAAGCTCGGTTACGATGGCAGGCCCCGGAAAGCGGCGGCTCGTGCAGCGGCAGACCTCGTGGTCAACACGAGCGGCGGAAAAACTGAGTTCATAACGAAACGTGCCGGCGTCCGATTGCCTGGCACTGGCGAGATGTTCGATCCGCCCGTTGCATCAAGCAGGGCGCCGGCGCCGATCACCGCGTTGCGAACGCTGGAAGGAAAGTGGATTGGCGCGAGCCGCCTATTCGGAAACCGGAAGGTGTCGTCTTTCAAGACCACGCTCGAGGCCACCGGTCCAGTGTTCGCCCAGGCGCGGCTTGAGTACACCTATGCAGATGGTGACGTTTCGGTCATTACCGTGCGCGTCGTCGCGGGACAGGAAGTGGTTTTCATTGAATCGGAGTCAGTCGGGCATCATCCCGATGACGGCTGGCGGCTCCATCTGAACAAGGGCTTTGGCAATCCCACGCTTTCGGTTCTCGGGGAATACGCGAACAACTGGGGCCTCAAACACACAGAGGTCGGTCATATCAAGCTGGCCGATCAACTGCCCGCGACGATCTACAATCTCGTGCCCTGGGAAGACTGGTGGGACAGCAGCACGCGAACAGCCTTCGCCCTGACTTCGCCCGAGAGCCCAACCGCGATGGCCCTGGGCAGTTACGACCCGGCTGCCTGGCGCCATCCGTCTTTCCGAAAACTGCTGGGCATGTCTTACGAAGAGTTCATGGAATTCAAGCGCCTGCCGTTGGTCAAGTCCAGCGACGGCTCTTTGTATCTGCAATCCGCCTCGGATATTGGAATGCAGAAGTGGTACGTCGGATTCCTGCCCAGGAAGGTCGACTTGGATGACAGCTACCAGGACGCCCGGGCCCTGCACAACAGCAAATATGGAACTCAGACGCTCGACATGGTTAAGGAGTATGTGCTCGATTGGGACGGAGCCGATGACGTTCAGCACCCCTGTGTGTACGTGGCGCCGGAAAATATCCAGGAGGCCCGCGTGAAACTCGGCAATGATGTCGATGCGATGAGTGGGCAGTTCTATCGCTATTATCGCAAGGACAACAACGAGCGATGGCGGATTGGCGGCACCGAGTTAATTCAACATATGGTGAATTCTCAGTATTGGGCGCCCAGGTATCAGGAGACAAAGGAGGCCAATCCGAATCGCTTCGATCTGATGCGTCATAGCCTGTTGCTCGTCAACCAGTATGACCTTCTCATGGGTACCGGAAAACTTTCGACACCAGAGCGGAAGCTGCTGCGTGCGCAAATTGCGTTTCTCGGCTACACACTGAACAGCCCATATGTTTGGGATATCGACCGTGCTTATACGGGTGATATCAGCAACATGCACTTGAGTTATGTCTGCAATCTCGGACTGACTGCGTGTGCCATTCCCGATCATCCCATGTCGAAAACATGGGCGAAAAAGGCCGTGAAATGGGTGACGATCCGCCTCCGCGAGCATGTCGGTGAGAACGGGGTCTGGAGCAATGAGAACACACACTATGCCCGTGTGTCACTTTCGTCCGTGTTGGGCTTTGCCCTGGGTGCTCGGAACGCCGGGTTCCACGATTTTTTGGCACAGGGTGAAATGCGTGCGGCGTTGCTCTATCTCGAAAAGCAACTCGTCCCCTGGGACCCAAGATACAAAGCTCGAGGACTTCCTCCGGAGCAGGTGGCGGGCGTGTGTGAACGCAGTGCCCATTCCGGGATCGTTGCCAAAGCACTTGCCACGGCGGACCCCAAATTCTCCGCAGAGATGCAGTGGGCCTGGAATCAGCAGGGCAATGCAACGCATCTGCCGAACCCTTTCGTACGCGGGTTTGAAAATGTTCTGCTCGACAAGTCACTCCCGCAGGCGATCCCCAGATGGAAATCCGAGAGCTTTCCCGATGTGTCGGTTGTCTTGCGCAACGGCCTTGGCACACCCGACGAATCCTATCTCCATCTGTCGGTCAGACAGTCTGGCAACTACTACCTCTCCCAGCCCGGTGGCATGACGATCTATGGCCGGGGCAAACCGCTCTCGCTTCTGTTTTCGAGTGAGTACACCTCCTGTACTGCCGAGGATTTTCTCACCAACAGTGTCGGCTTGGCGCGGACACCGGGAAACAAGTCGCAACGCGCTGCCAACCGGGGTGGATTCGGAGGTGGCCACATCGAGCGTGTCTCGGCGCTGCCTCGCCAGGACTATGTTTCTGCAGAATTTTCACTCAACGGACCCCACGCCATCCGTCAGTATTTCAAGGAGAAGATAAAACCGCTGTCATCCCCCTGGCCCGCACTCCTGAAAACGGCCAACGGCACTGCTCGACACAAGCGGCAGGTGCTGTTCGTAAAGGGGGCCGGCAAGGGCGATGTGACCTATTTCATCCTTCGCGACTCGGTCAAAGGTGGGCAGCCGACGGTTTGGAATATGTGGTCGCTTTCCCAGAAGTTGGGTGCGACACGAGACACCAAGAATATTGAGGCATTCCTGGCAGATGCTCCGGGCGCCAGGGTCACCGGAGCGAGCCGTCTCTATGGCGATCGATTCACGGCCGTGGGCCAGTTCGATGTGGACACCGAATACTATGTGTCCTTGCCCGAAGACACACCACGCCAGACCGTCCGCTGGGGTGTTCGCGAGGATGAATTCCAGGATCTGCTTCATCTTCAGCGGACTGACGATGGCGACTATTTCGTCGCATTGTTTCCCAGGCGGCGACACGAAGCCGCACCGCGGTTTGCCTCGCTGGCCGCAAAGCAAGTGATCAAGGTGTCGGGAGCATTTGGCACCGACTACTGCTTCGTGAGCCCCCGTCGGTCTACTGCGTCAGGTGAAGGCGTGCACTTCACTGGCATGGCCGGGACGGTTCAAGATCGTGCCGATGGCCTTGTCCTCGCACTCGCTTCAAGAGGTGCAGTGAGCTACAAGGGCCACAAACTCGTTGCCAATGACGCGGCCAGCATGACGGTTATGGATGACAAAGTCGTCCTCGCCATCGCGCGAAAAGGCAGCACGAAAATTGTCACGGCGGTGAGCCTGCCTGGCGGCAAGTCGATACGGTCGTCGGGTGGCGTTCGTCCGGTGAGGATGGACGACGGTTCCTATCGTATCGTGATCCCGCAAGGCGTTCATGAGGTGACACTTTCTCGATGACACGCCGGGCGTCTCTGTTGGCCCGATCCTGCCCCCGGCTTCGACAAGTAAAGTGACCCCCCACTTGCCTGCCAGTGGGCTCGTCACAGAAGAGCATGGACGCTACGAAAACAGCGAGATGGCTTCGCCTTCTTCCAGCAGGTTGACGCGGCGTCCTTCGCGGTCGTTGATCAACAGTTCATTACGACGGATACCGAGTGCGTGGTAGATCGTCGCTGCGATGTCGCCGGGCCAGACCGGTTTTTCGATCGGGTAGCCGGCCACCTTGTCCGTCGCGCCGTAGACCTGGCCACCACGGATGCCGCCTCCAGCGAACAGGGCGAACATGCTGTTGATCCAGTGGTCACGCCCTGGCTGATAGTTCGTGCCGCGGACACGAGGGTCGGCCCATTTCGGTGATCGCCCCATTTCACCCATAGCCAAAACCAGGGTGGATTCGAGCAGGCCTCTCTGATCCAGATCTTCCAGGAGAGCCGAGAGCATCTTGTCCAGTTCAGGGAGCAAGTGCGTGCGCAGGTGGAAGAAGTTGTCCGCGTGTGTGTCCCAGTTGGCGACCAGCGGGGACTTTTCTGGAGTCCGCCAGTGGACCGTAACAAAAGGCACTCCGGCTTCTACAAGCCGCCGGGCCATCAATGTGCCCTGCGCTGTCACCGTGTTGCCGTAACGATTTCGTAGACTCTCTGGTTCACGATCAAGGTCGAAGGCCTCTTTCACTCGCTTCGAGGTGAGTAACCTGAATGCTCGCTCCTGGTGCGTGTTGAAGTTGTCAACCTGGCGAGAGCCTTCAACGCTTCCTTGCCATGCATTGAGTTTCTGCAACAACCGTTCACGACCCGCTATCCGTTGACGGCTGACTTCGCTGGGCAATTCGAACGACGGGATTCGGAATTCCCGTGGCTTGAAACCGTGTTTCACCTTGGGGTCCCGAACACCACGAACCAGCAGCGATTCGTGAGCGCGACCCAATTTGCCGGCGAATTGACCCGGAACCACGTAGCCACTGAACTCGTTGCTGTAGAACGGCAGTTGGACCGAAGCAGGCAAGTCTCCCTTTGTTGGTCGGCAGTAGGAGACTGTCGAGCCGATGAATGGCCAGTCGTCGTCAGGTCGCGGCTTGCGGTTGATTCCCTGGGCGATGTCCGATTTGGCAAGGCGTTGACCCGTCAATACGTAGTAAGCGTCGCAATGGTGATCGCCGGTGCTGCTGCCCTCCATCGTCATTGAGCGGACGATGGCCAAGTCCTTTGTACGTTTTGCCAGTAGCGGCAAATGTTCACAACAAGTGATGCCCGGTACGGTGGTATTGATCGGTGTGAATTCACCTCGATATTCGACCGCGGCATCAGGCTTCATGTCCCAGGAATCGATTTGACTGGGACCACCGTAGAGGAAGAGAAAGATGACGTGCTTGGCTTTGCCAAAGCCCGTCAGGGGACTGGCCTGTCCGCGTTCGGCAAGTGCATCGCCTAATCCCAAACCCATGGCTCCCAGGCCAAGGGTGCGATCGAATTGGCGGCGGGAAATGTGGGAGTGGATGGACATCAGTGAGTGATTATCTGATGGCCAGCAAAAGCGATCAAGAGGTAGAACCGAGAATCAGGCTGATCCGGTTGCCCGAATTCATGAACTGATCAACGACTGCGGCTGTAGAGGTTTGTTCCGGTGTTGTAGAGTTTGTGGAATCATGCCCGTAGTTCTGTTTGATCTCGACGACACCTTGTTCGACCACCAGTATTGCAGTCGCGCCGGCCTGATTGCGGTCCAAAGAACGTATGCGGGACGAATCGATGGCGATATAGATGAAGTGGAGTTCGTCTATCGCACGCTACTTGAAGAGTGGCACGAGAAAGTGCTCGACGGCTCGATATCGATCGACGAATCTCGAGTCGAGCGATTTCGATCGCTGTTGTCTGACGAACAAGCCGTTGCAACGGACGATGAATCACGGGCTGCGGCACGCTGTTATCGTGAGGCATACCTTGCGGCTTTTCGGCCAGTTCCAGGGGCCATTGAACTGTTGCAACGTGTCAAAGCGGAACGTTCGATCGGGATCGTGACAAATCACATCCTGTCCGAACAAGTCAAAAAGATCGCGACAATTGGTGTCGATCCATTCGTTGACGAGTTGGTCGTGTCGGATGAAGTTGGTGTGGCCAAACCCGATGCGAGAGTCTTCGAAACGGCGTTGTCGCGGCTCGGTGGTACACCTGATGAAGCCGTAATGATCGGCGACTCCTGGTCGTCTGACATTCTCGGAGCGACAGGGTTGGGAATACGTGCCATTTGGCTGAATCGGTACGACAGGCGGTGTCCGGATTCTTCCCTCGCTACCGAGATCCGATCGTTAGAACCGGTCGACAAAATTGTCGGCTTGATCCTCAATCCGTCATAATCGCCAACTGTGGCGTCCTTCAGTTCCGTCGTAGAAGTGGATCCATGATCTCAAGAAATTTGAAACGCGTTGTCTCGTCCGCGGTGCTGATTGCCGCGGTTTCTGTCTGTACCTCGGTTTCCGCCGGGGAGTTGAGTCGCGGTCAGCGTTGGGTGAGAAGCCACCCGTTTACGACGATGGCCCTGACGATCATTCCGGAATCGTGCAATCCGCAACAGTACAAGGACGCCAACCTGACGACGACGCTGGCGTGGAAGCAACGCGAACAGCTTCTCAAAGGAAGTGCGGGTGTTGGCCTGCCCTGGCATTTGCATCTGCGGCGGGTGGTGTTGAACAAGGACGGGCTCACCGATCAACTCAAGACACGACTCAGGGGCCATGTCGGAAACTACAAGGGCTGCTCCGGGTGGATGGTCTGGGACGAGCCAAACCGGGCGGAGATGTTGCGTGCCGCGGAAACCGTGAAATGGTTGAAGAAGACGTGGCCCGAGACGCTCGTCTACTCCAACGCCTATCCGATGGGGGCCACCCCGGAACGGTACTACGGCGGAAAAACTCCGGCCGGCGGGTACAGCTATGAACAGTACCTCCGTGACTTCTCGACGATCCTCGGGTCCGATGTGGTGATGTACGATGCGTACATCTTTCGAGAGGGGGGCGGCACCGGCAATCCGTTTCCGACCATGAACACCGCTCGCAAGGTGGCGTTGGAGCACGGCAAGCCGTTTTGGTCGTTCGTCCAGTCGCACGCTGACGAGCGGCGAGGTTATCGCATGCCGAGTGAATCGGATATTCGCATGCAGGTCTTCGCTCACCTGGCGAGCGGCTTCACGGGCATCGGTTATTTCACCTACGAGGACCAGCAGGGGCCGGCGATGGTCAGCAATTCGACCCGCCAACGCCGCCCGATTTATTACCACGTCTCGCGGCTGAACCAGGAAGTCATCAACGTCGGGCGGGCATTGCGATTTCTGAAAAGCACGGATGTGAGATACGTTGCCGGCCCCGGTAACCGGGTGCCCACTGCCGCGACCGCCTGGCAGCCCGGCGCAGGCGGCAACAAGCTCATCAGATCGATCGCCATCAAGGGAGCCACCTCAAAGCCGATCGAATGGAGGGACGTACTGGTTGGGTTCTTCAAGGATGATCAGGGCGGCGACTATTTCATGCTGACGAATCTCTGGCACGGCGAAGGAGTCTCGTCGGCCCGGCGAAGCATGACCGTCACGTTGAAATTGCAGCCTGGTGTCACAACGATCGGGCGACTGTCCAGGGAGACGGGGACGGCGGAACGGCTGAGCGTCAAGGGGGATGAGTTGGAAGTGACGCTGCCCGGCGGTACCGGTGAACTGTTGCGTTTTGAGTCCGCGGAATTTCCGGGACTCGGCCAGGATGATTGACTCGACTGGCTGACGCTTTTGCCTGCTGGTAATTAATGCAGGTCAAAGCCAAACAATTGAGAATCCTTGAGTTGGAACTCCAGGTGCACAACTGTTCCTGAAACACTCGCCAAGCCACTGTTCCACTGGATCGTGTGTTCGATCGAATCTCCCTTGAACTCAATCCATCCGAAGCCATCGAGTGGCTTTCGTTTGGAATCCAGCAGCCGAACGCGACCTTCTCCTCTTACGTTTGCGTTCACCGTGAGAGACTGGGCCTTCAACACCAGCGGTTTGGTTACCAGTTTTCCGAAATTCGGGCCTGCAAGGCGGCTCACATAACGATCGCGAGGCATGCGGGCCAGGCCGAGCTGCCGCTCTTTGGTCCGATTCACTTTGTGGCCACGTTTGTAGCCGCCGTAGTAAATGAGCGTTTCCTGTTCCGTGATCACCTGGGCGTCTCCCCAGGACATCGCGTAGTCGAACGTGCCGGGGACACGGTTTCTCGGAATGAACGGTTCGTGATCCCGCTGCCATGTATGTCCGTCACGGCTCCAGGCCAGAACGGTATAACCGAAACCAGCGTACGCTCGGCCGGGACTGCCCATTTCGGCGGCAGTCTTGCCAGGCGTGGCATTCAAGTGGTCTTGCAAGACCTTCACCAGTCCGATCATCAGACCGCCACGAACAACAATTCCGGACATGCCGTAAAACTGCGTCGTGCCGTCGTTGAGGTTTCTCGCGTACATCTCGACCGGGGCCAGGCTGGGTTGGATGATCTTTCTTTTGGGAGACCAGTTGATCAGATCCTTACTTTCGGATTGATGAGGAACCCGAGCCAGTCCTGTGATCCCTGCAATCACCTGGCTGGCCATGGCGATGTACTGCTTGCGAATCGGATCCCAATGCAGGGACGTGATGTCGTTGTTGTGCGAGACGCCTGGTTTCTTGGTGAGCAGAGTCCAATCGAGACCGTCGGCAGATGTGAAGATCCTGATGTATGCCACACGCGTCCCGGAGCGGACCTGGGAATCAACGGCCATGACAAATCGTTTTTTTGCATCCGGCCAGTCTGGTCCGTGGTCGACGACGCTTAGACGGCAGGCGTGGGTGTAATCCTTGTCGCGAAAGTAATTCGGTAGGACCTTGGGCGGTGGCCAGGTGATGCCATCCTTGGACTCCGTGTAAGCCACATGGGAGATTTCGGGATCTCGGACTGGAACCTCATACCACATGCGAAAAATGCCCTTCTGGTCATCCCGCACGACGCTGACGAATGGCTGACAAATACGGTAAGTCTCTCCGCCCGGAATGACCGGCTCTGGTCGTTTCTTCGGGTTGTTTACGGTGCGTCGCAGGAACGCCTGCTCCTCGATGAGATGATCGTCGATGAGCAAATGAGGCCCAGGGCCCAGGGGCAACGACGGTGGTGCTGGGTCATCGGCCTTGGTAGTGGCACGGCCACACAAGATTGTCAGGGCGAGACAAAGAGGTGAGAGTCGGGACATCATGTTTCTGTCACCGTTACGTTTAAAAAATTGGCCGGATGATTAAACAGGGATCATCCTTCCGGGTCACGCCAGTCAGCTCTGCGGGCATCACAAAAATGCAGAAGGTCTTTCCCGATCGCATGGTCGGCAAGTGACTCCGCAACCGTGCACGGCGACGCAGGTCGAACAGAATCCGGACGCCTGCTCGATGTTCCTGTCGGGTCGGATTATTCTGACGCAACCAATTCTCGTGGAACGTCAAATAACGACTGCGTGATCAAAGGAAACACGCTGATCGACATCTCACCACGGCCAAAAGAATTCAGCCTGAAGCGCATCAGTTCCGACGATGGCAGGTTCACCGAATTGAACAAAGAGATGGCTTGTCCGCTCTACCAGCGAGCCCACCTGAAAGCCAACAAGGCGACCACGAAAGAAGTCACGCGGTACGTCCATCAACACTGACAGGCGTGGCTTCCGACTCCGAGTGATGCCCAGGCACCATTCGGATGCAGGTGGCGTTGTTGAAACCGGTCCGACCGTTAGAGCAACGGTGTGATCGGGCGGCCACGGTACACATGGTAGGGGCGTCCCGCCTCGTCGTAAAAATTCGCATCGGCCCTGATCCCCAGGGCATGGAAAATGGTCGCCGCCAGGTCGGACGGAGTGTACGCTTCGCCGGTTGGAACGCCACCGTGAGCGTCGGATCGACCAACAATCCGTCCAGGCTGGATGCCACCACCGGCCAGGAAACACGGGAACACATCGCCCCAATGATGCCGCCCGGGGGTGAACTTCTCGCCGGATGCATTCTTGCCGTTGGCCGAAATGGGTGAGATCTTGGGGGTCCGTCCCATCTCACCACACATCACGACCAGCGTGTCGTCGAGCAATCCCCGGTCCTCGAGATCATCCAGGAAACCACTGAGACAATGATCGATCGAGGGCAGCAACTTGCCCTTGAGGTCGCGGAACGCATTCTGATGAGTGTCCCAGCCTCGCAGGTTGATCTGCACCATCCGGACACCGGCCTCGACCAGGCGTCGTGCGACCAGGAATCCCTGGCCCCACTCTTCACGCCCGTACTGGTCGCGAATGGAGTCGGTTTCACGAGTCAGGTCGAACGGGTTGTCCTGTCCACTGCGAGCGGTCAGCAGCAGTCGCAGGGCCTGTTGTCGCCACGCATCCCAGGCCGCCAGCCGAGCCTCGCCGGCAGCAGTTTCACTGTGACGTCTCAGAGATTCGAGTCCGGTGAGCAGTGCCCGGCGATTTTGTAGTCGGGGAATCGACAGGCCGCCGTCCGACTCGATGCGTGGCAGGTGAAACGCCGGGTCCCGGCAACTGGAATTGTCCCACCAGGCCTTGGGCCCCGGTCCCGCGGCTCGGGCGGGATCATTGGGGTCGTCGTGGCTGTAACAGTTTGGGCAACTGCCTCCGGCATCAGGAGAGTTGCACTTTGGCGCCAGGTCGACTCCCCAACGGGCATAACGGGGGCCGAGAAGTCCGGGCCCACGGCCGGGATACCTCATCAACTTGGTCCGGGGAATCTCGATAACCGATGGCAGTCCCACGTTCTCTTCGGGAGGCGCCGCGTAGGCGATCAACGAGGCGAGTGACGGCCACTCGAAACGCCCGCTGCGGGGCTTGGAAATCGTGGCATTCGAATCCCCTGGCGGCAGCGCGGTTGTCCCACTGTGCAACAGGTATTGGCAACTGTTGTGTTCATTACGGAATTGTCGACCGGCGATGTGGTGCATTGTGCGAACGATCGAGAAGCGATCCTGGCGTGCCGCCAGACGCGGCAGGTACTCGCAGAACCGGACTCCGGGCACTCGGGTCGCCGTGGTGCCGTATTCTCCGCGAATCGAGTCGGGGGCCTCGGGCTTTGGGTCGAACGTCTCGTGCTGTGACGGACCACCGGCCTGGAAAATGAAAACCACCGACTTGGCGGTCCCACGACTTGGAGTTTCGGCCGCCTGTGACTCCATCCGCAACAGGTCGCCCAACCCGGTACCAAACAATCCCAGTCCGCCGACCTGTAGCAGTTCTCGGCGTCCCAGCAATGGGTGGTCACTCGGACGACAACCGTGCCGTTGCATCCTCAACATCTCCAATACGGTAGAGCTTCCGGATCACTGTATTGTATCGACAATTCCGACACCGCAAGGCAATACCGGATCGTTTGGATAGCAGCGTGACCCGCACGTTGGTTGGAAAAAACTGCACAATGAAAATGCTGGTCCCGAGCGGCGGGCCTGTTTTTGTTGGAACAGGTGCAGTCGAACAACCTGGCTGGACAAGAAACGTCGCGGTGATGTGAGTCCTGGTGTTTCCGCAGTTCGCAAAACGTGAACCGGCGTACTATCCTGATACAACGAACGGCTGGAGCATCGGATTCCGGCGAGTCGGTTACAAATTCCCTGATCTCGTGAGCATTTCTCATGTCGAAGTTTGCGGCGACTTTCCTGGTCTTCACGTTTGTGTTTTTCGCCACAACTTTTGCGGCACCACCCGTACGCCAATTCGACGGCCCCGGTGCTCCGCCTTTCAAGGTGCTGAAGCCTGGCGAGAGTCCGCGGCTTGACGCGTATGACAATTTTGTGATTGGCCCGAAGTATGTGCGGGCTCCTGAACGCAAGGTGGTCGAGGGCGTTGCGCGGGGAAAGGTGCAACAGTTTGTGATCGATTCGAAACAGACCAAGATCTACAACCCGGGGATTGCCAGGAAGAAATTTGGCACCGTGGATCCCAAGAACCCCAAAACGCTCATCGTTGACACGCACGAGATCGACTACAAGCGGCAAATCACCGTCTACATTCCCGCGCAGTACAAACCCGGCAGCGCAGCGCCCTTCATGGTCAGTCACGACGGACCCAAGGGGAAACCCAATATGGGGCTGCCACGGATTCTCGACAACTTGATTGCCCAGAAGCGGATTCCCCCGATCATTCTCATCCAGATTGCCAACGGCGGCGGTGACGCCCAGGGGCATCAGCGTGGCAAAGAGTATGACAACATGTCGGGGTTGTTCGCCGAGTACATTGAAACCGAGGTGCTTCCCCGCGTTGAGAAACACTGCAAGGTGAAGCTGACCAAAGATCCCGAAGGCCGTGCAGCGATGGGTTCCAGTTCCGGCGGTTCCGCAGCGCTCATCATGGCCTGGTTCCGAACCGATCTTTACCGTCGCGTACTCACCACCTCGGGAACCTTCGTGAACCAGGCTTGGCCATTTGACCCCAAGTTTCCTGATGGTGCCTGGGGTTTCCACAAGACGATCATTTCCAAGAGCGCCAAGAAGCCGATCCGCCTGTTCATCTCGGTGGGTGATCGCGATCTGCTCAACCCAAACGTCATGCGAGACGGCATGCACGACTGGGTCGAAGCGAACCACCAGATGGCCAAGGTGCTCAAAGCCAAGGGCTATGAGTATCAGTATCTGTTCTGTCGCGGTTCGGGCCATGGCATCGGCAACGCCAAGGCCCAGTTTCTCCCTCACGCCATTGAGTGGGTGTGGAAGGGGTATGGTTCCAAGAGAATCAAGTGACCTGCGGAGAATTTCATGGATCTATCCAGAGGCACACTCGTCCGGGCTGCCGGTGTCTGTGTGTGTCTGCTCGCAGTGGTTCCCCGTTTCATGGGGTTCGCCGACGAGTCCGGCGAGGAACAACGCGAGGGGCGTCAACCGCGAGTGGAACTGGAGATCAAATTCGACCAACGGGCCGGGAAAAGTACACCGGTAAGGGTGGACCTGGATTTCGACTCGCTGTTGCCCCGCGGTGGTTCAGGGCTTATCGACCCGCACACGATCGTTGTGAAGCGACGTTTGCGAGGCAGGACGCGGACGTACAACGTACGGTTCGCGGAAAACCTGTACTACAAGAACCAGGGCTGGGTTGCCTGGCTGGTCGACGAACCGCGGAAAGGTGGCAACTGGACAATCGGGTTCGGCATGCGCGCGGCCGACGGACGTATGGCCGAACCGCCATATCAGTCGCCAGTGGGAGTCGGTGACAAGCTTTGCCATAACGGCTTCCGCTGGCAGCCCATCGGCGTTCCCGGCTACCTTCCCGATCCGATTTCCGTTGACTGGAATGCGGATGGCCTGGTGGATGTCATCTCCAAAAGTGGAGGCACGAACAACGTGGGCATGCCCATGGCCGGTATCTTCTTCTGGCGGAACATCGGTACCAACGAGCAGCCGAGATTCGACGTGCCCCTGCGTCTTTCCGCCGGTGGTGTCGATCAGCAACACACTCTCGACAACTATATGGTCAATTTCCTTCCGCGACGGGACTTCATGAGCGAAGACTATATGGCCTGCGACGTCTTCGACTGGTTCGGCAGCGGTCGCATGGATCTGATCACACTGAGCAGGCCCGGTGGGATCAAGGTCTACCGCAACACGGGACGGCTGGACGCGGTCGGTTTGCCGATACTGGAACTCGCCCAGCGGCCCGAGTATCCCTCGTGCATTGCGAAAGGCCGATATCCAGGATTACGGGTGGTTGACTGGGACGGTTCGGGCCGCCCGACGCTGGTGATTGGAACGATGTACCGAGGGGAGCGGGAAGGACTGGGCATATTGCGGCAGATCGCGGTCATGCGAACCGTGGGCGGTGAGAAAGGCGATTGGAAGTTCGAATCCGTGCCGCTGGGGCTGGACAAGGGGCCGAAGAAGATGCCCTTGGACTGGCGGAAATATTCGAATTTCGAGGGCGAGCGGCCATTCTATTTCGACTGGTTCGACAGCGACGGCGACGGGAAACTGGAGATGTTTTGTTCGTTGCGGTGGAATGACAAGCCGCAAATGGAGATGTGGCGCAACGTTGGCACGCCGGAACAACCGGTGATGCGGAAGGAAGGCACAGTGCCCTGGTTTTCGCACAACACCGGTTTTTTCATGCGGTTCACCCACGACAAGGCGTTCAAGGGTTGCCTTATCGGGAGTTCCGAGGGCATGCGTTACCTCGAACAACTCAAGCCCGAAGTTTTCGCCATCGACGCTTTTGCCGACCGCGGATTGTTGTTGGGGCAGGGGTGTGAGTTGAAATTGCAGGGATACGTGCGTCCTGTCCCCTTCGATGCCGACGGCAACGGCACCATGGACCTCTTCTGCGGCGATGAGCCGGGATTCATGACGCTGACAAAAAATCTCGGAACCACGCGCAAACCCGTATTTGCGCCGCCGGTCAAAATGAAGGACGTTCACAGAAAAGAGTTTCAACTGTGTGACACAAACCTTTACCCGATGGCACGAGCGAGATCCTGGATCGGGCAGCTCAAGCCCTTCTTGTGCGATTGGGACCAGGACGGTCAGTTGGATATCATCGTCAGCGGCGGCACGTTCGACCTGATTTACTGGTTGGAGAAGTACGATCCAGCCACAAACCAATTCGAGAAAATGCACGCTCTGCGCGTCCGGGGCGGGAACGCTGATCGACCCTTCAAGATCCGCAAAGGACCGGTCGTGGTGGATTGGGACAAGGACGGCCGGCCGGAACTGGTGGCAGTTGGCCCCTCCGACGCCATCTGCCTTTTTCATCAAGGCAAAAAAGGATCGGCGAACGCATTGACCATGCTCGAGCCGGGCGTCCCACTGCACTACGAGGACGGCAAGGAGATAACCACCACGGATTTCCTTCCCTACGGCAACATCACACTCTGGCCATGTGATTGGACCGGGTCGGATGCCTGCGACCTGATCGTGGCGGGGAATCACTACAACTGGCTTCTGGAAAACGTTGGCTCCGACGCCAGGCCTGTTTTCAGGAAGCCACGAAAGTTCACCGACCCCGAAGGGAATCCCATTTCGGTCACGCATCACGAAGGCCACGGTGCGGGCTATGACTGGGACGCCGACGGGCGGTTGGACCTGATGGTCGGCGGGGAGAGTGGAGCAATTTATTTGTTCCACCGCGATTGGCTCTCTGGCATCAAGCACAAGGTCACGGTGAGGCGGTGAACGGCTCGCCTGTGGCACCGGAACCCGGGCCGCGAGAATTACCAGGTCACGTCGAATCAACCAGGCGATTGATCGCTGAAGTCGGAAAGGGCAAGCGATGTGACGAATCCTGGACCAGTTGAGGGCCGGAATGCTCTTTCCTCGGTCAGGATTCCACCGAAAACTCGCGGATTTCTACGAAACCTCACTATTCGGGAGGGGTTATTGACCTGTGTGACGTTCCGTTTCGAGCGGAAGCCGCCGTTGCTTACCGGCGGGCGCGCGATCTGGAGGTCTGCCTGTTCACCAACAGTCGTTTGGATTGTACGATCTACTACGAGGATCCTCGGATGGAAAGTGAATCATGAATTCAACGGCAGAATATCGTCGCCGGCTGGCATTGTCCGTGGCACTGGCTGTTGGGATGTTGTCCTCATCCGCAATGGCTCAGCTGGCACCGCCGACCGGAGCCTCCTATGGCGGCAGTGTGCCGAATAGCAGGAAAGTCGTTTCTGGTATCGCGTGGCATGGCGTGCTCTCAGAAGGCCTGGCAGAGTCGAAACGAACCGGGAAACCGGTTCTGTTCATTACCGCGGCGCCACAATGTGGGGGCGTTCCGGGCATGTGGTGACCCGGTAAGCAAAACATGGACAGGAGTTTCTTGTCCAACCAACAACTGATCAAGATTTCTCGAGAGTTTGTCTGTATTCGCACGGCAACCTACGAGGACAAGAAGGAAGCGAGTTTCCTGAAGTGGGCTTTTCTCCGATCTCCGTCGGCGGATTTGAGAAATTTCGGTTTCTGTGTCTTGTCACCTGATGGAAAACGGCAACTCAGGCGTAGCCGGCGAGGTCCGAACTTCGTTTACAAGAATTCGGCCGCGATGGCGGCAGACCTGAAACTGATTGCCAGCCAGTTTTCTCGAAAAACGACCAGGAGCGATTCGAAACTGGCCGTCCCACGGATGAAGAGCGTTCGCCTGGGAATCAACGTGGCGAGTTGTGATGGTCTTCCCAGTGTCGTTGTCTTTGGTAAGAGCCAGGCAGAAGTGGATCAGTTGAACTCAAAATTGAGTGACGTGATTTGGGACGAAGCATTGGCGGGCAAGTTCATTTACGCATCCACGACGAAATTCTCCGATCTGAAAATGGTCGCCGGTGCCACCATGAAACCTGGGATCCTGGTGATCGAACCAGGTGTCTACGGCATGAGTGGTCGCATGATCAAGATGATCGGCGCGAGTGCCTCCAAGCAGGATCTCAAGAGAGACCTGGTCGTTGCTGCGGACACGTTCACTCGTCGGTCCAAGAGTCACGGACTCCACGTTCGCAACGGCCGCCGTGGTGGCAAGACGTGGAAGACGGAAGTTCCCGTTCGCAATCGGGTTCGCTCGCGGCGGCGGAAGAACTAGCGACGGCAAGCATCGCCGTGTGGTCACTCCGACTGAATGGGTGAGAGAGTCGTTGTGTATTCCGAAAGCGAAACACCCTGGTTCGCGTGGGTCTTTGTGATTGCGACGTTGATCGTCGCCGCGTGCTATGCGAACTGGGGGTTGGAGATTTTCGAGAATGGCTGGGAGGGCAGCGACGGAAAGGTACCGTTTCTCCTCACGATTGTTCCAACATTCGTCGTACTGGTCTTTTGTTTACGGGCCTCATGGACCTATTTCGTTCGTGAAGACGGTTTCGGTGTCGAGTTCGGGTACACCGGATGGAGCGTGCGTTTTGATTATTCGGACATCATCGAAGCCAAGCGAGTCGACATTCGCTGGATAAGGTGGGGGGGCTTCGGGTGGCGATTGCGTCCTGGCGGCATCGGCTACATCGTCCGCAGCGGTCCTGGCATACAGATTGTCACCACGCGATCTGGTCGTTCTTACACTTTCAATTGCCGTGACTGCGAGGCGATGTTGGCCGTCCTGGAAAAGGCGGAAGTAGCGATTTCGGATTGCCAGGACTGAATGAAAATCGCTCCCGGTTCTGGCTGCAAAAAAAATGAAAGAACCCTCCAGAGACATGAATGCTCTGATGACACCCGGCGCGGTGACACTCCTGGCCGTTTTGTGCTCGGCAACCGCTTACGGGACTGAACCTCCGGTCGATGTGCAGGCCGATCAGGCGATCAAGCGGGTTGTGATTCCCGATCGCGAAACGGCGGCAGAACGTCACGCGGCCAACGAACTGGTTGCCAATATCGCCTTGATGACCGGGCAATCGGTGTCGGTGATCAAGGAATCGGCGGCTGCCGGGAATGACAGGGGTGGCCGCGCGATCAACCTGGGGCGAACGCGGTCCAACCTGGTGCGTCACAAGCCCGACTCGTGGCCGACGGACACCATTTTTATCGGCTACGGTGAAGACGACATCGCCATCCTTGGCCAGGGATCGCAGGGCACGCTGTTCGCGACCTTCGAGTTCCTCCGTGACCAGGGCTGCCGTTGGTACATGCCGGTGACGTACCACAAGCTGGAGGTCGGTCGACACATTCCGAAGCGTGCGGCGCTCAAACTCTCTGGCACGCCGAAAAAACACTCACCGTCTTTTCCTGACCGCGGGTGGCATATGACGGCGGTGATGCCGGGGCCACATTTTCGCGACTGGGCGACGCGGAACGGCGTCAATGCCCTGACGACCGGAGACACGTGCATTTTGTATCCGGAACCACTGGGACGTGGACGCGAGAAGCAAACCGGGCACACCCTGGCCTGGTTCGTCCCGTCCGGAGTTGAGTCATCGACGCTCGAGAAGGTCAAGACGCGGTTCAACTCGGATCCCGACTGGTACCCCCTGGTCGGCGGAAAGCGGACCTGGAAGTACCGCGATGGTCGGCGTGTGCAGGCCTGTTTGTCCAACCGCGAAGTCGTCGATCACGTCGCTCGCCAGGTGATCCGCTACTCGGCCGAAGGGTACAAGAATCATGAAAAACCCAACTGGCGGATGATGTCGATCGGTCACAACGACGAGCCGACGTTCTGGTGCGAATGCGACTCCTGCCGCGCGATGGACGGCCCTGGTAGCACGTGGAAAACCAACGACGTCTATGACGCCTATCCCAACGATCCGAAGAACAGGAGCGGCACCGGCCCGCTCGGCCAACGGTACGCGATGTTTGCCAATCGTGTTGCTCGACAGGTTGCCAGGAAACGCCGTGACCTGTTGGTCAGTTTCTACGCTTATGGTTCCACGGTTGCTCCGCCGCGAGATCCAAAACTGAAACTGGAAGACAACGTGGTGGTCGAGTTCGCCTACAGCGATCATTGCCTGAAGCACGATATCGACGATCCAACCTGCCCAAACAACGTCCGACTGAAGGCGTGGATCGAGGACTGGTCGCGGCGCGGTAAGGTTGTGTTCTATGACTACCCGCCCACGGGGCGGCACATCCACGTTCCGACCGGGTTTTTCCTTCACTATCAGAAGCTGCTTCGGTTTCTGAATCGGAACGGAGTGATTGGCCTGTCCGGCGAGAGCCAGGGTGTGTGGGCCGGATCTTCATTGTTTCACTACATCCGGGCGCGGCTGATGTGGGACGTCGATTCCGACGTCAATGAGTTGATGAACGAGTACTGTCGGGATCTTTTCGGTGCCGCTTCCAACACCATGCTGGCCTATTACAAGCGGTATGAAACGGGGCTCGCACATCATCCGGGGCACATGATCTGGGGCGGGTGGGTTCCGCAGTTTGATTCGCAGGTGATCCGCGAGATGCAAGCTCTGCTCGACAATGCGAAACGCGAAACCGATGACCCCGCGGTGCAATTGCGTCTCAAGTTCGTGCAGGTGTCACTGAACACGTTTGTGATCACCCAGGTCGAGAACACGCCGGCTCCGAAGGTGAC
>CAZYAZ010000040.1:0-7294 GCA_964646205.1 uncultured Planctomycetaceae bacterium | reverse complement strand
AATCAGGGGATTAGCCATCACGGTGCCGCCTGGTACACGACAGCCTTCACGGTTCCCAAGACGGTCAAAGAGAACTTGTGGTTGTTGTTCGACATGCTCGATGGAGCCGCCGAGATCTGGATCGATGGACGACTTGCCGGCAAGACACCTGCTGCTCCCTGGGACAAACCGAAGGCCGTTGATCTCACGAAGCTGGCCAAGCCCGGGGGCAAGCACCAACTCGTGATGCGGGTTGTCAAGAAGTCCTTCGCCGCCGGCATCAAGGGACGAGTGCGACTGATGGAATCGCTGAGGATCGTTGGTGATCGCTAGATCGTCTGGCGGTTCACCAGCGAGATCGCCAGGAAGCACCGATTGGTCGTTCCAACGTGACGACGCAGGATTCTTCGGGCGGAGTGTTCACTTGATGGCGTATTGACTTCAATCGAGACAGGACACATAGTTCGCCCTGTTTGTTGGTCATGCCATGCCAGGTTGAACAACATTGATTCCAGTAGAGCCTGCCATCATCATGAAGTCGACGTGTGTTTTCTTGACACGGCACAGCTGTGGACAGGGACGTGATGACTGACAACGCCTTTTGCAACGGTCCGGCAGATGTTGCCGCAGGATCACGCCGCAGTTTTCTTCAGGCCGGTTCCCTGCTTTTGGGAGGACTGGGACTGTCTGACCTGCTGCGTTTGCGTGCCGCAGCGGGGTCGGCGAAGACTGTCGACACGGCCGTGATTCTGCTGTGGCTGGAGGGGGGCCCCAGCCACATGGAAACGTACGACATGAAACCCGACTCTCCGCGAGAGTATCGCGGGGAGTTCTCGCCAATTTCCACGCGGGTTCCCGGACTGGATGTTTGCGAGTTGCTGCCACGTCATTGCGAACTGGCTGACCGATTCAGCGTGATTCGTTCGATTGCGCACAAGGTGCCCGACCATCCGGGGGCTGCCGGCCGGTTTCTGACAGGACGCACGCCACGCAACATCAGTGCGCCCGTCTCGGATCACCCGACGTTCGATGCGATTGTTGGCAACATGCGTGAGCAAAACAGTCAGTCGGGGCTTCCTCAGTTCGTATCAAACAGGGCGGCGTTGAAAGGTGGTGGGCAGGCTTACCTGGGACCAACAGCGGGACCGTTCGTGGTTGACCTGCTGACACCGGAAATGGCCCAGCTTCCGATTGGACCGGATTTTGATCGATTGGATCCGGCGTTTTCGGTAAAGAACCTTTCTGTTAATGAACATGTGGCCGATCGACTGGATGATCGGATGGCGTTGTTGAATGCGTTTGACAGGCTGCGGCGAGACGTCGATTCCAATCGACTGATCGAGGCCAGCGACCGCTTTCAGCAGCGTGCGGTGCAAGTGCTGAGTTCATCGGCAACACGGGACGCATTTGACCTGGCGCGCGAACCCGCTGCCGTACGAGATCGCTACGGCCGCAACACCATGGGGCACAGTGCGCTGTTGGCCCGCCGGTTGGTCGAAGCTGGTTGCAGCATGGTCACCCTGGACTGGGGCCGCATCTCCCGGAAATATCCGACGTGGGATGACCACGGTGACGCGCAACACATTTTCGAGGCCATGAAGAGTCGTCTGCCGATCTACGATCGGGCAATCACGGCGCTGATCGAGGACATCTTCCAGCGCGGACTCGACCAGCGTGTGCTGGTGATTGCCACCGGGGAATTCGGCCGCACGCCGAAGGTGAACATGGGCCGTGCGAAGACCCCCTTGTGGCCTGGCCGCGATCATTGGCCGGGTGCCATGTCGGTGCTGGTCTCCGGTGGAGGGTGGAGAATGGGGCACGTGGTCGGCCAAACGAACCGCAAGGGGGAATACCCGGCCGAGAGGATTCTCGACCCGAACGACCTCGTCGCCACCGTGTACCGTTTCCTGGGAATCGACCCGGGTACGATGATGGTCGATCACCGGGGGCGGCCGCTTCCGTTGCTCCCGTCGGGTGATGCGATCCGCGAACTTCTTTGAAGCCACGCTTCATTGTCGTGTTGCCGTCGGTATTCTTCTTTGAACTGCCACAGGTGCCCTGGCCCGGCACCGTGAGCGGTCCGGGTGACTTCGTGGCGGAGAGTCACCTGCCGTTAGGGTGTCACAGTCGGATCGTCGCCTTGTCTGGTAGACTGCTCCGTGTCGACGTCGTTGCGGAAATGAAGCATCAACATCAAACGGAGAGCACGATCATGCACGCCTCGTTTTGGCGTCTCGTGGTACTGGTGGCGGTTGTTGTCGGGGTCCCAGTGACTGCTGCCGCGGCGACACTGCGTGTGCCCCAGGACCATCGATCGATTCAGTCGGCGATTGATGCGGCTCAGTACGGAGACACAGTGCTGGTGGCTGCGGGGATCTACCGCGAACGATTGCGGCTGCGTCCGGGCGTTACGGTTGTCAGTTCGGGTGATGATTCCAGGGGACGGCTTGGGCTGAGACGGGCCGAAGTGACGATTGTTGACGGCAATTTTGAGAACGCGTCTGGAGCCGGGGTTGCTATGGCCGAGGGAGCGACCCTGGATGGGTTTAGCATCACGGGGATCGGTCAGTACGACGGCAAGGCCTGGAAGAAGCATCATGCGACCCATGGTGAAGAGCAAATACACGAGAAAATTGGTGTGAAAGGGACCCCCGGCATCGCCGTGACGGGAGTCGGCAGTTGTTCGGTGACGAACAATATCGTCCATCACATTGGTTACACGGGAATTGCTATCACCGGGCGTGAAGGCAAACGGGTCTCGCCTCACGTGTTCCGGAACATCAGCTACCGCAACATGGGGGGCGGGATTGGGTCGTTGACGAAGTCGACAGCGGTGATCCAGGACAATCTCTGCTTCGAAAATTTCTACGCTGGCATTGGACACAACGACTCCAGTCCGCTGGTGATCGGCAACACTTGCCACAACAACCTGCGAGCGGGAATTGGGATCAGCGAGGGCTCAGCGCCGGTGGTGCGAGGCAACAGGTGTTATTCCAATCGTCGGGCAGGGATCGGAATTCGCACCGGTGAGTCAACACGGCCGATCATCGAGAACAACACCTGTTACGAGAACGAGATGGCCGGAATCGGTAATCGCGATCGGGCGAGGCCGATCATCCGCCACAACCGTTGTTTCAAAAACCGGATGGCTGGCATTGGTTCGCGTGATGGGGCACGGGCAGTGATCGAGGAGAACGAGTGCTACGAGAATGAGATGGCCGGTATCGGCTCGAGGCTGGGTGCTGCACCGGTCATCCGTGGCAACCGGTGCTATCGAAACCACATGGCCGGTATCGGGGCACGTGAAGGAGCGAGTCCGGTGATCGAGGACAATGAGTGCTTCGAGAACCGGATGGCAGGGATCGGGACGCAACAGGATGCCGAAGCCGTGATCCGGGGCAACCGCTGTCACCACAACATGATGGCCGGAATCGGTTCGCGATTGGGTGCGCGACCGGTGATCGTCGATAACGACTGCTACGAAAACCAGATGGCTGGTGTTGGTTCTCGCGAGGGGGCTGCTCCGGTGATTCGGAGCAACCGATCATTCCAGAACGCGATGGCGGGATTTGGGAATCGTCGGGCCGCGCTGTCGGTGCTAGTCGACAACCTGGCTCGTGAAAATCGGATGGCAGGAATCGGAGTTCGCGACAAACAGACGACGGTCGTCATCGTCGGGAATCGGTGCCTGGAAAACCGGCTGGTGGCGATTGGTCTTCCCGACGGCGCCACCGGATTCATTCATGGGAATCAACTGCAGCGGACCGGGGGCGGGGCACCGCCATTGGTCGCGATCAAGGGAGGGTCTCGAGGGGTCGTGTCCCGCAACAACATCACGGGTGGGGGTGTGGCCGGCGTGCTGGTGCAGGGACAGGTACAGGTTCTCGAGAACTGGTTCCACGGGAAGGGGCCGGGGCAGGGGTCTGCCATCTGGGTCTGGAAGGGGTCTGATGTCACCGCATCGGAGAATCATGTCGACGGTTATCGCAACGCGATGAATGCCAGTGGCTCCGATGTTGTCGCAATCGGGAATACCACCCGGAAATTTCAAGGGCCATCGATCATCGTACGCAAAGCGCCGCGACCCGCTCGGGTCCACGGCAACACGGCCCTTTCCCAGGATCCCAAGGACAGTGCAGTCAGTGTTGACGGTGCCGTGGAGGCGAGGATGGACAATGTGGTCCGCGAGCCGACGGAAACCGATGAGGCCGGGTTTGAAGGTGGACCGATCTGGCCACGACTGGCGGCGCGGTCCGAGGGTGATACCTTCCACTCCCTGGCCGGAACGGGACGACGCGTTGAGGTCCGGCAGGAGCCGTGGCGCCTGGTGGTGACCTATGGCAAGACGACAACTTACCAATTGTTCAATGTCGTCGACGATCCCGAGGGGACCAATGATCTGGCCGATGAATTGGAGCAGATCTGTTTTCGACTCAGAGGGGTTGTCGAACGCCAACAGGAACGTGCCTTCCGAGCCGAGATGACGGGAAAGCAGATCGACCCGAGTCGTGGATGACGGCAAAACGCCCGGGCCACGGCCACTTCGGTCCAGGGACGCCAGGCCGTTGCCCGGCGATCGCGACGTTGCTGGCGGCCCGGGATAAAGTGGCATCTCGGCTGCACGGTGTGTTGGGTCGCGATGGGCCGGTTAGAATCCGGGTTGGTGAACCATTCCGAGGATGTGGGAGTCTGTCGTGGTCCGCTGTCTGATTATTGCGTTCGCTGTGGTGCAGTTCTCGTTCCATCGTGGCTTGGGGGCCGATGATGTGTTTCGATCTCATCCGCCACAGCGGCCACTTCCCAGGGCGCTCGATCGAAAAATGACCGATGGGACGGCGTACTTCGTCGACCCGCGGGGCGATGACGCGCAGGATGGAACGGTCACACGGCCGTGGAAGACGATTCAACACGGTGCCGGGCGACTCAAGCCGGGAGACACCCTGTATCTTCGCGGCGGTGTCTATCACGAAACCGTGTTCTTATCCAGGTCCGGCAGGAAGGATGCGCCGATTGTCATCACTGCATTTCCCGGCGAACTTCCGGTTCTGGATGGTGGCTTGTCGGAGTTCCTTGATTCGCCGTCGAGCAGTTGGAAGCCATTGAAGGGCGGTGCTACAGGTGAGTACGTCTCGGTCAAGACGTATCCCGGGGCCGGGGACCGCCTGGTGCCACACCAGTTTCTTCCCGGTTCGTGGGAGCCCATGCACGGCCTGGAAGAACAACGGCCCCTGGCACTCGGGCATTTCGCGGATTCGATGGTTCCCTTGCATGGTTATCGAACGGTGGAGGATCTCCGCTCGAACAACGAGTTCAATCCACCGACCAAGACGTCTGGGGCCGTCTACTGTGGTCCGGGGCTGTGGTTCAATCGGGACAGTCACCGAATCCACATCCGCTTGGCCCATCACACAATGCCGGGCCTCAAGCAGCGAGCGTATCGCGGCAAGACGGATCCCCGCGAACTTCCCCTGGTCGTGGCGGCTGGTTTTGGACGGGACGTGCTACGGATCAATGGGATCAAGCACGTCCGTATCGAGGGACTGGTGCTGCGCGGGGCCACGGGAAGTCCGATGATTCACCTGTATGGTTCTGATGAAATCCATCTCGACCATCTCACCATCTACGGTGGTTTTCCGGCTCTCCTGGTCAACGCATCAAAGAACGTTCGCGTGACTCACTCGGCCTTTCGCGGTCTGGCCGCGCCGTGGTCGGGCCGTTCACACATGAAGTATCGAGGCACGGCGTCCTATCAGATCGTGTTTCAGAATGGTCAGCCCTACAACGAGAACATCGAGTTCGCGAACTGCGAATTCACCGACGATCACGACTTCGCGTTTTTCCGCTACGCAAAAAACCTGCAGTTCCACCACAACTTCGTGGACAATTTCAACGATGATGGTCTGGAGTGTGGGGCGAAGCTCCGCTGGCATTCGATGTTCATTCACCACAACCGCATTGGCGCGTGCCTGGGTGTCCTCCAGCAGCACGAGATCGATAAGGACGAATCGCCGGTGGCCCACGAACCCGGTTCGGGACTCTACATCTACCGCAACATCTTCGACCAGCGTGCGGGAGTGTATTACGGGTTGCCAGGTGAGTCGGACCCGAGCGGCGCGTTCTTGCATCACGAGGGGGCATTTCTCAGTGACCATGGCAGTCCTGTCTACCCGGTGATGCGGGTGTACCACAACACGTTTCTCCGTCGAGGCCCCGTCTGGAGGAATTACTTCCTGTTTGGGCTCGGTGCGAGAGCACTGGGAAACACCCAGCGAGACGTTTTCAACAACCTGTTCATCCAGGCCAAAGGAATTCCGGGTGCCGTCGTCCACGGCAAGGTGGCTGGCAGGTTGCGTGAGGGAGGCAATCTCCTCTGGGGGCTGGATGGCGGCGGTGCCAGCCGCACGGACCCCTTCGCGAAACTCCGCAACTCGCCGCTGTTCAAGAGTAGCCAGTCGGTTTATGGACCTGGTTGGACAACGAACGACCTGGTCGGAGACCCGAGATTTGTCAGATTGGCCGTTGGCCCGGACAAGACATCGGACCTGAGATTGTCCTCGGGTAGTCAAGCCATCGATGCGGGGCTGGTGATGCCCGCTGATTGGCCCGATCCGTCACGGACAATCGACCAGGGGAAACCGGACATCGGTGCTGTTCCACGAGGTGGTCGCTCCTGGGGAGTTGGCGTTGAATCGCGAATTCCCGTGTTTGGTGATGACGGGAAGTAGCGATACAAACAGAATCCCACGGCCCGACGGGTCAGAACAATTCACCGGTGAGTGTGTGATACGATCGGCTGCCACTGTCTCGCGGTTTGAGGAATCATGGACACCAACGAACTTGCGACGGCCACCGCCACGGAAACCAATCGACGATTGGACGCCAGTGTCGCAAAGATCCGTCACTGCATTGACCAACTGTCGGACGATCAACTCTGGTGGCGACCGACCGAATCGATGAACAGTATTGGGAACCTGATCCTCCATTTGTCCGGCAACCTCCGCCAGTGGATTGTCTGCGGTGTCGGCGGTGCAACCGACCACCGCAGTCGACCGGAAGAATTTGCCGAACGCGGCCCGATTTCTCGTGAAGATCTGCTTGGCCTGTTGGATCTCGCGGTCGACGATTCCCGGGAGGCGCTTGCCGGGATCACAGCCGAGGGTCTCTTGCGGCCGTTGCGTATCCAGGGGTTTGAATTGACGGCTCTTGGTGCCATCTTCGATTCGATTCCGCACTTTGGCGGACACACCCAGGAAATCGTCAACCTGACACGGCAGCAAGTGGGCGATTCGTATCGATTCGAGTGGGCTCCGTCGAC
>CAZYAZ010000039.1:31469-54541 GCA_964646205.1 uncultured Planctomycetaceae bacterium | reverse complement strand
CGCAAAAAGCCAGCCAACCTGCTGTAACAGCGGGTTGGCTGGCTTTGTTTGGCGAGTACCCCCTACGGGATTTGAACCCGTGTCGCTGGACTGAGAATCCAGTATCCTAGGCCACTAGACGAAGGGGGCAGCCGTATCGCATAGGACTCAATTCTTGTAGCCGACCGGTCGCGGATCTGTCAACCCGCGGTCGCTACGCCCTGCCCTACCGCTACTCGGACGACGATTCCGGGTCGTCAGCCTCGGGTCCGTCGTATTCGGCGGTGACCGTCGTCGAGATTCCTCCCCGTGGAGTGAACTCGGCCACGATTGCCATCCAGCGGGGCGAGGTGGCCGCGACCAGGTCGTCGAGAATTCGGTTGGTGACGTTTTCGTAGAACGCCCCGTGGTTGCGGTACTGCTGCAAATAGAGTTTCAGGGACTTCAACTCGTAGCAGACCGCGTCGGCGATGTAGGAGATCGAGAGCGTACCGAAGTCGGGCTGCCCGGTCTTGGGGCACATCGACGTGAACTCGGGACAGATCGTCTCGATCACGTAATCTCGCTGGGGATAGGGATTCTCAAACGTTTCGAGAATACCACTGTTGGGTTCGGACATGGGCTGGGTCACGGTGTGCTGCCACCGGGCAAAGTCGTGATCGCGTCGGTGCGGGCCAATGGCTGTTTCAATTGATCGCACACAAGTTGGGATTGCAGCAGGTGTTGTCCGGGATTGGCTGCCTGGACGGTCACCACAATGGTCTGGGCCTGGCCGCTGTTGATGGTGCCCTGGCTGGGGGTGATAACAAGTGAGCCGGACTTGTCTCCTGGAGGCTGGGTGCCTCCGGTGATTTTGACCAGCGTCAATGCTGCAGGGAGATTGATCTTCAACTGGGAACCGGTGACTTCCGCCGTGCCCCGGTTGGAAAGCCGGTAGGTGATGTCAAAGGCACGCCCGGTAGCCGCCGGAGCCTCGATACCCGAAATCTGCAGCGAGGGGGCGGCAAAGCCAACGGTCTTTATCGACTTGGTCGATGTGGCCAGTGTTCGAGTGCCGGCTGTCAGGCGGACCAAGCTGGTCAGTTCCTTGCCCACTTCGCCGGCACGGACAGTGGTGGAAAACGTAGCGGTGGCCCCCGGTTTGAGTGATGAAATCTGCCAGGTGATTCGGCCGTTGACCGGGTCGTATTGTCCCAGTTCAGTGGCAGAAAGAAATTCGAGTCCGGGTGCGAGCGTTTGGGCCAGCGTCATCGCGGTGGACGCGGTTTTGGCAGTGTTGGTGACGACGGTTTTCAACGTCGCCGTTGCACCGACCGAAGCCCGGGCCGGGACGGTCTGTTCAAGTTTCAAGGGTTGGGGGGAGGCGATGCGTATGGTGTCCTGGTCGCTGGCCAGCAACGTTTGTCCCGAGGCCAGGGTCGCCCGGTTGACGGCCTGGCCCTGCGACTTGGCTGTCACCTGGAGGGTGATCGTCTTGCTGTCGCCGGCGGCAAGCGGTGGCAACGGGTATTCCAGGTCGGTGCCCGCTGGGTGATCGAGTTCAGTCGGGATCACGTTCCGCAACACAATTCCACTTTGTGACAGTTTCGTGTTGTTGGTCAGCGTGAACTTGAGCGTCAGGACTTCTCCGACTTGTGCTTCGGTCGGGGCTTCCACGTCCAGTGACAATCCCGCTTTCTTGATCGCTGGTGACGGCGTGGTGGTTGGTGGGGATTCGGCAGGTTTGGTTGGGATGGGACGAGCCGTTGGTGGGGCAGCCGTGGTTGCAGGGGCCGGGAGTGCTGCAGCAGCGGTTCCAGCAATCGTTGCGGTTGCCGCCGCCCGCCCGGCAAAACGAACTGTGGCCGTGCTGCCCAGTTCGCCAATTCGTGTGGGGACAACCCGGACCATGATCTTGTGTTCCTCGCCAGGTTTCATCGTGCCAAGTGACCATGACAAAAGTCCCTTGTCGAGTTCGGCCTGGGGGACGGTGCCGGTCAACTTGGCTCCGGATGGAATTGGGTCTTCAAGGACGACGGCGACCGCCGAAGCGGTCCCTGTGTTTTTGACGCGAATCGTGTAGATCAGGGGTTCGCCAATAACGCCGGTGGCAGGGATGGTTTTCGTGATCGCCAATTGTGGCTCCTGCAGTCCCCGGGGAGCGAGTGGGTCGACTGTCCCGGTGCCAGTCAGTGGGTCGTTGTCGGCACTCGTTGTAGAAGCAGGTTCGGCCGTGGCCGGTGTGATCGTAGCGGGCCGCTCGGGCAGACTGCGGTTCTCCTGGAGCGGCGTCTTCGTGGTTGGAGGGGCGTTCGACGGAATGTCGGTGAGGGTGGGCGGTTCCGCCAGGTCGATGACTCGCGGTGTTGTTGCGGGTGGGGCTGGGTCGTCTTTGGGC
This sequence comes from uncultured Planctomycetaceae bacterium, assembly GCA_964646205.1. Lineage (GTDB taxonomy): Bacteria > Planctomycetota > Planctomycetia > Planctomycetales > Planctomycetaceae > UBA8437. Next base: position 52,185 of record CAZYAZ010000039.1, on the reverse strand, counting down.
GGCACGCTGGCATCGCCGCCGGCCGGGCGGATTGTTTGGACCGTGGGGGTCGCCGGGATGGCCGGGGGCGTTGCCACGGTCTCTGGGGCCTCGTCTTTTGCAGTCGGCGGAGGCGTGAGCTGCCTGGTCGGGGGGTCGAGCGCGGGAGGTGCGGGGAAGCTGGAAGCAACGACTGTGGTTGGGGGAGCAGCTTCGCCAATCGGAAGTGGTGTCGCGGCCGTGTTTTGAGGCGTCGCGGCGTCGCGCGACGCGGGGAATGCTGTCGGTGCTGCCGAGATTTCGCGGGGCGGACTGGCGACCGGAGCGGGACCGATGTCATCGATCGTCGGGGGAGGTGTTGGTGGAGCGGTCAGCGGTGCCGCGTTCGCGGCTGGCAAATCGTTGATTCCAGGCTCTGATTGAAAAGACGAGATGGGTTCGTCTGTGGTGAGTGGTTCGGGCTCACCCAGGTCTACGTCCATGTCATCAAGATTTTCGTCGGACTCGAACGCCGCAGGGGTCGAGGTGTCATCATCCAGGCCCCGCTGGACTTGCAGCACGACGAGAGTGCCAAGGAGAACGACGCCAAGAAGACCGGTGAAGATGGTGAGACCACGAAGCATGGGAGTCCTTTCCCGAGTCGGTCGAGCAGCGGAGACGGTTCGAGGGAAAACTCGAGATCCATCACCGCGTTGGGTTTTGTTTCACAGGGCGAAAAGGTATCAGATCGTCGGATTGGCTCCAAGACGTATTGCCGTCACACACGGGGATGCAGGAGCCGGTCGCTGGATCAGTCCCCCGATGGCGGGGGTTCGGTTTCTACATCATGCCATGTCATGGCTCGGTCCATCGGTTCGATCCGCAACATGACCCGTCCATCCTGAAAGATTCGGACGGTGCCGTTGGATTCCGAGACGGTGATGGCTACGGCCGGAGTCGTCTTGGTGATTGCCGCGGCCGCCCAGTGCCGGGCGCCGAGCCCTTTGGACAAAGTCAGCCCGCGAGCTGGTGCGACCAGGATGCGGCCTGCTGATTGAACAATTCCGTCCGAGGAAACAACAAAGGCTCCGTCGAGTTGCGCGATTTCCTTGAGGCTTTCACGCACTCGCGGGTTGCGAAGTTCACGTTCCTTCTGGGGATAGCCACGAAAGTTGTCGTGAACCCCTTCACGCGAGAGTGGTAGGACTTTGCGGTGACTGCCAACGACAAACATCGTACCCACGGCCTTGCCCTCGCGGCCTTCGCGGCCAATCTCGACTGCCAGATCGACCACCGACCGGAGTGTTTCCAGTGGGACCTTGGTTTCAAGTCGTTGGAGGTCCCGCGAGGTCAGGCGGGCAAGATGGTCGCGGAGGTTGATGACCGAAAGCGAATCGATCGCATCTCTCTCGTAGCCGGAGTAAAGGGCGATGATCGTGTCGCCACTCTCCAGGTACTCGTCCGCGATCGCTTCGATAAGTGCCTGGCTCAGTTGGACCTGCCGGGTCTCGGAGGAGGAGTGGAGCTGGACCAGGTCCACATCGTCCGCGGTGACGGCACGTTGAACATCGGGATTGTCGCTGGCGACGAGCAATCGGACGCGGCGGAGCTTCTTGCGAATCTCCTGGAATTCGTACGGCAACTCGGCAAGCATCACGATCGCCGAGGCGTCGACCTCCTTCACCATTCGCTGCGCTGCGGACAGGAGGCCGGCGACGGCGGGTGAGAGAGGTTTGCGTTGCATGTGCAGGGCCGTGACCAATCGGGAGGCAGAGATTCGAGACAGGCCGGCGGTGGGCCTGTCCGCTGCTTGGAAGTGTCCGTCCCGATTTTAATGGGTACCGCGGAGGCGTCAATTGCCTTCGGAGAGCACCAGTTTGTGCTTGGTCCGAGCTGTCATCAACGTGTCGGCCCCGAATGGCCCGACGAGTGTCTGGTCAATGTTACTGGTCTTGGAGAGAACAATTCCGCGTTTGACGTCGAAGATCACCTCGCCAGTGGAGATGAGTTGGATGAGCTGGGCCAGTAGCCGGGGGTCGGTGACCGGCGTCAGTCGGACGGTTCTCCATGTGATCGTTGCCTGGCCGTCCTGCACCTTCTCGAGGGTGTAAATTTTTTTGAGCGTGACCCGGTGACGTTTGCCGACCTTGTCGGCCGTGGTTGCGTCCAGCGTTTCCTCCCAGGTGTCACCGGTGGCAATGGGTGCGTCTGGCAAGGGGACAAGGAACCCCTGTTTTTGAAGAGATTTTGCGAGCGACTGGTTCGAGTTGCCAGGGTTGGCCTTGAGCCAGGTTTTGCTGATCGAGATCACTTTGACCAACTTGCCCGAGGTGTCGCAACGACTCCGGGCGATTGGCCGACCCACGGTGGCCAGGAGTGAGCGAAAGTCGGCCGGACAGGAATCGAGGTTGTTGGAACTGTCGATTTTTATGGCCGGTTCGTCACCCTGCTGGGCGTGAATCTTGATGTGGTCGATTACAGTTTCAACCAACCCCTGCCCCTTCTGGTCGACCGAGAGGACGCGGTAATGTTTGCGGCTCTCACGATTGTTGAGGATCCGGACTTTTGTTTCCGCTTTCTGGAGCTGGATGGTGCTGTGGTAATTGTCCTGGTACCGCACCAGTTGGTCGGCAGAGAACTTGAAAGAGAGTTGCCAGGTCGGCGTGTCGTCGGGTTTGGGCGCCTCTTCAGCTCGCGGTCGGGCTGATCCCAGGAGCACAAGCGTGACGATCAGGGCGAGCGTGCGGTTGGGCAAGAGCATGTTGAGAGAGTTCCTCGCGGATCGTGCGCGCAGGAACTTAGCAGATCGGCCGAAACGCTGGGAGCCGAATTGTCGTGGAATTATCGACCACGTCCACGGACCTGGCCACTCCAGCCGAGTTTGTTCCTCAGGGCCGAGTAGTAACTGTGGCCGGGAATCCTTGCCAACTGAAACGCCTGTTGTGATTGCACAACATGAATGGCGTCACCTGCGGCGAACGGGCGACGGATCTGGCCGTCAACGACAAGTGTCACCCCCTCGGGGACCTGGTCCATGGTCAACGTGTATCGCCGGTCTGCCCGATCGACCAGAGGGCGATTGTTCAATGTGTGCGGGTTCATCGGGGTGACGACAAATGCCTGGAGGTCCTGTCGCAAAATGGGGCCGCCGGCCGAAAGGCTGTGGGCGGTTGAGCCGACAGGAGAGCTGATGATGACGCCATCTCCACTGAAGGTGGTGACTTCTTCGCCATCAATTTCTAGCCGAATGTCGAGCATTGTCAGGCTGGCACCGGCCGAAAGTGCCACCTCGTTCAAACCGGTAATCCGTTCGGTGTTTCCATCGGGGGTCACGTGGTGGCACTCGAACATCAGGTGTTCGGTGATCCTGTATTCCCGGTCGCGGATCGCCGGCAGGTTCCGACGAAATTCCTCAACCGACAGGTCGGCAAGGAATCCGAGGTGGCCGAGATTGACTCCCAGGATGGGCCGTTGTGTGGCGGCCAGTTGGCGGCAAGCACGAAGGATCGCACCATCGCCTCCGAGTACCACCACGAGGTCGGCTTCGGGAGGATCGTCCTGAAGATCCTCGGTAACGGCAACGGCGACCACCTCCACTCCCTCCTGCTGGTCAAGGAAGTCCGAGAGTTCAGACCATGCGTCCTGGACTCGTGGGCTCTGGTCGCGAGCGAGGACGATGAGTTTGAGTGCGGTGGTGGTCATGAGAGCGGTCTGGAGGCGAGAGTCTGGAAACCGACACCAAATTGTCCACAATGACTCGTGCAACGGCAACGAGGGCTATCGTGAATTACTTCGCACACGGTTTGCGGTTTGTTGATCGACCGTTTTTTCTGGCCGGGACGGCTGTTCCGGATTGGTTGAGTGTCGTCGATCGAGGGATGCGGATGCGTCATCGGGTCGTGACTCCCTTTGCCGACGGCAGTGGGTCTGTGATGTCGGAGGTGGCGTCGGGTGCTTTACAGCATCTCGACGACGATCAGTATTTTCACCGGTGCCGGGCATTCATGGAAGTCTCGGGCACGATGGCGAATGCGTTTCGAGACTGTTTGCCCGAGGGACGCGAGTATCGGCCGGGGTTCCTGGGACACGTCACTTGCGAACTTGTGCTCGACGGAGTTTTGATCGACAACAATCCGGGGCGACTGGACGAATATTACCAGGCCCTGGCGACGGTGGATGCCGAGGCTGTCCAGGATGCGGTCAACCGGATGGCCCGCGGCGGGACGACCAATGACCTGGCCGAGATGATCGTCCAGTTTCGGGAACGGAGGTTCCTTGCCGATTATGTGGACCCGTCGCGTTTGCTGTATCGCTTGAATCAGGTCATGCGGCGAATCAAACTGGCAGCGCTTCCCGACGATGTTCTGGAGGTGATCCGGCGAGGGCGGGAGTTGATCGAACCACGAGTCGATGAATTGCTCGGGTGGACACCGCCGGTGTCCGGGACGATCGTTGGTACAGCGGATGAGTAATTGGAGAAAAGGACCGAGCCATCATGAAATATGGAATGAACCTGCTGCTGTGGGCGACGGCGGTCGACGAGTCGCACGACGGGATCCTGGAACAGATCAAACAGATCGGATTCGACGGTGTCGAGGTTCCGATTTTCGATCACGACGCGGGAGCGTTTGAGCGGCTGGGTGGCAAGCTGGATGAACTTGGGCTGGGACGGACGGCCGTGACGGTGTCCACCGAGGATGCCAATCCGATTTCACCTGATGCCTCTATTCGGGCTGAAGCGGTCAGTCGGTTGTGCAGTGCTGTCGATATGTGTCGCCTGGCCGGCGTCGACATGTTGTGTGGCCCGTTTCACTCAGCGTTGGGGGCGTTCTCCGGTGCCCTGCCGACCCAGGAGGAGTGGGAGAATGGCAAGGCCACCCTGCGGGAAGTGGCCGACTATGCCGGCGAGCATGGCGTGACGCTGGTCCTGGAGTACTTGAACCGATTCGAACTGTACTTCCTCAACTGTGCGGCGGATTGTTCACGTTTTGTTCGCGAGGTCGACCACCCCAACCTGAGGATGATGTACGACACGTTTCACGCGAACATCGAGGAGAAAGACATCACCGAGGCGGTCAAGTCGTGTATCGATGTGTGTGCTCACGTCCACATTTCAGAAAATGACCGCTCGACTCCGGGCAGCGGTGGCGTCGACTGGGACACCTCGTTTGCTGCACTGAAAGAAGTCGGCTACGACGGCTGGATGGTCGTCGAGGCTTTTGGTTTGGCGCTGCCGGACCTGGCTGCGGCCACGAAAATCTGGCGGCGGATGTACGAATCCGAGGAGCAACTGGCAACCGACTCGCTGGCCTTTATGAAGAGGCGTTGGGAGGGGTGACCGGGGCCTCGATGGGGACCGACGCCGGAGGACGCTCTGGCGGTGTCGGCTCGATCACATCGATCGGGTTCAATGTCAGTCCGAGTCCGACGAATGTGAGGGTGAACCATCCCAGTGCGTGACGCACGGTGCCCAATGGCATTGTGTCGTCGGAGGTTGGTGGGTGCCGGGGGCCCATTAGCACCAGCAGTATCAGCAGCACGCTGAATGAGGGGTCGCGGGCGTAGATCATGTACCCGGCTGTGGCGAAGATCAGCCCGAAGGCGACAAGGTGGGCCGGTTTTCCAATCAACGTGTAGAGGATGTGGCCACCATCGAGTTGTCCGATCGGAAGCAGGTTCAGCGCGGTGATGAAGATCCCCACCCAGCCTGCGAAAACGAGTGGGTTGAGTAGTACGGTCTGGTTCTCTGCCAGCGGGCCGTGGACCCATTCCATCATCCACTGCAAAAGCAGTGGGTCGCCGTAGACCATGATCGGGGCACTCGGGTTTTTCGGCAGGTCGACGATAGCTACCGATTGCAGTCCCCAGAGCGTGATGGGGATTGTTACCAGCAGGCCGGCAAGTGGTCCGGTGACAGCGATGTCGAAAAGAACACGTCGGTTTGCCGACCTTGCGGACTGGATGATGACGGCTCCCATGGTGCCAAACGGTGAGATCGGCATCGGGATGAAAAAAGGTAGCGTCGCCGGTACTCCGTACCGGACGGCCTGGAGATAGTGACCCATTTCGTGGGCAATCAATATCCCCATCACTGCGACAGTGAATTGCAGGCCCGACCCAAGCATGGCCCAGATGATCTCCGAATTGGTCATCCCCTGTTCCAGGTCGGCCAGGAAGGAACCCGCGTAGGTGGTGCTGAGGCAGGTTGCCACAAAGAGGCCGATTGCCAGCCGCGGCCGTGTTTTCAGTTGACGGGCCGGCGCAGGCGTGGCGTCGGGTTGGACCTGGTGGTGGTCGTCGTGGTCCGGGGTGTCATCCCAGGGAAGCGGGGAGTGATCAGGAGGGAGGTCTGCCACGTGGCGGGCCCGCATTGAAACAAGGGGGTGGCTGGAGATTGTAGACAAACCGGCGGGGATCTGCCGAGAGTCCTTGGTGGTTGGTGTTGTCCGGGCGTGGTAGAACAGCCCGAGAGCCGACCACCGCGTGCGTAAATGAAGAGGAGATCGTGATGAGGGTGACCAGTGTTGATGTGACCGTGGTGGAGGTGCCTCAGATTGCTCCGATTGCCCCCTACCGTTCTCATGTTCGCACCAGTTCGACCACGATGAGCGCGATCGTGCACGTCGCCACCGACGAAGGATTGGAGGGGTGGGGTGAACACAATGTGAACTTTTTGCCCGATGTCAGTGCCTCGCGAATGCAGGCGGATGCCCGCGCCTGGTTGGTGGGACGTGATCCGCTCAACTTGCAGGCCTTCCACCGGGATTGCCGGCTCGAGACACGATTGAAATCCGGGATCGAACTCGCGCTGTGGGATCTCAAGGGGAAGGCCCTGGGAGTGCCAGTGGTGGAATTGCTTGGGGGAAAGATCCGGGACGCAGTCGATGTGGCGGCGTGCATGGGGATCCAGACCTATGAACGGGCTGGTGAGATCGCCTCGTTCTATGTCGAGCAAGGATTCAAGAGTCTCAAGACCAAGGCCGGCAGCGACATGCAGGAAGACCTGGAGATGGTTCGGGGGGTTCGTGATGCGGTGGGTGACCGGTTGAATCTTCGGATCGATCCGAATCGGGCGTACTCGTTGGACGAGGCGATCGAGTTGTCCAAGCAATTGGAGCAGTATGAATTGGAGTACCTGGAACAGCCGATTCCGGCTGAACCACTCGCCAACGCAGCACGGTTGCGGGCTGAAACCAAAACCCCGATCGCGTTGAACGAAAGCGTGGTCGACCCGGCCAGTGTCTGGGAGATTCTTGAAGCGGGCGCGGCCGAGTTCATCCTGCCCGACACACACATTGCCGGTGGGATCTGGCCCTGTGTGGAAATCGGCCACCTCGGTCACGCGGCGGGCGTGCCGTGTATCATGCATTGTGGCCATGACCTGGGACCCAAGACGGCCGCGATGGTCCACGTGGCTGGAGCCTGTCCGGCGTATACACTCGGGAACGATTCGACCTATTTCGGGCTCGAAGACGACGTGACCCTGGAGCCGTTCATCATCCGGGATGGGCAAATTGCCGTGCCGGACGTGGCTGGCCTGGGATGTGACGTGGATCCGGAGAAACTGGAACGTTACCGCGTGGACTGTTGAGCGTTACTCAGAGACGTCCTCTTTTGGAGTCGGCGTCCTGTTGGAATGGCGAGGGAAGATCATGCATTTGAGGACCGTGTTCCTGGGGAACATGCTTTTGTTGACCGCGCCGGGACTGTTGGTGGCCGGCCCGGCAAAAGAACCGGCATTGTCGGTGACGGGGAAGGCTGACAAGCGGCTGGAGTCGTTGGACCGGATGATGGTTGGTTTCCTGCGACGTCATCGGCTGCCGGGGGCCGCGGTTGCGGTCGTGCGGCATGGGCGGTTGGTCTATGCCCGGGGGTTTGGAGTCGCTGACCGTCAAAGTGGCGAAGTGGTCCAGCCACAAAGCTTGTTTCGTATTGCCAGTCTGTCCAAGCCGGTGACGGCGGTTGCGATCCTGCAACTGGTTGAGGCGAAACGTTTGAAATTGGATGACACCGTGGCGGGCGTCCTGCAGCTTCGGCCCGAAGTGGATGCGGTTCGGGCCGAGCGGGTGACGATTCGGCAGTGTCTGCAACACACCGGGGGCTGGGATCGCAGTGATTCATTTGACCCGATGTTCCAGTCGATCAGGATCGCTCGGGTCCTGGGGACCAAGGCGCCGGCGGGGCCGGCCGAAGTGATCCGGTTCATGCAGAAGTGGCCCCTGGATTTCGACCCCGGCACTCGGTACGCCTATTCCAACTACGGCTATTGCCTGTTGGGGCGTGTGATAGAAAAGGTGTCTGGCGAGACGTACGAATCGTATGTCCGGAAACACGTGCTCAAGCCGATGGGCGTGACCGGAATGCGAGTCGGGAAGACGCTCGAGTCGGGTCGGAGCGAGGGCGAGGTGCGTTACCACGTGGATGGTGAGAAGGTGGGGTTGAGCGTCTTCGACAAGGACCTGGGCCGCCGCGTGTCACGGGCCTACGGTGCCTGGTACCTCGAGGCGATGGACTCGCATGGTGGCTGGATCGCATCGGCTGTCGACATGGCGAGGTTCGCGTCCGCATTGCAATCACCCGGGCGCAAGCCATTCCTGAAGCCAGGATCGCTCAAGGAGATGTTCGCACCGCCCGCAGCTCCCGTGTCGCGGAAAAAGGATGGGGCGGTGGAAGACGTGTATTACGGGCTGGGGTTCCAGGTGCGAGAACTTGGTGAGGGCCGGATGAACCAGTGGCACAGCGGTTCGCTGCCGGGAACGTCGACTTTGCTTGTCCGCCGCTTTGATGGGATGGTGTGGGCGGTGATGTTCAACAGTCGTCGGCCGTGTGACGGCACGAGCCCTGCTTCGGCCATCGATCGGCTGGTTCACGAGGCCGTGAATGACGTGCAGGAGTGGCCCGAGGGTGACCTGTTCGAGTGATTTGGTCACCCGGACCGCGATGGGGCGGCTCTGTTAGTCGGTGGTGTGTCCGTTGTTGTTGAGTGCGGACGGTGTGCAGAGGCAGGGTCGGGATTTCGGCGCCAGTGTTTCAGTTGGTAAGATTAGGTCTATGAATGGAATTCAAACCGGACTCGCCGTCCTGGTGTCTGTCGTGTGTGCCACGTCTCTGGAAGGCCGGGCAGCCGAGCCAGCGAAGCTGGAACTCCGGGTTCGTGAGATATTCAAAGCCGCTTGCCTGAAGTGCCATTCCGGTGCAAAACCGAAGGGGCAATTTGGGTTGGGGACTCGCCAGGCGTTGATCCGCGGTGGAGAGACCGGTCGAGTGATCACGCCGGGCAAGCCACTGGAAAGCCTGCTGTTTCAACACGTTCAAGACGGTTCGATGCCACCGGAGGACGACAGGCGTCTGAACAAGGCTGACGTTGAGTCGATCCGGGAGTGGATTGCGTCGGGTGCGCCATTTGGCCCGGGTGGCCGTCTGCCGACGATCGTGACCCAACACGATGTGTTTCCTGTTTTGCAGCTCCGTTGCGTGGTTTGTCACGGTGGTCGAACCCAACAGGCGAAGCTCGATCTTCGGTCGCGTGAGTCAATCTTGCGGGGAGGAAAGTCGGGGCCGGCGGCAGTGCTGGGCAAGCCCGAGGACAGCCTGCTGTTGAAAAAGATACACGATGGCACAATGCCGCCTCGTCGTGACCTGGTGGCGGCCAGTATCAAGGTGATCGAGCCCGGAGAAATCGAAAAAGTCACCCGTTGGATCGCCGACGGGATGCCATTGGTTCCCGATCCTCCCACGTCGGGGCAGTCTCCGGTGGTGACCAATGAGCAACGCAAGTTCTGGTCGTTCCAGGTTCCGCGAGCAGTGCCAACTCCGACCGTTGGGGGTTTCGAGCGTGTCCGCAATCCGGTCGATGCCTTCCTGTTGAGACGCCTCGAAGCCAAGGGGTTGTCGTTTTCACCCGAGACGGACTCGCTGTCCCTGTTGCGGCGAGCGTCCTTTGATGTCACCGGACTGCCGCCGAGTGTCGCGAATGTGCTCCAACAGGCGCGCGGTGACAAGCCGGAAGCGGCCGTTGCCACGGACGCGTCGTGGGAAAGGCAGGTCGACCGGTTGTTGTCATCGCCTCACTTTGGAGCACGGTGGGCTCGGTTTTGGCTGGACCTGGCCGGTTACTCGGACTCCGACGGGATTCAGAACGCTGACCCGATTCGACGTGCTGCCTACAAGTACCGGGATTATGTCGTTCGGTCGCTCAACGACGACAAGCCGTACAACCGCTTTCTTCTCGAACAGATCGCCGGCGACGAACTGGCCGACTACCGTGGCGCGAAGGTCGTCACCCAGGATATGGCCGACAATCTTGTGGCGACCGGGTTCTTGAGGTTCGTGCCCGACGCGACGTATGCAAATATCACCGGTTTTGTTCCGGATCGCAGAGAAGTGATCGACGCGGAACTCGAGGTGCTGACGTCCTCGGTGATGGGCCTCACTTTGAAGTGTGCCAAGTGTCATTCTCACAAGTTCGACCCCCTGCCTCAGCGCGACTACTACCGGCTGGCTGCTGTCTTCAAGGGGGCCCTGGACGAGAACGACTGGCTGAAACCTTACGGCACCAAGCAGTTCAGCAGTGGCCCGATTGGTTTTCGTCATATGCCGATTGTCAGCACAGAGGAACAGCGAGATGTTGATTCGCACAACCAGGCCATCGCCGAATCCATCGCGGCTGCTCGCAGTCAACTGGTCAAACAGGCTGACTCGGCTCGAAAGAGGCAGCTTGCGGCGAGGTTGGAAAAGTTGCCCAAGTCAATTCGTGATGATGTCCGCGTGGCATTGGCGGCGGGAGAGGCGAAACGGACTGTGGTCCAAAAATACCTCGCCAAAAAATTCGCTTCATTGACAACAATCGACGATTCCGCATTGAAGAAGTTGGAGCCGGGATATGCCAAGGCGGTTGAGGCGACCGGCAAACGGGTCAAGCAGTTGGAGGGGCAAAAGAAATCGCAGCCGTTCGTTCGGGCGCTCTGGGACCGTGGTGAGCCATCGCCGACGTACGTCCTGATCCGTGGGAACTACCTGACGCCGGGCCGCAAGGTGGAACCGGGAGTTCCGGAGGTTCTGTCGCCGGTCGGATTCGATCTGAACGTCACCGCTCCCTACCCGGGCGCCAAGTCGACCGGGCGTCGCCTGGCGTTCGGGCGCTGGTTGACCGGAGACGAACATCCACTGACGGCCAGGATCATTGTCAACAGGATCTGGAAGCACTACTTCGGCCAGGGGATTGTTGGCACGCTCGACAATTTTGGTCAGACCGGAGAACGTCCGACTCATCCAGAGCTACTCGACTGGCTGGCCGTCGAACTGGTCAAGAATGGGTGGCGAATGAAGTCGATCCATCGCCTGATCTTGACCTCCACCGCCTACCGGCAGTCGTCGGAGGCGACCGATCGGCAGAGGGAACTCGATCCGGAAAATCGGCTGGTGAGTCGGATGGGTTTGAAACGGCTGGATGCCGAGAGCCTCCGGGACACGCTGTTGGCTGTGTCTGGTGAACTGGACACTCGGCAATTCGGGCCTGGTGACGCGGTCACCTCGCGAGCGGATGGCTTGGTGACGGCCGTTCGTGGTCCAAGGGGTTGGCGGCGCAGCATTTTCTTGTTGCAGCGGCGCACACAGATTTCCACCCTGCTGCAAAACTTCGACCTTCCTCGTATGAACCCCAACTGCGTCCAACGGCCCATCTCCATCGTCGCTCCGCAGGCGTTGCACCTGCTCAACAACAAATCGGTTCGCGAATTGGCCGATCGGTTTGCCGAACGGGTTGAGGCTGAGGTCGGTGGCGATGCGAAGTTGCAGGTGGTCCGGGTTTACCGGGTGGCGTTGGGGCGAGCTCCCGGCGACGAGGAACTGGCGGCGACGGTTCCGGTGTTGGAACAACTGCGTCGGGAATGGGCAGCGAAATTGAAGAATGATCAGGTGGCCGCCCGGACGCGGGCACTGGGCAACCTGTGTCACGCGGTGATGAATTCCGCGGCATTTGTTTACCTGGACTGAACGGCGTGGCGGTGACAGGAAAAGAGGAGAGGTGATGATTCCAGACGGATCACAAAGAACGACGGCAATGCCACGCGGCATGTCGCGGCGGGGGTTCTTCGAGTCGACCGCCGGGGGGATTGGGACGGCCGCGCTGGCTGGTCTGCTCAGCCAGGATTTGTATGGGACCAACGGCCTGCTGGGTGCCGAGGACTCTGGCGAAACTGGTGGTGCCGCAGGGTTCCCCGACCAACGTCCTCGACGTTCGCATTTCGAACCCAAGGCCAAGGCCGTGATCCACCTGTTCATGAATGGTGGCCCCAGCCAGATGGATCTTTTTGATCCGAAGGAGGAACTGACGCGGAATCACGGGAAATCATATTTCGACAAGATTGCCGGGGAAGTGGAAAACCCCGGGGCGGCGGGGGCGCTGATGCGGAGCCCGTTCCGGTTTCGCCGTCATGGCGAGGTGGGGATGGATGTCTCGGAATTGTTGCCTCACTTGTCGACCCAGGTGGATCGCATCAGCCTGGTTCGTTCCATGTACACGACCAACCTGACTCACGAACCAGCGTTGTTTATCGCACACTGTGGACGGATGACACCGGGCCTGCCGAGCCTGGGGTCATGGGTGACGTACGGCCTGGGCAGTGAAAACCAGAATCTGCCAGCGTATATCGTTCTGGATGATCCGGCCGGATTGCCAGTCAACGGTGTACAGAATTGGCAATCGGGTTTTCTTCCACCGGTCTACCAGGGAACCCGTTTCCGTTCGACGGGCAAGCCTGTGTTGAACCTGGATCGCGAGTACGAGGAGTCCGAGAGCGTCGTGAAACTGGAACGCGACCTGATCGGCACGTTGGATCGGATCCATCGCCGGCGTCGCACCGGTCAGCCGCAGTTGGACGCCCGGCTGGCGAGTTACGAACTGGCCGCGAGGATGCAGTTGGCCGCATCGGACGCCCTGGACATCGGTGCTGAGACCGCCGGGACCCAGAAGCGGTATGGCGTGGGTAACAAGGACACCGATTCGTACGGTCGCCGTTGTCTGATCGCTCGCCGTCTGATCGAACGGGGTGTCCGGTTCGTTCAGCTCTTTATCAATTTTCAGATCTGGGATACGCACACGAACATCGGCACGGGGCTGCCCGCAGCGTGTCGCAAGACGGATCAGCCCATTGCGGCTTTGCTGGAGGATCTGGATGAACGCGGGCTGCTCGACAGCACACTGGTGGCCTGGGGGGGCGAATTTGGGCGGCTGCCGATCGCTCAACTTCCCGGTGATAAGAACGTTCTGAAAGCCGGCCGCGACCACAACCAGAACGCGATGGTCACGTGGCTGGCCGGTGGCGGGATCAAACGCGGCCATGTCCATGGCACGACCGACGAGATCGGTCTGAAAGCGGCTGACCAGAAAGTCACGGTCCACGACTGGCACGCCACGATCCTGGACCAACTGGGAATGCATCACGAGGAACTCTATTACTCCAGGAGTGGCCTGAAGGAACGGTTGACGTCGGTGTTTCCCGCGCAGGTGATCCAGGAGATTCTCGCCTGATGGACTGCACGTGGCGACGCTTCCAGAAAGGTCGTGGATGTTGGTCCCGAGCGTGACCTCTGAGTCCGTGCGAGGTCGCGGTGGCGTGTTGCTGGTGTCCTGCTACGAACTGGGGCATCAGCCGCTGGGGGTGGCGTGGCCCATGGCGTTTCTGCGTCGTGCGGGTTTCGAACCGGTCTGTCGTGACGTGTCGATCGATGCGCTGTCGCGGGCGGAGATTCGGCGGGCCGCGGTTGTGGTGATTGCGGTGCCGATGCATACGGCGTTGCAGTTGGGAGTTCGCGTGGCCCGGATGGTCAGGGAGGAAAACGCGAATTGTCGCGTGGTGTTCCAGGGGCTGTACGCGGTGCTGAATTCAGCGACGCTTGAGGGGGTGGGCGCCTCGGCGTGCCTGGGTGGTGAAAGTGAGACGGCGCTGGTTTCGTTGCTCGAGGGTTGGGAGCGTGGCGAAGGGGGCGACCGTTTCCGCGTCGATGTCAGACGTCAAGAATTTCCCGTGCCCGATCGGAGCGGCCTTCCAGAATTGGGGCGTTATGCGGCACTCGAATTGGTCGATGATTCCGGGCGTCTCAATACGATCAAAGCGGGTAGTGTCGAAGCGAGCCGGGGGTGTCGTCACCTCTGCACGCATTGTCCGATTCCCCCGGTCTATGGTGGAAAGTTCGTGGCGGTGCCCGTCGAGGTGGTGCTGGCTGATGTGGCTCAGCAGGTTGAGTTGGGTGCCGGACACATTACATTTGCCGATCCCGATTTTCTCAACGGGCCAACCCACGCGCTTCGCGTTGCCCGTGCTCTGGACGAGGCGTTTCCGGATGTGACTTTCGATTTCACAGCAAAAGTCGAACACCTGGTCGAGCGTGGCGAGGTGCTGTCTGAATTGGTTGCGTGCGGTGCGGCATTCGTGGTTTCGGCGGTGGAGGCGTTGAGTGAACGCGTCCTGGAGACGCTCGACAAGGGGCATGGGCGAGAGGATGTCGTCGAGGCGCTGGTGCGTTGCCAGGAGGCGGGGTTGCCAATGCGGCCGACGTGGGTGCCCTTTACCCCCTGGACGACGATGAGTGATTATCGCGAGATTCTCGAGTTTGTCAGCGGGCAGGGCTTGGTCACTCACGTCGACCCGGTGCAATACTCGATCCGCTTGCTGGTGCCTCCGGGTTCGCTTCTTGAGAATCACGCCGAATTCCTGCCGCATCGAGGAGAACTGGACGGGGAGGCGTGGTCCTGGAACTGGACTCATCCGGATCCGGATATGGACGTCCTGCAACGTGACGTTGCGGATCTGGTTGAGTCCGCCGCGGGGGCCGGTCACTCGGTTGGGGAGACATTTGTGCGAGTGACCGAGTTGGCTGGAGTCTCGTTGACGCCAGATCAAGTGACTGCGACCATCAGTGCTCGGGCGGCACCACGTCTCACCGAAGACTGGTTTTGCTGAGCCGAGCCGACCGGGACTCAGTTTGAGTCCCTTGTGATCGAGGAATAAACCGAAACAAGGAGTTTGCTGGATGAATGGTGGTTTGCAGGATTTGCTGGGGGTGGCGGATGCTCCCGTGGCCGTGTCGTTTGTGGCAGAAATCCCCGAAGGTGTGGGCCGGGTCGAATCGACAGCTCTCTCCGGGTGCAGCTACTGGAAGCAGGCGGCGGAGGGTGACGTGTTTGCGACTGTTCCGGAAGATCACTTCTCCTGCCCGATTGGCGCGTTCACTCATGGTGTCGAACTTCCCGAGGCTGAGGCTGAGGGGCAGCAGCAGATGATCGGGATGATGGTCGAGTTGCAGTATGTCCGCATGGAGGAAGTGCCCGGCATTCCGCATCGGACCGAATCGTTCGGGGCGGTTGTTTATTCCCCCCTGGACAAGGCTCCCTGCGACGTTGATGCAGTGATCGTGCAGGGGACACCACGTCAGCTGATGATTCTCGCCGAGGCGGCCACGGCTGCGGGAGTTGATGGCGGGCCGACGATGGGTCGCCCCACTTGTGCGGCAATACCGGAGGTGATGCAGGAATCGCGATTTGTGACCAACCTCGGGTGTATTGGAAATCGCGTATACACCGAATTGGCCGATGAAGAGTTGTACGTGATCCTGCCCGGCAGGCAGGTCGACGCGATCCAGGAGAAGCTGGCCGCGATCGTGTCGGCCAACGGAACCCTGGAAGAATTCCACGGTGGCCGAGTGACCGAGGCCGGCTGATTCGTGGGACCGGGTTTCCCGGATTGAGGCGTTGTCAGGAGTCGGTTATCTTACGGGTTGCCCCGGTTTGGTAAACAGAAAGTGAAGACATGGCAGGTGATGTGAAAATTCAAGGTGAGCCGATGACGGTTCCCACGATGTGCCGTTTCACAATCGATCGACCGGTTTACCCCGACCAGTCGTTTCACTTCGGCAGTGCCGAGGCGGCCGAGTTGTCACCCCTGGCGAGTCGGTTGTTCGCCGTCGAAGGTGTCGCGGCAGTGTTGATCACCGACAATCGCATCACGGTCACCAAGTACGGGCCGGCGACCTGGCCGGAAGTTGGCCAACAGATCGGGGCAGCCATCCGTGAGCACATTGCCTCGGGCGAGCCGGCGGTCAGTCCGGAGATTCGAGAATCGATTCCACCGGTTGACGTTTTGCGTGACCGGATCCAGGGGGTTCTGGACCGCGAGATCAACCCGTCGGTCGCCAGCCACGGTGGAGTCGTCCGGCTTCTCGACGTCAAGGAGAACATGGTCTACGTGCAGATGGGAGGAGGCTGCCAGGGCTGTGGGATGGCCGACGTGACGTTGAAACAAGGGGTGGAAATCGCGATCCGATCCGAAGTTCCCGAGGTTGGCGAGATCATGGATACGACCGATCACGCATCGGGTAACAATCCGTACTACGCCCCGTCGAAAAAGTAGTCGCGAGAGGCCATTTCCTGGTGCGCCATGCCCCGGTTGCTGCTGTTGTTGCCGACACGGACGTATCGTACGCCGGCACTGCTGGCGGCGGCCGCACGATGCGGGGTCGAGTTGACCGTGGCTTCCGAGGAGCCGAGTTCGGTCTCGCACCTGAATCCCGCCGGATTTCTCACGCTTCCCTTTTCGTCGCCGGATGACTGTGTCGCGCCCGTGCTGGCGTTTCACCAGCAGTTTCACGTCGATGCGGTGATTGGAATCGACGACACGGTGGTTGAGGCCGCTGCGGTGGTGGCACAGGCCCTGGGGCTTCCACACAACGAGCTGGCCTCCGTGTCGGCTGCACGTGACAAGAAGCGTTCACGCGAATTGCTGGCGGCCAGGAACGTGGCTTGCCCGGAATTCGAATGGCGGGCCTGGGGCGAGGACGACCGCGACCGTTCGCCTGGTTTCAGTTTTCCGGCCGTGGTCAAACCGCTGTCTCTGTCAGCCAGTCGCGGTGTGATCCGGGTTGATGATCCCGCAGCCCTGGCGGCTGCGGTGTCTCGAGTTGAGTTGATCGTGGCTGCAGAAGAGGGATGTGATCTGGCGGATGGCTTCCTGGTGGAATCGTTCGTGAGCGGTCCCGAGGTCGCTGTTGAAGGTCTGTTGCGTGACGGCCAGCTGGAAGTTCTTGCGGTGTTCGATAAGCCCGATCCGCTCGAGGGACCATATTTCGAGGAGACGATTTATCTGACACCATCACGATTGGGACAACTTGTGCAGGCGGCGGTTGGCGAGACATCTGCTGCGGCCTGCCGTGCGCTGGGGCTCACCGAAGGAGCGGTGCACGTGGAGATGCGTGTGACGGAATCGGGGCCCGTGGTAATCGAAGTGAATCCTCGGGCCATCGGGGGGTTGTGTTCGGACGTCTTGCGTTTCGGGACAGGCTTGAGCCTGGAAGACGTGCTGTTGCATCACGCGCTGGGTGACCGTGCTCCGTTGCCCGATCGCGTTGACACGGCGGCTGGAGTCTTGATGTTGCCGGTCCAGGGCGGTGGTACTCTCGTGCGGGTCGATGGCGTCGAGGCGGCCGGTGCGGTTGCGGGGGTGGAACGGGTCGCGATTACTGTGCATCCGGGACAAGAATTGACAGCCTGGCCGGAGGGAGGGGCGTATCCCGGTTTCGTGTTCGCTCGAGGTCAATCCGCAGAAGACGTAGAGCAGGCATTGCACACTGCGGGTGAGGAGTTGACACTGGTGTACGAGGCGATTTGAAACGCTGACCTGATGATCAAGATGAGCGCTGAACGATGAGCGAAGCCGAAGTGCTGACCCGGATGGCGTGCCTGGTTCGATACGGTCGGCCCGGATGGGTGGCCTTGTTCACCAGCGAGGACGGGGTTGAGGTCCGCCGGGGTGACCAGGTGGTGGTCCAGACGGAACGTGGAGAGGAACTCGGGGAGTTGCTCTCCAGTGTTGCAGACCACCTTGTCGGTGAGGTCACTCCAGCGGGTGAGGTGTTGCGGGTGGCTGCAGCCGGGGATCGGCCCGGTATTCCGGTGGAACTGGACGACCTGATTGAAACGGTTCGCCAGCGGGATGCAGCCCTGGAGCCGGTGGACGCCGAGATGCTGGTCGACGGACGGACCGTGGTGGTCTACTGCCTCGGAGAGGTTGGTACGGAATCCGAGCGGATTGCTGTGGACCTTTCCAGGGGCACCGATCGCGATGTCAGGCTTTCGCCAATGTTCGATCCTGAGCCGGGCGGGTGTGGCAGCGGTGGGTGCGGTGAGGGTGGGTGTGGTTCTGGCCACTAGGCAAATGCAAGGACGGCCCGTGATGACCGGGAGAATTGGCCTGTTGCGATGGGTGGGTGTGAATCTTGTTGTGCTCGTGCTGTCCGGGACCGGCTGGGCCGGCGAACGGTCGGTGTCGCCGGGTGTGGTTCGGGAAGTGCTGAGCCGAACGGTGCCGTTGTTGCAAAAGAGCGCGGCGACGTATGTCGAGAAGCGAGACTGTTTCAGCTGTCATCATCAGGCGTTGCCGGCAATCACCGTGGCCAGGGCACGGCGGGCCGGAGTGTCCGTCGATAACGACTCTACGGGTGAACAGTCGGATTTCACGCTCGAATATTTCTCTGGACGCGCCGCCAGGGTGCGGGTGGGTGAAGGGGTGCCGGGAGGTGCCTACAACGCCGGATACGCGCTCTGGGGATTGTATGCCGACGGCCACAAGCCAGATTCGGTCACCAGGGATATGGTGGCGTATCTTCGGACCAAGCACCGGCACGACGGCAGTTGGCGAATCCGCACGCACCGGCCGCCTTTGGAGGATAGCCATTTCACGGCGACGGCCCTGTCGTTGCGTGGATTGCAGTTGTATGCCGGGAAGGATGGGGCTGGTGATCTGGACGAGAGGACACCAAGGACGCTCAAGTGGTTGTTGAAAGCCGAGGCGAAGACGAATGAGGATCGGGTGTTTCGGCTGTTGGGCGTGAAGTGGGCGAAAGCTCCGGCGAAGGTCGTCAAGAGATTGGCCAAGGAGTTGATGGCTCTACAGCGACCCGATGGTGGTTGGGCTCAATTGCCCGGTAAGGACAGCGATGCTTATGCGACAGGCCAGGCCTTGTATGCCCTGAAAGTCGCCGGGACGAAGGTGAGTCGCAAGTCCTACCAGAACGGGTGTCGTTACCTTCTGCAAACCGTGCAGCCGGACGGATCCTGGCTGGTGACCACCCGGAGCAAGGCCATTCAGAAGTACTTCGAATCTGGTTTTCCGCACGAGAAGTCGCAGTTCATTTCAATCTGTGGCACGTGCTGGGCATCGCTGGCACTGGTGGAACTGTTGCCCGTGGTGAAGTGACACGTGGCGGATGGTGTCGGCAGGGGCCGCCCTGCCCTAACCCCGGTACTCGTCGCCGCAGTCTCCTATGCTGGCCCACAGGTCGTTGTGGCCCTGTGTGGCTTCGTCGAGAGTTGTCCAGTCGTTTTGGTCGAGGTTGAAGTCGAACACGCGGGCGTTGTCGGAGCGGTGTTCACTGAGTCCCAGGCGGCAGCCGATGATCACTCCGGCGACGCAGTCCTGGTCGAGGATTGCTCGGGTGGCGACGTTGGCGAGCCCGACCCCGTGTCGTCGGGCGACCGTGGACAGGCCTCCGAGCAGTCGCTGGAACAGTTCCCAGCCGCCCCAGGCGTCGATCATTCGCTTGTACTTCTTTTTCGAATTGGTCTCGAGCGCGGCCGGTCTTGGTTCGTCGCTGTCGAGGTAGGCTTCGGAAAGAAGGCCACCGCAGAGCGTGCCGTATGTTAAAAAACGGATGTCGTGTTCCCGACAGAGAGCCAGTTGTTCCTGTTCCGGTCGGCGGTCGACCAGGCTGTACTGCACCTGGTTCGAGACGATGCGGATTCCGGATTCCACGACCCGGGCCAGGTGAACCGAGTCGAAATTGGTCAGTGCCAGGTGCTGGATGTGTCCCTCTGCCTGCAGGTCTGCCATGTGGCCCAGGGCATCCAGGTAGCGTGGGTCGTCATAGTCCCACCAGTGGAATTGCAAGACATCGAGGCAGTCCACGTCCATCCGCCTGCGCGAGACGTTTACGGCCTCTTCGACGACGTCGCGAGTCATCGGCCCGGGCGACGGACACCATTTTGTCATGGCCTGGAGTTGGGAGGTTGCATCGTTGCCCCGTCGCTCGCGGAGCCGGCGGCGAAACTCTCCGTAAATGTCCTCGGCGGGGCCATAGTGATCGGCCATGTCGAGTGTGGTGTAGCCTTCATCGAAATACTCGAAGAGCGTCTCGGTGGCGAGTTCGTGGTCGATTCGCCCATGTCCTCCGGAGAGTTGCCAGAGGCCGACCGGGAGTGAGCAGATCGAATAGCCCTTGGCGAGGTCTCGGCGGTTGGTGTCAGGAAGTGCCATGTGATGGTCGTCTCTGGTTGCTGGTCGGGTTGGCTTGTGTCGCTGTCGCCGGAGACGCGTGGCGATACAATGGCGACGACGTCGGGCATTGCAGTCGGTGACCCGGTTGAGGTCAAGCGTGGCACAATGCGACGCGAACAAACCGAGGGATGAAAAATGCGACAGTCTGGAATCATCGTGTTGGCGTGCGTGGTCTGGTTGTCGGCACCGGTGAAGAGTGCCGATCCCGTCGTGGCCGACGTGTTGCTGGTGGGTGGGACGATTCACGACGGCACGGGACGACAGGGGTTTGTCGGTGATGTGGCGATTCGCGGCGATCGGGTGGTCGCGGTGGGGAAGTTCGAGACGAAGTCGGCGGAGTGGCGTTTGGACTGTCGCGGGTTGGTCGTGATGCCCGGAGCCATTGATCTGCACAACCACAGTGATCGCCAGGTCGTGGATTCCCGGACGCG
>CAZYAZ010000039.1:8014-31369 GCA_964646205.1 uncultured Planctomycetaceae bacterium | reverse complement strand
ACCTATGCGGACACCGGGGAACTCGTGGCCCTGGCCCAGGTGGTGGCGCGTCACAAGGGGATCTATGCCAGCCACATCCGTAATGAGAATGTGCGGTTGCTGGCGGCCGTGGACGAGGCGATGGAGATCGGTCGTCGAGCAGGAGTGCCGGTGCACGTGTCGCATTTCAAGTCGAGTGGACGGGGGTCCTGGGGATTGGTGAGGCGTGCAGCCGAACGGATCGCCGCTGCCAGGAAAAAAGGTCAGAAGGTGACCGCGGATCAGTATCCGTACATCGCATCGAGTACGTCACTGGATGCCACGGTGATTCCGACATGGGCCCGTGCGGGGGGGCGGAAGGAATTGATCCGTCGCCTGGATGACAAGGAGATTGGAGTGAGATTGCGTGCGGCGATCGCCGAGAATCTCAGCCGGAAAGAAAATGGGCAGGTCTTGAAGATCGCGAGGTATTCGCCGCGTTCTGACTGGGTGGGCAAGAGCGTGGCGGAGATCGCCGAGTCAGAGAAGTTGACGACTGTCGAGGTGGCCGTGCAGGTGGCCAGGAACGGTGGTGCCGCGATCGTCAACTTCAGCATGAGCGAGGAGGATGTGCGACACATTATGCAGGTGCCGTGGGTGGCGACAGCTTCGGATGGCCGAGCTTATCTGCCGGGTGCCGATCGTCCTCACCCTCGGAGCTACGGAACGTTTGCACGAAAACTGGGCCATTACGCCATTCGCGAGAAGGTGTTGGGTCTGGCGGCGGCCGTGCGAAGCATGACAGGTTTGCCGGCCAGTATTCTTGGACTGACCGATCGTGGCGTGGTGCAGGCCGGAATGGTGGCGGATTTGGCCGTCTTTGACCCACGAAGTATCCGTGATGCCGCTACGTTCGAGGACCCGCACCAGTTTTCCGAAGGGTTTCGGTACGTCTTTGTGAACGGGAGGCCGGCAGTTTATCGCGGCAAGCCAACCGGCGCTCTGGCCGGCAAGGCGGTGGTGCACTCGGCGGAGTCGACCAAGTGACCAACTGCGGGCCGGGATTGCTGGTGAGTGTTCGTTCGCTCGAGGAAGCGCGCGCGGCGGTCGACGGTGGCTGTGTCGTGTTGGATCTGAAAGAACCGTCGCGGGGCCCCCTGGGGATGGCCGATCCGGAGGTGATACGCGAGGTGGCCGATTGGGGCCGCTCGCGTGGCGTGGCGACGAGCATGGCGATGGGCGAAGTGGTCGATTGGGGAGTTGAGACGGCTGAGCGGTTTACTTCTCCCGCTGTCGATTTTGCCAAGCTCGGGATGGCCCACCTTGTTGACGGCGAGTGCAAGGGCGACTGGGTGTCCCGTTGGACGAACGTGCGTGATCACTTGGGTGGCCCGTGCCGGTGGGTGGCCGTGGCCTATGCCGATGCGGTTCTTTGCGGGGCGCCCGAACCCGAGGCCGTCGTGACGGCCGCCATCAAAACCGGTTGTGCCGGGGTGTTGATTGACACCTGGGACAAGTCGGGAGGAAGCCTGACACAGCACCTCTCGCATGGGCAACTTGCAGAAGTTCGTGACGCGACCCGGGATGCCGGGTTGTTGCTGGCCCTGGCCGGCCGGGTTTCGCTGGAGGATCTGGGCGAGGTGGCCCGGGTGGAACCGGACCTGGTCGCCGTCCGGTCAGCAGCCTGTCGGGACGGTCGTCGTGACCTGTCGATCGACGAGCGGCGTGTCAGGGAGTTGGTGGCTCGGCTCGGAGGGGCCACTGCGTCGGTTGAGTCGTGGCGGCACGCAGGTTGACCCAGTCGGTTGGTGGGAGCCGGCCGAGCCAGTCGGCCAGCCAAACGTCGACATGTCCGGCGGCGGCAAGTTGACTCGCCGTTGTGTCTCCGGGAAGGTCGACGGACTTCAGGAGTGTCAATCGGGAAGCTGGCCATGCCAGGGCGACCCAGGCCGCGATGGCGTCGCTGGTGGCATCCCACGTGTGCGGCAGCTGCAGCGGTTGTGCTGGTTCCTCCCGAGCCAGGAACGAGCCACAGTCGAGTACCGGCCAGCGATCGATGGCCCAGGCGGCGAGGGCTTCGGACCGGCTTTTGACAGCGAGTGTTCGGGGCAGCAGTGTTCTCAGGAGGCCGGAATTGAATCCCATCGCGTCGAGTGCCAGGGTGTGTCCTTGGTTTTCGGAGAGTTGATGGGAACTGTGCCAAGTCCTGACGATGTCGGCTGTGGGCCCGCCACCGATGATTAGTAGTGGTCGCAGGGTGGCCGGACTTGCGAGGATCTCGGCCAGTCGGGACGGCGTGTCGGGCCAGTCCAGCAGGCTTCCGCCCAGCTTGACAATGTGGGCCGTGGTCTCGTCCGTGGGCATTGCCGCCTCGCGGAAGGGTCAGTCGATGATCTTGTTGATCGGGTACTCGACGATTCCCCGTGCTCCGGCGGCTTTCAGTGCGGGGATGATCGTCCGCACGGTGTTGTCGTCAAGAATCGTGTTGACTGCCACCCAGTCGGGGTCGGACAGAGACGAGATGGTGGGTTGCTGGAGTGCGGGAAGCTTGTCGAGGATTGTGGGCAGGTCGGCCCGTCGGACGTTCATCATCAGTCCGGCCTTGTCCTCGGCGTCCAGGCACGACTGCAGCATCAGGGCAATGTTGTTGAGTTTGGTTCGTTTCCAGTCGTCAGCGGCCGCATCGTTGTTGGCGATCAACCGGGTTGAACTCTCGATCACGGTGTCGAGGATGCGGAGATTGTTGGCTCGGAGTGAACTGCCTGTTTCGGTGACCTCGACAATCGCGTCGGCCAGCTTGGGTGGTTTGACCTCCGTGGCCCCCCACGAAAATTCGACGGTGGCCTCGACGCCGTTTTCGGCCAGGAAGTTGCGGGTCAGGCCGACGGCTTCGGTGGCGATTCGTTTTCCGGCGAGGTCGGCGACAGAATTGATGTCGGAATCTTCCGGGACGGCCAGGACCCAGCGCACCTTTCGGCGGCTGACCTTGGAGAACACCATCTCGCAGATTTCAATCACATCTGCCTGGGTTTCGAGTACCCAGTCGTGGCCAGTGATTCCGGCATCGAGGATGCCCTGTTCGACGTAGCGAGCCATTTCCTGGGCGCGGATCAGCAGGCACTCGATCTCGGGGTCGTCGATCGACGGGTAATAGGATCGTGAGGAGAACCGAATGTTGTAGCCGGCCTGCCGGAACAAGGCAGCCGTGGAATCCTGCAGGCTTCCGGCGGGGATGCCCAGTTTCAGGATGTTTCGGTCCGTGGTGTCAGTGGTCGAAGCAGGATCTGTCATGGTCTCAGTCGTTCGTCTTGTAGACCTCGGCTGGGTCGAAAATTCGGTCGCCGACAACAGTCACATCGCCAGTTGTCGTGTCGAGTTGTCGGAAGAAGCAACTGCGGTAACCCTCGTGGCAGGCCGCTCCACCGTGCTGGGTCACCTTGACCAACAGTGTGTCGGCATCGCAGTCGTAGTAGATCGCCCGAACTTCCTGGAAATTGCCACTCTCCTCACCCTTGCGCCACAACTTGTCGCGGCTGCGACTGTAATAGCAGACGCGGCCGGTGGCACAGGTTTCCTGCCACGCTTCCTGGTTCATGTAGGCCAGCATCAGGACCTCGCCGTCATCGGCGTCCTGGGCGATGACCGGGAGCAGGTCGGACTTGGTGAAATCAGGACCGTTCACGTGACACGGGTTTCCCATGAAGGAGGTGTTGAGCCGGAAACGATCGCCAAAAACGTGACGATTTGGCTCGTAGGGGCGAACAATCCAAACTAGCAGCTTGGTGGAGTGTTCACCAGTGGTGTGTCGACGACGTTGCAGAATCAGTGGGTTCAAAAGCGTGCCCGGTCGTCGGCTTTTCTTGCCGTGTGGCGTGCCTTAGTATCGAGAGGTTCTCGGCGACGGATTGGCAGGTGTGCGGTGTCGATCCAGTGGCGAGAGACAGAAACATCAAAGCGGATACGGGAGCGGTAGAGACGATGGCCGAACAGAAAGCGACAAACATCACATGGCACGAAACTCGGGTGGAACGGACTGCGCGTGAGCAGTTGTCGGGGCACCGCGGGGTAGTGATCTGGTTTACCGGGTTGAGTGCATCGGGAAAAAGCACCGTTGCCAATGAGGTGGATCATCTCCTTCACGCCGCGGGAAAGAACACCTACGTCCTGGACGGGGACAATGTTCGCCATGGATTGAACAAGAACCTGGGCTTCAGTGCCGAGGATCGCGCCGAAAATATTCGACGGATCGGTGAGGTGGCCAAGTTGTTTGTCGATGCAGGCACCATCGCTCTGACGGCTTTTATTTCTCCCTACACCGCCGATCGTGATGAGGCCCGGGCGCTGATGGCCGAGGGCGAATTCATTGAAGTGTACGTCAACGCATCGTTGGAAACGTGCGAGGCACGCGACCCCAAGGGGCTGTATGCCAAGGCACGAGCTGGTGAGATCAAGGGCTTTACCGGAATCGATGATCCGTACGAAGCCCCCGAGTCGGCCGAATTGGTTCTCGACGCTAACACGAAGAGCATCGAAGAACTGGGGGCTGAGGTTGTCGCCTACCTCGAGGCCAACGGGCACCTGTCGCTCTAAGTGCGGTCGAGGACGATTCCCCCAGAGCCTTTGCCGGCCTCCGGCAGGTCGTGGCGACGCTCTTTTTTTGAAATCTTTCAAGATAGTTCTTGCGTTTTGCACCGAGATGGTGTCAAGTAGGATACAACTGTTTACATTCCCGTGTTTGAATTTGAGAGTGTGTTGCTCATCGATGTTCGATCACGGGACCAACAAACAGGCGAAGCCGGCTGCGGTGTGTGCCGTCTCGCCCGTTGATGCTGCCGGAGGTAGCACGGTGTGTGGTGAGACGAATGAGAGGTTCTGAGCGAGAAAAGGAATGACGCATGAACCAGATCACACGCGGACGGGGACAAGCAAGAAGGAAATTCAACCGCCGAAAGAGCCGTTTGCGGCCGGTGGCACCATCCCGGATGCCGGGAGTGCTGGTGGCGAGTTTGGGACTGGCGGCACTGGGGGCCACGGTGATGTGGTTGGTGGTGCCGACGGCCGAGGGGGCCAGTGGTTCCTCGAAGACTCCGGTGACGAAGTTGAAGAGGGAGCGATCTACTGTTTTGGTTTCGACGGTGACTTCGGGTGCACGCGTCCCCCGGGGCTTGACGGAGTCTGGTGTTCGGCGGGGTCAGTCGGCGACGCGAGAGACAGTGCCGGTGACGATTGTTCGTTCGATGCCGTTCCAGAAAGCGAAGAGGAACGGCGCCATGGACGAAGTCCCAGGAAAAGTGCCGAGCAAGATGTCCAGCAGGGTGCCGAAGAAGGCGACCCGACGTGGTCGTTTGCCGAGGTATTTTGGAAAGATCGGAGTCAGTCCAACTCAGAAACGGAAGATCTATTCGATCCAGGAGACGTATCGGATCCGGGTGAAGGCATTGACCCGGGAACTTGAGGAGTTGCGTGGTCAAGAACGGAAGGAGATGCTGGCCGTCCTGACAACGACTCAGAAGCAGCGACTGTCTGAACTGATCGATGAGGCTGAAGCCGCTCGGGAGGCTCGGTTGCGTGCTCGGGAGAAAAAGCAGTCGCGTCCTGCCAAACCGTCAGTGCCAGGAGGGCCTTCTTGACGGTGAGTGTTCAGTTCGAGTGAAACGGCCGTGTGCGGTCGACTCGAATCTCGTTCCCATGGCATCGCCGGCGTCCGCGTCCTGTGACCGGCCTCCGTGCCTCCCCTGCCCCAGGAGACGGGCGTCGGTGGTGTCAGGGTAACCACAGCGGGGTGTTTATGGCTGCCAGGTGAGCTGGAGAAAAAAGACCGAGGCGAGCGGTGGCCTGCCGATCACTGGGCATGAAGCGAGTGATTGGTGGGGCCCGGGGACAGGAATACTCGGACACCGCAGCCGCACCACCGGATCGAGGGGCTCTCCCAGGAGAGTCTCTCGGCCGGTGGTGTGTCTTTTGTGTCGCTCATTCGGTTTCGGGCCGCTGACACTCCCGGTAAACGAAACCTCCGTCGACACGCAGGATGGTGCCGGTGACGTAGTCGGATTCATCGGAGCAGAGAAACGCCGCAGCGTTGCCGATGTCAGTGGGAGTGCCCAGGCGGCCCCAGGGCAAGCTGCTGGCTTCCGATTCAATCCGTTCGCGGCCGAATGTTTCGTGTTCGCCGGGAGTGTCGATCCAACCAGGCTCGATGGCGTTGACATTGATTCGATGTTCAAACAATTCGACGGCGATCGTCCGCATCATGTGGTTCAGGCCGTTCTTGGCTGCTCCGTAGGCCACGCAATGGGCAATTGGAAGGTAGGCCTGGACACTCGAGATGAAAACGATCTTGCCGCCGCCTCCCCGTTCCACCATGTGTCGCGCTGCCAGTTGGCTGACGTGAAATCCAGCCAGCAATGTGCCTCGCAAAGTCTGCTCGAAGATCTCGGGAGGATAATCCAGGAACGAGCATCGTTCGCTGTATGCTGGATTGCTGACGAGGATGTCGATACGTCCGGCGGCCTGGATGGCCGAGGCGACCATCTGTTCACATCCACTTCGCTCGAAAGCGTCGGCTTCAATGGGAACACAGCGGCGACCCATCGCTTCGATTTCATCGACGGTTGCTGCCAGGTCCGTGCTGCCCGGTCGATCGTTGACGAGCAGGTCGGCGCCTTTGCCCGCTAACTTCAGTGCACAGCCTTTGCCAATTCCTCGTCCGGCACCGGTGACAAGTGCCCATTTTCCGCTGAGGTCCATCGCAGGGTCTCCCAACTTGTGTCAATGATCGCTGCTTGTGATGGTACAGCTTACAATGCTTGCGGCGTGGGTTCGATCAACCTGAAGGAGGTGGCGTGATGATCAGGTGGCCTGCTGTGTTGGCGGAACTGTTGGTGTTGATGATCGGGTTTTGCGGTTCGAGCCATGCGGCCGAGTCCGGGGTGGTCATCCTGGCGAACCAACGAGTGGCGTTGGGGGTCGCGACCGCCGGTGGAGCGATCGTCGAGTTTCGGCTGGCCGGTGAGAAGATGAATCCACTGAACTGGACGATTCACGGGTTGGAGCCAGTGGAGTCTGGCAAGCCTTACCTGCGAGGCCATTTTTTGTGTCTGGATCGGTGGGGGGCGCCGTCGGAGGCCGAGGCGGAGCGAGGGGTGCCGTTTCACGGAGAAGCACCAAGAATCAACTGGAAGGTGTCGCGATCTCCGAAAGCTGGTGAACAATTTCCCCGGTTGCGAATGGAGTGTCGAATGCCGTTGGCGGGCCTTTCGGTGGTTCGCAAGATTCGGTTGTCGCGTAGTTCCAGCGTGGCCCAGGTGCACGAAGAGGTGACAAACAACAGGAAGTTGGGACGGATCTACAACATGGTCCAGCACCCATCGATTGCGCCACCGTTTCTGGATGAGACCACGCTTGTCGATTCGAATGCGACTTTGGGGTTTTCACAGGAAGGCGAGATTCCTGCGAGTTCCAAGCGTGCCAATCGTTGGCCGCGTTTGGAGATGTTGGGAAAGCCTGTTGACCTCCGACGATTTCTACAAAACGGATCAAATGGAGTTGTTCACGATGTGTCCTCTTTCATTTTTGATTCCGAGACGACAACTGGTTGGGTGACCGCGGTGAATCCGAAGGCGGGGTTGCTGTTGGGGTACACGTGGCAGACCAAGGATTACCCGTGGCTCAACATCTGGCGGCACCGCGAGAATGGCCGGGTGAAGTCTCGAGGCCTGGAGTTTGGCACGACTGGGTTGCACCAGCCGTTCGGAACCCTGGTGTCGCAGGGCCGTATTCTGAATCGATCGGTCTACACCTACATCGATGCGGGGGCATCGGTCAGCCGGGAGTACCTGATGTTTTTGGCCAAAGTCCCGGGCGATTACGCGGGGGTGGATCGGCTGGTGGTTGACTCAAAAGCCGGCGACATCGTGTTGTTCGAGCGGTCGCCGAAAAAACGGCGGATTTCGCTGTCGCTCGACTTGTCCGCAGATTCATCACGGAGATGAATTGCCTGGCGGGCAGTCGTCGGGTCACTCGATCGTGAGTTCCAGCGGGTGTGATGTGAGCCGCTGAATTCCGTCGGCCGAGACTCGATAATTTTGTTCGAGCCGGATGCCTGCCTTGAGTTCCGGGCCGTAGAGTCCTGGTTCGGCTGTGAAGACGTCACCCTCTTGAAACGTGTCGTCCCAGTTTGGGTTCAGGTGCGGTCCCTCGTGGGGAAACAATCCAAAAGCGTGGCCAAGGTGGTGTGAGAAGGCGCCCGGGCGGTACTTGTCGAGCATGTCCTGGGCCGTTTGGAAGACCTCTCGGCAACTGACGCCTGGTTTCACGGTTCGTTCGACCATTGTCAGCGTTTCGACGATCATCTCCCACGCTTTGAGTTGATCGTCGGTGGGATGTCCATCGACGGATACGGTGCGGCAGTTGTCGGCGAAGTATCCGCGATAAGCCGGCCCAAGATCGAGAACGAACAACTCCCCTGCCCCGGCCGGCCGGGGGCGTGGGGGGCCGCCGGGTGAATTGGCCTGGTAGTCGTTGCCCAGGGCGGTCAAGGGTTCTCCGGCCACTTCAACCGCCGCGGCATGCAACTGGTTGAAGACTTCGAGTTCGGTGATCCCGGGAGTGATGATCTCCCGGGCCCGTTGATACATGGCTTCGGTGCATTCGATAGCCCGCCCGATCATGGCGAGTTCGTCGGGATCCTTGTTTCGTCGCAGTTGCCAGAGTTCGGTTTCGATATCCACAAGTTCGGCCGAACCCATTGGGTGCACGACGTGCTGGAAATGTGGCCCGTACGTGGAGAATTCGACGCCGATATGTCCGTCGACAGGACGATCGTTGAGAGCGTCGGACAGTACTCGACCTGACTCCTCTGGTTGCTCCTGCCGGAGGGTCGAATGCCATTGGGCTTCAAAGGTCACGAGCGTGTCGGCAGCGGGGTTGCCGGGGGGGAGTTGGGGGCCGCCAGCGTGCAATGGCCATCGGCATCGAGTGCCGCGGCGGTCTTGAGCAGGATATGCGGAGTGCGAAATCCGGTCAGATATTGAACATGTTCGGGTTGGACCAGGACAACACGTTCGATTCCGCGCGAGACCATCACCTGGATGAGCCGTTGCTGGCGTTCTCGACACAAGTTCGGGTCAAGTTGGAGGTGGTCGGCGGTTGCCGGGCTGTCGGGCCGGTCGGTCACACCAGTTCCTTGATCAAATCTCGTGTTTCCAGCAGGTGTCGTGGACGTCCGCTGAAGTCGTTGAAGGTCATTCCGGGATCGATGCCCAGGTGGCGATAGATCATGGCCAGCACGTTTTCTGGCCGGTAGGCGTTGGCTGCCGGAACCTCTCCCCGCGAGTTGGACGCGCCCAGGATGCCGGTTTGCAGACCGCCACCGGCCAACATCACACTCATCACCGATCCCCAGTGGTCACGGCCGGCGTTTTTGTTGACGCGAGGTGTTCGCCCGAATTCTCCCATCGATACGACAAGAACATCGTCGGCGAGTCCACGTTCGTACAGATCGTTGACCAGAGCGGCGGCTCCCTGGTCGTAGCTGGGAGCCTTTTGCTTGAGGCGGTCGGCGATCTTGGTGTGGTCATCCCATCCGGTGACACGGACTGTCACGCAGGTCACACCGTGTTCAACCAGCCGCCGGGCCAGCAGCAGGCTTTGGCCGTTGGGAGTTCGGCCATAGGTGTCGCGAACGGTTTCAGATTCAGCGTCGATGTCGAAGGCGACCCGTGCCGCGTTGCCTGTGATCAGGTCAAATGCCTGGTAGGTGAAGTCGTCGACGGCCTGCGAGGCTCCCTGGAGATCGGCGAGTCGTCGTTGGGCGTCCAGGGCTCCCAACAGGCTTTTGCGGTCACTGAGTCGGGTTCGGTTGAGAGTCTTGTTGAGTGCCAGGTTCTGGACCTTGAAGCCCTTGCGGGAGGGATCGCTGATTGTTTCGAACGGGTTGAAGCTCTTTCCCAGGTGGGCCGGCCCACCGTTCCGCATGGTTCGGGGGACCGCGACGTAAGGCGGAAGGGTCGGGGCGTTGGGGCCTCTGACCTTGGCGACCACGCATCCAAACGCGGGCATCTGGTTGACTCCCCCCTTGGGGCCACGCTTGTAGTACCCGGTTTGAGTCAGGTGACTCGAAGGGTCGTGGCTATTGCTGGGGTGGTGGACCGAGCGGATGATGGCCAATTTGTCGGCCAGGGCGGCTTGCCTGGGCATCCATTCACTGAAAAGGCCTCCGGGCAAGTTGGTTTGGACCGTGCCGAATGCACCGCGATACTCGCGAGGTGCGTTGGGTTTCGGGTCGTAGGTTTCAAATTGGGTTGGGCCGCCTGCCAATTCGATGAAAATGACAGAGGTGTTTTTGCGATCTGTTGCCGGTTGAGCGTCGCGGGCTCGCAGTACCTGGTCGAGGTTGAGGCCTGCGAAGCCGGCGAGGCCGAGGCTGCCAACCTGAAGAGCACTGCGGCGGGAAACGCCGTCACAAAACGTGCTGGAATGGCCGGAGAAGGTCAGCATGGTGGGGAGTCCTTGTCGCTGGCGGGCAGCGTGCCTGTGTAAGGTGGGCGACGGTCAGGCGAGAATGTCGTTGACGATCTCTCCATGAATATCGGTCAAACGGAAGTCTCGCCCTGAATACCGGTAGGTGAGCTTGGTGTGATCGAGTCCGAGCAGGTGCAACATCGTAGCGTGGAGGTCGTGGAAGTGGACCTTGTTCTCTACTGAATAGTAACCGTATTCGTCAGTTGCTCCATGGCTGATTCCCGGCTTGACGCCCCCGCCGGCCAGGAACATGGTCAGGGCGTGCGGGTTGTGGTCGCGGCCATCATTTCCCTGAGCCACCGGGGTTCGCCCGAATTCGCCACCCCAGAGCACCAGGGTGTCTTCCAGGAGGCCGCGCTGCTTGAGGTCACTGATCAAGCCGTGGATCGGCTGATCAACTTCCAGGGCGTTTTGCGGGAGAGACTTTTTCAGGCCGCCGTGCTGGTCCCACTTGTAACTGTGCGAGACCTGGACAAAACGGACACCACGCTCGGAGAATCTCCGGGCCATCAAACACTGCCGACCGAAGTCCTTGGTGGCGTCGTTGTCGAGTCCGTAGAGCTTGTGGATGTGTTGTGGTTCGTTGCCGATGTCCTGCAACTGTGGTGCTTCGCTTTGCATTCGGAAGGCGAGTTCGAAGGAGGCGATGCGGCTCTCGAGGTCGGAGTCGGGGCCGGTGTCCTGGAAGCGTTGGCGGTTGATTCGATTCAACAGGTCCAGCTCGAGGCGTTGGAGTGATCGCCGCCGGACTTTCGATTTGCCGCCGATGAACGGGAACTTTGCCCGTTCCGCTGGAGTGGCCGCATCGCCCATCGGCGTGCCCTGGTACACGGCCGGCAAAAAAGCGGAACTCCAGTTGTTGACTCCGCCGTGGGTCAGGCTGGGGCAAATGGTGATGTAGCCGGGCAGGTTCTGGTTCTCGGTTCCCAGGCCATAATTGACCCAGGATCCCATGCTGGGGCGAATGAACGTGTCGCTGCCGGTATGGAGTTCCAGCAAGGCACCACCGTGTCGGGAATTCGAACCGTACATCGATTTGATGAAGCACAGGTCGTCGGTGATCTCGGCGATCTTGGGGAAAACGGAACTGACCCACGCACCACTTTCACCGTGCTGCTTGAACGCCCAGGGTGATTTCAACAGGTTGCCTGTGGCTCCCGAGACAATTCGGGGCTTGGGAAATGGCAGTGGCTTGCCGTGATCCTTGTCCAGTTGTGGCTTGTGGTCGAACGTGTCGACATGGGAGGGGCCACCGTGCATGAAAAGGAAAATCACGCGTTTGGCTTTTGGCGTGAAGTGTGGTTCACGAGGAGCCAGCGGGTTGTCCGGAGTTGACGTGTCGGCGGCGGCCTGGCGGCTCATCAGGTCGGCCAGGGCCAGCATCCCGAATCCGGTGGCCGAGGATGTCAGCATGTCCCGGCGGGTTCCCACCGGCGTGAACTGATTGCAGTAGTGTGAGGTGTTGGTCATTGCGGTGACTTGCAACTGAGGTGCTGTTCACTCGGTGTAGACGAATTCGGTGCTGGACAACAGGACGCGGCACAGGGCCCGCCAGGCACGAACCCGTGGTGGGATTGTCTTGGAGTCGTCTTTTTCGTCGCTGCTCTTTTTATCGTCTTCAACTGCCGTCCGACGATACTCCGAGAGAAACGTTGCGGCCTGGTTGGCCTCTTTGGCGCTGGGACTGCGTCCCAGTAGTGATTCGTAGAGCCTCTTGAGTCGGGCAGGGTCGTCGCCGGCGGGCTTGAGTATACGGTCGGCGATGTGTTTCGACTGATTGTCGACAAGGATACCGTTCATCAGGAAGAGTGCCTGGGGAGCAATCGTGGTCGTGACGCGGTCGCCGTTGGGCAGGCTCGGGTCGGCGAAATCGAATGCCTGAAAGACGTCAAACAGTGCACTGCGAACCACGGGCTGATAGATGCTTCGCCTGGCGTTTTGGTAGACGTCGGTCTTCATGTTGTGTCCGGTTCCGGTGACGTAGGCCCGGTTCTTGACCGTCATCAAAGAACCCCCGATGCGTCGGTCCAGCCTGCCACCAACGAACAGGAGTGAGTCGCGAACTTCTTCGGCCGAGAGGCGTCGTCGGTCCATTCTCCATTGCAGCTGGTTCTCGGGGTCGATGTCCGCCGCTTTCTGGTCGAACCGGGTGCTCATGGCGTAGGTCGACGAGAGCAGGATTTCCCGGTGCAACGATTTCATTGACCACTTGCGACGAATCAGTTCAGAGGCAAGCCAATCGAGGAGTCCGGGGTGTGTTGGGCGGTCGCCGAGCCTCCCGAAATTGTCGGTCGAGCGGACCAGGCCATGTCCGAAGTGCCATCGCCAGATCCGGTTGGCCATGACCCGGGGGACCAGGGGGTTGTCGGCCCGGGTCATCCACTTCGCGAGTTCCAATCGACCGCTGGTCTTCCTGGGCAGCGGTGCCTGTTTCTCGCCGGCGATGATCTTGGGGAAACCTCGTGGCGCCATCGATCCCAGGGTCAGGTAGCTTCCGCGGATATGAATCTTGAGGTCTTCGGTTGGGCCGTCGACAACAGCCATCGCCAGTGGCAATACCGGTTTGGAGGATTCGAGAGCCTTCAGAGCCGCTCGTTGCGTCTCGAGTCGCTTGGTTGTGGCCTTGTCGAAGGCCGCTTCGAGTTCGTTGCTGACCTTGTAGGGGCCCGCAGAGCCGTAGAGAACGTTTCGCAATGACTCGAGTTCCGGGTCGGCAAGTGGCTTGGTGTTCTTGTCTGCCACCTGTTTGAGCCAGAGGTCATCGGCCATGGTGAACAGCGAGGCGTAGCCGATTGCCAGGTTGGACAGGGGTTGCTTGGCGTGCTTGCCAATTCGCGGTCCAGTGGCGGGCGGAGTGGACGTGCCGCCTGAAACGACGTGGTGCCAAAGGGCCAGGGGCGACGTTTTGTCGTCACGGGTTGTTTTGAGGTGAGCGACCCACTGCTGCAGAACGGCGGGGTGCAGAGCGTCGCGATTGGGGACCTTGGAGGCCAGTTGGCCCAGGGCATTGATTGGCCCGGATCCGGTGTCGGTGATCGGGGCGAGTAGGAACTTGTCGATGTGTGGAAATGGCCCCTGTCGGTCAATCCGGATGGTGTTTTTGCCTGCCTTGAGTTCTGCCAGGGCTTCGACACCCCATTTCTGTGTGTCGGGGTACCAGCTTCCAGTGGTCCGTCCCAGGGCGGCGGGATGGGCCAGGCCGCCGTTGACCAGGATCCGGCAAGGGCGACTCTGAGCGGCCGCCTGTCGGACCTCCAGTCGGAAGGTGCCCGCCTTTTTGATCGTCACATCGTATTCGGCTGTGCTCAGCCCAGAACCACTGGCGATGACTCCGATCCCCTGGCCGTAACCGGTGGTGAGTTTAGCCGCATTGCCGCGGTCGTAGGATTCGGCTTCCCGGACAATCACGCCGGGTTGCTTGATGCCCTGGGGCGTGTCGCCCAGTGGTTTGCGGCCGGCCAGCAACTGTGACTTCATCCATGTGACGGTGGCCACCAGCAGATAATCGCCGGCGCGGCGCCGTGACGCCTTGAGGATGTCCTGCTTGGCGGCCTGGATCGTCGTGGCGATAGTTTTCTTGGACGTGGCGATTTTCTTTTGGCGACGGTCCTGGCTAGCGAGGATTTCCTTGTTGGCGAGCTGGGTTTCGTTCCATTTCGCCACCACGCGGAAGTTTTCCATCGTCTTGGTGCTCTTGAGGATCCCGGCCAATGCGTAGTAGTCGGCAGTCGGGATTGGGTCGAACTTGTGGTCGTGGCATCTCGCACAGCCGAAGGTCAAGCCAAGGAATGTCTTGCCGATGGTGTCGAGTTGTTCATCGATGATGTCCATTTGCATTTTGCGGGGATCATCCTCGGCAAGCATCTTGGGGCCGAGCACCAGGAAGCCGGTGGCGATGACTCGCTTCAGCCTTGTCTCGGTGTCCGCTTTGCCACTCATCAGATCTCCGGCCAGTTGTTCTCGGACGAACTGGTCGTAGGGCAGGTCCGCGTTGAATGCGTCGACGACGTAGTCGCGGTATCGGAAGGCGTTGCCGTAGCAGAGATTTTCATCGAGGCCGTTGGAGTCGGCATAACGCGCGACGTCGAGCCAGTGTCGTCCCCATCGCTCGCCGTAGGAGGGGGTGTTGAGCAAACGATCGACGACCCGGACTCGTGCCTCAACCGTGTCGTCAGCCAGGAATCGATTGATGTGTTCGGGAGTCGGTGGCAAGCCAGTGAGGTCGAAGGTGATGCGTCGAAGCCAGGACCGTCGCGTTGCGGGCGGTGCGGGCTGTAGTCCGGCGGCATTGAGTCGTGCCAGGACAAACTGGTCGATGGCGCTGTTGGCCCAGTGTTCGGCGGGGATCGGTGGGACGTTTTTGGTTGCCAGGGGCTGGAACGCCCAGTACTTCAGTTGATCCCTGGAGAACAGTGGTCCTCCGGGCGTCTTTGCCCTGGCCGTGGGGCTGTTTGCGGACTTGACGTTGGGCCACGGGGCACCTCGTTTCACCCAGGCGGTCAGGATGGCCCGTTCGGAAGTCGGTAGTTTCTTCTTTGGCGGCATTTTCAACTCTTCGTTGTGCCGGATCGCAGTCACCAACAGGCTCTTGTCGGGCTTGCCGGGCACCAGGGCGGGGCCGCGCAGGCCACCAGCCAGCAGGCCACCGAGCGACTCCATGTTGAGCTGGCCTTCGGGTTCGTCGCCGGAGTGGCATTCCAGGCAATGGGCCACCATCAACGGTCGGACCTTCTTTTCAAAGAATTCCAGGTCCTTCGGCGTGGGTGCAGCGGCCCCGGCCGGAACGAGGGTCAGCAGGAGGGCGGCGATCGCGGCGAACGATGCCCTTGTGTCGGAGAGTGGCTGAAGCATTGGGGGATAGTATAACAGGTTGGCGGAGGGCTCAACGGGGACTCCTGGCCGACAAGGTGACGTTGCGATGGGCTTCGGCTGGCGACACAACGGGCCATCTGGCAAAGTGGAGACAAGATGACCAGCGAGCCCATTTCCGACGCAGATCCCGTGGCGGCAGCCTCCCCCACTGATGAGATCTATCCCGAGTTGCCCGCGGCAATGTGCGGACGTGGTCCGGGTCGGTTGTTTCGGATGATGGGGCCGGGGCTGATCATTGCCTCAGTAACGATTGGCAGTGGAGAACTGGTGATCGCGTCACGGGGCGGTGCGATTTTTTCTTACGCCATGTTGTGGTGTTTCTTTTACGGTGGCGCATTCAAAGCGGTTCAGGTTTACACCGCGGGGCGACATTTTGCCCTGACAGGCGAACATCCCCTGGAGAGCTGGAGGCAGCTCCCCGGGCCGCCGATGTGGTTTCCATTGCTGGTGGTTCTGCCGGCGGTGGGACTGATGCCGATTGCATTTTCGGCGATTCCAGAGACGCTGGCCGGCTACATCCATCGGTTGTCTGGATTGCCGACGGCCGGTGGTGATGTGGGGCCGTGGGGCTGGTTCGAATTCTGTTCCAACGGCTGGGCCACGCTGGTGCTGGTTGTCTGCTTGCTGCTTGCAGTGATGTCCAACTACGAGGTCGTCGAAAAGGTGTCGATCGGTGTGCTCGGGGTGCTGGTCCTGCTGGTGGTGATTGCCGTCGTGGTGTTGGGGCCCGATCTGCGTGACGCCATTGTTGGGTTGCTGGTGCCACGAGTGGCAGACTATCCGGAATGGGTGCGAGGCGACCCAGAACTGGCCTCGCGTTTTATCGGTCGGAGTCCCTGGCTTGAGGTGTCGTTGTACCTGACTGCGGTGGGTGGTGGCGCGTACGACTACATTGGCTACATCGGGATGTCCCGGGAAAAAGGGTGGGGGTTGGCCGGTCGGGGTGGAGTGTCGCGGGAGACCCTGGAAAGAGCCGTCGCCGATCAAACAATCCTCAAGCGGGCCAGGAACTGGAGCCGGGTTCCACTGGTGGATGCGGTCGGTTCCTTTGGCTGTGTGATCCTGATCACACTGCTGTTCGCGATGTTGGGGGCCATGGTGTTGCATCCCAAGCACGCGATTCCCGTCGACAAGGAGTTGTTGATCCACCAGGAGGACTTCCTGACTGCTCTGCACCCCCAGTTGAAGTGGGTGTTTCGTGGAGGTGTGTTTCTGGCTTTCATCGGTACGTTGTACGGGGCCTTCGAGGTCTACCGACACACCTGGCGAGAAGCGGGGGCGGTACTGGTCCCGCGGGCGACGGGGCGGCTGTCGGCCCGCGGTATGAAGGCGGTGGTGATGGCCTATTGCACGATCGGTGGGCTGACGCTGACCTGGTTGCCGCAGTCGTTGGCCGGCGACATCATCGGGCGATTGACGTTGGGCAGCCTGGTGAGCGGTGCTGCCACCTGTGGCCTGTGGTGCTTCGCGATGATCTGGGTCGACTACACTCGGATGCCAAAGGCCCTGCGCATGGGCCTGCCGCTGAAGGTCGTGACGGCGGTCGCGGGTCTCTCAATGACCGTGCTGGGAGCGACGAGTATCTACAAGTATTTCGTGCCGTGAGCCACAACCAGGGGGAACCTGCAAATGAAGATTGTTGATTTCGAAATCCACCGGTGTCGCATTCCTCTGGATCGCCCCATCGGCGATTCCCAGGTGATTTTTACCGAGCATTTCATGACGGTGCTCGAGTTGAAGGCCGATGACGGCCGCACCGGAGTGGGTTTCGAGTTGCAGCAGGGCATGCCGATTTCTGCGCTGGCCCAACTGGAAGCTCAGTATCGTTACAACGGTTGGTCGTCTGTTGAGGGGCAGTCGCCTCTCGGGATGGCAATGCGGATCGGACGGCCGCGTGGCGGTAATGTCGGGGCCAGTGTCCTGGGCCTGGCGACCGAGACGGCGATGTGGGATCTGGCGGCCCAGCAGGCCGAGTTGCCTCTCTATCGACTCTTTGGCGGCACCGACCCTCGGGTTCGTGCGTATGGCAGCACCCTGGATTTCCATCTCGACGAGTCGGAGTTTCGTTCCTGGATGGGACATTTCACGGAAATGGGGATGCAAGCGATCAAGGTCAAGGTGGGTCACCCGGATGTCGAATGGGATCTCGGCCGACTGGCCATGGTCCGAGACGTGCTGGGGCCTGACGTTGACGTGATGGTCGATGCCAACGAAGCCTGGTCGACCAAGGAAGCGATTTCACGGATGAAAAGGTACGACGACGAGGGGTTTGACATCTTCTGGATCGAGGACCCGATCACCCGCGAGGATTTTCCGGGGTATGCAATGCTGGCAGCCGAGATCGGGACATCCCGGATCAACACGGGAGAATACCTGGGCTTCCATGGGAAGCGGCGATTGCTGGAGACTGGGGGTGTGGACGTTTTGAACATTCACGGGCAGTTCCAGGCGTCACGTGCGGCAGCGTACCTGGCCGGCGACTATGGAGTTCCGGTTTCGCTGGGAAACACCCTGATGGAACTGGGGGTTCACCTGGCTGCGAGCCTGCCGGAATGCCTGTACCTGGAGTTCAGTGACCTGGCGTGGAATCGCCTGGCGGCCGAGCCAGTGAAATTCGAGGACGGCCACGCGATTGCCCCAGACCGGCCTGGGCACGGGATCACGCTCGACCGTGATGCGTTGGCCGAGTACTCCGAGCCCGGCTGAAGTGTCGTGTCCTACTGGTCGGCCTCGTCCAACAGTTTCTCGTATTCGGCCACGAGTGGTCGGTAGGCGAAGTTGGCCAGGGTGGCGATGAGTCCGCGGTCACTCTGGCCCTGGGCGACGTCGGCCAGGCTGGTCATGGCACCGTTGAGCTGGTCCATCGCGGTTTCCATCTGTTCGATTGCGGTGTCCAGGTCCTTGGCTTTGCGGGCGGTGGCAGCGGCTTTCAGGGCCTTGACCGCTCCGAGATAGGCGACGTTGAACTCACTTCGCTTGGCGTAATAGAACAGGAGTTGCTTGCCACCGTTGCGATGGATCGGGGCTCCCTGGACGCGGTAGAGTTCGATCATCCACTGCGTGTAGTGGTCGTTGACGTCGTTGAACCACTTGGGAGGTTCGCCGGGACTGTTGTGTTTCAGGAACATGTTGGGGACGGGGAATCCGAAGCCGATGGCGTTCTTGTCGAGTGTGTGTGTCGCATCCTCGAGGTGGTTCCAGCCGATCAGCAACCGTTCGCTGCCGGCGCGGTTGCCAAGGATTCCTTCCCACAGGTCGTGGTGTGCGGACACGCGGGTGGTCTTGTCGTCCCAGGACGCCCGCGAAAGATAGTGGACCGTCGAGTCGAGTTCGCCGGGAATCCAGTAGCGGGTCGAAAAGCCGTCCCAGCCCAGTTTGCGGATTTCCTGGATCAGGGTGTCGATGTGTTGCGTTGTTGACTGGGCGAGTACCCCGACGTTGTCGTCGGCGAGAGTCATGATCAGGCTCGCCTTGACCTTCTTGGCGGGCAACTGGGCCAGCAATTGTTTGCTTTCGGCAATCCGCCGGGCCGTGTAGTCGACGAAGTTCAGCGTGCTGGCGCCAGTGGGCAATACACGGTCCAGGATCGGAAAGAGTGCCGGGTCGGGTTGTCGGATGACCAACTCGACCTTGGTGCCGTCGGGCTTTTTGAGCAGTTTGCCGTCATCAAAGAGTCGGCAGAAGAAGGCCATTCCCACGACATTGCCCTTGATGGAAGCTTCGCCGCGATCGCCCGAGGCGATCAGATTCCGGCTGCGGGCCGAGGCGACGAGCTTGGCGAGCGTGTGGTCGCCCAGGTTCTTTCGGGTGTTGAGTTCCTTCCAGGCGGTCTCGGCGTGCGCGTTCCATTCGGGGAATTCGGGGACAGACACATACAGGGCGTCGAGCCCCGGATAGGTTGTCAGGAATGCGCGGATCCGTGTGGAAATCAGGTCGGCGACGACCGGGTCGTTCGGTTTGTTTGTGGGGCCGGGGCCGATGGTCAGGCTCTTGAGTTGGTGAACCTTGGCCGAGCCAGGCAGAGCGGTGGCGAACTCCTTGGGGAATTCAAGGACCGAGGTCGACAGCCCGACGGTCATTCCCAACGCGTGGGACGCATCGATCACGCCGGTCATCAACTTCTTGCCTGCGGCGATCTTTTGTTTGTATGTCGTCTTTCCGACAAAATCGGGGTTCTGGAAAATCTTTGCTCCGTTGAAGGCGACGCGTCCGGGAGTGTCGCCATCGACCCGGAGTACTTCACCGAACCAGTGAAGTGCTGTTTGTCGCTGGACACCACGGAACGTGTAGTCAACGAACGGCTGCCAGGCGTAGACCGAGATCAGGATGCGGTTGAACTTCATCTTGGCCAACTGTCGGATGAAGCTCTTGTGTTCACCCAGGCCCCAGGATTCCGGGCCAATGGCAAAGTCGTTGATGGTTCGCCAGGTGCGAGTTTTCAACTCGGGTTCTTCGGTAATGTTGAGCCTGGGGAGTTGAAATGGTCTTTGTGGAGGGAAGAAGTCTTGTCGGAACGTGTAACGCACGCCGAGACGATGTCCGAGTTCACACACGGCCCAGAACGTGGCGGCGGGGCTGCCTCCGCCGACAACCAGGACGCGTGGTGGTGTCGGCACCGGGATTTCGCGGATGATGAGGCCCTGGTCGGACAAGCTGGGCCATTTGAATCCGGTGAAGCGGCCGGTGGCGGCCGGGTTGGAGTTGCGACTGCCGATGAGCACGGCCAACCGACTCGTGTCCGGGACTTTGTCGTAGCTCTCGGCTCGTTGAATTTCGACCCCGAAGAGCCGTTTCCACTGCATGGCGAGTTCGTTGGCAGCGTCCTTCTCGAGTGGTGTGGCCTTGCTGCCCAGCACGATCGAAATCGTTTCGGCGGCCGGCAGGCTGGTGGTTCCGAGCAGGAACGTGAGTCCGAGCACGAGCAGATGGCGGGGCATGATGAGGGTTCCTGTCGTCGGCCACGAAAGGTGGTCGGCGTTCAAGTGGTGATGTGATTTACTTCTTCGATGCCGACTTGTTGACAAAGCAGTACAGCGTGTTGATGGTCCGGACATAAATCCGGTTCTCTGCAATTGCCGGAGTGGCCACGCAACTCTCGCCAATGTCGTTCTTGGCAAGGTATTTCAGTTTCGGTCCCTGTTGCAGCACGACAATGAAACCGTTCTCGCCGGTGACGTAGATCTTGCCGTCACCATAGACGGGTGAGGCGTAATAGTGGCCGAGGTTTCGGATACGGCGACGCGGCCATTGGGTTTTTCCGTCGGCTGCGGAGAAAGCTGCCGAGATGCCTCCCTCCTTGACCACGAAGACCTGGTCGTTGACTACCAGTGGAGAGGCGATGTTGGAGGGGGCCTTGGTGTCGAGATTCCATTCCAGGTGTGTCTTGGTGACGTTTCCGGTGCCGCCGCCACGGATCATCTGGATAATGTTCCCTCCGCCGACCCGGTTGGTCTTGGCCTGGAATGCGTCGTCGATCTCGTCTCCGACCAGGAATCCGTCGTTGTTGGCATCGCCTTTGTCAAATTTTTTCCAGAACGCCTTGCCAAGTTCGGTCTTGTCGAGCTTTTTGTCCTGGTTGGTGTCCTTCCATTGCAGTAAAGCGAATTTCAGGGTGCGGGCCGTGTCACCGTAACTCTGGACCGAGACGTAGATCTTGTCGTTGACAACAGCTGGAGTGGTCATGATCGTCCGCAGCAGTGAATGGCAACTCCAGCGGACTTTTCCCGTTTTGGGGTCGTACCCCTTCAGCTTTCCACTGCCAGCCATAACGATGTCGGTCTGTTTTCCAGAGGTGACGACGACGGGGACGGAGTAGCCGCCAAGCATTTCGGGCCGCTTGGCCAACCAACTCTGTTTGCCGGTGTACTTGTCCAGCGCAACGAGATAGCTGTCCAGGTCGTCGTCGAGGCAGAAGAAGAGCTTGTCCCCGTGCAGGATCGGTGAATTGGCTGCCCCCCAGCCGAGAAGATAGAACGGCATCGGAGTCTTGTGCGTCCAGAGATGTTTGCCATTGCTGGCGTCGAGGCAGATGAGTCCGATCGTGCTGAAGTGGACGTAGACCCGTTCGCCGTCGCAACAGGGCGTGCACGACGCGTGCTGGTTGGGCCAGGTGATCTCGGGCAGTTTGCCAGCGGGGAAATCGGATTGCCACAGATCCTTCCCTGTGAGTGCATCGAAGGCAGAGACCACGAACTTCTCCTGCCCCTTCTTTCCTGTTACCGCTGTCTCGATACAGCGACCGCCCGAGATGATCGGGCAGGCAATGCCGGTTCCCAACGTTTTCTTCCAGGCGACGTTTTCGGTTGTCGAGAAGGTCACCGGTAGGTTCTTGCTGTCGCTGGAGACGCCCGTAGCGTTGGGGCCGCGAAACTGGTCCCAGTCACCTGCAATCGCGGGTCCCGCGAGGATGGAACTGGTAGCGAAAATCAATAACAGGGACGGGGCAGAGCGTGACATGCGTCGGTTTCCTGGTCGAAAAGGTGACGGGATGTACCTGTCTGAACTGACCATAACCGGGCCGGATAGTCGACTTCAACCGGGACAGCGTTGAGTAATGAATTCGGGGAAGGATTTGCAGGGAGCATCTTTTTTTGGTTTCAGTCGTGACAGCCCGATTCCGATGAACATATAATCAGTGTCGCACTGAATTTGTGGCGACACGGGGTTTGCTGGTGTTGAAGTTGAATCGTAAAGCAGTACAGCGAGTGGAGC
The DNA here is from genome assembly GCA_964646205.1 of uncultured Planctomycetaceae bacterium. GTDB lineage: Bacteria > Planctomycetota > Planctomycetia > Planctomycetales > Planctomycetaceae > UBA8437. The sequence continues at coordinate 9,307 of CAZYAZ010000039.1, read as the reverse complement.
GACGGCCCATGGCCGTGCTGGCGTTGGTGTCTGCTGCGATCCTGACTGTCCCCACTTGGATCTGGGCCGACTGTTGTTGCGTGTCGGATTCCCCGGAGGTGGCGACGACGGTTGAACAGTCGTCGTGTTGCCACACGGCGAAGGCGACCAAGACTGTCGCTCCCTCGTCCCGGTTGCCTCGCGTCAAATCGACCTGCGAGTGCGAAGCAAGCGTGGCCACTTGGCACGCCACGATCCCGGAACGACAAGTGTTACCCGAGTTGGATGGAATTGCCTCGATTTCTTCAGAGGGCAATTCGACTTTTTCTGCTCGTGATTTTCCAACAGAGCGAATCGGAACGGAGGTGATCGGACGATCCGGCCCTCGTTTGTACGTTTTGCTCTGCCACTGGCTGGCGTGACATCGAGCCCGAGTGGCCGGTTCCACAGCCGTTGGAATATTGCGAACCCTTGACGGACTGCGACGGTCACCCGGTGAACGACGTCTCACGAGAGACGTTGTCCGGAGCTTGCCGCCGGAAACCCAACCAGGCAAGAAGGATGGGTTCGACGAAAAGACACTGTTACAACGATTTCGTGTTTTCGAAAACGTGAGGTAAACAAGATGGCTCGTAAGATTCTGATTGCAGCGTCGTTGTGTGTTGCCGTGCTGGTGACCTACCAGGTCAACACCGCCGCCGAGAAAGGCAAGCTCAAGCTCAAGGGAGTCAACTGCTTCCTGAAGAAGACCAAGGACGGGAAGCCGATCCCCGTGAAGGCGGCGTGCGCTGTCGACTACAAGGGTGGAAAGGTGTACTTCTGCTGTGGTGGTTGCAAGGCCAAGTTCTCCAAGGACGCCAAGTGCCGTGAGGCGACCGCGCACAAGGCCAATCATCAGCTGGCCGCCACGGGGCAAGCAAAGCTCAAGAAGTGTGTCTTCTCGGGCAAGGCGCTTAACCCGGCGACCAAGATCAAGGTCAACGGCGTCACGATTTGCTTCTGCTGCAACATGTGCAAGGGCAAAGTCTTGAAGGCCAAGGACCAGGTTGCCTGTGCCTTCAACGACAAGGCCTTTGCCAAGGGCTACGTTGTGGCCAAGTAGAAGCAGTTTTGTCGCCCAGGCGACACACTTGCTGATTCAGTGGGGCATTTCTTCCCTCGTGGGAGGAATGCCCCACTTTTTTGCGCGGCAAAGCTGGTTGGGTCGCCGGCAACGAATGGGCCGTGGTAGAACGTTCGGCTAGTTTCGCTGGCCGGGTGTGACGGTGATTGTCCGTTTTCGTTCGTCGATTCCTGTGACCTTGCCGAATTTGA
>CAZYAZ010000039.1:0-7914 GCA_964646205.1 uncultured Planctomycetaceae bacterium | reverse complement strand
GTGACGGTGATTGTCCGTTTTCGTTCGTCGATTCCTGTGACCTTGCCGAATTTGATGCCGTCGATGATCGTTTGAAGCGGTTGAGCCGTGGTGAGAATCACCGTCGTGGCATCGTTGCTTGAGGTCACATCCGGAACCTCATCACTTTTGGCAAGGCCGCGTAAGGCTGCGATGTAGCCACGGCGGGCCTTTTCATCCATCGCTCCCTGGAGAACAACCGTGATGGTGGTGACGAGGTTGGAGCCGCGCGGTTCATCGCCGGAGGAAGCGGCCAGGAGTGGGATGACGGCGAGTTGAGCGTCCGCGAGGGCCTTGTTGAATGCCTCTGGCGTGTCGGCCTTCTCCAGGGAGGCGGTTGAGGTGTCAACGGCGTCCAGGACTGTCATCCATTTGGTTCGGGAGGCGGGGGTGCCGGATTTTGGCATCGAATCGACGGCTTCCCTGCCAAGTCGTAGTAACTCGTCCAGATCCACGGCCAAGTCTGCCGGGAACCATTGCCCGTCCACAACGACGAAGTTCCTCACGGGTGACGGATCTCCGGAGGAATCCGGCGAGCCAATCCGCAATTGAGCCGTGGTGGCGTCGCGTCCGATTACGCTGACCTTCGATGAAGTCAATTTTCCAAGCGGGTCGATGGGGTCGGCCGAGGAGAGCGAGTGGAGCCGCTCCAGGAACTTGGTTCCGGTGCCAGCAAAGAACGTTTTGCCTTGAAATGTTTTGAGGGTTTTTACCTCCCGAAGTTCACTGGCCAACAGGATGTCAAAAAGTTCCATCAGTGTGGACCAGTTTTCGTCCAATTGTTTCTGGTCCATTTCACGCAGAGGCAGGCTCGGGTTGTTGATGAGCAATTGCTTCTTCGACTTCGCCACTTTGACAAGTCGTTGCAGCGAGACGAACGTGCGGTTCCAGACTTGTGCGTCGACCTTCCCGGCAAAGTCCTGGACCAACTGGTCGAGACCGTCCTGGTAGCGTGAGGGCAGGAACTTCCAGACCGGCTCCGCTTGTCCATTCCGGACACCGTTGAGGACATTCTGGACTGCAATTTCGGGAGGGGCGACGACCTGTGGTGTGTCATTCGACTCTGAGAGAGTCGTATCACTTCCCACTGGCGATTCGGCACCGTTCTGCGGAGCCTGAGGCTCAGGGCTGGTGCCGTCGTCACCACAGCCGGGCGTTCCCCAGATGGTTACAGCACCCAGTGCCAACAGCAGTCCACACCTTGTCATTAGTCGTCCCCGTCGCGGTTGCATTCGACTGTTGACCTCTCAAGCTCTCTGGGCGCCATACTAACTGGATTCATCGGTTGGAGAAGTGGCTTAGGTCCAAAAAAGAGATGGTTTCTCTTCTCTTGCAGATCCTTGAAAATAACCGGGATACCGAATAAGGTGGCAATTTGCATCAGTGATAATGTGATGCACACAGAATCGCATTCACTTATATGTCCGATGGCAGGGACGGTTTGGTCGGACAATGCATTTGCGAAACGTAGAATTATTCTGTGAGGTGGTGTCGCGAAGCAGTTTTTCCAAGGCTGCCAAGGCGCGACAGATGAGTCAGTCGGCTGCGAGCCAGGCTGTGCAGGCGTTGGAAGACCGTCTTGGCGCCGTGTTGATTGACCGATCTCAGCGTCCATTGTCGCTGACTCCTGCCGGCCAGATCTATTTCGACGGATGTCGGCGGTTGCTGGACACATTCCGCCAGGTGGAGGAACAGGTTTTTGCAATCAATGATCGTGTGACTGGTCGTTTGCGTGTTGCAGCGATCTATTCGGTTGGCCTGCTTCAGATGTCCGAGACGGTGGTCAGATACCGGGAAGGTTACCCGGAGGTGTCATTACAGTTGGATTATCTGCATCCCGAAGAGGTGGCAGAGCGAGTCCGGGCCGGAGATGCCGACCTGGGAATAGTGTCGTTTCCTCGTGGCGGCGGTGACTTCACGGTCGTGCCCTGGCTCGAACAGTCCATGACGATTGCCGTTCCTCCGGATCATCACCTCGCCTCCCGGAATGGAAGTTCCGGTCCGGCGTCGGTGGACCTGATAGACGGTGAACCGTTTGTTGGGTTTTGCGGCGATTTGCGGGTGCGACGTCGTATTGACCGCTGGCTGAAGTCCGCGGGCGTGTCGGTCGACGTGGTGCATGAATTCGACAACTGTGAACATATCAAGCGGGCGGTGGAGGTGGGGTCGGGGGTTGCGATTCTTCCCGAACCGACTTTGCGCCGTGAATTGGAACAGGGAACACTGGTTTCACTGTCACTGGACGCTCCCGACTGGAAACGTCCCCTGGGTTTTATCCATCGTCGCAACCGTCATTTGACCACGGCGGCCGAACGGTTTATCGAGAGGTTGCTAGAGAGCACTCATGGCCAGTAGACGCCAGAACAGTCGATCATCGGATTCAGCAATCGTGGCACCGAGTGGCCAGGCAGCTGTGTTCCGAAATGGTCGTCCCGAAAAGTACGGGTTGTACGATCCGGCCAACGAACACGACAGTTGTGGGGTGGGATTTGTGGCCCACATCAAGGGGCAGCGGTCGCGTCAAATTGTCGACGATTCGTTGCACATGCTGAACCACATGGTTCATCGGGGTGCTTGCGGTTGCGAACCGAATACCGGTGATGGAGCGGGGATTCTGACCGCCCTGCCCTACGAGTTCCTCGAAAGGGTCGCCGGTGATGACCTGGGTGTGACACTCCCGGATCGTGGCAGTTACGGCGTCGGATTGGTGTTCCTGCCGAAAGATGAATCCGAACGAGCGACTTGCAAGCAGACGGTCAACCGGGTGATTGAGGAAGAGGGGCAGGTCCTGTTGGGGTGGCGGGATGTGCCGGTCGATCCTGATGGGGCTGACATCGGTCCGTCTGCCCGGGCGGCCGAGCCGGCCGTGGAGATGCTCTTTGTCGGTGCTGCCGACGGGATTGGCCAGGAGGATCTGGACCGCAAGCTCTTCGTGATTCGCAAGCGTTGCAGCCACGAGTTGCGTGGCAGCGATCTGCAGGAAGCACTCCTGTTTTATGTTTGTTCGCTTTCGACAAAGGTGTTGATCTACAAGGGGATGCTGACGTCCGAGCAGGTCCCTCGCTACTTCACGGATCTCCAGGATCCCGATTACACCAGTCACCTGGCAATGGTCCACTCCCGGTTCTCGACCAACACGTTTCCGAGCTGGGACCGGGCACAGCCCAATCGATTCATGAGCCACAACGGCGAGATCAACACGTTGCGGGGCAACGCCAACTGGATGCATGCCAGGCAGGGGTCGCTTCAAAGCGATCTCTTTGGCGAGGACATGTCCCGGATGTTTCCGGTGATCGAGCCGGACTGTTCGGATTCAGGGAACTACGACAACGCGTTGGAATTCCTTTACCACGCGGGTCGCAGCTTGCCCGAAGCGGTGATGATGATGATTCCCGAGGCGTGGCAGAATCACCATTCGATGTCCGAGCAGAAGCGTTCCTTCTACGAGTACCACTCGGCCCTGCAGGAACCCTGGGACGGTCCCGCGTCAATCTCCTTCACCGACGGTCAGTACATCGGTGCCGTTCTTGATCGAAATGGCCTGCGTCCCAGTCGCTTCTATGTCACACACGACGACCGTGTGATCATGGCCAGCGAGGTGGGTGTGCTGGAGGTCGAGCCATCCAATGTCCGTCAGAAGGGGCGTTTGCAGCCGGGGAAGATGTTCCTTGTCGACTTCGAACAGGGAAAGATAGTCACCGACGAAGAACTCAAGAATGATGTGTCGACCAAACGGCCCTATGGCGAGTGGCTTGAGAATCAACGTGTGCAACTTTCGGAGCTTCCCCCGGCGGAGGTCTGCACGGCGTATTCTTCGACCGAGTTGATCAACCGGATGAAAGCATTCGGATACACGACCGAGACGTTGCGTTTCATGCTTTTGCCGCTGTTGGATCAGCAAAAGGATCCCATCGGGTCGATGGGCAATGATGCGGCGCTCGCATGTCTCTCGGATCAACCGAGAATGATCTATGATTACTTCAAGCAACTCTTTGCGCAGGTGACCAACCCGGCGATCGATTCGATCCGGGAAGAGGTCATCATGTCGCTGGAGTGTTATGTCGGACCCGAAGGCAACCTGCTTGAGACCAGCGAAGCCCAGGCGCATCGTCTGTCGATTCCGCATCCGATACTGACCAACGAGGAACTGGCGTCGATTCGTTCACTCGACTTCGGTGGCTGGTCCACTCGTACTGTCGACATCACGTATCCTCGCAGTGAGGCCACCGGAGGGTTGCAGCCAGCCCTGGACAGGATTTGTTCCGAGGTCGAATCGGCCATCGAGGCCGGTGATAGCTTCGTCGTGCTCAGCGACCGCGATGCTGGGCCCGACCGCATTCCGGTCAGTTCACTCATGGCCTGCGGGGCGGTTCACCATCATCTTGTCCGAAACGAATTGCGGACAAGAATTGGGCTGGTGATCGAGACTGGCGAGGCACGAGAGGTCCATCACCACTGCCTGTTGGTGGGATACGGTGCCGATGCGATCAACCCATACCTGACGTTTGAAGCGATTTCCCAGTCTCGTCGCGACGGTTTGCTCGCTGATTCGTGGACCGATGAGAAGATCGTTTCGGTGTATCGCAAGGGGGTTGCCAAGGGGATGCTCAAGGTGATGGGGAAAATGGGCATCTCCACGCTGCAGAGTTACAAGGGGGCGCAGATTTTTGAAGCGGTTGGATTGGACGACGAGGTGGTCGACCGGTGTTTTGGTGGTACAGCCAGCAGGATCAAGGGGGTCGGATTTGGAGTTGTGGCTGACGAAGCTTTGCGTCGCCACGAATTGGGCTACCCGACTCGCGACGGTTCGTCGGATCCTGTTGGGAACTTGCCCAATCCGGGGCTGTTTCACTGGCGGAGGACCGGTGAGAAACATGCCTGGAACCCTTACACGATCGCTGAGATTCAGGAGGCGGCTCGCACCGGTGACCGGACCGCTTATGGCCGGTTCTCGAAACTGGTCAATGAACACACGACGCGAGAGTGCCACCTCCGCGGCCTGTTGAAGTTTGCAGATCGCGAGAGTGTGCCGGTGGACGAGGTGGAGCCGGCCTCGGAGATCGTCAAACGGTTCTGCACAGGCGCGATGAGTTATGGCTCGATTTCGATCGAGTCCCACGAGGCGCTGGCGGTGGCCATGAACCGGATGGGTGGCAAGAGCAACACCGGGGAAGGCGGAGAGGATTATCGCCGTTTTGAGCCGCTGGAGAACGGTGATTCCAAGCGGTCGGCGATCAAGCAGATCGCCTCGGGCCGATTCGGAGTCACCGCGTGGTACCTGACAAATGCTGATGAATTGCAGATCAAGATCGCGCAGGGAGCCAAGCCGGGTGAAGGAGGCGAGTTGCCGGGTACCAAGGTCGACAAGGTGATCGCAGCCACACGGCACTCAACTCCGGGTGTCGGCCTGATCAGCCCACCGCCCCACCACGACATTTACTCGATCGAAGACCTTGCCCAGTTGATTTACGATCTGAAAAACTCGAATCCGGCAGCGCGTATCAGTGTCAAGTTGGTCTCGGAGGTCGGGGTCGGAACGATCGCGGCGGGAGTGGCCAAGGGGCACGCCGACAACATCCTGATTTCCGGAGCCGAGGGTGGGACCGGTGCCAGTCCGCTGACCAGCATCAAGCACGCTGGGTTGCCGTGGGAGTTGGGGATTGCCGAGACGCACCAGACGCTGGTGATGAACGATCTCCGAAGTCGTGTTCGCTTGCAGACCGATGGCCAGTTGAAAACTGGCCGGGACGTGGTCGTCGCGACACTGCTGGGTGCCGAAGAGTATGGATTCGCGACCGCTCCACTGATCACGCTGGGCTGCATCATGATGCGGAAGTGTCACCTGAACACTTGCCCGGTGGGGATTGCGACCCAGGACCCTGAGTTGCGTAAGAAATTCTCCGGCAAACCCGAGCACGTCGTGAATTACCTGTTCATGGTGGCCGAAGAGGCTCGGGAAATCATGGCCAGCCTTGGTTTCCGATCGATCAACGAGATGGTCGGGCGGGTGGACGCGTTGGAAGTGAATGAAGCGATCGATCACTGGAAGGCTCAGGGGCTGGATCTTTCATTGGTCCTGGCCCCCGCTCTGAAACCGCATGAGGGCGTCGACGTGTATTGCACACGTGACCAAGACCATGAGCTCGCCGATGTGCTCGACAGGCGGTTGATCGAGGAGGCGGCCGCCGCGATCGAGAACGGCGAGTCGGTAAGGTTGGAGTTTCCGATCATCAACACCGATCGGACAACTGGAACGATGCTCAGTCACGAGGTGTCCAAGAAGTGGGGGGCCGAGGGCCTGGCCGATGACACCATCCAGTTGAAGTTTTCCGGCTCGGCCGGCCAGAGTTTTGGCGCGTGGTTGGCTCCGGGAATCACCATGGAACTCGTCGGCGATTCCAACGACTACATCGGGAAGGGACTTTCGGGAGGACGCATCATTGTGGCGCCGCCTGAATCGAGCACGTTTGCGGCCGAAGAAAATGTCATTGTCGGCAATGTGGCGTTGTACGGTGCGGTCAAAGGAGAGGCGTTTGTGCGAGGTGTGGCGGCCGAACGTTTTTGTGTCAGGAACTCCGGTGCTCATGCGGTGGTCGAGGGAGTCGGGGACCATGGTTGTGAGTACATGACCGGTGGTCGCGCAGTGATCCTGGGTCCGACGGGTCGTAACTTTGCTGCAGGAATGTCTGGTGGAATCGCCTACGTCTACGATCCGCCTGGCGATTTCCTCGCCCAATGCAATCTGGAAATGGTCGCACTGGAGCGGATCGAGGACGAGACGGATGAACTGGAGTTGCGTGAATTGGTCGAGAAGCACCAGCGGTACACCGGTTCGACGGTGGCCGAGACGATCCTCAGCGATTGGGGAGCGGCCCTGGGGTGCTTCCACAAGGTGATGCCTGTGGATTACAAGCGTGCGCTGGTCGAGATGGCTCGAGTGGCGGCCGAGGAACAGATTGTTGAGTCTCGCTGATCTCTCGAATGACGGGGGCGGCGATGCCACCGGGTGTCGACCGGATACAGTTGTGAATTGAGGCGGACGACGATGGGAAAAACAACGGGCTTCATGGAGTACCCTCGGGAAGCCGCGCCGTATCGTGATCCGGTGGCCCGCCTGGGCGACTGGGACGAGTTCGTGGAACTTCCGGTGGTGAAGCACCTGGCTCAACAGGGAGCCCGGTGTATGGATTGCGGTGTTCCCTTTTGCCACTCGGGAGGACTGATTGCCAACATGGCCTCGGGATGTCCGATCAATAACCTGATCCCCGAGTGGAATGACCTGGTCTACAATGATCGTTGGCGGGATGCGCTGGACCGGTTGCATTTGACCAACAATTTCCCCGAGTTCACTGGACGGGTGTGCCCGGCCCCGTGTGAAGGCGCTTGCGTTTTGGGGATCATTGAACCGCCGGTGACGATCAAGAATATCGAGCAGGCGATCGTCGATCGAGGGTTCCAGGAAGGTTGGATTGTGGCCGATCCGCCGGTCGAACGGACCGGCAAGAGTGTCGCAGTCGTCGGGTCGGGGCCGGCTGGTCTGGCCTGTGCCGACCAATTGAACCGGGCAGGCCACCAGGTGACCGTTTTTGAGCGTCACGACCGGATTGGTGGGTTGCTGATGTATGGCATCCCGAACATGAAACTCGAAAAATCGGTCGTGCAGCGGCGTGTGGACCTGATGACTGCCGAGGGAATCGATTTTCGAGTCAACACCGAGGTTGGTCGAGATGTCTCCGCCTCGCAGCTTCGAGACGATTTCGATGCGGTGGTACTTTGTGTCGGGGCCACCCGGCCTCGTGATCTGCCGATCCCTGGTCGCGAACTGTCCGGTGTGCACTTTGCGATGGAGTTCTTGCATGCCAACACGCGGAGCCTGCTGGATTCGGAACACGGCGA
>CAZYAZ010000038.1:0-55477 GCA_964646205.1 uncultured Planctomycetaceae bacterium | reverse complement strand
GTCGACGACACTGGCGATGATCATCAACTTGATCAACCGGCAGGGGGGGCGTCGGATCATCACGATCGAGGAACCCGTGGAGTACTTGATTCCGCGGTTCGCTGGCTCGGTCGTCACGCAGCGCGAGGTCGGAGTCGACGTCGGTTCGTTTGCCGATGGACTGAAGTACGGGCTCAGACAGGATCCCGATGTGATTCTGGTCGGAGAGATTCGAGATCGGGAAACCGCCCAGATGGCACTGACCGCGGCCGAGACCGGACATGTGGTCTATTCGACGGTCCACACCCGGGACGCCAAGGGAGCGGTGTCGCGGTTCACCGACCTGTTTCCCAACGATGCACAGGGGGAGATCCGTGCCCAGTTGGCCCTGGGACTACGAGCGGTGGTCAGTCAGCACCTGTTGCCCAGTGTGCAGCCCGGTGAGAAGCGGCACCTGGCCCTGGAGATCATGTTGACCAACTCGGCGATCGCCAGCGCGATCCGCATGGGCAAACTGCAGTCCATCGACAACAGTATCCAGACGGGGCGAGATGTCGGGATGATGCCGCTCGACGAGTCGATCCGTCGACTATTGAGTGAACGGCGGATCGATCGCCAGACGGCCGATCGCTACCTGTCTGATTCGGGGGCCCTGGGCTAGCCACACTTCATGCGGTTGGTGGCAAGGATTCCGGGGCGACAAAACCGCGACGCGTTGCTTGTTCCTGTTGTGTTTGCCAGACGAGCGGATCGTCGGTTCCTAGCAGTTCATAAAACAACATCTTGTACGTGCAGGGGATTGCACCGGCCTGTCGCATTCTGGACACGGCCGGGTCGGTGTGCGATTCGGAACTGAACAGGCAATCCTCCAGCAGAAACACGTCGTAGCCCAGTTCAATCAATCCCAGGACCGACTGCAGCACGCAGACATCCGTCTCGGATCCGGCCACGACCATGCGAGGTCGGTCGAGTTGTGCCAGGGCATCCACGATCCGGGGTTCCCCGCTGATCGCGTAGGACTGCTTGGTGGCTGTCACGGCGGTGGGAGGCAGGAAGGGTTGCAGTCGATCGTGCAGGTGTCCTTTTCGATCGATTGGTTCTTCCAGGGTTGCCAGCACGGGAAGTTGGAACCATTCGCAGATGATCAGCAATTGTTCGAGACGGGCCAGTACCGGTTCGGAGGCACCGTGCATGTTCTCGACAAATTGTGGCTGCACGTCGATCAGTACGACCGCCAGATCGCCCGGGCGTGCCAGGTGACTTTGCGTGATGTCTGTCGAGTTCATGAAGTCGACCGGACCGGGTCTACTTTTTCGGAGCGCTCGTTGCCGACGACTTGAGCAATTCGTCGACACGACGCACGACGGCGGCGCCTCGCAGGTTGGCTGCACGGACGATGCCCTGGCGATCGACAAGCAGGTTCATCGGAATGCTGTGAACGTCGAAGAGAACCGCGATCTCGTTTTTCCATTTCTTGCCATCGTAGTGGTGGATCCAGTTCATGTTCTCCCGGGCGATGAACGAATCGAGCGACTTCTGGTTGTCGTCGAGGCTGATCGAGACGATCTGGAAACCACGATCGGCAAACTTCTCGTGGGCTTCTCTGAGGTGAGGCAATTCAGCCACGCACGGCCGGCACCAGGTTGCCCAGAAGTCGACGAGAACGACCTGGCCCTTGAGAGCCGAGGAGTCGATCTGCCCATCGGCCCCATGGCGGGCCACCTTGAATGCCTTGAGGGGACGCCCGACCATTCTCAGTGGCGCGAACTGCATCTGCATCCGTGGCACCAGCCGGTCCTTGCCGGCGGCGAGCATCTGTGACTCGACATGGTCCATGAAGTCGCGAGCCTCTTTTTGACGGCCCAGCAGGACCAGGGCATGGGCCCGCTCGCGACCGTATGTCTCGGGCGTGTCCGGGTGGTCTGCCATGAGTTCATCGAGTCGGTCCAGGGCCGGCTGTGGCTGATCGGAGAACAGCAGGGCAGCGGCCTCTCGGATCCGGGCCAGTCGAGTGTGTTTGCCTTCGGGAAAGCTGTCGAGCAGCACGCGGTAGGCCACAGCGGCCTGGTCGTATTTCTTCAGCATCCACAGGCTGAGGCCGCGTACGTACAGAGCTTCCTCGCGATGCGCCGACTTCGGATACTTTTTCAGGAACGCCTCCAGGCGATCCACGCCAGCCTCGGTGGGCCTGGCGAAAACCAGTGTGCCGCGTCTTCGCACCTGCAGTTGTGTCTCGATGGCCCGGTAGGTTGCGGTCTCGGGTGACGCCTTGGGCCGGGGAGTTCCCGCGACCCGGGGTCGTGGTTTCCCACCGACCAGTGGTGTGATCTGAGAAGCGGCGGCACAGAGCTTGAAGACCATCTGCAGGTTTTCTTGCTTCTTGCTGGTCTGGCGGTAGTAGAGCGAGGAGGTGCGTGAGACGAGTCCGACGACGTTGCCGCTGAGATCCAGCACGGGACATCCGCTCGAGCCGCGGCCGTAGTCGGCGGTGATCGACATCACCTCGGTCCGCCCGGTCGAGCCGGCTTCGGCAAAGTACCGGGCGATGATCCCCTCGCTGAAGTGATAAAAATGTTTGTCGGGGTGGCTCATCACACGGATCGGGCTGCCCGGTCGCGGGTTGGTGCCCAGCGGCAGCGCCGGAAGAGACTTGAGTCCCTTGGTGTCGAGTCGCAGGACGGCGAGGTCGTCTCGACGGCTGGATGCCAGGATTTCCCGGACCGGGATCACGGTGCCATCGGCGGTCATGGCGACGATCGTCTCACGTTTCTGGTCGGGCTTGCCCCGGACCACGTGATCGTTGGTCAGCACTTCCCCGGTGGATCCAATCACCACACCTCCGGCCAGCGTGGCGTGCAGCTTGGTGCAGCGGTTGCAGTAGTAGAGGCTGCTGATGACCAGCACGCTTTGCCGCGATCGCTGGTACAAGTCGGCTCCGGCAAGAGCCTTCGTCGAGGGCTTGGCGAGTTTGACCTTGCAACTGTTGCGGTTGAGTCCGGTCTGCAACTTGGCAAACGGTGTCGCTCGGCCAGACTTGATGAGTTTCTCGCCCTCCCGAACGAGGGTCTGCACACGATCCTGGTCATCGACCCGGATCCGCCGGTTGGTCGACTGATTTGGCTTGGCCGGTGTTTTTTCCTGGGCCGGAAGATCTGTTGCGGAGAACAGGAACCCGGCCAGGATGAGCGTGGTGAATCGGGTGTTGATGTGTCGAGACATCAGTCGGACTCCAGGTCGAGGTCGTTTGGGAGGTGCTGGACCATTTCAGCTTCCTCCGTGATAACGCTCCAGTCGACCCGTGTCAAAAGCCCGAAGGCTCAATCCAGTGACCAGCCCTTGCGGTATGCGGGATGTACGAACCGTTCGGCCTCGGGACAGTTTCTCGCCGTCATCGTCTCACCGTCCCATTCCAGTGTCTGGCCGGTTCGCAGGGCGACGTTTCCGACCAGGAAGGCTTCGGTCAGTCGGCCGGCGTACTCGAAATTGGACATCGTGGCGGATCCGGTCTTGGCCGCATCGATCCACTCCTGTTGATGGCTGTTTCTTGCCCTGGGCAGGGTCGGCGCCGGTGGAATGTATTCGGAGAACTTCTCGGTCGGCAACAGCTTGTAAAAGGCACCGTACATGTCGGTTTGTAGCAGTCGGCCCTTGTCGCCAATCAACAGTGCTCCGTTGTTCGGCAACGACTCGCCCAGGGCGAGTCCAACGGGCGGTTTGCGACCCGATTCGTACCAGGTGACCGTCACCGGTGGTCGCTCGCCGCGGGCGGGGAACTTGTAGACCATCTCTGCCCATTTCGGGGCCGTTTCCGCCATCAGTCCTTCGCAACGAGTCGAGACTCGTGTGGGATACTGAAGGTCAAGTGCCAGGTAGGCCATGTTCACCGTGTGGCAGATGATGTCGCCGAGCACGCCGGTTCCAAAGTCCCACCAGCCTCGCCATGTGAATGGGTGGTAAATCGGGTGATAGGGCCGGGTTGGAGCGGGGCCCAGGAAGAGATCCCAATTGAGATGATCTGGTGTCGGGGGTCGTTCTGCAGGTCGGGCAATCGATTGTTTCCAGAATGCAAGTGGGCGGTCTGACCACGTGTGAACCTGTGTCACCTGCCCGATCGCCCCGGACTGGATAATCTCGACGGCCCTGCGAAACGTCGGTTCGTAGGTTCCGTGATTCCCCATCTGCGTGGCAACCTTCGTCTCCCGGGCCACCTCTCGCATCCGGCGAACCTCGCCAATTGTGCGGGCGAGGGGTTTCTCGCAGTAGACGTGTTTACCGTGACGCATGGCGGTGATGGCGATGGTCGCATGGCTGTGGTCCGGCGTACTGACGACGACCGCGTCGATGTCCTTCTGCTTGTCGAGCATGCGACGGAAGTCGCTCCAGCGCCGCGCCTTGGGGAACTTCTCGAAATTCGGCCCGGCATACTGCTCGTCGATATCGCACAGTGCCACGACGTTTTCACGGGCGACACGTGGCAGGTTCAGTACCCCACCGACCCCCCCCTTGCCAACGCCGACCAGAGCGATGTTGAGTTTCTCACCGGCGGACCGAATCGCGGCTGCCTGGCCCAGGGAGTCGAGGCCCGCGACTGCGGCTGCAGTTCCACCGGTGAGGAAGTGTCGTCTGGACAATGGGAGGTGTGGCATGACCGAAACTCGAATCAGTCGTGGGTTTTGATTGGCAGTTGGACTTCATGCACCTGCTTGCCGGCAAACAGGAACAGTCGATCTTTCTCTCGCCAGGCACTGATGGCGCCATCGGATCCCTCCCACTTCACATGGCCTCTCGGGTCTCGCGTGATCGTTTTGAAATCGTGGGTGTACCCGTAGATCAGGCGAGGGTCTCCGTCGAAGGGGTGGCTTTCCTGCCAGGCAACCAGGTACCGCGGAGTTTTCTTGCGGGTGAGGCCCAGGTAGCCGACAAAGCCAGGGCGATAGACGCCCTGGCGACCACCTCCCCCATCACCGGCATGCAGGATCGGGTTTTGCTTGAAGTATTCGAAAGTGACGCCGTCGCGGGAGGTGGCAAAACCCAATTGCGTGGGGCGTCCGTCGTTGCAAGTGCCACGAATGAAGCCCAGCCAACGTCCATCCGGAAGGCGATGGACCGAATTGTAGGAGGAGGCTTCGTTGGCCCATTTCTTGCTGGTGGTCGGCAACACCGGCAACCAGGCGGGGACGGTTGCCGGCACGTTGCCTGTGTGAATCGTCCACTTGTGTGATGCCAGGTCGGCACAGGTCGCCAGCGCAGTCGGTTGAAAATTTGTCGTTGCGGTGTGGGCGTGATTGAAGAAGTGAAAATACATGAACCAGAGTCGGCGCTCGGGATTCCACAGGACCCAGGGGCTGGAGTTGTGTGATGGATCGTCTGGATTCTTTGAAGAGGCGTGAAAACTTGGCACCACCTGGTTGTCGTTTCGTCCGGGAACCTGGACCCGCTTGGAGAACGGGCCGGTGATCTTGGTGGAGACAGACACGCCAATGCCCGATCGGGGGTCGTGGTGGGCGTAGTAGAGGTAGTACTTGTTGTCGGGCCGCGGTCCGCAGGTATTGCGGACCACCGAGGGATAACCCACCGTGTCGCCACCCCCCCTGGGCCACGCCGGATTTTTCCAGGTGGAATGTTCCCAGTCTTCACTTTGGCTGAGGACCTGATGAGATCGCTTGATCTCCAGCGGCAACCGGCCATCGAGGTCGGTGAGGTCGACAACCTGGAGGTTGTTGTCCAGTTGCCCGGTGGAGTTCTTGACCTCGGCGGCCGTCAAAATGCTAGACGTTTTGGATGCCCGGAGGCCAAGCACCGAGGCCGTGGCGAGAAATTCGCGGCGAGAGAACCGTCTGGCTTCTGTCACGTCGATTGTCCGCTACCCGAGTTCCTCGATCGGTTTTCCGAACGGCAGGGTCGCGATTGGTCGCCCCGAGTGGTCGAGGTAGTGTTTGTGTGGATCGATTCCGAGATGTCGATAGACAGTCGCGAGCACGTCCTGCGGCGACTTGGGGTTGTTCAGGGGATAGGCGCCCTTGCTGTCGGAGGATCCGACCACGCGGCCACCCTGGACGGGACCACCGGCCACCACGGCACTGAAGACATTGGGGTAATGATCACGGCCGTTGGTCGCATTCAGCTTCGGGGTGCGTCCGAATTCCCCCCAGGCCACAACCATGGTCGTGTCCAGCAGGCCCCGGTCGTGCATGTCTTCGATCAGGGCCGAGAAACTCTGGTCCCACCGGGGCAGGAACCCGTTCTTCATCGAATCGACACCCTCGACGTGCGTGTCCCACCAGCGGCAGTCAACGGTGACCAGCCGGACACCGGCTTCAACCAGTCGTCGTCCCAGGACCAGTCGCTGGCAGAAGGCACTGGCACTGCACCGGCGAGGATCCATGGGGTTGTACCGTTCGATGAATCCGTAGCGTTCACGAAGGCCACGGGGTTCGGCATCGAGATCGAAAGCACGCCGCGCCCGGTCGGAACTGAGAATCCCGTAGGCCTGTTGCTGGAAATCGCTGATCGCGTCGAGTTGGCCGGATTGGTCGACATCCCGGCGGAAGCGGTCGAAGTTCCGCAACAGTGACTTGCGATCACCGAATCGTCGGTCGCTGATGCCCTCGACCAAAGAGAAATTCTGCAGTTGGAACGGCTCGTGAGTGGCCGGGTCCGACAGTGTTTCGAAGGGCTTGTGGGCGACACCGAGGTAGGCCGAGTCGGTACCGGGGACCTGGCGGGGAATCATCACGTAGGGGGGCAATTCCGGAGTGAGATGTCCGAGTTGTTCGGAGACGATCGAGCCGCAACTGGGGTGGATGTTGACGGTGGGGTCCGGGCCTGGCAGGTGGCCGGTGAACAGGATCTGGTCGCCGGCGGAATGACCGGCGTTGGTGTGGTGCAGGCTGCGAATGATTGACCACTTGTCCATCACCTGGGCACTGCGGGGCAGCATGTCGCAGATGTCGATCCCGGGAACGTTCGTCGAGGTGGCTCCGAAAGCTCCACGGTATTCGGCCGGGGCCTCCATCTTGGGATCCCATGTTTCGTGCTGGGAAGGGCCGCCACGCATCCAGAGGATCAGGACCGAGTGTTCGGCGCTGGTCTTGGGAGCGGCCTGTGCCTCGGTCGCGAGCAGGTCAGCGAGCGAGAGGCCACCCAGTCCCAGGCCACCGGCCTGGAGGAATCCCCGCCGGGTCAGTTTCATCTGCCTGCGGAATTCAGCACAGCCGGTGGTTGGTTGGCGAGACGGCATGGGGCACAGAAAACAGGGGGAATCCGTGGAGTCAACCTACCCAGACTATCGTCAACAGACGGCCTTCGCAAAGAGGAGCAGTTGACTGGCGGTGATCTTTCTAGACTCCCCAATTGCCCAGGCTGGCGAAGATTGCTGCAGTGACCAGGCCGTAGAGGATCCCGTCGAAGACGTTTTTGAGTGTCGTCGTCCAGGGCTGGGCTTTCCAGATCGAGTTGTAGATATGAGTGGCGGCATAAGCGAGCACGGCCACGGTGCCCGTGAGTCGGAATGCCTCTCGCGGTGAATTGATCTTCAGGAAGGAGGTGATGTAGGCGGCGAAAACGCTAATCAGGATCGAGTAGGCGAACCAGATGACGAGGTTCTTGCCGATTCCAGGAGGCCCGCTGGGCATCACTGTCAGGAATCCCACCGGCCCCCGGGTGAATTTTTCGACCGTGTCCGGCTCCTGCATCTCCTGCATCGATTCGGTGAAGGGGAAAGAGTATTCCCCCGGCCCAACTTGCTGCTCGCGCAGGGAGGCCAGGATCGTTTCTTCATCCGGGAGCCTGGCGTAGTCGTTCTTGTGGATTGGCAGAACCAGGTGGACGATGGAACTCACGACAAAAACCGCAGCCGCAGATGCCAGGATCGGAATCCAGAGATCAAACAGAAATCCCATGTGATGCCTTCAATTTCGATGGGGAGAACTTGGCTGTCGGCCGGCAGTAGAATGAAGTCGGTTTGCCGTGACTAGGGCAATCTGGAGCAGTGGAATGCGCGGCCTGTCGTGTGCGATGATGTCTCTAACGACTGGTGGCTTGGTGCCAAAAATCGTGAAGACGAATGATTCGTCAGCCAGGTGGGTGTAGCTGTGGCGAACGCAGATGGTGGACGTTCCTCAAATGGTTCGGTTCGATATCATTCCCTGGATGCGCTGAGAGCCTGGATGATGTTGCTGGGGCTCGTGTTCCACGTGGCCTGGCTGCTGCTCCCGCAGTATTTCTTCAATGCCCGGACTGATTCCCAGGGACATGCCGGGTTTCAGTATTTCTTTGGCTGGGTGCATGTGTTTCGCATGCAGGCGTTCTTCGTGATCGCCGGGTTCTTCGCCAACCTGTTGGTGACCAAGCGAGGTGTTTTGTCCTTCGTGAAGAATCGCTTCTGGCGGGTGTTGTTGCCATTCGTGGTGTCAATGATCGTGCTCTTCCCGTTGATCCGGTGGCAGGAGATCCGTGGCGGATTCATGACCGGACGGATCCAGTCGTCGCTTGGTGTCTGGGATTACACGTTGAACCATTTCCTGGAAATGCCCGGGAAATGGGGGGCTCAGTGGCCCTACCATTTCTGGTTTCTCGAGACACTGTGCCTGGTGTATCTGATGGCAATCGGGTTGTGGCTGGTGTTTGCCAAGGGCCTTGATCGTGACAAATGGCTCCGTCACCGTGTGCAACGGTTCTTCGAGGGGGTTGTCGGCTCGCGGTGGTGCATTCCCGCACTCGCCGTACCGGTCGCCGGATTGTTGTTCTGGGCGGACACGTCGTTTGGGATATCCACTGGTGGACTCGAGCCACTTTGGTTGGGCACGATCAATTACTGGTTCATTTTTTCTGTGGGTTGGTGCCTGTACTCCTCACCCGAGTTGATCTCGAGGATTTCGCGTCACTGGCGACTCAAGATGGCGATCGGTTCGGTGATCGCCCTGGGGCTGGCAGCGATCTGGGTGGACGACTGGGAAAACCATCGCAACCGTGTCGGCGCAGCCCAGCCGAAAATGAACCTGACCGTTGTTGACGATTATTCGACGCTGCGGCAGCGATTGCTGAATTCCGGCGATAGGGAGATCGATTCGGTCCGCAGGGCAGTTTTTGCCCTGCTGTCCGACGACTTTCAAAAGTTCCTTGAACACAATGAGACGATGGCCAATTCCGACCAGGCGTTTGGCCTGGTCGGGGAATTCAACAGTAACGTCATCGATTCGCTGGAGTTTGCGACTCGCGAGCGATGCCAGGCATTGGGCGTGGTGGAAGATCCGCGTTGGGGACGCTGGGCGGCGCGACCGATCTCCGAGCGACCAAAGGACGCCCGTGAGTGGGTCAATTTTCTGCTGCTCCAGGCTGCGTTTCCCGATTCACTACATCCTCACAACCCGCGCCCCGCACTGGAGTCAGCGGTCTACTTCTACGTGTACGCGTTGAGTACCTGGCTGTTGGTGAACGCGTGGTTTGGCTTTTTCGAAGAGTACTTCTCGGGAAACAACACCAAGGTGAGGTATTACTCCGACTCGGCCTATTGGCTCTACCTGTTGCACGTTGCTGTGCAGTTCGAGATGTCTCTTTGGCTTGGTGATCTGGAATGGCCCGTTCCGGTGAAATTCGTCGTTTACCTGGCTGGCACATTTCTGGTGACCGTGACGACGTACCACTACCTGGTGCGGTCGACCTGGATCGGACGGTGGTTGAACGGACGACGCTACGATCGCGAGCCGTTTCTGGTGTCGGCGATATTGCCGACACCGAGCCAGCCCGTCGACTCGGACTCGTCCCCGGTGGAATGAGCTGACGCCACGGGATGCGTCGATGTTGCCCGGTGGGAACGGGGCGGTCTACAATTGAGGTATGAACACGAGTATGCCGATTTCGCTGGCCGAATTGCTGACGTTTTCCAGCCAGCCGGAATTGGATGACGCCACGATGTTGCTGGCCTTCAGCGGCTGGATGGACGGTGGCGATGTCTCGACCGGGACGATCCAGCGGTTGGTGGATCTTGTCGATGCGACGCCGTTCGCCGAGATCGATCCCGACCCGTTCTACATCTACAACTTCCCCGGTTCGATGGAGATGTCGGCGTTATTTCGGCCCGAGATTCGGGTCGAGGACGGATTGGTGACCTCGATCGAACTTCCGTCGACCCGGTTCTTTGCCAGCCACGAGCACAACCTGCTGATGTTCATCGGCAAGGAACCGAATCTCAAGTGGCAGACATTCGCCGACTGTTTGTTTCACCTGGCACATGAATCGGGAGTCACCCGGATTCTATTCGTGGGTTCATTCGGCGGCGCCGTTCCACACACTCGTGACCCGAGGCTGTACACGACGTGTTCAAAGCCCGAGCTGTTGTCGGAGATGGAACGTTTCGGGATGAGACGGACGGGGTACGAGGGGCCCGGGTCTTTCATGAGTTACCTGATGAGCCGCGCGGAGGAGGCGGGGCTCGAAATGGTCTCGTTGATTGCCGAGATCCCTCATTACCTGACGGTGACCAACCCCTCGAGTATCGAGGCGGTGAGTCGACGGTTGGCCAAGATCCTGCAACTTCCCCTGGACCTGGACGAACTCCGTTCGGCGAGCACCGAGTGGGAACTGGAAGTGTCCAGTGCCATCGACGAGAACGACGAGTTGGCCGAGCGGGTGCGGGAGTACGAGGAGGCGTACGACAACGAACTGCTGGGGATTGAACCCGAGGTCGACACAATGGGGCCGGATGACCTGGGCGATGTCGACGGCTTGATCCTGGATGACCTGGGGCCAGACGAGTAGTTCGTTGGCGACCGGTGGCCTGGTCCTGGTCAATACTCCATCGTCGCGGGGGTGGTGCGGTCGATGGGGACGTCGATCAGCCGGGGCCGTGGATCGGCCAGTGCCTCGCGGAGCACCTCTGTCAGTTCATCGGCGGCGTGGACTCGACACGCTTCGACCCCCAGTGACCCGGCGAGTGCGACGAGATCGACCTCGGGTTCGACAAGATCCATCCCGACGAACTGTTCTTCCGCTGCGTTGGGCAATCCGATTCCGCGAGCACCGACCTTGAGGATCTGGTACTGGGCGTTGTTGGGGATCACAAAAGTGACCGGGATGTTGTACCGGGCTGCGGTCCACAAGCCCTGGATTCCATACATCGAGGCACCCTCGCCGATCACCCCGAGCACCGGGCGGTCGGGCCAGGCCAACTGGACCCCGATCGCGCAGTTGAGGCCCCAACCCAGGCCCCAACCACGGTGGCCAAAATAGCCGGTCGGATCGGTGATGGCGCCGAGGCGTTCCAGGTAGGTGTTGGTCGTGGTCACCGCCTCTTCGACCACGGCGACATTCGGAGGCAGGGCGGCGGCGATGGATGACATCAGTGCCAGCGAGGTCAGGGGACGCCGGTCGAGTTCGGCTGCGGCCTGGGTTTCGAGGCTGGATCTGTTGCCCGCGTGCAACGATTCGCGGCGAGACCGACGTTGGCCGATTTCCTGTTGCTGGGCGGGAATCAGTTGCTCATCGAGGAGTTGAGTCAACTCGGCCAGGCCAGGCTTCAGACCGCCGCACAGGGCGACCTCGGTGGGGTAGTTCTTCCTGAGTTCCCAGGGGTCGTGGTCCAGGTGGAGCAGCCGGACATGATCGGGGATGGCCCGGTCGGGTTCGTAGTGCACGTAGAGTCTCAGCACGTCGAGACCCACAGCAAAGAGGACGTCAAATTCCGAAAGCCGTTCGTGAATATCGGGAGCCCACAACGGCAGGCCAGGTGCCGAGAGCGGATGGGTGCACGGGAAGGGCAGGCGGCCATGGGTGGTGCCCGGTTCGCTGATAACCGGGGCACCGAGTACTTCGGCCAGGGCGACCAATTCAGCAATCGCATCACTTTCGACCACCCGGCTGCCGGCGAGGATAGCCGGGTTGGTGGCCGTTGCCAGGATGTCGGCAGCACGAATCAGTTCGTCCCGGGGAGGTCGTATTCCGGCGTGGATCGGCTGTGGCGGCGTGAGGTCCAGCGGTGGCGCCTCTTGCTGTTGGACGTCGACGGGGATCGAGAGAAAAACCGGACCGGTGGGCGGCATGAGGGCGGTCTGGATTGCTCGTCGCATTGCCGCGGGGATGTCCTCGACCCGTTGCACCTCGGCCGACCACTTGGTCCATGGCCGGGCGACGTCGACCATCTCGCCCCAGAGAATGGGTTCGGAGAACCGGAGTCTGCGATCCTGTTGCCCGGCGGTGACGATCAACGGTGTTCCGCTGCGGTGGGCGTTGTAGAGCATTCCCAGCCCGTTGCCCAGGCCCGGGCTGATGTGCAGGTTGACCACGCCGGGTTGGCGGGTTGCCTGAGCATAACCCTCGGCGATTCCCATCACCGGGATCTCCTGGAGTCCCAGGATGTATTCCAGCCGGTTGTCGGTGACCATCGCGTCGGTCAACGGCAACTCGGTCGAACCGGGGTTACCGAAAACATAACGGACACCAGCCGAAGCCAGCATCTCGAGCATGATCTGGGCGCCGTTCATGGACGATCGAAGAATGGGAGCGGGGGACAGTGAACAGCCGGAACGTGACTGACGAGGATAGGCGATCCGGGCAAGGGTTTCACGTCGGCCGAAACGACACGTTCGCGGTGGCTAGTGCAGGTCACGGCGATGTTGGAGTGCCGGCAGTGTCGTGCGGATTTCTTGTTGTTGGTCGAAGTCGAGTTCGGCGGTAATCACCGTCTCGCCGTCTTCGGCCGCGGACAGCACGGTTCCCCAGGGGTCGATTATCATCGAATGGCCGTAGCTGCAGAGGTCTGGTGTGTGATTTCCGGACTGGTTGGCGGCAATGATGAACACCTGGTTTTCGATGGCCCGGGCCCTCAGCAACACCTCCCAGTGGTCTCGTCCGGTCGTTTGAGTGAAAGCCGAAGGAACGACAATGATTTCCGCCCCGCGTTCCACCAACGCTCGAAACAACTCTGGAAATCTCAGGTCATAGCAAGTTGCCTGGCCGATACGGCCGGCTGGAGTGTCACTGACGACGATGTCCTGTCCCGGTTCGACAAACGACGATTCACAGAAGCTGACCCGATCGGGCAGGTTGATGTCAAAGAGATGGATTTTTCGGTAACAGCCCAGCTGTTCACCGGTTGGCCCGAACAACAGGCTCGAGTTGGATATGCGTTCGTGGCCCTCGCGACGCTCGGCCAGGCTGCCGCCGACCAGGGTGACTTGCAGTTCCTGGGCGAGTCCGGCGAGCATCTGGCTGGCCGGACCGGGCACCGACTGGGCTCCAGCAGTGATCGACTCGGGACTGCCCAACACGGTGAACAACTCGGGAAGAACCACCAGCGAGGCGTTCCTGGCAGCGGCCTGCCTGATGAGTCGTTGTGCGTTGGCGAGGTTGTTGTCGATGTCGTCCGTGGAGGTCATCTGCACGGCGGCGGCGATCGGGCTCGGCATCAGCGGATAGGCCTCTTGCGGTTCCAGGCTCTCATTCAATGTCGAGCCGAGTCCAATACAGTTTTTCCCGGTCGGCCCGGTTTCGGAAGTCGTCGATCATGTCGGAGATACTGGGCTTGAGGAACTGGCTTTTGCCCCGACGTCCGTTGACTGTCACCTGGACGCGTTTTTCGAAGTCGACCAGTTCCGGCGAGAGCCACAAGATGGTGGCACGAGCGGCCGAACTGACGTGGATCGAGTTGCCGACAGTGATCTTGGCCGTCAGTCGCAATGGCCGCGTCTTGCGTCCTCGTGTCTCGGCCAGTGGGAGTGCCCGCATTTCGACCCAGTGAAACCGATTGTCGGTGGATCGCAGTGTTCCCGCCTGGAACTCACGGGGCTCCTCGGAGCGGGTGTGCCGGGGCAGCCAGTCAAATATGGCAAACAACTCTTCGGCGAACGATTCGTATCCCCGGCCGGCGTACTCACAGTAGATCATTGGGAAACGGTGGCGGAGCATTCGGTTGAGTCCAAAGCTGTTGTGTTCGACTCGAACCCTATCCAGTTCTCCGTTGACGACATACCAGCCCACTTTGTCTGCATTTCGCCAGTAGTAGGTGCAGTACTCGGTCATGCGTCCGGCAATCGGGATCACCGCCGCAAACCACTCGGGATGGCTCATGCCGATCTCGAAAGCAGCATCGGCTCCCTGTCCATGGCCGGCCAGGTAAATTCGATCCGAGTCCACTCGAAATCTTCGCCGGGCATCGACCACAACCCGACGGACGGCCTGGTGCAGTTTCGGTCCGATCTGCAGGTCCATTTTTTGTGACGTGTTCTTGTCGCCCGAACGTGTCCCGGGTCGTGCCACGCCGGGCAGTTCGGGAGCAATAACGATGTATCCGCGTTGCCGGGCCGGTCGCGGTTTTTCGGGTGTGCCGGCCCACCAATCGATGCTCTTGCGAGGTGAACCAGCTGCGGCGTGGAGTACAACCAGCGTGGGGTAACGGTGGTTGGGATTGTATTCCGGAGGCAAAAGAACCCAGTAGCCGGGCAAATCCGCCGCGGGTTCGATCCTCACAGCGGCGCCTGGTTGAATGTCGGGCGTGGGTACGATGGGCGGCAATTCACCGATCAGCAAGGCAATGCGAGCTGGCGAAATTCCCTCGAGCGACTCGAGCCTGGAGAGCAATCCCGGGAGTTCGGCACGATCGGCCCGGGTGGCAGCCAGGAGGAGCTCGCGAGCCCGGTACAGCGAAACCGTATCACGAACCACGGTGACGGCGTTTTCCGAACCCGTGAGCCAACCCGATCCGGCCAACGCCAGTTTTTGGGACGCGTCCAGAGTCGCATCGTCAGAGAGTTTCAGGAAAGCATCGACTCGTGAGACAGATTCGGAATCCAGTCCGGTAACAATTTCGTCAACCAGCGGTTGCAGTTGCTGGCGAGTCTTGGTCTTGGAGACCGCTGCCAACTGCTCGGTCATCAGCCTCCTGGCGGTGTTCACACGGTCGGTTTGCAAACGATCCTGTTCGATCAGTTCGCGGACCTGGCGACGAAGGGTGGCGCTGAGTTGGTCGACCGGGAAGGACTGCAGCGCCTTGCGGAACAGGCGATGTTGTCCGTTGTCCCGGCGTCGTTGGAGTTCATCCAGGATTCTCTGTCCGACCAGTTCATCGAGCCTCGCTTGCAGGCTTGCGATACGAGTTTTTTCGTCTGGAAAATCGGCTCGCACGTTCCGGAGTTCACCACGTGCCTGCTTGAACATGTTGGCCTGGAGGTAGAAGCGGGCGATGGCCAGTCGGTCATCGAGTTGGTTGTCTTTGGTGACACGTCTCAGCCAACTGTCGAGAACTTGTGCCGGAATGGCATTGGTAGAAATGCCGTGGGACCAGCCAAGTCCCTGGGCGACGACGGTGGCCTGGTGTGGTGTCAGCTTGGTGACCCACTGGTAGACGTTGACCGTTCGGTCCTTCACACGGAAGACCAGGCGTCTGCGGCCGAATTCGTCCCACTCTCCAACTTCAATTGGAACTCCCAGTGACTGGACTTGCGTGGAAAAACGGCTCTTGCGTTGAGACAGTTTGAACGTCTCGAACCGGTCCAGGTCGGAATTGTTGTTGAGTTCGGCGACCAGTCGCGTTGGGACGAAGTAGCGACGTAGAGGTGTCACCGTGGCGATGATGGGGTAGGTGGTCAATTCTCCAGCGTTGCGCTGGGAGGCGAGTGCCAGGGATTGTTGCGGGCGAATGGTGCCCCTGAGGACCGTTCCGTCGGAGAGTTGGACCTCACCGGCCGAGGCCCAGGCCGGGATGAGCATGCCGGCGAGCATGCCAAACGCCAGAAACCAGGTCACTCTCCGACGATGCATGAGTTGAACTCGATGGGGGCCACGTCGTGCCGGGGAAGATGCTTACCTCATTAGTGGCTATCGACCATCGGCGGGGCGAGAGTGTGGAGCAATCATGCTGGCCGGTTTGATGGGGTACGATTCTGACGAATGCACCGGTTCTCGGATCTACTGGGTCAGATCTGGCAGCTTCTGGCCATACTCGTCATACAGCCACCAGATACCGAGACTGGCGGCGACCAGGAAGGCCAGGAAGACCGTCAGCCAGACCCAGCCCATGGCACTCCGAAACAGGTAACTCAACGCCCGCCATTTCTTGCGGCGATGATGTTGCTCGTCAAGCTTTTGATAGATGTTTTGCAGGCCGCTTCCCGTGCCGGATCGGGCCTGGGCAAGGCGTTTCTTGACCCCTGTTTCAAACTCGGGGAATTGCGCCAGGGGCAAAAACGAACCACTCTGGTCCTGTTTGACCCGGGCCTTGAGATCGAGCAACTTGCCATCGATGGCCTGTCGAATTCTCGCGGTCGACATCTTACTGACCACGGTGCGGCCCTTGGCATTGGTGTGTTGGACAAACCACGTGTCATCATCGGCTGCGGTGGTCCGTTGCGAGGTGGCATCCTCGGACGAATTGGGCGGTGGCAATGAGACTGCCGGCATTGACGAGGGGGGCTTGGTGGCCACGGCCGCACGGGATGGGGTGGAGACCGGGCTTCCTCCCACGGCCGGTTGGGCGCCCTCGATGAAACTCAGTGTCTCACCGGCCACTCCCAGTGAATTGAGGTCGACCAGCAATTCTTGACAGTCGGAATAACGGTGGTCGGGGTCCTTGGCGATCATGCGGTCGACGAGCAGGTCGAGTCGATCCGGGATCTCCTTGTTGAGTTTTCTGGCCGAGGTGAACAGGCCTTTCTCCTTGGCCATCACCAGTTCCAGGGCTGTATCGCCCTGGAAGGGCAATTCCCCGGTGAGAAAGTGGTAGAGGCTGCAACCGAGTGCATAGATATCGGCTCGGAGGTCGACAGTCTTGGCGTTCCGGGCCTGTTCGGGCGCCATGTACAGTGGGGTTCCCATCCCGGTCCCACTTTGAGTCATCGACACGTCGTCGTCGGCCGCTTTGGCCAGGCCGAAGTCTGCCACTTTGACCTGGCCCGATTTGGTCACCAACACGTTGTCGGGTTTGATGTCCCGGTGGACCAGGTTGGCCTCGTGTGCGTGCAGGAGTGCTTCGGCACAGCGGGCCGTTACCAACACCGAGTCCGGCACACTCAATCGGCCCAACTGGTCGAGCCAGTCCTGCATGCTTTGTCCATCGACATACTCGATCGCCACGTAGTGGCGACCCTTGTCGGTTTCGACGGCGAACACCTTGAGGACGTTTGGGTGATCGAGCCGGGCCATCGCCCGTGCTTCACGGAAAAATCTCTCGACAAAAGTTTCCTTCTTGCCGAGTTGCTTGGAAAGCACCTTGAGGGCGACGTTGCGGTCGAGTCCCTGTTGGCGGGCAAGGTAGACCTCGCCCATGCCACCTTCTCCGAGTTTCTTCAACAATTTGAAGTCACCCAGTTCCGAGGCCTTGCTCTTACGGGTCGGCTCGTCTGCGTCAGGCGACGACTCTTTCGGTGACGGCTTCTTTGCCGACGAGTCCTGGGAGGCGGGTGGCATTTCCGACAGGTCACCGGTGTCGGCTTCATCAGGTACGTAGGTTTCCTCGAGATCCTCTGCGGCCACGCCGTCACCCTCCTCGGGTGGCGTTTCCGAAACAGGTTGTCCGGGCACGGGAGTGTCCATCATTCCTCTCGAGATTGGGATGTGGGTGAAGGCGGCTACCCACCGACACAAACAACCTCACGACAATGTTCTTGCCGTGACATTATGTGGCTCGTCGACGACGGTTTCAATTGGCAATTGTCGTGGACTCTATGTCCAGGGAAACGTCTTGCCGACCAGCAGTTCGAAGGCCTCGGTGTACTTCGTCCGTGTTCGCGACACGAAAACATTGGGGAGAGCCAGTGGAGTGGATTCCTTGTCCCGGGCAAAGGCACTGATGCGATCTGAGGCGACAAACAGCAGCCGGTCGTCGAAATCACAAATGTCGCGGACCTTGCCGCGTCGCACGGGGATCCGATCGACTGAACTCTCAAGTAATGCGGCGGCACTTGTTGCACGGCTCTCCCCGGCAGCGGGGAGCATAACCAGGCTTCGGGCAAGGATTTGCCACTCGAAGCTCACTTGGACAACGCACCGGGGAGAGGTATAGACTGGGAATGTGGAGTTTTACCGGGCGGTTGCCGCTCGGAAAGATCGTGACAACGGTTTGAGAGTGGGAGCGTTCATGGGCGTGATGCGATTCCAGGTGTCTCCACCTGGTTTCCTCGCTGGCTGGCCCGAGGCCGAACAGGCTTACATCAGCGGGTTCGACGGCCGGGTCTTTCCCACCCGCGTTGAACGCGACGGTGATGAACTGGTGTGTCGTCGCCCGAATTCCGACAGTGGCCGGTTGCACGTGGCCTGGCCCGTGCCCGGTTTTGGTCGCACACTGGTTAGCACATCCAGTCTTCGTGAACAGGAAACGGTTTACCTGCTGCCGTTGGAGTTGGCTCGTGGCAAGATCGGCCAGTTGAGAAACCAGCAGGCGGCCTGGGAGATCGCCGGGATGTCGGTGCCGGCCGGGTTTGATGAGGCGAGTCGCCAGGCACACCAGATCTTTGCCCGTGCCACTGCAGCCCAGGATGATCCGGACGAGGCGAGCCGTTTGTCCGAGGCGGCCCTGGTGCATGCTCACAACTCGGCCCAGATGCTCACGTCCGCCTACGTGGCCCAGCGTTTGGCCGTTCGTTGCCGTCGATCGGCTCAGTTTCCGGCATCGCTGGGTTGCGCGCTGTCCGGCGGGGCACACCCTCCCTGGGAGAGTCTTCCTGCCGGGTTGTTCAATTCGGTTCGGTTGCCGATTTGCTGGCGGCAGATTGAGCCGGTCGAGGGTGAGTGCGAGTGGGACAACGTGGATCGGCTGATTGACTGGGCGGAGGAACAGAACCTGCTGGTGCACGGGGGGCCATTGCTGGATTTTGGGGCCACCGGCTTGCCCGATTGGTTGGGGGTGTGGTCGGGAGACGTGGCGAACCTGCAGAGTTTCGTATGCGATTTTGTCGAGACAGTCCTGTCGCGGTTCGTCGGCCGGATCCGTGTCTGGGAACTGGCGTCGCGCGTGAACACCGGTGGTGGGCTGGAATTGTCCGAGGAGGGCCGGCTGGCGTTGTTGGCTCGAGCGGTGGAAGTCGCGCGTGGGGTCAACGATATCGAGCGATTGATGGTGCGAATCGAACAACCTTGGGGAGGGTACCAGTCGGCGGGTCGCCACCTGCTGAGTCCGTTGCAGTTTGTTGACGGGTTGGTTCGTTCGGCCCCGGAACTCTCGGCCATTTCTTTGGAGATCACCGCGGGATTTGGTTCGGCCGGTCCCGGCCGGCACGACCTGATCGATCTCTCACGACTGCTGGACATCTGGAGTACGCTGGGTTTGCCGTTGCACGTGACGATTGCTGCACCGTCGGTGGGCGGGATGGACTCGGGCGGGCGGTTTGGCTGGTGTCGAAAAGACGGGGAAGAATGGGGAGATTCCCGGTCGGAGGATGAGGACGAACACTGGAATGGGGCGAGACAGGCCGAGTGGGCCAGCGCCGTATTGCCGTTGTTGCTTGCCAAGCAGAGTGTTGCGGGAATCACCTGGGCCCAATTGGACGACACCGGTCCGACAGAATTTCCGACCGCCGGCTTACTCAATGCGGACGGATCGCTCCGGCCGGTGGTCGAGGCGATTCGAAGTCATCGCTATGGTTACTGGCCGGCCGACTGAAAATTGTCGACTCGGCTGCTACGATTTACCTCTCTCCCTCCTCCACCCACTGGGCACATCCACCGGTATGCCATTGGACCTTTACGATCCGTGCCCTTGCGGCAGCGGCCAGAAGTTGAAGTTCTGTTGTCGTGATTTGTCAGACGACATGGAACGGGTGCTGAAGTTCCAGGAGAACAATCAGCCTCGTATGGCGTTGAATGCCCTGGATGAATTGGGCAGGAAGCATCCTGAGAACACCTGGGTGCGGACGACTCGTGGCGGATTGTTGTTCGACGCCGGTGATCTCCAGGGGGCCCATCGCGAATTGGCTGAGGTGGTTGCCAAGGACCCCGAGCACGGGTTCGCGTTGGCTCTGGTGGCGATGATTCAATTGTCGGAGGTTGGGTACGACGAGGCTCGCGAGGAGATCGAGCGAGCCTTGAGGCGATGCGTGATGGTTCGGCCCGATATGGCCGGCAACCTGGCACTGGGCATCGCAGCCTGGATGCGGATGAAGGGTCAACTGATGGCGTCCCGCCAGCACCTGGTCCTGGCTCTGCAGTCGGCGACCCTGCCCGATCAACAGGAATCGATTTTTGTACGATTGGCGGAATTCGACGGCACGCGCGAGATTCCTTACCCGTTCCGTAGTGTCTACGCCCTGGACGAAGCTGGCGGCGAGGATCCACAGGCGGTTGCCGGTTGTGGGTGCTGGGGTGAAGCGGCTCAGCGGTATGCGATACTTGCCGAGGAGACCCCCGAGGAGTTCGGGTTGCGATTCAACGAGGGACTGTGCCTGGCCTGGTCGGGACAGGCCCCCGCGGCGTCCGAGGCGTTCGTCAAGGCTGCAGGTCTGGCAGGTGACGCCGACCGGGCCGAGGAATGCCAGGTCCTGGCTCAACTGCTCGTGTTGGGACAGGGCGACGATGTGGTCAAGATGGTCGACCGCCGTTTTGAGATCGACAACGTCTCCAAGTGGCTCACCGACCTGGATTCGTCCGAGAAATTTGTGCGAGTGGATGACCCGGGGAACCGCGAGGAAGGAACACCGGAAGGGATGTTTCACCTGGTGGAGGGTGATGTGATCGAGGCTTCCGAAGCCGAATCACTGACTCTGGAGACGGTGCCACGGGTGACGGCTCGCCTGCTGGTCCAGGTGGCGACTGAAGACGAGCCGGCCGCGATCGACCTGGTTGCTCGTGCAGGTGAGGAAATCGATGCCGCGGAAGCGGCCCTGCGGGAGGTTGGTGACGAATTGAGTGTTCGCGAGGGCCAGGACGACGAGGCGGTTGACCTGGTGCCTCGGGAGTTCGAGGCGCTCTACACCACCTGGCACTTTGCTCCCAAGACGGCCGAAAGCGTCAAGCGACGTTTGCATCGAGACTACGTCGAGCGATTTGTCACCGAGATTTGGCCAGAGACACCGTTGCCTGCGTTGGGTGGCCAGACGCCCTCGGCCGTGGTTGGTGACGACGACCACCAGTCTTCGTTGGCTGGAGCCGTTCGGGTCCTGGAAGCGCGCTGCGAACAGAACCTGTTGGCCGTCGACTTTCCGGCAGTTCGCCAGGCCATGGGCCTGTCCGAACCGACACCGGTGGTTGTTGAGTCGGAAGACCAGTTGGCAATGTTGTCAACCTGCGATCTGTTGCGGATCGATCCCGCCGCACTCGAGGATGAATTCCTCGTCATGCTGCTCAACCGTGCGTTGTTGGTTCGCCACAGTGGGCTGATGTACTCGGTTTTGACCGAGTACACCGGCCGGGAGAGCCTGCAGCAGGGAGAGGACTACCTGCGTGCGTCGGTGACCCTGGCGGATCTCTGCGAGGTCCGGCATGACCGGGCAGCGGCGTTTGAATGGTTGGCGCGCGCCCGGCAGTCTGCCACAGGCCTGGAGGGCGAATTCGAGCGGACGCTGCAACTGGAGATGCGCGAACTGACTCTGAGGCTCCAGGATCTCGAAGATCCGGAATTACGGACACTGTTGGATCGACTGTGGAATGTTTACGGCAGCAAGTTGCCGCAACTCCGGGAGGAGTTGCAGGCCCTGGTTGAAGCCGTCGACATTGTTCCTCCCTGGACTGCTGACGGTGGCACGGTCACCGCCTCCGGCTTGTGGACTCCCGGTGGACCTGACGAAGCGGCCACGACGGGTGAGGCGGGTGAGACGGATGGCGAAAAGAAACTGTGGTTGCCTGGCCAGGACTGACTTCCGGAAGAACGTTCGTCACGACGTGGGCGTAGCGGTATGACCGAGTCGTTCGAATCCTTCGAGGAGGTGATGCGGCGGGCCGTGGACCTGGCCGCCCGGGGCGTGGGGCGTGTCGAACCGAATCCTGCCGTGGGTGCCGTGGTGGTTGACGATCAACTGCGAGTCCTGGGCGAAGGCTGGCACGGGGCATTTGGTGGGCCTCACGCGGAAGTCGAGGCACTCCAGGCAGCCGGTGAGTTGGCACGAGGGGCGACGCTTGTGGTCACGCTCGAACCCTGTCGGCATCACGGCCAGACGCCTCCCTGTACCGACGCTGTGCTGGCTTCCGGAATTCGACGCGTCGTGGTTGGTATCGAGGATCCGTCTCCGCATGCCGGCGGGAGCGGGCTGTCGGTGCTTCGTGATGCGGGGGTCGAAATCGAGGTCGGTGCCGAAGCCGAGTTGGTTCGCCGACTCAACTCGCCATTTCTTCACCTGCTCGAAACCGGCCGTCCATGGGTTCATGCCAAGTGGGCCATGACACTGGACGGGCGTATCGCCACTGCCGGCGGTCACTCGCAGTGGATCTCGAGCGAAGAATCTCGAGGATTGGTGCACGAGTTGCGGGGCCGGGTCGATGCGGTCGTCGTTGGCATTGGAACGGCAGCCGTTGATGATCCATTGTTGACGGCTCGTCCGCCCGGCCCACGGAGGGCCACCCGTGTGGTACTCGATACCAATGCGAGTCTGAAACTCGACTCACAATTGGTGCGAACGGCACACGACACACCGGTGCTGGTGGCTTGCTCGGAGACGGTGGACGAGGCCCGGGCTGGTGCCCTGGCGGCCGCCGGTGTCGACATCGTGAAAGTGCCGCTGACCGAGTCAGGGCGGATCGATTTTCGCTTGTTGATGGATGAATTCGGGACCCGACGCTGGACCAACGTCCTGGTGGAGGGAGGCAGCGAGGTGCTGGGGACGTTGGCCGATGGCGGATGGATCGACGAGGCTCACGTTTTCCTGGCGCCCAAGTTGGTTGGTGGCCGAACGGCGCTGGGAGCAGTTGGTGGTGAAGGGTTGCCGCGGATTCCCGAGACAGCCAACCTGGAGTGTGTTGAGACGAGAGCTGTTGGCCAGGATGTTTACTGGCGGGGTGTCCGGCCACGTGTCGTGGGAAGACGCGACTCTTGATGGGCCAGATATTCTCGGTACTGTCGGTCGAGTTCGGTCGTGTCGACGCCGGTCAACTTCGAAAGTGACGAGATCGTGATACGTCGGTCGTGAGTGTAGATCTGGGACAGGTGCTGGATCAGGGCGTCCCGGTACCGCCCCTCCGCGTAATGCAGCAAGAAGTGCGTGAGACCGGACGCCTGCGAGTAATTTCGCGTGATGTTGGGGTCAGTCTGGAACGAACGCATTCCCATTGATGCGAATGTCCGCAGTGGGATGTAGTACTTTTCTGACAGTAGCCGGTGGCGGGCCCAGTGGAACCGCACGTATTTCGGGTCACCGATCCGATAGCCACCGGGCGACGGCAGAAATGATTCCATGTAGCACGCAAAGCCTTCGATGATCCAGAAATTTTCGTCGTGAGCGATCGGCCGTTGCCGGGATTGGCTTTCATAGAGCAACTGGTGAGTGGCCTCGTGGAATAGTGTTGCTCGCGGAAAGAGTGGGTCGGCCGGCTGACCGTGGAAAAAGTAAGCGATACGGTCATCGGTCATGTACAGTCCGTTGGTGATGTCGATTTGAGGAATCCGCCGTCTGAGCGTTCGGCGGTATTCTTCGCGATCACGGTAGTAATGAACGACATGCGGTCGGACCAGTTTGGGCGCCCCAGTGGTCACCCGGCTGGTGCCCTCGAAGAGTTTCTGGATCTGTTCGGGTGATTTGAAGAACCCGGCAAAGCTCGAGTGGAAGAACCTGTAGAACGTTTCGAGGTGTTCGGCCAGCACGACACCTTCCTCGAGGCTGTGATTGGTGCGGACCAGGTAGTGATCGGTACGGACTTCCCAGGCGTTTCGAAAATCCCGCCGGAGTTCGGCCTCGCGGTCGACCGACACCCAGCGTCGCTTGAAATACCGTTGTCCGGACTCATATTTCTCGACATGGCTCGCTGGCAACCAGCCGAATGTTTTGTGCCAGACGTGTCGACGACGCAGTTGTCGTGACGCAAACGGCGTGACCCAGCGGTTCCCAAAGCGAACAAATCCGAGCAGTTTCCTCGCGGTCCGCGAGTCGGGGTCGGTGACCGCGGTTTCCCGTACGAGATCGAAGGCGAAACTGGTGTACCCGGCTTTGAGCACTCGACGGCTGAGCACGAACAGGGACTGGGCGTGCTTACGTTGCAGGGTCCGCAACTGGCTTTGCCATTGTCGCTGGTCCGGGGGCAGGTCGGCCGGGAGGTCCTTGGCGACATCGCTGGGAAGTTGAATGCTGGTGGCCGGCGGAACCCTGGTCAACTGGATCGCCGCATCGACAGCCTGAACACCCTCATTGATTTTTCGGTCGAGACAGAAATCCCGGATTTTTCCCAGGGCTGCGACGTGGTCTTGTCGCAGTTCGACATGCTGTCCACGAAAAATCTCCAGTCGCCTCAGGGCGGCCTGTGGACCTGCCGTTGCGGGTTGGGCCAACAAAACAACGGCCAGACAGACCACGGCCCGGCACGCATTTCTTCCGCCGGATCTTCGAGGAAGACGCAGCGGCCGGCTGTCGACGGGATCGGTGATCATGGCCGCATTCTAGGCCTGGTCCCGGGATCGTCCTAGCCGGAAATGACTCCCGGTGGGCCGAGCCTCCGACGTCATCCTCACCGTCCACTCATTTTTTGGACGATGTCTTTTTTGAGTCGGACTTTTTGGGCTGGTCGGGGGCCGAGAGGCCTTTCGACGATCCGGATCCTTTTCCGCCGCCACTCCGTCGCCCGGCAGGTGGTCCCGGGGGAGGTCCGCCGGGGCCACCGGTTGATGCCGAGGTGGGATCGGGTGGCAATCCGGAGGGGACGAATCCATCAGGCAACGATGGGGCCTCGTCCTTGAGGACGGTTGCGTTGGAAGTCTCGAAGCTGACGATTCGACCGGTTTGTCCCGGTTCAGGAGACAACTGGACCTCGTAATCTTTCAACAGGCTGCGCCAACGGATGACGATACGTCCGTCCCCGGTTGTTTCGCGGCTGGTCCATCCGGAAACGTGCCGGTCGATTTCAGTCAACTCAACGCCCGAGTCGGCTGCTTCGAGATTCAGTTCCTCCAGGGCCTGCAACGTGCCGTCGTAACCGAACTTCGCAACGGCTTCGAGACCGGTCAGTGCTGCCAGTGAGGCAATGAGCAACCAGGTGACAATCCGGCCTGCCGAGATTCCCGCTGGCTCGGTCGCCGATGCAGATCTGTTTTCTGTTCTGGCCCCGGTTCCCTCTCCGGCGGCCGGTTGATCATTTGACATGATGTGTTTTCCCGAGGGTTGTTACTTCAGTGACTGGAGGTAAGCCAGCAGGTCGGCCAGTTGTGGGGCGGTCAGATTGCCCACCATTCCCTCCGGCATCATCGACTTTTTCTGGCGGACCCGCTCCTCGATTTTCGCCTTGGGCAGGATGGTTGGCAACCCGGTCAATTGTCGCACTTCGACGTCCTTGGCCCCCTCGCGCGAAACGAAACCGGTCACCACCTTGCCGTCGGTTGTGACGAAAACATAGGTGTCGAATCCCTGGGCGATTTTTTCACTGGGCTTGAGGATGGATTGCACGAGTTCAGCCGGCTTGGATCGTTTCCCGATATCCACCAGGTGCGGTCCCTTCGGTTTCTGGCCATTGGCCGTCGTGTGACAGCGAACACACGACTGGGAGGTGAAGAGAGTTTTTCCTCGTGTGGCGTCGCCACGGGTTGCCAGTGATTCGGCCAGGACCTGGTCGAATCCACGATTGGCAATCTGGTTCTTGTTGTTGGGATCCGGCTTGGGCAGGACCAGGGGCTTGGTGTTCTCTTTGACGGTGACGGCCGCCGTCTTGGGCAGCCCCGGGATCTGGACCTTGTGTCGAGTCAACTGGGCGAGCAGGTGCTTGGATGTTCCCGGATCGCCATCGGTGATCGCCGTACGAATCACCCGGGCAATCGCATCACTGGCAGCCCAGGGCGTGCGGTCATAGTAGGGGCCGCTGGTGTCCGGCCGGGTGCCCCACCAGTCGCCGGTGTAGTTCCCTTCACGATGGTACAAGCGGACCAGGGTGGTCAAGGTGGCCTGCCGGCGATCGTCGCGACGTTGTGTGCTCAGCTTGGCGATCAGTCCCTTGACTGCTGTTTCCCGGTGCACCGACTTGAGAGCCCACTGGGCGCCGGAATGATCAGGACCATCCAGGGCCTTCAACAAGGCATCGACATTGCCGATTGCGACCAAGGCCCGAACGGCCAGGTGTGGGATCACTCGACCCGGATCGGGTTGCTTGTGCAGGGGCAGGGCGGTGGGGAGGGGCTGCTTGCTGTGGCGGCGCGTCAGCGGCAAGATCGCCTTGGCCGTGTCGGCTCGTTTCAAACGTCCCAGGCTGATCAACGCTTGCGCGCGGACTCGAGGATTGGAATCGGCAAGTGCCGAAATAAATGGTGCGGTGGGGATTGCCTTGAGCCGGCCAAGGCGATCGGTGAGTGCTCTGAGAGCGAATTCGCGAGCGGGACCTGGTTGAGCCAACTCCAGGAGCCGGGACACGACTCCGGGATCTTCAAATTGTCCCAGGGTGAAGATGGCGGCCGCTCGGCCGTGCGGCGCGGTCTTGTCGTCGGCTGCCAGCTGGGTGATCCGGTCGATTCGCTTTTCTCCAGGTCCCCGTCGCAGCAGTTCCAATTGGCTGTGCAATCGGTAGACGGCGCTGGGCGAGGCGAGATGGCCGACCAGTTCTTCGTCGGATTCTTCCGAGAGCACGGGGAACGGCTTGGGGACAAATCCCCTGGGGGTGACCTGGACGACAAAACCAACATTCGGACCGGAGAAGTTGAATTTTCCGTTTTTCCAACTGGCGACATACATCCGCCCACTGCCGTCGATATCGAGGTCGGTGGGACGAGGCAGTTTGAGGAACGTTTCCTGATGGGCTTTGAAAGTGGCGCCGGTGGGCGGCAGGTTGTGCAGGAACACCTCACTGCGACCCCAGTCACAGGTGTACAGCGTGTTGCCATACTTTCCGGGCCAACGCAGATCGTGAACGAACAGGCTGCCACAACCGCTGCCTCCACCGTAATCGGCCAGTGGTGGCAGCGTCTCGTCGGCGAATTTCTGGTAGAGCGATGGATAGCCATATCGTCCCGACTGGTGCAGGTGGCTGAGCCGGATGTCCCATCCTCCACCGTCATTTGTGTTGTCGCGTGTGTAGAGATTCATGAACGGATCGACCGAGACGTCGACGATATTCCGTAGTCCCCACGAGTAGGTCTCCATTTCGCTTCCGTCGGGCCGGATTCTCAGCACTCCACCACCGCGGCGGGTCATCTGCCGGCCGTCGGCTGCGGTGGCCTTGACGAACCCGAAGTCTCCGACGGCGATATAGATCCAACCATCGATCCCCATGCGGATGCCATTGGTCGTGTGATCGGCACCGCGCTGGTTCAACTGGTCGGTGGTGATTCCCTTGACCAGGATCTCCTGTCGATCGGCGGTCCCGTCGTGGTTGTCGTCGTGAAAGACGCTCAACAGCGGTGGGTGCAGGACCCACAACTTGTGGTTGTCGAAGAAAAGTCCCCGGGGATGGTCCATCGTGGCGAACGTGTTGATTGCATCGGCCGTGCCGTCACCGTCAGTGTCTCGCAGTCGCAGCACGTAACCCTGGCCTGGTTTCTTGCCCAGTGATCCCTGCTTGTCGACTCCGACAAACACGGTGCCATCGGCTGCCGCGGCCAGGCAGACCGGGTAATTGACCTGGGGCGGCTTGGCGAACAGCGTGACGTCGACATCATCCGGGGCGGTCACATCCGTCAGCGAGGAACCCGCGGCGGCGGTTGGTTTGGTCAGGGCCATGGGCAGTGGTGGCAACTTCTCGGTGCCCGCCTCGAATTCCCAGAAACTGGCCCACATTCCGGAACTGGAACCCAGGAAGCGGACTCGTAGAAACCGGGTCCCGGGGGCGTCGACGGTGTCCGAGACAATGCGGCGGACTTTCTTGTTCTTGGATCGGTCGACGATGGTTTCCCACTTGGTTCCGTTTGACGAACTCTGGACCTGGTACCGGTAGGCGGTGCCGGGCTTCTCCCAGTGAATTCTCAGCGACTTGACGTGCTCGGGCTTGCCGAGTTCGACCTGCCAGGTCTGGCCACTTTGTCCGTTGGCAGCACACCAGCGAGTTCTTGGGTCTCCGTCGATGGCGTGTCGGGCGAAGTTGTTCTTGTTGGTTTCCTCGGAACTGGCCTTGGCGACACGTCCAAAGGCGACGTTTCCTTCGCCGCAGCATTTGCTGACCACGACCTTGCCAGTTGAGCCGCCCTTGGCGGGCGCGATGGCCAACGCGGCGATCGTGTCGTTGGTCTTTTTGTCAGTGATTCGGAAGTCTTTCCGGGGGTCCCGTCCGACCGCCCACAGCAGGCCGCGGGCCAGCATGTCCAGGTAGGTGGGTTCGACCATCGTCTCGTTGTGGTGACCTATGGTGGTCGCAAAGACCCGGGCGTCGTGATACCGGTTGGTCCAGACACAGATCTGCGGTTTGCCGTCACCTCGTCGCTTGGCGTGGGCCAGCGGGGTGGCCGTGTCGAACAGCTTGATGCTGTGATACAGCTCACCCTTGGGGGTTTGCCACCCCTTGCCGAGTCCGCGAGTGATCGGGTGATTGGCGACGAGTGGTTCCACGGCGAAGGCGTATCGCGGTCCGTGACCGGGCGACTGCATTCCGCAGAAACGGAACCACCCGTCAGTGCCGGTGCGGTAGCAATGCATGGCGCAGTGGATCAGCACCGCGGGCGTGCCCTGGCGGTGAGGGGCCAGGACGCGGTCGAGCCACTCGACATCCCGGACGCTGGCAAAACACTCGTTGTGCACCACCACGTCAAAGCCCTCGGCCCAGTTCTTTTTTTTGTAGAGAGGGATCTTGGCGTTGGTGCTGGTCCCACCCTGGTGGGCGATAGTCCAAACGACGTTGGCTCGGGCCGAGATACCTCGCGTGATGATCAGCTTCTGCCGTTGGTAGTCGTGGCAGCAACCACCGGTGACCAGCAGGGCCCGGATCGGACGATTGGAGGATTTCGGCTTGGCTGATTTCTGGGCAGCCGTTGCATCGGTGGCACCCAATAGCAGTGTCAATCCAAGCAGAATCAATGTTTTTGGCATCGGTGATCTCATCCTCGTGACCTCAGGCACACGTTGTACGGGACCGGTCGATTATCGGCACGAGTCGCCAATAACGGAAGCGGCTACCGACCGGATTCAGGCGATGGTGACCAGCGAGGAATCGACCAGCAGCGTGACTCCCAGGAAGATCAGGAGTGCCAGGTGCTCTTTGGCGTGCAGGTTCGATTCGTGGGCGGGCAGGTCACGGTGCCAGATGAATTCGTCGAGTGCCCCGGCGACCAGGAAGATGGCGAGGCTGCCCAGCATCACGGTGGAGTTGGCCATCACTGCCGCGGTGAAGATCAGCCCGACGGCGAGCCCGATGACCAGGTGGATGACGTGTTCGGCGAGGCTGACCCGGCGGCCACGGAAATGGAAGGCACCGTCCAGGGTGGCGTAGTACAGGAAGGGAAGGAAGCTGACGATGACGAGAGTTTCACGCATGGTTTCCGGTTCTCGGTTCACTCGGTTGATTCGCCCGCGATGGGAGAATCGATTTCGATCAGGCGTCGCGCCGTCCAGAGCATGAACAGGCCAAAGGCCAGGTCACACACGCTGCCCAGCCGCATCGCCCAACCGGGCAGCGCGGCCAGCCAGTCCATTGCCGTGGACAGGAAACCGGGGATCCAGAGCAAGGCAACCGACTTGATGAGAGCCAGCCAGGCCAGCACTCGCACAATCAGTTCGAGGCGAGATCTTCCACGTGCCGGCCTCATCAGGACCAGCAGGCTGATCACGGCTCCGGCGACCGCGAGGGTGTGGACCAGCGGTGTCTGCTTGGCGACTGCCTGCAGGGCCTCGAGGTAAGCCACCGGTGCCATGACCCCGACGGGAGCGAGCACCACGAGGACTCCACCGATCACTGTGGCGAATGCCGAGGCTTTCATGCCCGATCCCGCG
The DNA here is from genome assembly GCA_964646205.1 of uncultured Planctomycetaceae bacterium. Lineage (GTDB taxonomy): Bacteria > Planctomycetota > Planctomycetia > Planctomycetales > Planctomycetaceae > UBA8437. The sequence goes on along the minus strand of CAZYAZ010000038.1, from coordinate 25,541 downwards.
TTGCGGGGACGACTGAGAAGTACACCCGGAGGGATTCGAACCCCCAACCCTCGGTTCCGAAGACCGATGCTCTATCCAGTTGAGCTACGGGTGCAGGATGCTGCTGAGGAGATTATTACTGACAGGCTCGGATTTGGCCATCAGGTGAGTGTCCAGGGACCGGGGATTCCCTTGGCCTGGGCAACGGCCTGTAGCGATTCGACCTGGTCGACGTGCATCGGCAGCCCGTCTTCTCTCCACGCGCGTTCTCGTTCGGCTTCCATGTCTCCCGGCAGGCAGACACGATCGAATCCGTCGGCGGGCGCCAGTTCGCGGATCTCGTTGACCGTGGTTTCGATCTGGTCGTAGAAGTCGTCGGGATCGACAAACGCCTTGATGTCGATGGCGTACATAAAGTGTTCGGATCCGTCGGTGGCGATTTCCCAGGTCTTCTTCAGCGGCATTCGGGCTCCGACGAGTGGTCCGCAAAGCACCGAACTGAAGAACGCCAGCCCGTAGCCTCGTGGACCTGCCGCCGGCAGAAGTGTCTTGGCGTCGTTGGCATTGGTGGTCGGGTTTCCTTGTTCATCGACCGCCCAGCCGTCCGGAATGGGTTGGCCATACATGCCCATGGAATGAACCTTGCCCCAACTCGAGACGGCGCAGGCCATGTCGAGAACGACGGGGTGACCGTTTCGGGTTGGTGCGGCCCAGGCGAGCGCGTTGTTCGCGACGGCTGGTCCACGGCTGCCGTAGGCCGCAACAGTGGCCGGTCCGGTGCTGGTGGTGGCGTAGCCGATCATTCCCTCGGCAGCAGCCATCATCGCGTAGACCTGGGCGGCCCCAAAGTGCTGGCTGGCCCTGATCGCCACGGTTCCGGTCCCGACCTCTTTCGCCTTGGCAATCGCCATCTGCATTCCCCGCGTGGCGGCGATGTGTCCGAGCCCCTTGCCTCCGTTGAGGACAGCCATCGCCGGAGTGTCGCGTTCGGTCAGGATCACTGCTCTCGGATCGATGCTCCCATCCCGCATGGCCTCGAGATAACGGGGTAGGGCCCGTGTGCCGTGGGAGGGGATGCCACGCAGGTCGGCTTCGATCAACCGGTCAGCGCCCGCGGCGGCCTCGACCGCGATCACCGCCTCGTGACACAGCACATCGATCACCCATTGCCGCAACGGCTCCACCGGCACGCGTTGTTCTTGTCCTGCGTCGAGAGGATAGCCTGGGATGATCGCCATGGGACGTGCTCTTTCGGAGGACTGTTGGTGACTGACCATCTTCTCGAGTCAATGGGAACGCATCAACCCGGTGCGAGTTGCCGAGAGAAAGTCGATCGAGTGGCCGGTTGTGCCTTCGAGTGCCAGGTCGGCCAGTATGCTGCCAACGACTGGAGTGAACTTGAAACCGTGGCCCGAGAAGCCACAGCCAATCGCCACACCGTCGTGTTCGGGATGTGTGTCGACGATGAAGTTTCCATCGGGTGTGCGGGTATAGAGGCAGACAACGTGCTGGGTCGATTGGGTCAAGAGACCGGGCATGTGGGACTGGAGGTACTCGATCAACGGAGGAAGATCCAGGTCGATGACATCTCGGTCGACAGTCAATGGATCGGTGATTTCCAGTCCGGCGGTGTGTTCGGCGACCTTGACGGTTTGCCCGTCCAGCGAGGGGAACCCATAGAACTCGCCCCCCGGTGTTTCCAGGAAGAAGACCCCGGCTCCTCGCGTGTGGTCGTAGACTTCCGAACGGGTTGGAAACCAGAACAGTGGTTTGCGGACGATTTTCCAGGCAACATCGAGTCCGGGCAGTAACTCGGGCACAAAGGATCCGGGGGCTATGATGAGCGATCCTGCCCGGTAGTGGCCTCGATCGGTCACCACTTCGTAGGAGTCTCCGACCCGTGACCACTGCCTGACGGTTTCCTCGGTTTGCAGCACCGCTCCGTGTTCAACGGCTCTGGCGATGTGTGCTGCTACCGCGTCTTCGACGAGCAGGAATCCTCCGGCCGCTTCCCAGACCGCATCGAATTCGTCGGGGATCGCAAAACCGGGGAAGTCGCGGTTGAGTCGGGCGGGAGTGACGTCGTGGAGATCCAGCCCGTGGAGCCGGGCCGCCTCACGCGTCCCGGAGACGGCCGGTCCGTCGGGGGTGCCGGCCAGCAGCAATCCGCACCTGGAAATCAGTGGCTGACCACTGTGGTCGGCCAGGTCATCCCACAAGCGGTACGCATCGATCAGCAGTGGAACGTAGTCGGGGTGTTCGAAATAGGCCTGCCGAATGACTCGCGTGTGACCGTGTGAACTGCCCCGGTCGTGGGCAATTCCGAACCGTTCGATACCCAGCACGCTGGCCCCGCGGGACGCAACGTGGTCGAGCGCCGCGCTGCCGACACCTCCAGCGCCGATCACAATGCAGTCGAACCCGTTCATTTGCTCGTGGCCAAGTTGACCCGGACCAGTTCCTTGTCGTTGCGGGCGAAGACGCTCTTGAGTGCAAAAGCCGGGTGAGACCAGATGGTCATGCGTCGTCGAACTCGTCGGGTGGGTTCCACGAGCTTGGCACGGCTGATCTCCTGGTAACCGCTTGGTGTCAGCTTGGCGATGATCAGGTCACCCTGCTCGTTGTGGATGAACTGCCGGTCCTCGTGTTTCACCAGGAACGCATTCCACCAGCGATCTTTTCCGGTTGGCTTCACCGTTTCCCAGATCCGCTTGCCGTTGGTGGCGTCCAGGCATCTCAACTGTCCATAGCTGCAAACCCCGTAGATGTGGCTGCCATTGAAGATCGGGGTCGCCATGATGGAATGCAGCCCATCGGTTTTGATTTCGCTGTCGCTTTTGCCTTTCCAGACGACCGACGCCTTGCGGCCGTCCGGCGAGACTTCGATCATCATCGGTCCGTTGTAGAATGCCGTGATGAACACCCGGTTGCCGACCTGTCGGGGCGTCGAGATGGTCAGTCCGGCCCGGACACGGAAGGGGACCTGCCAGATCAACTTGCCACTGGCCGGATCGAGGCTGCTGAGCGCGTTGGGGTGCCAGACGACCAGTTGACGAACCTTGCCAAGGGTCATGATGACCGGCGGACAATAGCCGATCATCTCGTCCTCGAGACTCCGCCAGAGTTCCTTGCCGGTCAGCTTGTCGAAGCTGACCACCAGGGAGCCGTCGGTGCCTCCGACCAGCGTGATCAACTGGTTCCCATCGATCAGCGGCGAAGCGACCATTCCCCAGATCGGCAGCTTGGTGCCGTAGTCGGCCACGAAGTTCTTTTTCCAGATCACTGAACCGTCGCTGACCTTCAGGCAGAACATGTCGCCCATGGCGCCGATGGTGTAGACGCGATCGTTTTCAATGACCGGAGTCATCCGCGGGCCGGCCGGGTAGCTGATGCTGTAACGGACCGGGTAGGTTCGCGTCCACAGGATCTTGCCGGTCTCGGCGTTGAGGGCATGAATCCGTTCGATCCGTTTCTCGCGAATGAAGTCGGTGATGTAGACGCGTCCGTTGGCGACGGCCGGTCCCGCGTAGCCTTCGCCGATAGGTGTCGACCAGACCCGTGGCAAGAGTCCCTTGGTGGGCAGTGTCTTGACGATCCCCTTCTCGCGCCAGACCAGGTCCCGATTCGGGCCTCCCCATTGCGGCCAGTCGTCGGCCGTTGCCGGCGAGGGCAGGGTGAGTGCCAGCAGGGTGAAAGTGAAAATGGAGGTGGTCAGTCGGGAACCGGTGAGCATCAAGTCATCTCCTGGATTGGCATGAGCCGCTATTCTGGCAATCCGGCGATGGATTGACCACCGGAGTGACACCCGGCGACGCTCGATGGCGGTCAGCCCGGGCCGACATGTATACTCGGGGCTGGCCGGGAAAGTGAACCGGTTGCGTCGTGTCCGGGAGCCGAGACGAACAGGTAAGAGGGGTTGAAGCCGTGAAAACGATGGTGCGGATGCAGGTGTGGATAGCCGTGATGGTTGTCTCGGCGGTCGCCGGTGCTGCCGACAAGCCGGACACGGCCAAGGCCGCAGGAGCGGTCCTGGAAGCCCGTCACCTGGGGAACATCCAGCGGGTGACTTTCGGATTGCCACGGGCCGGTGAAGGCTACTTCTCGCCCGATGGCAAGTGGGTTGTCTACCAGGCCTACCCGGTTGGCTATCCCTTCTATCAGATCTACGTGCAGAAACTGGGAGAGAAAACGACTCGACGGATCAGCCCCGGTCGCGGTCGGACGACCTGCAGTTATTTCACGACCGACGGCAAGAAGATCCTGTTTGCTTCCAGTCACACCGATCCCCAGATTGATCGGACCGAGCACGAGGCCCGCGAACTGGCGGCCATGGGGGGGCGTCGTCGCTACCAGTGGGACTTCGACAAGCACATGGACATCTACATCTGTGATTTCAACGGCACGGGTCTGAAGCGGCTGACCAACACGCCCGGTTACGATGCGGAAGGTTCGTATTCGGCCGACGGCAAACAGATCGTGTTCACGTCGGCTCGCGACGGTGACGCTGACATCTACATCATGGACGCCGACGGCAAGAACGTGAGACAACTTGTCAACAAGCCGCGGTACGACGGTGGTCCGTTCTTCTCGCCGGACGGCAAGTGGGTGATCTATCGCGGCGATCGTCAGAAGGAGCACATGCTGCAGATCTACGCCGTCAGCGTTGACGGCAAGCACGATATCCAGTTGACCAACAACCTGGGGACGGTCAACTGGGCGCCGTACTTTCACCCGTCGGGCCGTTACATCATCTGGACGCGGGCCGATTATTCCCGGGGGCCAAGGGGAGCCCACTTCAACCTGTTCACGATGGACTTGACCCTGGGCAAGACAACGGTCAAGGCCGGCGATGTCCGGCAGGTGACATCGAATGCGGCCGCAGACGTGCTGCCGGTCTTCAGTCCCAACGGGAAGAAGTTGATGTGGACGTCGGCCCGCTCAAAGGACAAGACCAGCCAGCTGTGGATCGCCGACTGGTTGCGAGTGACCCGCGGGGCGGCGGCTTCGAAATAGGGGGTCAAGCACCCGGTGGGACCGAGTGGACCATGACCAGATCGTGTCCAGCGGCTGACCAGTTCGAACTGCCCACCAACACGAGCTTCTGGCCTGTCTGCAGCACGCCGATTTTTCTTCCCCAGTGACAGACCTCGTCGAGCAATCGCCGGGGGCTTGTGTCGGCCTGGATCGATCGAATCGAGCGAACGCCCCAGTAGAGGTTCATCCGGCGTGCTGTGGTTGACGAGTCGGACAGTGCCAGGACCGGGACAGGACTACGTTCTTTCGAGACGGCCAGGGCAGTGCGACCGCTGACGGTGGGAATCACCAGCAGGTCGGCGGCAAGTTGTTCGGCGACCGCGACGGCACCCACGGTGACGGCCTCGGTGACCTCCAGTGCACGAGCCCGCGCGTCTGGTTCGAACAGCCTGGGAGTATTTCCGTCGACGGTACGTTCTGCCTCGCAGATGATCCGGCTCATCATCGAGACCGCCGCGGTGGGATTGGTGCCGATGGCGGTTTCCCCCGAGAGCATCACGGCGTCGGTGCCGTCGAGCGTGGCATTGGCAACATCGCTGGCCTCGGCCCGGGTTGGGAATTCGCTGGTGGTCATGCTGTCGAGCATCTGCGTGGCGGTGATCACCGGGACACGGTGGGCATTGGCCATCCGGATGATTTGCTTCTGCAGGATCGGTACCTGGGCGAGGTCGACCTCGACCCCGAGATCTCCGCGGGCCACCATCACGGCGTCGGTGATGTCGATGATCGCTTCGAGGTCATCGATCGCCTCGCCTTTCTCGATCTTGGCGACGATGTGCGGCGTGTGATCGCCGGGGTGTGCGGCGATCAATTCTCGGAGTTGCCTGATGTCGTCGCTGCTGCGGACGAAACTCAGGCCGACGAAATCGACCCGTCGGTCCAGTCCCCAGGCCAGGTCCTCGCGGTCTTTCTCTGTCACGCTTGGCGTGCTCAACGTCACGCCGGGAAGGTTGACCCCCTGGCGACTGCGCAGCGTGCCTGGCCGGACGACTCGACAAATGACCTGGTCGTCTTTCTCGGCGGTCACCACCAGTTCCACGGTGCCGTCGGCGAGCAGTATCCGGTCGCCTGGGGTGACGTCGTCGATCAGTTGGTCGTAGGTGCAGGTGAGTTCGTTTGACGAATCGGAGGCCACTCCTCGGACGAAGACGACGGTGGCTCCCTCCTGACACAGCAACTGGCCACCGGGAATCTCGCCCAGCCGGATCTTCGGGCCAGCCAGGTCTCCCAGGATTCCGATCGGCCGGTCGAGTTCCTCCTCGACCTCACGGATCGAAGCCAGCACATCGTCCAGCCACTCGTGCGTGCCGTGTGCGAAGTTGAGTCGGAACACGTCGACACCGGCCAGTACCAGGTCACGGAGGGTCTGGCGATCACAACACGCGGGCCCGACCGTGGCGATGATCTTTGTTTTGACCAGCGGTGGTTCGATGTTCTGTGCGTCTGTGCCCATGGGAAAAGATTCGAGAAAGGAATGGGGGAGGGTTGGTGTCAGGGGATTACACAGTTTCAGTCAGTCAACGTCGAGCGGAATCGGCAGGCCAAGACCACGATCACGTGCTCGCGTGATCAACTCGGCAGCCATCGCCACGTCTTCAATCGCCAGGCCGACCGACTTGAAGACGGTCCGATCGGTGTCGTCAGAGCGTCCCGCGTGGGTTCCGGCAACGATGTTGGCCAACTCGATCGCCTGGTCCCAGTTCCAACGTCCTGCCGCGACGGCGTCAACCAGTTCACCCGCTTCGAGACGGCACTGGTCGGTCCGATCGCAGGCAACCGTGCTGGCTGCCGCGATCGACTCGACATCCGATTCGGACTTTGACAGGTGGTTGGACCCGATGATGTTCAGATGTGAACCTGCTGCGAGCAGACGTCCGTCAAAGAGTGGTTCATGGGCTGTGGTTGCGGTTGAGACGATATCGATGTCCTGGACGGCTGCGTCGGCGGAGTCGACCGCCTGGATGTCCAGGCCCAACCGTTGCCCCATTTTTTCGGCAAACAACTGTCGCCTTTCCGGATTCCGGGAGTAAACCCGAACGGTTTCAAGGCGGCGGACACACGCGACCGCCTCCAGTTGGCTCTCGGCCTGCCAGCCGGTTCCCAGTAGGCCCATGCTGATGGCGTCCGGTCGTGCCAGGTGTCGGGTGGCCACGCCGCTGGCGGCTCCGGTCCGGAGTTGTCCGAGTCGGTTGGCCTGGATCAGGGCCAGCATGCGACCGGAGTGCAGGTCGTAGAGGGCGACATGAAATCGCGCCCCTTCCGTGGTGGTCGTGTAGTTCTTCCATCCGGCCACTCCGAGGTATTCCGCCGATGCTGACATCGAGTGCAGCAGGAACCCGGGTGCTCCGGCCCGAGCACGGGGCACGTTGACGGCCGATCCGTCGGCCAGAGCCACGAAAGCCCGCTCGACCACTTCGATCGACGACGGCATGTCGATCAGTGATTCGACGTCAGACTCGGTCAGGAACAGAACGGACATGTGAAACCCGGTTTCAATCCACCAGTTGAGCGATCCGTGCGTAGTCGTGCTTCAACGATTGATAGAGTTGACCGTATTGTGGATACACCCGGTTGTATTGCCGCCGGGTGGCCTGTTGGACCGGTGTCGTGTCCACAACCCGGATTGTTGCGTTGCAGGCTTCGACCACGTCCTTGTAGGCACCGGTTCCGGCGGCGGCCAAAAGAGCGACACCGTAAGCCGGTCCTTCCTCGGCGTTGATGGTTGACACCTTGTTTCCGTAAATGTCGGCCTGCATCTGTCGCCAGAACCGGCTGCGGGCTCCGCCGCCGGAGACACGGATTTCTCGGATCGGGATGTTCATTCCCCGAATGATTTCCAGGCAGTCCCGCATGGCGTAACTGGCGCCCTCCATGACACTGCGGACCAGGTGTGGTCGGCCATGGCGGAGGCTGAGGCCGACCCAGGCCCCGCGGGCGTGTGGGTCGGCGTGTGGTGTTCTTTCACCGGTCAGGTAGGGCAGAAAATAGAGTCCCTCGGATCCGGCCGGTGCCCCGGCCGCCTCGGCGATCAACAGTTCGTAGGGATCGACTTTCTTCCGTCGGGCTGCCGCCACCGCGGCTTCGCCCAGTTGGTTGCGATACCATTGCAGGCTGCCACCGGCGGAGAGCACCACACCCATGACGTGCCACTGGCCCCGGACGGCGTGGCAGAAGGTGTGGACACGTCCCAGCGGGTCGGTCTCGATTCCTTCACTGTGGGCAAACACCACGCCGCTTGTTCCCATGGTGGCCGAGATGACTCCACGGCGGACGATACCGTTTCCAACTGCCCCGGCAGCCTGGTCCCCGCCACCGCCGACCACCGGTACGCCCTCGGGGAGTCCCAGCTTCTTGGCAGCCGCCTTTGACAGAGTGCCGCTGATGTCCTCGGATTCGTAGACCGTCGGCAGCAGGTTGGAGTCGAGTTCCAGTTGTTGCAGAAGTTGTCGGCTCCATTTGCGACGTTTCACATCCAGGAGGAGCGTTCCCGACGCGTCACTGACCTCGGTGGCAAATTCTCCGGTGAGCCGGAATCGCACGTAATCCTTGGGGAGCAGGACCTGGCGGGTGCGATCGAATCGACGTGGTTCGTTGTTCCGGAGCCAGAGAATCTTGGGAGCGGTGAAGCCTGTCAGAGCGGGGTTGGCCACCATTCGGATCAACTTGCGTCGACCGCCTGCCCGCTTTTCGATTTCGTCACATTCGGCCGCCGTCCGCTGGTCGTTCCACAGCAGCGCGGGGCGGATCACCTGGTGCTTGCGGTCCAGGAACACGCTGCCATGCATCTGGCCGGAGAGCCCGATGCCGGCAACCGAGGCGGGTTTGATTTTTCCGTCGCGCAGCACTTTTCTGACACTCTTGGCCGATGCCTGCCACCAGTCCTCGGGGTCTTGCTCGGACCAACCTGGACGGGGGCTCGACAACGGATATTCGAATGTGGCACTGGCCACGATCCGGCCGTTCTCGCGGATCGCCAGTGTCTTGGTGCCACTGGTTCCGATGTCGATGCCGAGGTAGATGCTCATCGAGATACTCCGTCAAGCCTGTGTCCAGCCGGTCAGGATGTTGTCGCGCGTTCGGCAATCAACAGGTCGAGTTCCTGTTTCAACTGATCCAGGATCTCGTCGTAGGCGAATGCCCCCAGGGAGTCTTCGCCTTTCTTCAGGTTGACGAAGTTCGGGGCGCACCACAGGCCGAGGTCGGCGTCGTCGGTTTCGCCGGGACCGTTGACCCGGCAACCCATCACGGCAATTGTTAGCGCGTGGTCACGGGCGTAGGCGGTCATCTCCTTGACCTGTTCGGCGAGTTCGACGAACGCCTCGTTCTCCACCCGTGAGCAACTGGGGCAACTGATGATGTTGAGAGTGTCCAGACCATAGTCAACAACTGTCCGGACTCGTCCGGCAGCAATGTCGGCCAGGATCTGCCGTCCGGCTTCAATCTCCTCGGACTTCCGGTCGTTGGGCACGGTCAACGAAACACGGATCGTGTCACCCAGGCCCTGGGAAACGAGTTGTTCGAAGGCAATCCTGGTCTTGATCACTCCATCGGGCGGAAGGCCGGCCTCGGTGACTCCCAGGTGCAGCGGAACGTCGGGCCGACGTTCTGCAAACCGCTTGTTGACGTCGATGACTTTTTGCGGGTCCGAGTCTTTCAGCGAGACACAGTAGTTTGTGAAGTCGAGTGAATCGAGAAACTCACAGTGTTCCCAGGCACTGTCGAGCATTGGTGAGATCGAATCGTCCTGGGAATAGCGGTCGAGCTTGTCGGGATCGACCGAGCCACAGTTGACGCCGATGCGAATGGCGCAATCGTGGGCGGCCGCCTGGTCGGCGATTCCTCGTACCTTGTCGGTCCAGAGTTTCTCTCGTTCGTGATGATACAGGTGACCGGGGTTGTAACGGAGCTTGGCGACGTGCGGAGCAACGATCTCTGCCAGCCGGTAGTTCTCCTGCAAGTCGACCGAGAGATTGGCGTCGCTTTCGGCGGCGATATCAACGACGGCCCTCGCGTCGGCGGTGCTGTCGACCGCGATTCGGACGACATCAGCTCCAGCTTCATACAGGTCGCGGACCTGGGCCGCCGTGGCAGCAACGTCGCGGGTGGAGGTGGCAGTCATGCTTTGAACGGCGATCGGTGATCCGTCGCCGATCGTGACACTGCCGATAGTGACCCGACGGGTTGGGTTTCGAGGCAATTGCACGGTGAATTGGCTTGGTAATGGGATGTGACGAGTGGCGAACGCAGCGTGAGTCCGGATTGTAATCGGGACCCTCAAGACACTCCAGCACGAGACAATCGCGGTGTTGTTATCGGGATTGACTCGAGTTTCCTCCAGAACTAAAAGCCGTCGCGTTGTGCTTTCTTCCTCTCTGGACATCGGCGAGAAGCGGGCGTCTTGCCTGATTGTTCCCAAGGAGATGTCGTGATGTTGGGTTCGTCGAGAATTGTACGCGAAAACCAGATGAGCCGGGCACGGAGTCACAATCTGTCGCTTGCCCTGGTGGCATTGACGCTGTTGATCGGGCTATCCGGTTGTGGTGGCGATGCTCCAGACGGTGATGCCGGATCGGCGAATGGACCCAGTCCGTCCGCGACTGAAGTCGGAGTGGCTGACCAGGCGGTGGTGGACAAGCTGTTGAAAACTGCCGTGGCGCAGGAAAAGGCTGGTGATGCAAAGGGGGCGATCCAGTTGGTCAGTCAGGTCATCGGAAATGATCCGGGCAACTCTCGCGCGTTCAAGGTCCGGGCGGACATCTATGCGGGGCTTCGGCAGGACGCCAACGCTTTGGCCGATTACTCGGCAGCAATTCGAATTGATCCCAAGAATGTCCGGTGGCTCAATGCCCGAGGTTTTTTTCTGTTCACTCGCGGAAAACGTGACGCGGCCTTGCGTGACCTCGACGCGGCAATCGTCCTGGATGACGGCAATTCCGAGGCGCTGAATAATCGCGGTTTGTTGCGTGTCGGCCAACAGGATTACAAGCGAGCGATAGCGGATTTCAGTAAGGCGATCGAAGCGGATGCGAAGTTTGCCGATGCGTGGAACAACCGCGGATTTGCTCATTTTCGCAGCGACAAACATGCCAAGGCCCTGGCGGACTTCGACACTGCACTCGCTTGTGACCCGAAGTTTGTCATGGCTTACAACAACCGGGCGTTGTTGAGAATTGCTCGAAAGGAATACCGACAGGCGGTTGCGGATTGCTCGTCGGCGATCGAATTGAGCGGTGACAATCCCCGGTTCTACCAGTTGCGTCGCGAGGCCTATCGGCGACTGGGGAAGTCGAAGGAAGCTCTGGCCGATAGCGAGAAGTTGGCCTGGTTGATCAAGTACCAGCGTCTCTCACGTCGTGTTGCTTCCGACCCCCGGAAGGCCGGCGGCTACATTCAACGAGCCCGTCATCTGGCCCAGGAAGGGCGTAGTGGCGCCGCATTGGCCGATTACCAGCGGGCCATCAAAGTCGATCCGAATCAGGCCAACGAGGCGTACCTGGCACGGGCACGGTACTGGATTGTCCAAAAAGACTGGAAGCGGGCCACCGTGGATTGCAGTCGGGCCCTGGAGGCGGGTGGCGGTTTCGCAGCGTGGAGCTTGCGAGGAGAGGCACACATGCACCAGGGACATTGGGACCTGGCGATTGCCGATTTTGTCAAGGCACGGCGATTTGACACCGTGGTCGCCGGGGTGTACGCCAAGCGGGCGGCCGTCCACGAGTCAGCTGGTCGAAAGGTGGAAGCGGCCGCTGATCGGAAACGGGCTGCCGAACTTGATCCCGAACGATTCGGGAAAACCCCCTAGGGGACGACATTCCCTGGGTTGGCGAGCGGGTCGATGGCCTTTGGCGGGCCATCGGGTTCGGACGTCAGGGTGAGGTTGATCGTATTGGATCCCGCCTTGACCTCGTGCTTAATCTGGCTCGCCAGGTGGTATTTTTTCCCGAGCGTCTCGAGGCCTTCCTTGTCGGTCTTGTTGATCCTCACGGTGTGAGTACCCACGACCGCGCCATCGTGTCCGCCCGCGTAGGCGAGCGAGTAGTATCCCTCGTCGTCGGTTCGTCCTGCGCTGCCGCCAATGCTATTTTTGCTGATGTCGTTGATGTCGGCGACCGGTTCGAATCTCACGGTCGCCCCGGGCAATGGCTTTCCATCGAGGGTGATGGTGCCGGTGACTGAGGCCAGGGAGGGGAGTTGTGTTCCGTCGCTCATCGAGTTGAAGAGGAAAAAGCAAAGCAGGGCGACGGCCAGGACACCTCCGCCGATCGGTAGCAGGCGTCGCAGGGCGACCTGCCGGACCTCGTCCATGTCGATACGAGGAGCCGTGTCCTCGGGTTCCTCGTTGACAACGGCCGCCCGCGCCGATTCGCTTCGAGCCAGCAGTGCACCGGCGGCGTTGGACGTGTCCTCTGACTCGGGCTGTACCCGCGGGGGAGGGCGATGAAGTTCTCGTTCTTCCGGCGATACGGGCTTTGCCGCAATCGCAGGTGTCGTCTCGTCCTGGTCATCCAGGGCTGTCGTGGGTTCGGGAGCGTCTGGGACACTCCCGGATTCCATCAGAAACGCCAGGGCGTCGTCTTCATCATCCCCGCCACCTTCGGCGACGGGTGATGGATCGGACGCATCCGGATCTGGTTCCGGAATGACGAACGCCGTCTTGCAGTTCGGACAACGACCCGCCTGGCCGGCCTTGTCGTCTCGAATCTTGAGGACAGAATCACATTCGGTGCATTGGAAGCGGATCGTCATCTTGAAGTGGGTCCGCCAGGAGCATGTGTTCTGAAAAACGTCGTTGGAGTTGTTCTGTTGAGCCTAGTTGGGAACCTGGACCGGGACCTTGCGACGCATGTTGCCGAGGTTCTGGAAAATCGAGATGTTGATGTTCTGATTGATGCTGCGAACACTGCCGTCAACCAGGACGAAGTTGACCGAACCACCGCTGTGCACACTGCCAGCGTTGTCGTAGTGGATTTTCTGGTTGGGACCAAAGCGGGTGCTCAAGAGCGTTGCCGGCCCGCCCCAGGCCCAGCCGTCACTGCTCTGTCGCAGGGGGTCGCCGACGACGTTGAACCGTTCAATCTCGCCAACCATAAGAGTTTGTGAATCCCCATCCTCGACATCTCGAATCCTGGTCGAACTGTTGACCGAAAAGATTCCGACGTGGATGTTGTTGGGGAGTCGTGAGAGGGTGGGGTCGTTGAGCGTCTGGGCAGGTGTCAGTGCCCATGTGCCCCGGTTGGCGTCGTTGAAGACCACTCCCGAACCGGTCACGCCGGCGTAGTCGTTGCCTCCCTTGGTCCAATTCATATTGACCAGCAGCATGTTGGGGAACTTGTCTCGTGACATCCCGCTCCGACGGCTTGGGCAGTAAAACTCGGGGATATCGGTCTGGGCGGGTGTCAGGATGATCTGAGTCTGGGTGATCGGGTCGATGGCCATGTTCATTCCATTCCCGTTCATCTGGACGTTCATCTTTTCTTCCCAGAGACGTTTCAGCTGCTCCTGGTTCATCTGTGGCAGGATGTGCAGCATCCAACTGGTTCCCTGCAGTCCGTTTCCGCTGGCGACCATGGGTTCGGTTGGATCGGAGTGCTGAAATCCTCCAGTACCGATGCCGCCGATCAACAACTGGTTGATCTGACCGGGAGGAAAAGAATTGTGTGCTTCGTGATAGTTGTGTAACGCGAGACCGATCTGCTTGAGATGGTTCTTGCACTGGGTTTTGCGAGCGGCTTCACGGGCCTGTTGCACGGCCGGCAGCAGCAGCGCCACCAGGATCGCGATAATCGCGATCACAACCAGCAATTCGACAAGGGTGAAACCCACACGGCGACGACAGCGGACCATCTTGAAATCTCCTCGGGCATCCCCTTGTCACAAACCAGATCGTTTCAAGGAAGCGATCTGCTCAAGAAGAGGGGCGACTATGTGGTCGGGTAGCACGGGGTCTGTTGTGCAAGTGTTCCGGGCGACCCCGACGAAATTCTGGCGGTTCTCACGACTCGTTCGGGAGTCTTGGGACACGCTTGATTGGCCATTCCCGGTCGACACTCTACTTGCATTTTCAGAAAACCGTCAAGGACATTAATCGGCAAACAACTTGAAACGGGAACAGCCAGGTTCCCGTCTTCTTGCCCAACTGATGATTCACCTAAGAGCAACGGATGGGTGACGCCGGAGATGTCGATGGCAGTGGCTATTCTCTTGCTGCGGATCATGGCCGGACGGCACGATGGCCGATAACAGGTCAGGGGACCGGTTGTACGGGTCAGGCAATCTGGGCTGTATGTGATGAGCCGCGACAGGGGAGACCGCCCAATGATGGGACGAAACGAGTTGTGGTCGAGAATCGAGTGGCAAGCCGACCGTGGTGGGAGAGTGGTTTGGCTCAGTGGGGATGATGGCGTTGAGACGTCGTCGTTGATTGCCCAGGCCATCTCGGGTTGGCAGCAATCGGGTCACTGCGTGTTGTTTGCCGATTTGTCGTCGATGTCTGATCCCGCTGAAACGGAACGGACGGTGCTGTTGCAATTGCTTGGACCTCATGTCGGTCGAGCCCGTTCGACGGTGTCTTTGTGGCGACGTTTGGAGCAGGTTCTCTCCACCTCGGGGCCAGAAATCCGCGTGATTCTGGACCGGATCGAACTGGCGCGGGCCCCGGGCCGGGCCGTGGTGTCGACGATTCGTCATCTGGTCACTCGTTGTCGGGCCACTTTGATCGTGGTGTCACCACGGAATGAGTCGGCCCGTTCGCGGATCCTGGCCGCCTGGGCGGACATGGAGATCGGGGCAACCGAGTCATGCGGTCGCCTGGAACGGGTTGCGTGATGCGAGTGTGCCTGTTCGATATTGACGGAACCCTGGTCAACTCCGGTGATGCAGGCCAGGCAGCGATGGAGTTCGGGTTGGCGACCGCGTTTGGAGTGAGTCGGCCGGTTGAAGGAATTTCGACGGCGGGCCGAACCGACCGGGCGATCATCGAGGACCTGATCGACTTCCACGGTCTTCCGGTCGACGAGGTCACGTTTGGAAAGGTCTCGGCCGCCTACCTGGAGCAACTGCCGGCCGAACTGGAACGTCTTGATGGAGTCACGCTCCCAGGGATCGGTGATTTGTTGAGTGAACTGTCGGCCCGGGACGACCTGGTGCTGGGCCTGTTGACCGGAAACCTGGTTGACGGGGCTCGCTGCAAGTTGGGGCACTTTCAACTGGATCCGTATTTCGAACGGGCCGGCCACCTGTTCGGGGGGTTCGGAGACCTGCAGCGGGATCGCGATGACGTGGCCCGCCTGGGCCGCGAGTGTGTCCGGCGGGAACTGGGCTGGTGGGACCCGACCGAGGTGTGGGTGATTGGTGACACGCCGCTGGATGTCCGCTGCGCCCGGGCTATCGACGTCCATGTGCTGGCGGTGGCCACGGGCGTGTTTTCACGTTCCCAGATCGCGGCCAGCCAGCCCGACGCGCTGCTGGATGATCTGAGCGAGACTGACCGGGTGTTGTCGATCTTACTCGAATAGCCTGCCGTCGGTGGTCGTTGGATTTGACGCCGGTCTCAGGCAATCGGGGCCTTCGTTGGCGGGCCGATTGACCCAGGTGTCGATCGGACTGGTCACCAGGGTCTCATCGGGGCAGGGGACCAGCAGGCTTTCGAGGTGATCGTGATGGTCCGACTGGGGGTCGAGCCATGTGGCAAAGTCGTCCGGCCGTAGAATCACTGGCATGCGGTGATGGATCGGTGCCATTCGGGAATTGGCCCCGGTCGTGATGATGGCACACGTCTGCAGAGAAGACCCGTCGGGACCCTCCCAGTTTTCCCAGATCCCGGCAAACGCCAGGGGCCTGTTGTCGGGATGATGGATGTGCCAGGGTTGCTTTTGTTGCCCACCGGTTTTCTGCCACTCATAGAATCCCGTGGCAGGCACCAGGCACCGGCGGTGGCGAAAGGCGGCCCGAAATGAGGGCTTCTCTGCCACCGTCTCGCCCCGTGCATTGATCATTCGGTTTCCAATCGCTGGATCCTTGGTCCAACCGGGCACCAGTCCCCAGCAGACCAGGCTGGCGGTATTCCGGCCGGCCTGTCCGTGGACGATCAGGATTGGTTGGGAGGGGGCGATGTTGAATCGTGGAGCCAGCGCCGCCTGCAGTGGCGGATCGAACACGATGTCGAAGAAAGCCGCGAGTTGGGCGGCGGGAGTCCTGAGGTTGAAGCGACCACACATGGGCTCATGCTAGCCGACGCCCCGGCTTGGGCGACAGTCGGCTTGCTGGACGCCAACGACCAGATGGCTATGCTGCGACAGTATGTCGTCAGGTGTCCAGACCGTTGAGATCGGTGCCACGGGAATTCGTGTGACTCCCGTGGCGATGGGCTGTTGGCCAATCAGTGGGGTGACGACGCTGGGAGTGACTGACTCCGACGCGGTTTCGACGCTCGAAGCCGCAGTCGACTCGGGTGTCAATTTCTTCGACACGGCCTATTGCTACGGGTACGAGGGCGAGAGCGAGCGGTTGATTGGTCGGGCATTGGGCGATCGTCGTGACCAGGTGGTGATTGCGACAAAGGGAGGAGTCCACTGGGAGAACCGTGTCCAGCAGAGAGATGCCCGGCCCGAAACGCTGAAGCGGCAGTGCGAGGAGAGTCTGCGGCGACTGGGGACGGACCATGTCGATCTCTACTACATTCATGCCCCCGACCCGGCCGTGCCGGTCAGTGAGTCCGCTGGGGGACTGAAGGAACTTCTGTCAGCCGGAAAAATTCGTAGTGTCGGTGTTTCGAATTTCAGCACCGCCCAGATGGAAGAGTTCCTGGCAGTTTGTCCGATCGCGGCGTCACAGCCTCACTACAACATGCTGCAGCGTGAGATCGAGGCAGATCATGTGCCGTGGTGCCAGGAGCACAACGTGTCAGTGATGGTCTACTGGGTGCTGTTGAAGGGGCTGCTGGCGGGTCACCTGGGCCGTGACGATGTTTTCGTTCCTCCCGATGGTCGAGCCAAGTATCCGATGTTCCAGGGCCAGGAGTACCAGAGGAACCTGGATTTTGTTGACAAGTTGCGGCCAATTGCCGGCCAGGTGGGTCTGACGGTTTCGCAACTGGTGATTGCCTGGACGCTGGCTCAACCCGGAATCACCGTCTCATTGTGTGGCGGGCGGCGGCCCGAGCAGATCCACGAGTCGGCCGGTGCAATGGGGGCCGATGTGAGTGATGAATTGCTGCAGCGGATCGATGAGGCGATCGAGGCTCGCGGTGATGCGACTTCGCGGCCACCAATCTAGCTGATGCTGGACTCGTCGCCTGGAGCGTCGGGAACCACCTCGAAGGCCGCGGACAATTCATCGGGGATTCGTCGGGGCATCCGTCTCTCGAATCCAATGTACACCCAGTTTGTCGCTGCCACGGCCAGAACCGTCTCGACGGACTCGCCTCCATTTTCACCTGGTGGATCACGGCGGACGATCCTGTAACGCCGCAAGGAAGTCAGCTTCTTGAAGTCCGCGACCCAGGTCACGATGACCAGTTGATCGTTCTCCCACGCTGGTTGCAGGTACTCGATGTCGTGATGCCGCACGACCCATCCGGCCCGGGCGTCTTCGTATCGTTCCGGTGCCCAGCCCTGGGCGGTGGAATGGGCCACCGCTGCATCCTGCATCCAGCCGACATAGGCCACGTTGCCGGCGTGACCTTGTCCGTCGATGTCCCGGGCAATCACCCGGTGATGATGCTCGTAGATCGCGGGCATGGGATCAGGAGGTTGGTGGGGCGAGAAGACGGCGAAGCCGGTTGGCCAGACGCTCGGCGCCCGACCCCAGAAACTCCTTGACCTTTTCGCCTTCGATGTAGATCAGGTTCAGCGGCAGATCCTTGAGTCCGGCCAGCCAGGGGTTGGCTTTCTTGAAGCTTCCCAGCCCAGGTTGGTCGAGCAACAGCTTGCCGAAGCGAACCGAGGTCCACTCGGAGTCATCCTCGAGAAACGCGGTCAGTTCCTCAGTCCACGCCGCGCACGCCGGGCAGTCGCTCTTACCGAGCATCAACACGGCAGCCGGTGCGGCGAGAAAATCTTCCCAGTTCTCCCTCGCGATTGTCTCGAGACGGCTCACCCGACGAACTCGTCGCCCTTCTTCCAGTCGGCGCCACACAGGCCACCGCTCTGCAGAGCCTGGACGGTTCGCAGAACCTCGGAGGGGCTGCGGCCGACTCCCAGATCGTTGACGGCGATGGAACGCACGATGCCCTCGTTGTCGACGATGACCGTGCCGCGGTAGGCGGCTCCCAGGTCATCTTTGAGCACACCGAAGGCCCGAGTGACCGAGTGCGTGGTGTCAGCGATCACCGGGTGTGTGATCTCCTGGGGGAACGTCTCGCGGTCAGCGAACCACGCCTTGTGGCTGAAATAGCTGTCCGTGCTACACCCGACCACCTCGACCCCGTCGTCGGCAAAGTCCTCGGCCAGTTCCTGGAACGTGCGGATTTCCGTCGGGCAGACGAAGGTGAAGTCGAGTGGGTACCAGTACAGCACGTACCACTTGCCCGCGAAATCGCTGTTGCCGATTGTCTTGTCTTCGCCGTTGACGTACGCCGACGCACTCCATTCGGGTGCTGGTTGTCCCACCAGTGTCATAACCTGAGTCTCCTCGGACGTGGCCTTGTGCCTGTGAATCTTTGTTGAAACGCTTCAGTGTCAAAACAACACGCGGCCGTTGTGTTGGGAGTGGCCGCGAAAGGGTGGATAACCGGATTCGAACCGGCGACCTCCAGAACCACAATCTGGCGCTCTAACCAACTGAGCTATATCCACCACAGTCACCGTGCCCACGAAAAACGGCTCTTTCGCAGTCGGTTGGGCAAGAATAGCCGCTTGCCGGAGGCCATGCAACAGATGGCCAACCGGTGAAAAAGGACTGGCTGAGTGGCATTCGCCGGACCCGCGTTTCACGAGACACCGTGTCACAGGCGCCGGTCGTACTGCGGTGTTCGTGTGATCATCCTGGCACGTCCGTTGTTCAGAAGGCCTGGCAGCAGGGGATTGACGGGGTTGGCAAGAACAGTCGTCCCAGTTGTGGGATGGCTGTCCGGATTCCTCGGCGGTAGGCCAGGCGGCCACCGACGAGGACGGCGGTGACGTGCGTGGCATGCTCGAACGGGTCGCCGTCGTAAAGCACCAGGTCGCCGGCCTTTCCTTGCTCGATACTGCCATGCTGCTGCTCGATTCCGAGCAACCGCGCGGCGTCCAGGGTGATGGCTCGCAATGCCCGGTCGAAACCCATCCCGTAGGTCATGGCGATCGCTGCCTCGTAGCGGATCACTCGCGACTTGGGAACATAGCCCTCCACTCCGCTGGCAATTGCCAGGGGAACGGACTTCGGAGCAAGCGCGTCGGAAACAGCGGCCGCGTTGCCCAGGAAACTGTTGATGGTCTCGAGACCACCGATGCGCTGCATCGTCGGATGGACGATGACCGGGACTCCCGCTCGGGCCAACTGGTCGCGGATCAGGTAACCCTCGGTTGCCATCGACAGCACCGGTTTCACCTGGAACTCCCTGGCGATTCGGAGGGCTGTCAGCAGGTCATCGGCGCGGTGGCCGCAGAAGACCGCGGGGATCTTCCTGTCGAGAAGCAGGCCGAGCGCCTCGAGCTTGAGGTTCCGGTCGGGTGGTTCGATATCGTCGTCGTCGTTGGCAGCGTGGACCAGGGCCTGGTAGCCGCGAGCCAGGGACAGGGCCTGCCGGATCAGGGCCGCCGTCCCCATCCGGGTCGTCGGCTTCTGTCCGGAATAGGTTTGCTTGGGGGCGACTCCGAGATTGAAGGCCATGGCCTGGGGGAACCGGACAGTCATCGCTTCGGCGTCGTTTCCATGGGTGCGGAAAACGCCGGTCAACCCCCCGATGACATTGGCGCGGCCAGGTGATGCGTGGATCACCGTGACACCCTGTTCGAGCAGGAAGCGGAGCAGCGGTTCGGCGGGGTTGAATCCGTCGAGGACCCGGGCATCGGCCTGGTTCGGGTCACTGGTTTCGTCCTGGTCCTGGTCGGCGGGAATGTTGTATTCACCCGAGAGCGGCACGATGGTGTGCGTGTCGATCAGGCCTGGAGTGACCACCCTGGCTGAAATCACCGGTGTTCCTCGTGGGGCTTTGACCTTGTCGACAGGTCCGACCTCCTGGATGATCCCGTTCCGCACGAGCACTGCAGCGTTTTTCAGGGGGGGGCCAGAGACCGGATGCAGCCGCCCGGCGAGGACCAGGATGGTGTCACTGCTGGCGATGGCCTCCCGCGATTTTTTGGGGATTCGAGGTGCCTCGACGTGCGGTCGTGGTTGGACGGCGGGAGCCCGTGCGGGGATCAGTTCGCGTCGAGCCAACTGGAATCCACCGGTCTGGTAGAGCCGTTGACGTGGATTGCTGAGGTCGAAAACCTGTCGGCCATCGATCCATGTTTCCAGCACACGGGTGTAGACACTGAACGGGGCTCCACTGAGGATCACGAAGTCAGCGTCCTTGCCCGGATCGAGTGACCCGATCCGGTTGTCCAGCCGCAAGGCCTGGGCGGGGTGCAGGGTGATGGCTTTCAACGCGTTGGCGGTGTCCAGCCCACCACGGACGGTGGCGGCAGTGGTTCTCAGGAAGAATCGACTTTCGGTCACCGGGTCGTCGGTGTTGACATGCACCTTGACCCCTCGCCGGGTCAATTCTGCACCGCACTGTTCAATGAAGTCGACCACCTCGGCCTTGCCCCCGGGACTGTCGACGATGGTCATGGAGACGGGCACGCCAGCGGCGGCGACCTGGTCGATGACCTTGTAGGCCTCGGTTCCGTGTTGGATGACAAGGTCGAAGCGGAATTCTCGCTTGAGTCTCAAAACGGTGAGGATGTCGTCAGCACGATGAGTGTGGAAGTGGACGGTCCGCCGGCCGGCCAGCACCTCGGCCAATGGCTCGAGTTCCAGGTTGCGGTCCGGTGGCAACGCGTCTTTGTCCTTCCGGTGTTTCTTTTCGTAGGCGATCCATTTGCGACGGTACCCCTCGGCCTTGACGAATTCGGATCTCTGCAGGGCGGCGATCTTCATGCGCGTGACGGGTGGCTGCCCCTTGGACCCGTAGGAACGCTTGGGGTTCTCGCCGTTGGCCATTTTCAGGCCGCCGAAATGACCATCGGTGCCGATCCACATTTGTTCGGGGCTATTGCCACGCAACTTGACGTAGATCGTTTGCCCGCCGATCACGTTGCCGCTACCGGGCATCACATTGGCAGTGGTGATGCCGCCGGAGTGGGCCATGCGTATTCCGGGGTCAAAGGGGTTGATCGAGTCGAGGGCCCGTACGATGCTCTGCACCGCGCCGCTACGCTCGTTCCCGTCGCTGTTGGCTTTTTCCAGTGGCCGCGAGGCAACGCCGAGGTGGGAGTGGCTGTCGACCAGGCCCGGGATGATCACCTTGCCGGAGACGTCAACAACCCGGGCCCCGTCGGGGATCTTCACCGACTTGATCGGTCCCACCGAGACAATCTTGCCGTTGCTGATGACCAGTGTGCCAGAGGGGATCGGCTTGCCAGTGGCCGGCAGAATTCTGGCGCCACGAAAGGCCACCACTTCGGGATCAGCCGCGATACTGCTGGTCACCAGCGCGAGAACCAGGACGAGGCTTGTTGGACGTGCACACGGTATCACGGCGACTCTCCAGTCAATTTCAGAGGAGCCGTATGGTGGTCGCGTCGGAGTGGTTTTTCAAGTAGTCACCGGTGATGCGGCCGGTCGTGAGCCGCGGGCGATTCAGGACAGCGCCCGTGCTGCCACCTCCTTCATCTTTCGCAGTCCGGTGCGGCAGACGGTCTCGGCATCCTGGGCCCAGTAGGTGGGATTGAACAGTTCCAGCGAGAGGGCGACGGGGTGTCGCTTGGCGGCGATGTGCTTCAGCACCATGGCGACCGGCGCGACCCCGTCGCCGGGGTAAACCCGATCGGCATCGGTGATGGTCGCCCGCGGTGGCTTGTCGGGATAGTCGTTGACGTGGAAGCAGTGAATGGAAGGTCCGGACAGCAGGTCGAGACCGGTGAAGTCGGATCCGCCCTTGTAGATGTGGTAAATGTCGGGCAACACACATGCGTTGGGATGACCACTCTCGATCGCCACGAAAGCGGTTTCACCGAGCCGCGAGAGGGATTGGGAGAATCCCCAGACTTCCACCTGCGGAGTGACACCAATCCGGCTTCCGATTTCCAGCAGTGCCCGGTAGCGGCTGGCGGCTGCGAAGAGATTGAGGTTCTTTTGTCGGGTGGCACCGGCCGGGGGGGCGGCTATCCGTTTGCCGCCAAGTTGCCGAACCTTGTCCATGTCGCGTTTGGCTGTCTCGAGTGCAGCCGCTCGCTGCTTGTCGTCGTCGACAATCCATTGGGCAAATCCGATGGCACTTTCGACTTGCAGTCCGGCGTCTTGGATTCGCTTGCGGAGATCCTTGAGGGAACCTCCCTCTCGCTCGTATTGGTCGATCTCGCGAATCCAGGGTTCTATTCCGGTGTAGCCGACCTTTCCCGCCAGGACGATTTCCTGGAGCAGTCCGAGTTTCTGGCCACGGATGGTGCTGGTGTTCAGGCAGAAGCGAAACGGGGCGGTGGCAGTTGCCGTGGAGGCCCCGGCGTTCGAGACAGCCGTTGCGGTGGCCGTGGCAGCAGCGGTGGTGAACAGTTGACGGCGGGTCAGAGGCGTCATGGTGCTGGGTTCCGGGGGACAGACGGAGCAACCGAATGTCCTTTTCATACGCCGGTTGCGGCCAACTGTCCATCTCGCGTCACCGATTGCTCAGGCGGCCCGACGGAAGGCGTGGCTTTGACTGTCGTCGACGACCAGTCCCTGGACGGCAATCTTGAGTGCATCGATGGCCTCGGCCCGCGAGCCATTCAGCGACTGTTCCAGGCGTCCCAACTCCGTGGCGACGCATTCGTGTGAGGGAATTGATCCCGTGGCACGGAAAATCTGGTCGTGGATTTTTCGCGCTCCCATCTCCTGCTCGTAGAAGAGTGTTTCGGTCAGCTTTTCCCCCGGACGGATACCGGTGAATGTGATGTCGATGTCGTCGGGATACTTGAGTCCGGAGAGTTCAATCATGTCTCGTGCGAGATCGACGATCTTGACCGGTTGTCCCATTTCGAGGATCAGCACATCACCCGAATCACCGATGGCTCCAGCCTGGAGCACCAGTTGCACGGCCTCGGGGATGGTCATGAAGAATCGTTCCATCTCGGGATGGGTCACGGTGACCGGGCCGCCGGCGGTGATTTGCGATCGGAAGGTGGGAACGACACTGCCGGCTGAATCGAGAACATTGCCGAAACGGACGATCATCATGCGGGTGTTCGACGTGGTGGTGATCGCCTGCAGGTACTTTTCGGAGACGAGCTTCGTGGCTCCCATAATGCTCGAGGGATCGACGGCCTTGTCGGTCGAGATCAGGACGAAAGCCTCGACGTGGAAGGAATCGGCCAGGTCGACCATCGTCCGTGTGCCGCCGATGTTGTTGTTGATAGCCTGCTGCGGGTTGGATTCCATCAGCGGCACGTGCTTGTAGGCGGCAGCGTGAAAGACCAACTCGGGCCTGTGTTCGATCATCACTCGCCTCATCACGTCGTAGTCCACCACGCTGGCAACGACGGGGTGTAGCTTGGTCGGTCGATCGACCAGTTCGTTCTCGATGTGGAAAATCCCGGTTTCGGAGTGATCCACGAGGACCAGGGAGTCGGGGGCCAGGGCCGCAATCTGCCGACAGAGCTCCGAGCCGATGCTCCCGGCGGCTCCGGTCACCAGGACACGTTTGCCGTTGACGAGGTTGCGGATGGATTCGAGGTCCAGTTTGGCCGGGTCGCGACGAAGCAGGTCAGAGATCGTGACGTCTCGAACGGCCAGTTGCTCTTGCTGTCCCAATAGACTGTTGGCTGTGGGCATCACCTGCACTCGAACGCTGGTGCCGGCGAATATCCGGATCAATTCCCGGACCACGTCGCCCGAAACTGTACTGGGCAGCAGCACGAAGTCGGCTCGCTGCTTGTGAGCCAAGCGTGTCCAGTCGGTCGCAAGCACACCGTTCTTGGCCAGGGGAAAGACCCGGATGCCTGCAATCAATGCGTTGCCGTGATCGCGGGGTTCTCCGACAAACCCGACGACTCGCACCGGTTCCGCCGATGACCCGAGGCTGCGTGCGATGGCGACCGCATCCGGATCGACGCCCAGGATCAGCGCCCGTCGCTCGTGGCCGGCCCTAACGATTCTTTCGGTGATCACCCTGATGCCGACTCGCAACAGGCCCACGGCGAGTATCGAGAGCATCGCGTCGATCAACAGGACGGTACGGGGCAGGGGGAGTGTGCCCAGGGCCAGTAGCAACGCCAGGTACGAGACACCGGCTGCAGTCGCGCTGCCGACGATCAGGTTGAACAAGTCGGTGACGGTGGTGTAGCGGTACGTGCGTCGCCATTCACCGGTTGCCAGGCAGATGCAGAACTTGATGCCCAGAACGACCGGCAGGCCCAGCACGATGACCGGTTGATAGATTTCGGGGAGTTGGAAATCAAACCGGAGCAGAAATGCCGTGACGAAACAGAGTGCATAGAGCACTCCATACGTGGGCAAGATCAGTGCCAAGCGTTTGCGCATCGGCGGTGAGGAGCGAGCCGGTAGGGCCTGGCCAATGTGGACGGGCCTTGTGACTCACAACGTGGGATGTAGGGGAGTGGTGAGAGTGAAGACGGGTTGGTAGTTGATCCCGTCTTCGACGTCCAGATCAGTCCCGATCCCACGGGAATCGCATCGATGGGCGATTGGTGTATCGCTTCATGGTCAACCGGAGTCGGCCACCGGCTCCGGGAGCCAACCTGACGCGGAGCGAGTCCGCATCGAGCGGTGTGGTGGTGTCACCTTGCTCCAGACCGGTGAATTGGTGTTCGGCATAGCCTCCGGCCTGGATCACCACGATGCGTGAGTTGAGTTGATCGGTGTTGACCAGGGAGAGCGTGACGGAGGTGTCGTCCAGGGACTCGACCAGTGCAGCCACTCCCTCGGGGACCCCGGCCCGGCGGGCGATGGGGTCGAAGTAGCGGACCCTGGTGTGCAGGACCTGGCCACGGTGACCGGGGTGCAGTCCACCGAGCATCAATTGGATCAGAGAACTCACGCTGGCTGGATTGTACCGCATGGGGTCGTCAGCCAGGCGAGTGTCTGGTGTGGTGGTGTCGGCCCGGGAACCCGCCACGCGGCTGCGGACTCGCTCGAGATCACCCCGCAGGGCGGCGGCCGGGTAGTTCGGGTTCTTGCCATCCAGGAATGCGACCCAACTGCTGCCGGGGAACAACGAGCGGTCGGAATCCTTCATCGAGTGGTACCAGGTCTCGAGTCCTCCGGAGGTGTAGGGCGACGGGGTGAAGTTGTACCAGCCCTTGTCTCCATACATCCGCGGTGTCATTCGTTTGCCGTCCACGACCTTGGACTGGGCATTGATCCGCTTGATCTGCTGACGCCAGACGTCGAGGAACTTGTCGTCGCCGGTG
>CAZYAZ010000037.1:46052-57203 GCA_964646205.1 uncultured Planctomycetaceae bacterium | reverse complement strand
CTCATTCCCGGAGACATGCTGCACCGCCTGCGCCAGTGGATCTGTCCCGACTTGGCCATCGACCTGGGTACCGCCAACACTCTCGTGGCAATCCAGGACGAGGGAATCGTCGTGGACGAACCCAGCGTGGTGGCCCTCGAGAAGGGAACCCGGCGGGTTCTCGGTCGTGGCACCGCGGTCGGAAAGCTGGCCAAGCAGATGCTCGGGCGCACGCCCGATTCGATCACGGCCGTACGACCACTGGCCGATGGCGTGATAACCGACTTCGAGTTGTGCGAGGCAATGCTCGAGTACTTCATCAACAAGTCGAGCCGCCACAGGCTGCTCAAACCTCGAGTCGTGATCGCGGTCCCCGGTGGCATCACACCAGTCGAAAAACGCGCGGTCTTCAACAGCGCCGAACGCGCCGGCGCCGGGCGGGTTTACCTGATTGACGAATCCAAAGCGGCCGGAATCGGCGCCGGGCTGCCGATCTCCGAACCGATGGCAAGCATGGTCTGTGACATCGGAGGGGGAACAACCGAGATCGCCATTCTCAGCCTCGCACAAACCGTCGTTAGCCGCTCGATTCGCATCGGAGGCGACGAGTTGGACGAGGCCATTGTCGAGTACATGAAACAGCACTTTTCGCTAAGGATCGGCACACAGGCAGCCGAGGCGATCAAGATCGAAGCCGGGAGCGCCTTCCCCCTGGATGGCGAACGGACCGCGGAGGTCCGCGGGGTCGACACGATCAGCGGAGTTCCGCGCAAGGCCGTGGTCACCAGTGAAGAAATTCGCGAGGCTCTCCGGGAACCGCTCGCGTCAATTCTCGGAGCCATTCGTGGAGTGATCGAACAATGCCAGCCTGAACTGGCCGCCGACATCGTCGACACCGGGCTGGTCCTGACCGGTGGCGGTGCCATGCTGCGCGGAATCGACCGGTTGATGAACGAACATCTCGGCGTCCCGGTGCGGGTTACCGAGGACCCTCTGACAACCGTCGCGCGAGGCACCGCGATCTGCCTGGAACACCTCTCGCAATGGCGTGACGCACTCGAGGACGGCGACAACGACCTGTAAACACTCCACGCGCCACCCGAGCAACCGACTGGTGGCACAACCGAGGGTCCGGTGGTGAAGCCAAAAACACACTGGAAACCGCCGACAGTCTGCCTGGCGATCGGCCTGGCTCTGGCCGCGTTGCCCGATCGCCTGGACAACGCGATCCGCAGTTGCGTCGTTGACCTGGCTCGCCCCGGTCAACAGGCCATTTCCGATGCCACCGAACAACTGGCATCCTGGCGACCATTCGCCAATCACTCGACATCCACAACCGGTGGGCAGGAGGAACTCGAGGCGGCGAGGCTGGAAATCCAGAGACTGCGACTGGCCAACATGAAACTCGCCAGGGTGGCCTCGTCTTCCGGCCCGACGGCAGCAGCCAACCGGGCACCGGTCCCGTCCCTGGTGCACCCTCCGCTGATCACCACCGACCTGGTTGCGGCCCGAGTCCTGGGCCGGGAAACGATCCAGGAATGGCTGGCAGGACGGATTCTCGATCGCGGACAGGGCCTCGCCCAGGACAGCCTGGTCGTCGAGCCTGGGCACAGCACTCTCGATCTTGGAATCGACTCGAAACTCGCCCAGGGGCAGCCCGCCTACTCCGGTCGACGTGTTGTGGGCCGCATTTCTCGAGTCGGACGGTGGACCTCAACGCTGCAACCGGTGACCGACACGCGGTTCCGCGGTCTCGCACGACTGGCACGAGTCGGCCAGGATCGGCCCGTCTACTCGACCCGTGGCATGCTCGAAGGCACCGGAGATGGCTTCTGTCGACTGACCCTGGTTCCAGCCACCGCCGCAGTCGCAATCGGGGACACCGTCTTCACCGACGGCCGCGATCAACCCGATGACTGGCCAATGGTCTACGGCACGGTCGTGCAGGCCCGTCTGCCAGGCGAGGCACCACACTGGGAAATCCGCGTCCGGCCGGCCGCCGATCTCAATGAACTCAAGCAGGTCGAGGTCCTGACCCGGCGGTTCAATCGCAAACCGGCGCAATCACCGGGGGTCCTGGCACAATGAATCCTCTATCGATCTTCCGTCACCTGGTGCTACTGGGATTGGCCTACGCCGCGCTGGTCGCCGAAACGTCAATCATGCCGTCATTGGACATCGGCGGCCTGGCAATCCGGCCACTCTGGATCGTGCTGGCACTGGTGGTGGGTGGTTGCGAGGGGACCGCGGTCGTGGTCTGGGCGGCGGCCCTGGGATTCACCAGTGACTGCCTGCGGAGCAACGGTCCACTGGGACTCGACCTGGCCCTGGCCACGGTCGCCGTGTGCCTGCTCCCAACCGCCTGGACCAATCGCCCCGTCCGATCAATCACCACCGTCACGCTCGCCACGCTGTTGCTGACCACCGGAATCGAATCGGTCTCGAAACTTGTACGAATCGGCGCCGTCGACTCCGTGGCGAACTGGCTCTCGAGCACGCTTCCCACAGTCCTGGCCAACTCTCTCGCTGATGCGGCGGCCAACGCGGCGGTGGTATGGATCTCGCTCCTGGCAATTCATGCTCTCCAGAAATCTCTCGGTCGCCTGCTGCTACCCGCCCCGCTCTCCAGTTGAGTTCCCCGACTCGTCATGCTCAATCGTCCCACCACCGATCTGCTGCCACGATCCGAACCACGGGGATCCCGATGGGATCGGCAACCTGGCGTGCGATTGACACTGCTGGGCCTGGCCATGGTGCTTCCATTGATTCCCATCGGTTGGCGAACGGCCTCGATCATGAGCCACGACGGTGACAAGTGGGCGCCGCGTTCATCGCCTGTCACCGTCACAACACAGCCCATCCCGACTCACGGGGGCAGGATCCTGACAGACGACGGCACCGTCCTGGCCCACGATCAACAGCAATTCGGCATCCTGGTGCACTACCGCTGGCTCGAGACACCACCGGACCCCTCCTGGTTGAAAGGCCAGGCCCTGTCGCGGTTGAAACCACGTGAAAGACGCGACGCGGCAAAAGTCGCCGCGGCACGCCGAATCGTACTCCTCCGCCGGCAAAGCCTGCTCAAAGACCTGGCAACCCTGTGCCGCGTCGACAAGGTCAAACTGGAGGAGGCCGCCGAGACGGTACAACAACGAGTCGAACGAATCGTCAAGACGGTCGAACAGAATAGAAACACGGTAGCACCAGATTCCCGGTCGACGTCTCGCTCACCGGTCTCGCTGATACAGAAAATCAAGACGGCCCTGACAACGCCGCCGCGGCGTTCGGCACGTGAACCAGTCGTGGTCACCGAGGAACTCGAGTACCACAGGCTGCTCCAAGACGTCTCGCTGGAAGCCGCAGGAGCAATCCAGGAATATCCCGAACGATTCCCGGGGGTCGTCGTACGAGTCAACACCCGCCGGATTTACACCCACGGCAGCCTGGCCGCACATGTCGTCGGCAACCGACGCCAGCAGACCCAAGATCGGGGAATCGTCCCCGAACGCGAATGGGTCGGTGCCAGTGGTGTCGAGAAAAGCTACGACCCCGTCCTGCGAGGCCAACCGGGCCTGCGGCGGATCGTCACCAATCGACATGGTGAAGTGGTTTCGACGCGGATCCTGAAACCACCACGACGGGGACGGGATATCCAGTTGACTCTTTCACTGCCCCTGCAGCGGCGGGCCGAGACACTGCTCGACCAGGCCACCTCGAAAGGATCCTCCGGTGGCGCGATCGTCGTGATTGACCTGCACACCGGAGCCATCCGGGCCGCCGCATCGGCTCCCCGGTTCGACCCCAATCTCATCCTCGCTCCTGATGCTGACACCTGGAAGTCCATAGTGGACGACCCCAGCAGGCCGCTCTTTTGCCGGGTGACCGGCATGGCCCTGCCGCCCGGGTCTGTCTTCAAATCGGTCTCGGCCACCGCACTGCTGGAGAGTGGCATCCTGCCACCGGGTCACAGCATTTCCTGCCGAGGGTTCCTGGACAATCCCTCACATCATCGCTGCTACGTCTTCAGCCGATTCGGAATCGGACACGGTCGAACCGACATGGGCGACGCACTGTGCCGCAGTTGCAACGTCTACTTCTTCGACGCAGCCCGTCGACTGGCCCGGTCCGGAGCAACCGGTCACAACAGCCTGCACCGCTGGGCTGCCAGTTTCGGTTTCGGAGTTCCCACCGGCATCGATCTCCCCGGCGAATCGGCCGGACGCCTGCCCAAGCCCCCAACCAAACCACTCGTGTCCGAGACCATGCAACTGGCCATCGGACAGGGTCCGATCACGGCAACACCGCTCCAGGTCGTTCGGATGATGGCGGCGATCGCCAATGGTGGATCGCTGGTGACCCCACACGTTGTCTCGGACCTGGGCCCGGACCCGGAAGCTCTCGCCACCCGCGCTGAGCCGAGAACCACGCGGATCCCAGGACTCTCCAAACGCGTGCTGGACACCGTTCGCGCGGGACTCAAGCGGGTCGTCGAAGATCCCCGGGGAACCGGTTACAAGCGAGTGCGGTTGCCCGGGATCACCATCGCCGGCAAGACCGGGACTGCCGAGGTCGGCGGAGACCTCGAGGACCACGCCTGGTTCGCCGGGTACGTACCGGCCAACCAGCCGCGAGTTGCCTTTGTTGTCGTCCTGGAGCACGCCGGAAGTGGGGGGCGGGAAGCCGGTCCCGTGGCACGCGGACTGGTCGAATCACTCCAGATCACCGGCCTGATCGCGGCCCCCAGCACCGCAGCCACCACGACTCGCTCGCAGGATCCCCTCCCATAACCTCACCTCGCACCTTGGCGGCACGCCCGGGGTGCACCTAGAATCGGGAAATGGGTACACGAGTCGTCCTGGCGATGAGTGGCGGTGTCGACAGTTCGGCCGCCGCCTGGTTGCTGCAGCAACAGGGTCATGAAGTGATCGGCCTGTTCATGCGCTCGGGAGTCCACTCGGAAAGCACCTGCGAGTTGCCCGTCGTCGGCAATCAACCCGAACATCGCCAGGGCTGCTGCAGTGCCTCCGACGCCGCCGACGCCCGCCGTGTCGCCGATTCACTCGGAATCCCCTTCCACGCCCTGAACTTCCAGGACGCCTTTGGCCGTATAAAGGATTACTTCGCCGACGAGTACCTCTCGGGGCGGACACCCAATCCCTGCGTGATGTGCAACAACTGGCTGAAATTCGGTCGGCTGTGGGAATTCGCACGCCAGGTCGAAGCCACCCACATCGCCTCGGGACACTACGCACAACTCCTGCCAACTCCGGGATCCGATCGCCCGGCACTGGTTCGTGGGCTCGACAGCGGCAAGGACCAGTCGTATGTCCTGTTCGGAATCGACCCCGAATTGCTCAAACACGTCCTGTTTCCGGTGGGGGATGCCACCAAAACGGAGATCCGCGAGACCGCCCAACGGGCCGGTCT
Source organism: uncultured Planctomycetaceae bacterium (assembly GCA_964646205.1). Taxonomy (GTDB): domain Bacteria; phylum Planctomycetota; class Planctomycetia; order Planctomycetales; family Planctomycetaceae; genus UBA8437. Next base: position 51,797 of record CAZYAZ010000037.1, on the reverse strand, counting down.
GCGAGTCTTTGACAAGCCCGACAGCCAGGAAATCTGCTTTGTTCCCGACAACGACTACGCCGGATTTCTGAAACGACACCGGGGAGAATTCGACACGGCCGGGGAAGTGGTCGACACGGCCGGAACGGTCCTAGGTGAACACGACGGCTACGAGCGATTCACGGTCGGACAGAGACGTGGATTGGGAATTGCCTTTGGAGAACCTCGCTACGTGGTGGCGATTGAACCCGAATCACACCGGGTCGTGGTGGGCCAACGACAGGAGTTGGCCAGGGACTGGCTGGAGGCCGATCGGCTCAATTGGCTCGTCGATGGGGCCGGCGACACCACCACTCAACCATTGCGGTGCCAGGCACAGATCCGGTACCGGCACGAGGCGGCCGCTGCTGCGGTCGAGATGACCGGGGACGACCGGGTGCGAGTGACTTTTGACGAACCCCAGTTCGGAGTTGCTCCCGGACAGGCGGTCGTGTTCTACGCCGGGGACCGGGTGCTGGGCGGCGGCTGGATCTGCTGAGATCCCATCGCCACCATGTCGCGTCCCGTTGGCCGCTGGAACACCCGCAGGTCGAATTCCCCCACCACGCTCAGCAGGTGATCAAACACATCCGCCTGCAACGCCTCGTACGCCACCCAGTCCTTGTCGAGACTGAACACGTAAATCTCGATCGGCAAACCCTCGGCCGACGGGGCCAACTGCCGGACCATCAATGTCATGTCATTGTTGATGCCCGAGTGTCGACGCAGGTACGCGATCAGGTACGCCCGGAACGTGCCCAGGTTGGTCAGGCGTCGACCATTGATCACTTCCGAGGTGTCAATCCCGTGAAGTTGGTTGTACTGGGTGACCTCCTCCTGTTTCGTGGCGATGTAATCCTCCAGCAGCGCGAAACGGCCAAACCGCTCGATTTGCTCGGGTGTGCAAAAGTGAATCGAATTCATGTCGATGCCGATCGACCGTTTGATCCGGCGACCGTCGGAGTCCTGCATCCCCCGCCAGTTCTTGAACGACTCGGAGATCACGCTGTAGGACGGAATCGTCGCGATCGTACGATCCCAGTTCTGGACCTTGATCGTTGTCAACGACACCGCGATCACATCACCATCGACACCGTAGGCGGACATCTCGATCCAGTCACCCACTCGAACCAGGTCGTTGACGAATATCTGGATACTGGCCACCAGTCCAAGGATCGAGTCCTTGAAGACCAGCAACAGCACCGCGGTCAACGCGCCGATGCCGGCGACCAACCCCGAGGGATCTCGTCCAGTGATCGCGGCAATACACAGGATCAGCCCCACGATCCACAGCACCAGTTTCAGACCACCCACGAACCCACTGATCGGGTTGGCCTTCTTGCGATCGATCGAGTCGTAGATATCGACGGCGGCGTTGAGCAACGCACCGAACGACCTCAGCACCACCACCACTAGCCAGACAGTCGCCAGCCGCTTCAAAACCTCGTCCAGGGCCAGACTCGACAGAAACGGGTCGGCAAACAGCGGAGCCGCCAAAAAAACGATCACCGCCGGGACCAGCCGCGACATCCGGTCGAAGAACCCCCGGTCAATCAGGCGATCGTCCCACTGGGTGCGAGTCCGCGCGGCCATCCTGCCGATCACCGCCAGCAACAGCCGTCGAGTGACAGCATAGGCCAGCCAGGCCACGGCGACTGTGACCAGCACGACGACCAACCTGGCCGTCCACACTCCGAAACGTTCTCCCGGCAACACGGACTCAAGCCAGGCGTACAAGCCTCTCACCCACTCGGAAGCCGCATCAGCGGCCGGCCGCAATTCTGCTCCATCCATCCTCGCTCGCAGCCTCCTTGCCGGGTGAGTTCCACAGAGAATAACCGGGTCGCGGCATGGGTGAAGACGAATTCCGCAGAATTAAGCCCCGACAGCCATCTCCTCAACTAACCATTCGCCTCTGGACCCCGCGTTCCCACAGACCTCGACACCAGGTTCAGCACCGCCGGCAACGGCACCAACGCCACCAACAGGCAACTGCCCACGCCCAGCAACAACACCAACCCCAGGCTGGACAGGCCACGGTGGGAAGCAATCATCAGGGTGCCAAAACCCACCATCGAGGTCAGGGATGTCAGCAACACCCCGTGAATCGTCGAGGGCGACATCACATAGCGTCCTTGCCGCGAACGGAAATCGTGCAGCACGTGCACCCCGTCATCCACCCCGATTCCCAGCACCAATGGCAACACGATCAGGTTGGCAGGATTCAATGGCACCTCCAGCCACTGCATGCCTCCCAGCATCACCACACCACCAACCAGTGGTGGCAATAAGGCGAACAACGTGTCCCGAACAGCACGCGGATCCAGCACCAACGCCGCGGCTGCAGTGGAGGCGACAAAAGCAGCCGCCCACAACTCCGGGTGATTTCCGAGTTGTTCCCGCCAGGCCGCTTCGATCGAGAAACCCACCACGAGTCCGCCGACGGACAGCATTGCCATCGCCTTCAACAGCCCCAGGGATGCCGACAGCAACACAACGATGATCGCTCCTACGGCCACAACCGCCGCCACCTGGTAACTCCGCTTGATCTGCCGGCCCGCTTCAAAGTTCTGCAACGGCGTCCCGGTCACCTCCGGATCGATCCCACGAACTTCCCTGACAAACTGCTTCAACGGTTCCTGGTCCCACAAGGATTCCCGGGGCACGACCTGCACCAACCAGTCACCCTGGCGGCTGTGGTAGCGAGACACCAACGGAACGGGAAGCCGGGCCAGGAGAGTCTGGGAATCGGCACCGGGTAGAAATCGTCCGAGATGAGTTGCCCGCTTCACCGTCGGCAAAGCTTCCATCCGGACCGCCACCCTCTCGGCCTTCTCCAGAGAATCACACAACGACACGGCAAACAACGCACCGCCATCAGGATCATTCGCCACCCTTTTTTGCACCCGGACCGACTCGATGTCATCGGCCTGAAGGTTCAGCAGGTTGTCGTCGTAGCGGACCAGCCATTCCCATCGACCGTTTCGCCATTCGCCCAGCGATGACCCGGACACCGCCATCATCACCAACGACACGAGCAGGACCAGCCGGGGAGATTCGGCAACACGGTGCCGCCAACGTTCTCCCAACAGCGCCACGCTGAACTCCACGGGCATCAGCCTGGCATCGGTCAAACGCACAAGGGCCGGAATCACCAGCAGCGTGACAATCGCGCAAACCACGATCCCCCCACCGGCAATCCAACCCAATTCGGCCACCCCGCGGAATTCTGTCAACGAGGCACATCCGAAAGCCAGGGCCGTGGTCACCGCGGCGGTCACGATTCCCGGCCCCACCTCTGCGGCCGAGTCTTTCAATGCCTCGATCAAACCGGACTCGCTCTGCCGTGATTGCACGTAACGCGCCAGGAAATGAATCGAGAAATCGACTCCCAATCCGATCAGCACGACGGCAAACGACACCGAGAGAATATTGAGATGGCCGATGGTCAGGGCGGTCCCGGCAAACGAATACGCCAGCGACAAGCCCAGGCCGAACAGGATCACCAGTGGCAATCTCGCACCACCAAACCCCACCCCCATCAACAAGGCCACGCCAGCGGCCGCCAGCAAAGACGCCCACACCATGTCCCGCTGCGAACGCACCATCTCGTCGCTCTCGAGCACAGGAATACCGGTCAAACCGATCTCGACTTCTCCCGCACTGCCCCCGCGGTTCTCGGCCTCCACCTCATGGATCACTGCACGCATCCGTCGGATCGCCAAGGCCGCCCCCTCGAATCCGGCGTCATCGGACACCACGGGAGCAGTTCTCAGGAATCCGGTTCGACCATCGGCGGAGGTGAAATATCTCGACCGTTTGCCGCCACCACCGGGCACCCGGTACAGCACGCTGCGGAACACATCGTCGTGTTGGACCACACGACGGCCAAGCCCTTCGAGTGTCACTTCCACCGCCACACGATCACGACCGAAAACGACCACCACCAGATCCGACGTGTCGGGAAACGCCTGGACGTAATCGAGCCAACGACGATGAAACGGAGCAGCCGGATCAATCAGATCCGAACGACTGGTCTGGAATTCCAACTGGATCCCGGTCACCAGCACACCCGCAACCGCCAGGACACCGCTCAACAGCACGGTCAATCGAGGAAACGACACGACGAGGCCAACCAACCACGTCAGCACCGACGCCAGCGGCCCGTGTGTCCTCTCGTCCTCGGCCATCCCTGCCTCGCCCTGGTCTTCACCCTGGTCGCCCCGGTAATCACCCCGGCCCTGGCATCCCGAATGGCGGTGGCGGATTGTAGCCGTTCAGTCAGACTCGACAATCCCGGTGACGATCGACGCGGACCGCATCCGTCGCCGACTCTCGCGGGCGATCACCAGGAAGGCGAGAAAATCGTAGACCCCGTGAGCAACAATCGGAACCACCAGGTTGGCCTGTCCGGCCAACCTGGTGCCCGCCGGCAACGGATCGACCAGGCCAACCACCCCCAGGTAGATGCCAACCAGGCCAACCAGGATCGCATAGGTGCGGGTCACGGGATGCAACAGGGCAAACAGCAGGTTGCTGCCGATCAACGCCACTCCAAACCCGATCGTCAGCGGATACGCGGCATCGCCACCGGCCATCCACGGCTGAATCACACCGCGAAACAACACCTCCTCACAAACGCCCGCCAAAAGCGCCAGCACCGCCAGGTCGTACCAACGGCACTCGACCATCGGGCGGCCCAGCATCTCAAGCAGCAACTCACGGATCCGTCGCAAGGGTGTCCACTGAACGCTGTAGGTCACGCCGAAGGCCAACAACAGCGGCCCGGTCGCCGCCACACCCCAGGCCAGGGCTGCCGGCGTCAGATGACACGACTCCCAAGGATTGATCCCGGCCAGCCAACCCAACCCCAGGCCCACCAGCAACACGAGCAACTCGACGACGATTCCCGCCCGCAGGAACGTGCCACGATCGTTCCAGTCGAACCGCTCGGCCGGATCGTTCATCTCCGGCTGGCTTTTGCAGCAGCGGGCGTCTTGCCCGAGGCCTTCTTCTTCTCACCAGTCGGCTTTTCGAAGATCACGATGTGTTGCCGCGGCAGGACCCCGATTGTCTCCTTGAAGACCAGCCCAAATTCCTTCTGGCTGATCTCTTTCTTGACCTGTTTCTCGGTCATCTTGTGCACGAGCAATATCGGCACCTTGGGGTCTTCCATGCGGTACTCCACGAACGCTATCCGCCCGCCAGGTTTCAGTGTCTTGGCGATTTCCTTGATCATCTCGAAAGGAAACTCGAACTCATGGTACACGTCGACCATGATCGCCAGGTCGATCGAACCCGGCTTCAACCGGGGACTCTTCTGGGTCCCCCGCACCGCGGTCACGTTGGGAATTCGAAACTTCTTCATCCGCATTTGCATCCGCGCCAGCATCTGGGGCTGCACATCGACGCCCATCACCCCACCTTCCAGGCCGACTGCCCGGGCCAACAATGCCGTCACCACGCCGCTGCCGCATCCAATGTCTGCCACCGTTTGACCGGGTTTCAACTTCAAGCTGCGAACCATCAGCGCCAACCTCTCCTCCCGCTCCCGCTCGACACGCTCCAGCCAACGGGCTCCCGAACCGTTGAAGCCGTAGCCCATCACGTGAGCAATCTCGCGGCCCATGTAGAACTTGCCGATTCCGTTGGGATCGTGCAGCTTGCGGAACGTGTATCGCACGGCCTTGTCGGATCTGGAACCCGGCTTTTTCTTGGCAGCGGGCT
>CAZYAZ010000037.1:8806-45952 GCA_964646205.1 uncultured Planctomycetaceae bacterium | reverse complement strand
GCCTCTTGGATATCCGAAAAATCTCTCAACGCGTAATCGATGCCGACATAGTCGAGCACACGACACAGGCTGCGGAGGGCCACGCCGATACCATCCGGACCACTGAAACCACCAAACTGCCCCCCTCCCTTCAGGTGCGGCTCAACCTCCAGGAAAAACCCGGGAGCTCCCAACGCCTGCATCTTGGCCTCGAGTGCCGGCAATCGTCCTTTCAACTCGCGAAGCAACGCATCATGCCCCGCATCGCCGACGTCTGCGGGAACGAAGTTCTTCAATCGTTCCTCGTCGACCGCACCGGTCCATGTCAGGCTCGGATCAATCGTGTAATCCTTGATGTGCATCCAGCCGATGTGGTCAATCATGTCGACCAGTTCAGCGTGAACCTGCAAGCGAGACTTGTTCTGTGCCGCGACATTGCCACCGTCGTAGATACAAACCATGCCGGGATGATCGACCTGGCGACACAATTCGGCCAGCAGCTCGCCCGTCTCACCGATCAGGTTCGGCTCGATCTCGAGTCCGTAGACCAGTCCCGCCGCGCTGGTCCGATCGACGATCTGCCCGAGTTGGTCAACCGCCTGGGGAATGTAGTCAACCGGATCGGTTCCCTGCGGGTGGTAGAAGGAGAAACCGCGAATCAACTTCGTGTCCAGCGCTTGGGCCACGCGGATCGTCGAGGCCACCTCACCCTCGAGGTACTCGTCAAAGGGCACAAAGACGTTGTGCGAACCGTCCTCCTGGTCGAGCAGCTTGACCTTGCCAACCCGCGCACCGATTCCGGTCACGCTCATACCGAACTCCTCGTGGAGTTCGATCAGGCGGGCCAGTTCGGCCTCGTCGAGTTCGACGACGTGTTTCACTTCACCGGAACCCATCACGTCGACAAATCGTGGGCTGTAATACCTCAGCCCCACGGCAGCCATCACCGAGAGTTGTTCGAGAGCCGACTTGTGATTGGCCGCCTCGTCGGCAAAGGCACTGAGAATTACTCGGGGTCGATCGCTCATGATGTTCCTCTTCAGAAATCCCGTCACAACCTGTCGGATCGGAAGCGTGTTCCCACACGACCGCGCCGTCGCCATTGTCGGCGCGGATGTAGCCGGATGCAAGACACCTCACACCCGGCTCATGGCGATCGTCACGGCCGATCAATCCGACAACGGCAACCGCGCCAATGTCGTGTACCGCGCCCCACCAGAGCCAAGTTCTGAACGGATCAATTCGAATTCAGTACAAGTCAACTCCGACAAACGCACCTCGTCAAACGCCTCGACCAGTTCGTCGAGTTCCACAGGTGGTCGGCCCCGCACACGCGCCAGCGTCAGGTGGGGCCGGTAGGGACGACTCTCTCGGGCGAAACCCAATCCTGCCATCGAGTCCTCGATCGCCGCGGCCGGCCCACCAACCCTGGGTGCGTCGTGAAGCGGATCATCCAGATCCGCAAAGACCACTCGTGGCCGATGTGACGGCATCAGCCCGACCCCACGGAAACCCAGGTCAAAGGCGCCACACCCCGACACGACCTCGGTCAATGTCGCGACGATGTCTCTGACCTGGCCGGCGGGCGTCTCGCCGAGAAATTTCAAGGTCACGTGCAGGCACTCGGCCCGAACCGGACGCACCGCAGGCCCGAGCCGCCCCAGCCGCTCCAGCACCTCCGCCAACTCGGGAGTCACCGGCACCTTCAGTCCCACGAATGTGCGATAGAGAGACATGTGCAACCGGATGCCTGGGCCTGAGTCGTCACGCGTTTCACAGCGTTTTACACAGCCTAACCGAATTCACCAGCCAACTGTTCTGGACAACTCTCGGGCCAATCGACCGGGCATTCCGTGAAACCGGCCACGAGAACCACGCTCCGCCCCGCTCCCCACCATCCGGCTGTATTGCTAAACTCTTGGATCACAACACCCGCATCTCGGCCCATCCGGAAACAACCATGAACCAACCGATCCAGTTTCCCGGTGAAGATCGTTCCAACACCGCACGCGAAATCATCGGCACCCGCGAGCCCGTGGCCCTGCGGACGTTCACTCCAAGCCAAGCCGTGCTGGCGAAATCGGCCGGCGTCTTTCACTGGACCCCCGAGGGGCGACGACTCTACGACTTCACCTCCGGTGTGCTCGTCGCCAACCTCGGACACAACCCCCGTGGATGGCTCAAGCGGCTTGCCGAGTTGCTGGGCTGGGACGCCGAAACACTTGCTGGAGGCGAGGGATATGCCGAAGCCCTCACGCTGACCGCATACAACGCGGTGACAGAGATCGAGGCCACGGCAGTCGAACGACTCTTGGCCAATGTCGCATCCAGTTCCGGCGGCGAACGTCTCGACTCGGTGTGCTGGGCCGCGTCGGGATCCGAAGCCATCCAGAAAGCCCTGTGGGCCTGCCTGCACCTGCGACCGGAACGAGACACCATCCTGGCCACCCGCTACGGGTTCCATGGAAAGAAGGGGCTTGCCGGTGCCGTCACCGGATGCGAAACCGACCACGACCGGGATCCACGCGTGCGATTCATCAGCTTCCCCATGGCCGACTGGGACGACGCCGACCGCTACGGTGGGGAACTCGACCTGTCGCCGTACCGGGAAGAACTCGAAACCATCTGGGATGAACTGGGGGACTCGATCGGGACCCTGATCACCGAGCCGTATCTCGGCGGAGGCGGCAGCTACCACCCGCCTCCGGCGTACATGCAAATGCTCGAGTCGTTCTGCCGCGACCATGACATCCTGTTCATCCTCGACGAGGTCCAGGCCAACTTCGGCCGGACCGGCCAGATGTTCGCTTTTGAAAAATACGGGATTTCTCCCGACCTCGTCGCACTGGGAAAGGGACTGGGCAACGGGATCCCCGTCAGCGCTGTCGTCGGTCGCAGCGACGTACTGGCCAGCCTGAAGTACGGCGAAGCCTCTGACACCTGGAGTGCCAACCCCATCGGATGTGCCGCCGTCATCGCCACGCTGGATGCCTTCGAAAACTCCGACGTGCTCGAGAACACCAGGCGACTGGAACCCCTGTTCTTCGAAGAACTCGGGCGACTCAAGGACACCGGAGTGGTTTCGAAGGTCCGCGGCGAGGGAATGGTTTATGGCATCGAGTGTGCCGATGTCGGTACCACTCCCGCCGGTGACGTGGCCAACGCCATTGTCGAAGCGTGCTACCTGGCCGCCGATGGCGGTGACGGGATCCACCTGCTGGGACCACTGGCGAATACCGTCCTGCGGATCAGCCCACCGATGACGATCACCGACGAACAGGCCCGAGAGTCCCTCCAGTTGCTGCACCACTTCGTCGCCAGCGTGGGACAGTCGCTGGCCAATTGACACTCGCATTGACGACAGCCCGCTTTTCCCCGATTATCTCGCAATTCCAAGCCCTCGAATTTCCGTCCACTCCCGCACAAGGTCTCTCCCGCGGACCTTGACAGATGAATTCTCCCAAACCAAATCGTCTCGAAGCCGCGCGGCTGGAGAAGCTGCAAAAGATCAAGGACCTGGGAATGGACCCCTGGGGCCAGCGGTTCGACGACCACATCCCGATCTCGCAGGCCCGCGAGAGATGTCCGGCGGAACCCGGCACCGACGGGGACACCGTCCGCGTGGCCGGACGGATCATGCTCCGCAACAACCGGGGCAAGCTGAAGTTCTATCACATCAAGGACTGGTCCGGTCGGATTCAGTTGATGGTCTCGCGTGGTGATCTCAGCGACGAACAGTGGGAACTGATCGGCGCACTGGATCTCGGCGACCTGGTTGGCATCGACGGCGCGCTGCGGGTCTCCAAGACCGGCGAGAAGACGATCTTCGCAGAGAAGATCACGATGCTCTGCAAGTCGCTGGCCCAACCCCCCGAGAAATTCCACGGGGCCAAGGACGTCGAGATGTTGCTGCGGCAACGCTCGATCGACCTGATCTACAACGACGGCGTTCTCGAGCGGATGCTCAAGCGAACCCGCATCATCCACTCGATTCGCCAGACGCTTTCGGGTGCGGGTTTCACCGAAGTCGAGACCCCGGTGTTGCACGCGGTGGCCGGAGGGGCTGCAGCCAGGCCCTTCATCACCGAGCACAACACCCTGGGAATCGAACTGTTCATGAGGATTGCGCTCGAATTGCACCTCAAGCGACTGATGGTCGGTGGGGTCGAGCGAGTCTTTGAAATCGGCCGTGTGTTTCGCAACGAGGGCATCGATGCGACACACAATCCCGAGTTCACCATGATCGAGATCTACCAGGCCTACGGCGACTACCAGTCGATGATGGACCTGGTCGAGAAGATCGTCGTCGACGCGACCGAGGTGCTCGGGGAGGGGATGGTACTGCCCTGGGGTGATGAACAGATCGACTTCACGCCGCCGTGGCCACGCCGGACCTACGCCGAGCTGTTCCTGGAACACGCCGGATGCGACATCGGTGACACCGCGGCCGTGACCGAGATCGCCAGTCGACTGGAAATCGAAACCGACGGTGTGCACCCCGACGTCGTCGTCAACAAGGTGTTCGAGGAAACCGTCGAGGACGCGTTGCGCGGGCCGATCTTTGTCATCGACTACCCCGCCAGCCTGTGTCCCCTGACCAAGCGGAAAGCCGACAACCCCGAGATTGCCGAGCGATTCGAACTGTTCATCCACGGCATGGAACTGGCCAACGCCTACACCGAGCTCAACGACCCACTGCTCCAGGACGAGCTGTTCCGCACCCAGTTGGATGGCCTCGACGAAGAGGACTCGATGGCCAAGCTCGACACCGAGTTCCTCGAGGCGCTGAAGATCGGCATGCCACCGGCCGGAGGCATGGGTGTCGGCATCGACCGGTTGGTGATGTTACTGACCAACAGTCGTTCGATCCGCGACGTGATTTTCTTCCCGCTGCTGAAACCCGAATCCACAGGTGGAGGCCCGGCAGCCGAGACCGATGACAAGACACCCGAAACAGCTGGATCGAACGAGACAAACTCGGGCGAATAGGCGAAACTACTCGAGAAATTGAAAAGACGGCGAGACGGATTCTCGCACAACGGCAAGGGACTGCCATGTACAAGCTCCAGCTCTGCCTCCGCTACCTGCGGACCCGCTGGATCGCGATGGCCAGTATCATCAGCGTGATGCTGGGTGTGGCCACCATGATCGTGGTCAACAGCGTGATGGCCGGTTTCGCCACCGAGATGCGGGAACGGATCCACGGCATCCTGGCCGATATCGTTGTCGAAACCCACACTCTCGACGGTGACCCTGACGCCGCCGCACGGATGCAGGAAATTCAGGAGGTCGCCGGGAACTATGTCGAGGCGATGACCGCCACGGTCGAAGTCTACGGCATGATCAGCTTCAAGTACCGTGGTCAGGTCATCACACGCCCGGTCACCCTGATCGGAATTGATCCCCGGACCAAGGGAGCGGTCAGCCCGCTCGTGACCAACCTGACCTCCTTCACGTCGGGACGCCGCGTGGGACTGGCCCTCGAGAACGACACCAATCCCGGCTGCCGCGTCGCCGCGGTGCTTGAGGGCAGTCCGGCTGATGTCGCTGGACTCCACGCCGGAGACCTCATTACCGGATGCAACGGTTTGACGGTCGCTGACACCAAGGAACTCGCGTCCCGGCTCAAGAACTCCACCGACCGATCGACTGTCGACTTGGCAATCTCTCGCGATGGGCAGTCGCTGGCCATGCAACTTCCCATCCCCAGCCCCACGTGGATGCTGACGGCCGAGGCCCGCGAACACCGTCGCATGCTGGTCGAACTCGAACAACGTCGACTTGAATGGAACCAGCCCAGGACCATCGTGCCCGCCGGTGGCACGGATGCCGCACCACCACCACACGCACTCCCCGACCTCGACACCCCACCCTCTCAGGCTCCCGGCGACCTCACGCCGCCGCCTGGCCTTGAACTGTCACCGGCGGTCCCACCCTCGACACACAACCTCGACGCGCTCGACGCACCACCAACGACCCGTGATGAACAGATCGAGTTGGCCGACCCGGCCGATCCATTGCCGGCACGAGTCTATCTCGGGGCCGGATTGATCGAGTTTCCCGTCGAGGACAAGGAGACCGGCGAGATCCAGATCGAGCGGATGGTGCTGGCTGGCGAGGACGTCCGCATCACGACTGTCTCGGCCGGACGCCCACCCGAACCACGTCACTTCACCGCGACGGTGATCGATGTCTTCAAAAGCGGAATGAGCGAGTACGACTCGAATCTCGTCTTCTGCAACATCGAGGAACTGCAACAGACACGCGGCATGATTGACCCGTCAACCGGCGACCGTGCCGTGACATCGATCCAGGTCAAGCTCAAGAACTTCGAGGACGCCGAGACGGTCGTCCAGCGGCTGCGGGCCGCTTTCCCCGCCCACCTCTATTCGGTCCGGACCTGGCAACAAAAACAGGGTCCCCTGCTGGCAGCCGTGGAACTGGAAACCGGCATTCTCAACATCCTGCTGTTCCTGATCATCGCCGTCGCCGGATTCGGCATCCTGGCCATTTTCTACATGATCGTCGTCGAGAAAACTCGAGACATCGGAATCCTCAAGGCCCTGGGAGCCAGCCGCCAGGGCATCATGTCGATCTTCCTGGGCTACGGGCTGGCCCTGGGTATCGTCGGCAGCGGCGTCGGAGTGCTGCTGGGCCTGACATTTGTCTACTACATCAACCAGATCGAATCCGGAATCACCTGGCTGCTGGGTCGCAAGGTCTTTGACGAGACGATCTACTACTTCCCCGAGATCCCCACGGCAGTCAACCCGCTAACCGTCGCGTGGGTCGCCCTGGGAGCTGTCGGAATCGCAGTCATGGCCAGCATCTTGCCAGCCCGGCGAGCCGCGAAGCTTCACCCGGTCCAGGCACTGCGGTACGAGTGATTTTCAAGGACACCTTGCCATGACCACACCACCGCAAGCATCGCAGGACCTCAGCCAGCAGGCCCGCGACGCCTGGGCCACGGCGATCTCGGCCCCGACCGGCGATGACCCGTCCGGGGTGCAACTGCCAGAGTCCCCCGGACAGAGTTTTGGCCAAGCCGGTGAGATGGCGACGCCGCGACTGAGTTGCTTGGCACTGGAGAAATCCTATCGCAAGGGCGAATTGATCATCCCCGTCCTTCGTGGGATCGATCTCGAACTCGCACCCGCAGAATTCCTCTCCGTTGTCGGCCAATCCGGGTCGGGAAAGAGCACCTTGCTCCACGTCCTGGGTCTGCTCGACGCTCCCAATGTCGGCGAAGTCCACTGTGATGGACGGCGGATCGACAATCTCAACGAACGGCAACGTGACACGCTCAGAAACCAGAACTTCGGTTTCATCTTCCAGAGCTATCACCTGCTGCCCGAATTGACGCTACTGGAAAACGTCATCTCCCCCCTGGCCATTCGGCACTCGGCATTCACCTGGTGGACACACCGCAAGGCGATTCACGATCAGGCCCGCGAGATCATTGACAAGGTCGGCCTGGGCCACAGGGTCAAGCACCGTCCCAGCGAACTCTCGGGAGGCGAAATGCAACGCGCGGCCATCGCGAGGGCATTGATCGGACAACCGCGGGTGCTGCTTGCCGATGAACCCACCGGCAATCTCGATTCAACCACCGGCCAGGAAATCATGGCTCTTTTGGCCAGCTTGAACGAGCTTCAGCAGCTGACTATCATCATGGTCACACACGATGAACGGATCGCCTGCCAGGCTCACCGCATCGTTCGACTCGGTGAAGGCCGTGTCGAAACGGTGAGCCAGGCTGCCTAGGACGGGCAACCGGGCCAGTTCCAACAGCCCCCGACCGGGGGGTGATCTCGCCCAGACAGTATCCAGTCCCGTTGCCCCAGTCTCGTCCAACAAGATGGCCAAAAGCGTCTACATCGATGGCTCACTGGTCCCCGCCGACCAGGCCACAGTCAGCGTCTTCGACCATGGATTGCTCTACGGCGATGGCGTCTTTGAAGGCATCCGCGTCTACGGCGGCAACGTCTTCCTGCTATCCGAACACGTCGACCGGCTGTACGAGAGTGCCCAGGCCATCCGGCTGCAGATTCCCATTCCTCACGAGGAACTCGTCGCAGCGGTCAACGAGACGGTCCAGGCCAATGACATTGCTGACGGGTACGTCCGATTGGTCGTGACCCGCGGAGCCGGCACACTGGGCCTTGATATCCGCAAAACCTCTCATCCGATCGTGATCATTATCGCCGACACGATCACGCTGTATCCGGAGGAGATCTACGAGAACGGGATGGAACTGGTCACCGCCAGTACGATCCGCAACCACCCGGGCGCACTCAACCCGCGGATCAAGTCCCTCAACTATCTGAACAACATCCTGGCCAAGATCGAGGGCACCGACGCGGGCTGCGTCGAGGCCCTGATGCTCAACCACAACGGAGAAGTGGCCGAGTGCACCGGGGACAACATCTTCATCATCAAGGATGGGCTGATCCGCACTCCGCCCACCGATTCCGGAATCCTCGAGGGCATCACCCGCAACTCGGTCATCGACCTGGCCCGGGATGCCGGACACGAGGTCCGGGAAACTGCGTTGGTGCGACACGACATCTACATCGCAGACGAGTGCTTCCTGACCGGGACAGCGGCCGAGGTGATCGCCGTCGTCAGCCTCGACGGTCGCACCATCGGTGACGGGACACCGGGTCCGATCACCCGCGACCTGATGACCCGCTTCGGCGAACTGACTCGCGGGACGTCCGGTCCCTGAAAACTCGCCTACCAGCCCCTCACCAGGGAAAACCCCCGCGCATTTTGCCACGGCGTGGTATCGTGGGAATAGGAATCTCTTGTCACGGAGAGCCGTTGTCATGTTCCGCCAGTCGACACTCCTGCCAGTTGCTATCGGCTTACTGGCCTGCTGCGTCCCGGCCCAGGTGCACTCTCAGAACGACAAGCCCAAGGGTCCGGCCACCGCCACACCTCCGGCGACTGCCAAGGAAGCGCTCAGGCGGTTCAATCCCGTGATCGGCAGTTGGCGCGGAGTCGGACAACCTCGTCGTGGCTCGGCCTCAGGAGCCTGGAGCGAGAAAGCCAACTGGACGTGGCAATTCAAGAGCAGCAAACCGCCCGCCAAGGACAAAACATCTGCCGCCGGAACAGCCACGGTCGCCATCCGTTTCAAATCGACCGGTAGCAAGCTGATCGTCGACGGGGTTTTCGCCTACGACCCCAGCGCCAAGCTATTCACCCTGCAGGCCACGATGGCCGACAAGACCAAACGGAACTACACCGGTAAGCCGGGCTCCCAGGGAGCGCTGGTGCTCGAATCCAAACCCGACGGCAAGGGACAGGTGCACCGGCTGACCATTCGTGCCCTCAATTCCAAGCGGACACTGGTGCTGCACGAACGCCGTCGCAAGGGCAGCACGTTTTACACCCGTGTGGCTGGGATCGGTTACACGCGAGCCGGTACCCGGCTGGCCACGGCCAACATTGGACCGTTGTGTATCGTCACCGAGGGCAAGGGCACTTCGAAGGTGAGCTACAAGGGCAAGACCTACTGGGTCTGCTGCAGCGGGTGTCGGGATGCGTTCCTGGACGACCCCGAGGGAGTCCTGGCTGACGCACGAGAGCGGGCGGCGGAGAAAAAGAAGAAGGCGAGCAAGAAGTAGTGACGGGTGAGCCACGGCTCATCTTGACCCACTCAGAGAGTGGTCCTACATTACCGCCCCCCCACTGGGCGGCATCAACTGGACCGCCTCCCGATCTCCCCTTCCCCCGGACCCAAGCGAATGGACTCGCCAAAACCCGTGGCCCTTCCACCCGTCCCTTTCATCGATCTCTCGGCCCAGCACCAACCGATTGCCGACGAATTGCTCGCAGCGGTCAGCCGGGTGCTCGAAAACGGTCAGTTCATTCTCGGTGAGGAAGTCGCAGCACTCGAAGCCGACATCGCCTCTTTCTGCGACTCCCGCTACGCCATCTCCTGCGCCTCGGGTACCGACGCCCTGGTGCTCTCGCTGATGTCACTGGGAATTGGTCCCGGAGACGAGGTGATCACCAGCCCGTTTACTTTTTTTGCGACGGCCGGAGCGATCCATCGCGTCGGGGCCACGCCGGTATTCGTTGATATCGAGTCCGACGGATTCAACATCTGTCCCGAATTGGCCGCAGCCGCAATCACCGAGAACACCAAGGCGATCATCCCTGTCCACCTCTTCGGCCAAACCGCCGACATGGAACCCCTGTGGCGACTGGCGGTGCTGCACGACATCCCCTTGATCGAAGACGCCTGCCAGGCAATCGGTGCCCGGTACCAGGGACGCCAGGCCGGTGTCCTGGGCACCATGGGTTGTTTCAGTTTCTTTCCCACCAAGAACCTTGGCGGAGCCGGCGACGGGGGAATCATCACCCTGGACGACAAGGAACTCGCCACCCGTTTGACTCACCTCCGTGTCCACGGCGACGTCGGCGGGTACAACCACGTCGCGGTTGGCTTCAACAGTCGGCTCGACGCACTGCAGGCCGCCATCCTCAGGATCAAGTTGACCCGGCTGGAGGAATGGACCGAGCAACGAATCGAGTCGGCGGCCCACTACGACCGCCTGATCGATGCCCAGGGCCTGGGCGACTGGATCACTCGACCTGACGTCGATGACACGTTCCGTCACGTCTACAACCAGTACACGATCCGCGTCCCCGCTTTCGAGCGTGACAAGATCCTCGGATCACTCCGGGACGACGGCATCGGCTGCGCCCTCTACTACCCGACTCCGCTCCACCTGCAGCCGTGCTTCGAATCGCTGGGTTACTCGATCGGGTCACTGCCTCACGCCGAGGCTGCTGCTGCGGAGGTGATCAGTCTGCCCATCGCGCCGGGCATCGACGCCGTGTCCCGTGAACGGGTCATCGCACGACTCGTCGCCGCCTGCGAAAGTCAGGTCAGCTGGTCCAATCGACGCGCAGCCTGAGCACGTCCGCGGCGGGATTGGCAACTCGCCCCCGGCCGGTCGCGTAGCGGTTCATGGATCCGGTGATAACGGTCGCAACGGCGACTGATTTTGACCAGCTTGCCCAACCGGACGCGGTGGCGGGATTCTCGAGCGGCACCTGCACCGCCACATCCGCCCCGGCCCACATTGGGATGTAGACTCCTTTCAGGGACATACTCACGTGCCGAAGGTCTGCTCCAATGCTGACACTCACAGAACGCCTCT
The DNA here is from genome assembly GCA_964646205.1 of uncultured Planctomycetaceae bacterium. Lineage (GTDB taxonomy): Bacteria > Planctomycetota > Planctomycetia > Planctomycetales > Planctomycetaceae > UBA8437. The sequence continues at coordinate 34,796 of CAZYAZ010000037.1, read as the reverse complement.
CACCGTCGACTCTCCTGGCCTGCGCGTTGGCTGCACTCGCGCTGATCGTGCCGCCCAGCCTCTCGTCGGCCGAAAAACCGGCGGCCGAAACGCCCGCCCAGAAAAAAGCCAAGATCGAACGTGATCGAATCGCAACGGCCGTTGCGCTGAATTACTGCAAGGCATCGTTCCATCGCATCCGCAAGAACCCGTCCAAACAGGTGATGCACCAGGAACAAACCCAGATCCTCAACAACCTCAACCTCAGCGGCATCGCCGACCGCGAGGTGATCCAGCTGTACACCGCCGTGGTGGACGAGATTCATCTGATCCAGATCGCCGAAAAAGAACGGCAGGCCTTCGCGGCCCGGCACCGTCGTGAATTCCACCGACGACTCTTTGCCAACGCGCTGCTGTTCGGATCCGAGGTGGCCACGGCCCAGTTCGTCGGTGCTGTCCGCACCGGTGCGAACAGCTGGTGGGACTACCGGGCCACCGAACAACAGAAGGAGGCCGACCTGTTCAAGGTCGAAAAGATCCGCATGAAGACGGTCGTCAGCAAGTCGTCGACATTCCTCGACACGCTCTGGCAAATGGCCCGAAAGAAGAATATCCCCGACTCCTGGCTGATCCGTGGCAGCGATCTCGATCGACTCGAAGTTGCCATGCGACTGCCGCACCCTCGCCAGCGGCTGAGAGTGCTGAAGCGGATGGAGCGGTTCATGACACATTTCCCGCCCTACTGGTACTATGTCGCCCGCACCCAGCAACAACTCGGACAACTCTTCGCCGCGTTGAAAACCTACGATCAAATGGCCGCGGTCGCCGAGGGTCACTTCCGCAACGACGAACTGCTGGCCGCGGGCATGGCCAACCAGGCAATGATCCAGGCCCACCTTGGCCAACCAACCGCCCCGTTGACCGCCCGGAAAGCACTCGGGTACTCCTCGACCTGCTGGGAAGCCAACCTGATCTGTGCACGGGTGTTGGCTGAATCCGGACAGGTGGCCCAATCCGAGGACGCCATCCTCACCAACCTCGACACCAATCTTGAACGGCCCCGCAGCCTGGTGCATCTCCTCTCGCTGTATTACCGGACAGGCGATCTGGAAAAAATCAGGACCCGGTTGGCCGACCCGAAAGTCTGCCGTGACCTGCCCGTGCCGGTACTGCTGCGGTGTGCCTCACGACTCGATCCCGACAAGGTTCCCGCCACCGTCAACCGACAACTCGCAGGCTCCCTGCGGGTGATGCCGCGGCGGGTCTTCGGAGCCGATGATGTCGTTGTTATCGCCGGCAACGGTTGGCAACTCGGCGAAGCGAAACTGGTGCTCGCGCTCAACGGAAAACCCACCACGATCCGGCCCAGACTCTTCAAACGGGACGGGCAGTTGGTGGCCACGTTCTCCCGGGTCGCCGAGTTCGGCAATCCACTGACCGTGGCGTCCGGTTCACCGACCGCCGCGCTGACACTCCAGTACCCGGACACACCACAAATCCGACTCGTACTCGGCGATGGCAAGCCGACGGTGGCCAAGGACGGAGTCCGGGCCAAACCGGGGTTGGCGATCACGACGATCGACTTCGATTCGCTGCACCTTTCTCTGGTCGCGGCGGCCGGGCGTTGATTCGCCACCGTGGGTACGCGACAGTGGATGGCCCGACGACATCCAGCGTGCCGCTTTCATGACCTCCACCGATCCAACCGACGCTCCACCGCCCCAACCGGCTCCATCGGATCGCGCCCCCCTGTGCGGAATCTCCTCCCAGGAGATGGGCGACTGGTTGTCCCGGCACGATCATCCCGCCTACCGGGCTGGCCAGATCCGGAAGTGGATCTTTGGTCGCCAGGCCGAATCGATCGACGAGATGACCGATCTGCCGGCCTCGCTCCGAGAACAACTCGGCAGCGACTTTGACCTCTTCTCCGGTCAATTGATCCGACACCAGGTCGCCAGGGACCGCACCGAAAAATTGCTGGTCGAACTGGTCGACGGTCGACAAATCGAGTGTGTGCTGATGCGAGAAACCAGCCGATGGACCGTCTGCATCAGCACGCAGGTCGGCTGTGCCATGGGCTGTGTCTTCTGCGCCAGCGGACTACTCGGACTCGATAGAAATCTGTCGCAGGCCGAAATCCTCGAACAGGTCCTCCGTCTCACCAGACGGCTCGAACCCGACGAACGGCTGACCAACCTCGTCGTGATGGGCATTGGCGAACCACTGGCCAACCTGCCCGCTCTCCTGGGAGCACTCGAGGAAATCCATGCCGAAGACGGGTTGGGTATCAGCCCACGCCGCGTGACCATCTCGACGGTCGGGCTGCCACGCGGAATCCGGCAACTCGCCGACGTGGGCCGACCCTACAACCTGGCCGTCTCGCTGCACGCCCCCAACGATGAACTCCGGAACCGGCTCGTACCGGTCAACGAACAGATCGGCATCCACGCGATTCTCGAGGCCGCCGACGAGTACTTCCAGCGGACCGGACGACGGGTGACCTACGAGTACGTCCTGCTGGCCGAAACCAATGACCAGGCCCGACACGCCCGACAACTGGCCGCACTGCTCTCGGGTCGAAACGCACACGTCAACCTGATTCCAATGAACAACGTTGACGTGCTCCCCTGGAGTGATCCCGGAGATCCGCAGACGCAAAGATTCTCGACGATTCTCCAGGAAGCCGGCGTGGCGGCGACTGTTCGGAAAAGAAAAGGAGCCGACATCGACGCCGCGTGTGGCCAGTTGAGACTCGAAAACCTCAAGAATTGACTCCGCAATCATCAAAGAGACCGAGGCCAGGTGAGTTGACTCCTGCCAAAATGACAGCCACAATGGTCGGTCCGGCCTACGGAGACGGGTTTTGGCATACGGGCCAATTCCAGTGAAGGGACTCAAGCGACTATAAGAAAACGACTTAGAGTTTCCTGACTGTTTAGGCACGGGGTTCGCATAACGGTAAGTGTCTCGGATCGTATTCGGGACCGGACGACAGACCCACCACAGCGGTCGTCACGAGCGGACTACAAGATAGACAGCGATAGAGCGACTGAAGAGGAGACGGCTGATGGCCAAAAAACAGGGCATCAACATTGTTCCCCTGGGTGACCGGGTGGTGGTACGACGCGAGTCGGCCGAAGAGACAACCGCGGGCGGTATCGTGCTGCCCGACTCGGCGCAGGACAAGCCGCAGCGTGGCGAGGTCGTTGCCGTGGGCGACGGGTACGTCAAATCAGACGGCGACAAGATCGCTCTGACCGTCCAGGACGGTGACAAGGTGATCTTCGGTTCCTATGCCGGTGACGAGATCCAGATCGGTGACGAGGAATTGCTGTTGCTCCGCGAGAGCGACATCCTGGCGACCTTCTAGATCGCCGCCTCGTCTTCGACAGTTGATACAAACAATCAAGACAGCCAGAGACAGCTTCTTAGAGGAGTGATACAGCTATGGCAAAGATGCTTGCCTTCGACCAGGACGCCCAGGAAGCGATGCGACGCGGTGTCAGCAAGTTGGCCCGCGCCGTCCGCGTGACCCTGGGACCCCGTGGTCGCAACGTGATTCTTGAAAAGAGCTTTGGATCACCGACGGTGACCAAGGACGGCGTGACCGTCGCCCGTGAAATCGAGCTGAGTGACAAGTTCGAAGACATGGGGGCCCGGATGGTCAAGGAAGTTGCCAGCAAGACGTCTGACGTCGCCGGCGACGGAACCACCACCGCAACGATCATGGCCGAAGCGATCTACAACGAGGGCCTCAAGGCCGTCGTCGCCGGGGTCAGCCCGATCGAGATGAAACGTGGCATGGACCAGGCGGTCGAGGACATCATCGCCAAGCTCCGTGGCATGGCCACCGAGTGCAGCGACAGCAAGGCTGTTGCCCAGGTCGGTACCGTCGCCGCCAATGGCGATACACAAATTGGCCAGATCCTGGCCGATGCCATGGACCAGGTTGGCAAGGACGGCGTGATCACCGTCGAGGAAGGCAAGAGCCTGACGACCGACTGCGAGCAACTCGAGGGCATGCAGTTCGACCGCGGGTACCTCTCGCCCTACTTCGTCACCGATCCGCAGTCGATGGAGGCCGTCTACGAGGACGCCTTCGTGCTGATCCACGAGAAGAAGGTGACCAACGTCAAGGATCTCGTTCCCGTGCTCGAGAAGGTCGTCAACGCCGGCAAGCCGCTGTTGATTGTCGCCGAGGACATCGAGGGCGAGGCCCTGGCCACGCTGGTCATCAACAAGCTTCGTGGCACGTTCAAGTGCGTCGGAGTCAAGAGCCCCGGTTACGGCGACCGCCGCAAGGCGATGCTGCAGGACCTGGCCATCATGACCGGTGGCACAGCGATCTTTGAAGACCTGGGCATCCAGTTGGAAAACGTCCAACTCTCCGATCTTGGTACCACCAAGAAACTCATCGTCGACAAGGACAACACGACGGTGATCGAGGGTGGTGGCGACTCGAAGGACATCAAGGCCCGGATCGACCAGATCCGCCGTGAACTCGACAACTCCACCAGTGACTACGACCGCGAGAAGCTCGAAGAGCGGATCGCCAAGCTCAGTGGTGGTGTCGCCCAGGTCAACGTGGGAGCCGCGACCGAGAGCGAGATGAAGGAGAAGAAGGCACGGGTGGAAGACGCCCTGTACGCCACCAGGGCAGCCGTCGAAGAGGGCATCCTGCCCGGCGGTGGTGTTGCTCTGCTGCGGGCCTCCTCGACGTGCTCGAACCCCAAGGGGCTCAGCCACGACCAGGAGACCGGCTACAACATCATCCTGCGGGCCTGCCGTGCCCCCCTGACACAGATCGCCAACAACGCCGGAGCCGATGGCAGCGTGATCTGCGAGAAGGTCAGTGAACTCGATGGCAACAAGGGCTACAACGCCGCCACCGACGAGTTCGAAGACCTGGTCAAGACGGGCATCATCGACCCCACCAAGGTCACACGCACCGCACTGCAAAACGCGGCCAGTGTTTCGACGCTGCTGCTGACCAGTGACGCGTTGATCGCCGAGAAACCCAAGGATGATCACTCCGGTGGCGACGAGGCCATTTACTAGGCCACGCGACACACTATCCAAGAGAAACCCAATGCCCCGGAAGAACCCCTGTTCTTCCGGGGCATTTTTTGTACCGGCAATCCGGCAGGGCTCACGTCCACGGTGGACGTGGACCGGCGTACTGGTAGTACGTGCACTGGATCGGCCCGTTGTACAACTTCCGCCGCCGCACCTGTGAACCCCGCCCCGAGGCATCGTCAAAGATCGCCTCGAATCCCTTGTGAGCCGTCATCGCGTAGACGCTCCATGTCTCCAGCCGCCGCGCCAACCGCCCCAGGTCCCCGTAGACCGCCTCGGCTTCCGAACGCTCGCCGATCCGCTCCCCGTAGGGGGGATTGGTCACCACGCACCCGTACTTGTGGTGAGACGAAAAATCGGCAACCGCCACCTGTCGGAACTCGATCGCCGGTCCCACTCGCGCCTGGTCGGCATTCCGTCGTGCCAACTCCAGGGTCCTGGGATTGTTGTCGCCCCCCACCAACGGCACATCTGGCAATTCCACTTCCAGATCCGCCGCCTCCTCCCGAGCCTGTTTCCAGGCCCCCTCGCTCTCCGGTCCCGCCAGACGTGGCCACTCCTCGGCCAGGAATCCACGTCCCAGCCCCGGAGCCCGGTTGGCCGCCATCCAGGCCGCCTCGATCAATATTGTCCCCGTGCCACAACAGGGATCGGCCAGCACACGACCCGGTTCCCAGTAACTCAACTGCAACAAAGCGGCGGACAGCGTTTCCCGCAACGGCGCACCACCGGTCAGGATCCGGTACCCACGACGATGCAGACCCCGGCCGGTCGTATCCAGGGAAACGGTCACCCTGTCACGGCGGATCGTCACATCAATGGGAATCTCGGCACCTGTCTCATCAAACCAGTCCCGAGGCCATTTCCGTTTCAGGGCCTCGACAACGGCCTTCTTGGTGATCGCCTGGGTGTCCGGTTCACTGTGAATCTGCGACCGCACGCAACGCGCCCGCACCGGAAAACTCGACTCCTCGGTCAGCCACTCGCACCAGGGCAACTCGACGACCTGGTCGAACAGCTCACCGAAGTCCACCGCCTCGAATTCCGCCAGTTTCACCAGCACACGATCCGCACTCCGCAGCCACAGGTTGGCGCGTGCAACGGCCGCCGCATCGCCACGAAACTGGACCCGGCCATCGCTGACGGTCCGGTCGGTGTACCCCAACGCCTCCAGTTCACGCGACACGACCGCTTCCAGCCCAAATGCCGTCGTGGCAATCAGATCAATTGATGTCACTCGCTCAACACTTTCCGGAAATTGCGGCCATTCTGAGCCAATTCAACAGAAATTTTTGACGTGACGTTTAAGGTTTTCAAGAATCGAACGCCTCACGCGAATAGCTCTACAAGCAACCACGTTTTGACTCAACGGTATTTTGAAAAGGCACGCACACCCACTCATTAAAAAACACACTGTTTCGAAAAAGGAAAACCATGGGCACCCTGCTTTATTTCGCCGGAGCACTCATCAACCTCGGCTTTTTCGTCTATTTGCTGGTTATTGTGTTCCAGACAGATCACTGGGGTCACGGCGTCGCCATCATCTTGGTGCCATGCTATGGCCTTATCTACATAATTATGCATTGGGACGAATGCTCAACGCCGTTCTGGGGAATGCTCGTGGGCACTTTGGTGCATTTCGGCGGTGGGCAGATGATCGTGGGAGGAGGATGACGGATCTCTGCACGAGGAAACTGTTTGCCGATCTGACATCCTTCGTTGTACGAGAAACTGCGGAGGCTGTGTCTCATGCAAACTGCTGGGCCATGACCAATGATCACCATTATCGCCTTTGTACTTGCCGTGTCGCTCTGGGTAACTGGCTGGATCTGGCTGATGGTGATCGCCTTCAGCACCGATCACTGGGGTCACGGCGTCGGAATCCTCCTCAGTTGTGATGTCTACACGTTTGTGTATGGAATCATGAACTGGGACTTGTGCCGGATTCCATTAATCCTGCACGCATCCGGTTACGTCATCCTGTTAGCCATCGCAGCATTCGGCGGCTGAATCAGAATCCCGGACAACTCGATTCAGATGATCCCGTGCAGTGGACCACCTGTGGCGGCCAGTTCATCCACCCGTCGAGTCACCTCCGGATCCTCGACCAGGGGTGGTGCGTGTCCCGGCTTGGTCCGGGCATCGATCACGATCGCACCCCGGCAGCCCCAGTGCTTGTCGTCGATGAAGGCATCGACCCCGTGAACATCCGAGGACGGGTTGGACCGCGTGAAGGCCACCCACAGGAAGTTCTCGAGAGTTCGGGTCGCAAACGCACTCTCATCAACCACCACGACCAGTGGGAACCGGTTGATCGGATGATCGCCTCGACACCCCTCGACCAATCGCTCGATGTCACCCGGCGAGGATCCCGGCCCCGCCGTGGGCCCCTCGACAACCAGCACACCGGGCAGAGCCACCCGCGGATCGCCAAAGCCATCGGGCAACGCCATTCCGCCGGGCACCTCGATCGGCAACTCGCGACGAACCGGACCGGCGGCGGCCAGCACCAGCTTCGACCCCTGGTTCAATGACGAGCCTGTGTAGTCGAGCGTGTCGATGGTCGTTGACGTCTGGAAATGCAGGTCCCGGGTCGGGTCGATCCGCTCCAGCACATGCCGCAACATCGCGACGATGTCATGGATGTCCAACCCGGGATTGTCCTCGCGAGCGGCGATCACCAGGTATTTCGCCAGTGACAATTGCCCCTGCCCCAGGATCGCGTTGGCACACGTCAACAGTTCCATCGGTTGACGTTGCTGGGCATACGGCACGTACCGCTCGCTGCCGATGGCCAGCAACAGGGGATGCACGCCGGCCGCATCAACGGCATGAACGGCATGCACACCGGGGACCACGGTGGGAATCGCCGGACCGGTCAATTCGTGAATGATCTCGCCAAAGGACGTGTCCTCCTGCGGCGGTCGCCCCACCACCGTGAATGGCCACACCGCGTCACGACGGTGGTAGACCTTTTCGACACGCATCACGGGAAAATCGTGGACCAGGCTGTAATAGCCCAGGTGATCCCCAAACGGTCCCTCGGGCAACAGTCTCTCGGGGTCAATCGTCCCCACCAGGCAGAAATCCGCTTCGGCCGGTACCGGCAGGTGCGTGCCCCCGCGGACCAGCCGCACGCGTCGACCACCCAGTGCTCCGGCAAACGCCAGTTCGGGCAACCCCTCGGGCAAGGGCATCACGGCCGAGAGAGCCATCACCGGCGGGCCGCCAACGGCCACCGCCACACGCAGTGGTTCTCCCCGCTCGATCGCCGCCGCGTGATGAAACCCGATCGACCGGTGGATCTGGTAATGCAGCCCCACCTCGCCGTCGGGCTGGTACTGGTTGCCGGAGAGTTGAACCCGGTACATGCCCAGGTTCGAATTCCTCCAACCTGGCCGCCGGGGATCCTCGGTGTAGACCTGTGGCAGGGTGATGAACGGACCACCGTCATCGGGCCAGTTGCGGACCGCCGGGAGGTCCGAGAGTTGAGCGGTGCACTCGGTCACGGGACCTCGCCCGACCAACCTGGGACGCATCGACCACGCCGTGCCCAGCAGGCCCAGGCTGCGGACCGGGCTCCGCAAAGCCGCCCCCGGATCGCCCTTGAGTTCCACCAGCCGCTTGACCTTCTCCAGGGTATCCCGAAACAGGAACCGTGTCCGCTCGAACGTTCCGTAGAGATTCGACACCAACGGGAAACGACAGCCCTTGACCCGCGAGTACAAGACGGCCGGACCGCCGGCGGCGTAGACCCGTCGCTGGATCTCGGCCACCTCCAGGTCGCCGTCGACCTCCTGGTCGATCCGGACCAGTTGGTCCGTCCGTTCCAGGTCCTCCAGGCACTCTTTCAGGTTCCGATAGCCCATGGCCCTGTTGTAACGCGACGTGACTTTGTAGTACCACCCCTGACGGATTGTCGGAACTGCCCAATGAGCCCATTTTCCCCGTTGACCAACGCCGTGCTGCTGCTCGCCTGGTACGCCGGCCACTGCGAGTTGTGGACCGCGTGGCTGAACCGGATCTACGCCAACGCGTGGTCACGCCGTCGCCTGCTGAAATGGCGACGGTGGCACGACGCCGCCCTGCTGTTGGGCCCACCGGTGTTGATCGGCTGGATTGGACTCTGGAAACCGGGAGTTTTTCTCGGGGGGAACTGGTCCGACATGGCTGTCCCCTGGAAGATCTATGCTGGTTTCTGTTCAGCAGGGCTGGTGTCGCTGGTGTGTCATTCCATCTGGCGACCACTGCGTCCCCGTCCTCGCGGCATCGTCGACCGCACGTCACGGATCCTGGATCTGGCCGCTGATCTGGGCGGTCGCCCCATCGGCGACGGACGTCACCAGGGCATGGCGAGGCTGCCATTCAACCAGGCCTTTCAGCTGGACGTGACAACTCGCACCATCCACCTGCCCGGATTGCCCTCGGCCTGGGACGGGTTCTCCATTGTCCAGTGGACCGACCTGCACCTGACCGGCACGATCCAACGCCGTTGGTTCGAGGCAGTCGTCGATGTGACCAACGCACTCGAGCCCGACCTGGCCGTCTGCACCGGCGACCTGATCGACGATGTCCATCTCATCGACTGGCTGCCCGAGACACTGGGACGAATCGAATCACGACTCGACCGTTGCTTCATCCTGGGCAACCACGACTGTCACCAGAAACCCGACCGGATCCGGCAAGTGACCACCGGCGAGGCGGGCTGGACCGATGTCGCGGGCCAATGCATCACCCTGGAGCACCGGGGACATCACCTGGAAATCGGTGGCACCGAGTTGCCATGGATGGGTGAGCATCCCGATTTTCCATCGAAGGCCGAGGGCACGTTCCGCCTGTTGCTCAGCCACACACCCGACAACATCGAGCGTGCTGTTGCCCAGGACGTCGACCTGGTCCTGGCCGGCCACAACCACGGTGGCCAGGTCTGCCTGCCACTGATCGGGCCGGTCTACTCGCCCAGCCGGTACGGTGTCCGATACGCCAGTGGCGAGTTTCAGCACGGCAAAACGTTGATGATCGTCAGCCGGGGCCTCTCGGGGCGGCACCCGATGAGATTCCTCTGTCGACCGGAATTGACCCGGGTTGTCCTGCGGGCCGGGTAAACACCGGTCCGACCGGCACGCTCGCGTGATCCACCAGGGAGGGATCCCACCCTGTCACGCTTCAGTTGACCTCCCCGGTCGGTCAAGATACACGCCCGATCCGCCACCAGCACAACACGCCAACCGGAGACGACCCGATGGCCTTCGTGAATCACTTTGGAGCAGCCGGAGACGGCCGCCGCGACGACACCGAGGCACTGGAACACGCCCTGGCCGCCGGTGACGGGGTCCTGGAACTCGCCAAGGGCTCCTACCGGATCACCCGCCCCATCGTGATCGACACCACCCGCACCGGCTACGCCGCCGTGCGAGGCCTGGGTGGCACTTCGCGGATCATCATGGATGGCCCCGGCCCGGCCCTGCGGATTGTCGGCGACCATCGCGGAACAGCCCAACCCAACACGTATCAACCCCACACCTGGGACAAGGAACGATTTCCGACGATCAGCGGGATCGAGATCCTCGGACGCCACGCCGAGGCCTCGGGAATTGAACTCCGCAAGACCACCAAGGCCACGATCCGGGAAGTGCTGGTGCGACGGTGCGTGGACGGCATCCGGCTGGTCGAGCGGAACCGCGACTTCGTTCTCAGCGATTCCCACCTGTTGGACAACCACCGCTACGGGTTGTTCTTCGACCGCTGCAACCTGCACCAGATCATCGTGCACGGCAATCACATCAGTTGGAACAAGCAGGCCGGCATCAAGTCACTCGACGGCGATGTCCACAACCTGCAAATCACCGGGAACGACATCGAGTACAACCACCATCCCGGCGTCGACAAATCGCCACAGGGCGAACCCCGGGGAGCGGAAATCTGGTTCGAGGCTCCGCAGGGAGTGATCAGCGAGGTGACCATCAGCAGCAACACGCTGCAGGCCACCATTCAACCGGGCGGCTGCAACGTTCGCATCCACGGCCAGGACACCACCGGAGCGGCGGCCGCCCGACTGGTCACCATTGCCGGCAACGTGCTGGGGTCCCAGACACGGGGCATCGAGTTGAAGCATGTCGAGCGGGTCGCGATCACCGGCAACACGATCTACGACTCAAACGAGTTGTCGATCCTGGCCGAGGACTGCTCGGGCATGGCCATCGGCAGCAACACGTTTGTCTGGCGAGGCGATGACCAGGCCCCTCCACGCGACGGGCTCCGATTTGTCCGCTGCCGCGACGCGTCGTTGATCGGACTGGTCGCCCGTCGACTCTGCTTCGGTTCGCCCGATGCCGGAGCCGCCGTCACGCTCGAGGACTGCCACGATTTCGCGATCAGCGAATGCCAACTGCTCGATTCGCTGGTCCGTGGTGTCGAATTGACCAACTGCCACCGCTGCCGTGTCTCGGGCAACAGCATCATCGACCGTCGCGAGAAGCCGTCGATGAGACAGGCAATCCGCGTGCGGGGCAACAGCCGTGACAACCTGGTGCAAAACAATCTCGTTGGTGGTGCCAGCGACAAGCTACTGGACATCCCCGAGGGGACCGCAACCGTGCAGGGGAACACGATCCTGTGACTCGCCGCAATGTCGAACTGAAAGCCCGTTATCCTGACCTCCAGGCGGGAGCCAACATCGCCGGTGGACTCGGCTCGACCGATGCCGACACACTCGTCCAGATCGACACCTATTTTCACTCCGCCGACGGCCGGCTGAAACTGCGAGAGATCACCAGCCGGGTGAATGGAGAGTCGGCTGAATTGATCTGGTACGCACGCCCGGACTCTGTGGCCGCACGAACCAGCCAGTTTCACGTAGTCCCCGTCCCTCACCCCGCCCCCATCATCGATGCTCTCGATGCCGGGCTGGGCATCCAGGTCGTGGTCCGCAAGACCCGCCGCCTGTTCCTTCACGAGAACGTCAGGATCCATCTCGATGAAGTCGAGGAACTGGGGAACTTCCTCGAGTTCGAGGCGGTACTCCGGGAAGGCCAGGATGAGGCCGACGGGTACGCCCAACTCGAGACACTGCAACGCGACTTCAAGATCGACGACGAATCGATCGTCGGCACGTCGTACTCCGACCTGCTGATGACAGGCTAGGCACGAGATGTTCCGCCGAACGCGACGGCATTGGGCCCGGCCCTACATCCACTCGCGGATCGGCTTGCCCTCGATCAACTGCACGGGGCGACCGTCGGGAGAATTCACGACCAGGTCGTGTGGGATACCCAGCTTCTTGTAGACCGTCGTGGCGATGTCGTCGCTGTGGTATTCGTTCTTGACCACCTGGCCACCCTCGCCATCGGTTTCGCCCAGGATCTGCCCCTGCGGGATCCCCGCTCCGGACATGATCGCAAACCCCGAGGTCGACCAGTGGTCACGACCGCTGGCCGAGTTGATCTTGGGCGTGCGACCGAAATCTGTCAGCCACATCACCAGCGTCGAATCGAGCATTCCACGATCGGACAGGTCCTCCAGCAGAACCGGCAATGCCTTGTCCACTGGCGGGATGCGGCTGTTCTTGAGCGAATTGAAGTTGTTCTGGTGGGTGTCCCAACCGCCATCGGTGACAGTCACGAAACGAACACCCGACTGGATCAGCCGACGAGCCAGCAGACAACTCTGGCCGAAACGGTTCCGGCCGTAGCGATCTCGCAACTTGGCGTCCTCGGAATCAACGTCGAAGGCCGTCTTGGTCTCCGGCGCGGTGATGATGTTCATCGCCGCCTTGTAGAAATCGTCGAGAGCCTCGAAAGCGATCGGTTGCAGGTCGACACGTCGCTGCAGGGCATCGATCTTCGAGAGAATCTGCCGACGGCGATCGACGCGTTTCATCGAAACTCCCTTCGGGGGAGTGATGTCGCGGACACTGAACGGCTTGACGTTGGGATCAGCCAGCATCTCGAACGGACTGTGCTCGATGCCCAGGATCCCCGAGGTGCCTCCGCCATAACGCCGGTCGACATTGCTGCCCAACTGCACGAACGGCGGCAGAACACTCTTGAACCCCTTGTGATGGCTGACCACCGAACCGTAGGTCGGGTAGGCCATCGCCGGATTGAATCGCCGTCCCGACATCACCCACTGATCGGCAGTTCCGTGACTGCCGTTCCGAGGGTTCCAGCCACGTAGAACCGAGAACCGCTTCGCCTCGCGAGCCATGTTCGGAACAATCTCGGTGAACTGCACACCAGGGATCGCCGTGTCGATGACTCCGAACTCACCCCGGACACTCAACGGCGCCTCGGGCTTCGGATCGAACGTGTCGTGGTGACTCGTCCCACCCCGCGTCCAGACCAGGATGCAGTTGATCTCCTTGGGAGACTCACCTCGTGCGGCGGCAGCCTGCCGGCCGGCCAGCATCGTCGGCAAGGACAATCCCAGCCCGGCCAGGCCACCCACCTGGAGTAAGCAACGACGTGAAATCCGTTCGCAGTCGTGGTCGAGTCCGGGCAGAAGATCCAGCATGGTTTCTGTCTCGCTTGATGATGTCGGCCACAGGACCGTTCGCGTTCCTGCCGTGATGCCGAATTTCAGGGCCTATCAGGGCGGCCCCGGTGGGGTTTCAATTCTACCAGCAAGGATTTGGATGTATCAACGCAGATTGACCCGTTGGCCCTCCTATAGCATCGGCTCGAGCCACCGGACATAATGAACTCACCTACCGGCGACCGTGTCGCCACCACCACTCCTGCCTCGCTGAATTGTCCGATCGGCGTCCATCACACCACTCGCCGTCGGTTCGGCACTCACCGGAGACCTCGTCGTGAGACACTCCCCAAGCCATCCTGTCAGCTCCCACATCGGGACATGGCTGTTGATCTTCTCGTGCCTGTCGACGGGTCCTGTTGTCGCTGACGATGGGACACGCTTCCAGGTGACTCCTGCCAAGGTGTCACTGGTTGGCAATTTCTCGCGGCTGCAATTGGTCGTCAGCGAACTGACCAAGGGCAACAGCCCAACAGACCGCTCCAACGACCTGACCCGGGCTGTCCGCTACACGTCGCTGAATCCCGGGGTGGTCGGTGTCACCCCCTCCGGCGAACTGCAGGCTCGCCACAATGGAACAGCCCGTGTCGAGGTCCGGACTGCAGGTGATGGTGGCCAGGTGCAACTGGTCGAGGTGACCGTCAGCGGCCTGGTGGACAATCCAGCCATCGGTTTCCGCGAACAGGTGGGGCCGATTCTCAGCAAACACGGCTGCAACAGTGGCTCGTGCCACGCTGCCCAGTACGGAAAGGGCGGTTTCAAGCTCTCGGTGTTTGGCTTCGACCCGGGTCGCGACCGAACGGCGATCGTTCGAGAGCGACACCAGCGGCGAGTCAGCCTGGTGTCTCCCCGCAACAGCCTGTTTCTCCGCAAGCCGACCATGAAGATCCCACACGGGGGCGGCCATCGGCTCGACGGCGATTCCATCGACCACGAGATCCTCGTCGCCTGGCTCCTCTCCGGAGCCCCCGCTCCCAGTAGCAAGGCCCCCAAGGTCACTCTGCTGAAAGTCTTTCCCAAGCGACGGGTCTGCGAAGTGGGTGCCCAGCAACAACTGCAGGTCATCGCGCATTACAGCGACAAGACCAGTCGTGATGTCACCGCCTGGGCCAAGTACGACTCGATGGACGAGTCGATTCTTGACGTGGCCCCCTCGGGACTGGTCACCGCCAGCGATCGTGGGCAGGCCCCGGTCATGATCCGTTTCGAGGGCCAGGCCGCCATCGCGATGTTTGTCACCCCGTTCTCCACGAGTGCCCGGTTGGGAGACTGGAAGAACAACAACTTCGTCGATGAACTCGCCTCGGCGAAATTCCGCGAGTTGGGAATCGAGCCGTCGGGATTGTGTGACGACGCCACTTTCGTGCGACGTGTCACGCTCGACGTGATCGGCACCCTGCCCTCGCCACAGATGGCCCGGGACTTCATCGACTCGAAACACCCTGACAAGAGACAACGGTTGATCGACGAACTGCTGGGTTTGACCGGCGACCCCGCCCGCGACCGTTACAACGATCTCTACGCCGCGTGGTGGACACTGAAGTGGTCGGACCTGATCCGCAACAGCAGCAACAAGCTCGGTGAACAGGGCATGTGGGCCCTGCACAACTGGATCCGCGAGTCGTTCCGAACCAACAAGTCCTTCGACCGGTTCGTCGGAGAACTGGTCACCGCCAAGGGCTCAATCTACTCGTCCGGACCGGCCAACTACTTCCGCATCAACGGCAACGCCAACGATCTGACCGAATCGACCGCCCAGCTCTTCCTGGGCATTCGGCTCGAGTGTGCCAAGTGCCATCATCACCCCTTCGAGAAATACAGCCAGGGCGACTACAACGGATTCGCCGCCTTCTTCAAGGGAGTGGGCACCAAGAGAAGCGAGGAGTTTGGACTCTTCGGTGGTGAGTCGGTCGTGATCGTCAAGGCCGGAACCACCGGCAAGGCGACGCCGCTGGGCGGCGAGCCGGTCGAGCACCCCCTGGATCTCCGTATCCCACTCGCCAAGTGGCTCACCGGAAAACAGAACGAGTTCTTTTCCAGGAACGTTGTCAATCGCTACGTCAGTTACTTGCTGGGCCGTGGCCTGGTCGAGCCGGTCGACGACCTGCGTTCCACCAATCCACCCACCAACGTCGCACTGATGGACGCCCTGTCCGAGCACTTTGTCCAGAGCAACTACGATCTCAAGACACTGTTGCGGGCCATCGTCTCCAGCCGGCTCTACCAACTGGGTTCCCAGCCAACCAGGGCCAATGTCTCCGACACCCGTTTCTATAGCTATTACCGGGTCAAGCGACTGGCGGCCGAATCGTTGCTTGATGCCGTCGACGAGGCCACCGGTGTGAAGACAAAGTTCAAGAGCCTGCCGCTGGGAACACGGGCAATTGAACTGCCCGATGCCGGCGATTTCTATTCCAACTACTTCCTCAAGACCTTCGCCAAGCCCAAGCGAGCCAGTGTCTGCGAGTGCGAACGATCGCCCGACGAGAACCTCGCCCAGGCCCTGCACACGCTCAACGGCGACACGATCACGGGCAAGGTGGCCAGCAAGACCGGACGTGTCGGCAAGCTGCTGGCGGCCAAGTCGACCCACGACACGATCATCGAGGAACTCTACCTGGCAACCCTGTCTCGCCGCCCCTCGCCCGATGAACAGTCGGCGTGCCGCGAGTTCCTGGCAGCCAGCCCCAATCCCAAGGAATGCTACGAGGACCTGCTGTGGGCACTACTCAATTCCAAGCAGTTCCTTTTTGTTCACTGATCCCCAGGGTGCATCCCGTCATGTTCAGCCGTTTCTTCAGTCCCGTTCTCGGAATTGGCATCGTACTTCTCCTGGTCGGCGCCGGGCCACGCTCCGCGGCGGCCCAGTACCCGATGCTGATGAGCCTCAAGCCAGTTGCTGCCCAGGTGGGACACACCTCCGAACACACCGTCAGTTCCCGCTACAACCTGTACGGGGCATACAAGGTTCTCGTCACCGGCCAGGGTGTCACGGCGGAAATCGTCCCGGTGGCCAAGCCCAAGGACGGCAAGACGCCCAACCTGACATCGCTGAAACTGAAATTCACCATCGCCGCCGATGCCCTGCCGGGTGTCCGTGACTTCCGCCTGGCGACTCCCCGCGGTGCCAGCACGATCGGACAGATCGTGGTCGTCGCCGACAAGATCGTCAACGAATCTGGCAACAACGATTCTGCTGACAAGGCGCAGGCCATCACGCTGCCCACAACCATCTGCGGGGCGATCGAAAAGGCCGAGGACGTCGACGTCTTCAAGTTCACGGCCAAAAAGGGCCAGCCGCTCTCCTTTCACGTCCGGTCACAACGGCTCCAGGATCGGATCCACGATCTCCAGAAACACGTCGACCCGATTCTCACTCTCAGGACCGCCACCGGTGCCACGCTGGCCGCCTCGGACAACTACTACTTCGCCGACCCATTCCTGGCCACCACTGCTCCGGCCGATGGCGAATACACCCTGGAAATTCGTGATGTGCGTTTCCAGGGCAACAGTTTCTGGCAGTACTCGATCGAATCGCACAGCCGGCCGGTCGTCGAGACCATTCACCCGCTGGCCGTCGCCGTGGGAACCGACATCCCGTTGACCCCGATCGGGCATCACCTGGACACCGTCGGACCGCTCAAGATCAACCTGCCGGCCAATTCACCCGCCGGACGATCCTGGAAACGGCTGACCCTGGCATCCGGCCTCAGCAACCCCGTACAGGTGGTCACCAGCACCCTGCCGACGGCCATCGAAGCCGATACGAACAACAACGACGTCAAGTCCGCCCAGGCCGTCACGGTGCCCTCGACCATCAACGGCCGGATCGAATCCGAGGCGGACATCGACTGTTTTGTCTTCGAGGCCAAGAAGGGCGAAAAGTACACCTTCGAGGTGATGGCCCGCCGTGCCGGCAGTGCCCTCGACCCACACCTCCGCATCCTCGACGCCTCCGGGAAACAACTCTCACTCAACGACGACTTTCGTCGCCTGAAACGCCTGACACAGGATTCCCAGGTCGAGAACTTCAGCGTCCCGGCCGACGGGAAGTACGTGATCGAGGTGCGTGACGTTCACCTGCGAGGAGGCCCACGCCACGTCTACGCGATCCGGACCACCAGGGCGACACCTTACTTCGAACTGTTCCTCGATTCGGACAAGACCCAGCTTTCTCCAGGCATCCACGGAGCGATCTTCGTCCGTGTCGAACGTCACAACGGTTTCTCCGGGGCGATTGACCTCGACGTCGCCCACTTGCCGAAGGGCGTCACTGCCCGGTGCGGACGCATCCTCCCGACCGGTACCGACGGCAGCATCATTCTCGCGGCTGCCGCCGATGCCAAGCCGGACATTTCCAACATCACCGTCAGCGGCACTGAGATCCAGACGGCCAAGGCTCCCACGGGTCCTCCCCTGTCAAATGTCGCCCGTCCGATGCAGGAAACATACATGCCCGGAGGTGGCAGGAATCATTGGCCGGTCGACACCCACGCCGTCAACGTCGGTGAACTGTCCGACATCCGGTCCATCCAGTTGAGTACGCAGGCGGTGACACTGAAACCCGGTGCCTCGACAACCATCACCGTCAACTTCAAACGCGCCCCCGGATTCACCAAGAACGTGACACTCGATGTGTTGTTCCAGCACCTGGGCACCGTGTACGGCAACTCGCTTCCCAAGGGAGTCACGATCGACGCGGCCGCCAGCAAGACGCTGATCACCGGCAAGGCCAGCCAGGGACAAATCGTCCTCAAGGCGGCCAAGGACGCCCCGCCGGTCAAGAATCAGCAAATCGCTGTCATGGCAAACATCTCGATCAACTTCGTCATGAAGGCCACCTACAGCAGTTCCCCGCTGATGGTGACCGTCACCAAGCCGTAAGACTCCGCCACGACCTGCTCCCGATCACCTGGCGTCCACGCATCCGTGAAACTCCACCCCGTGCAACAACAACTCCTCGCTGCGATCACGGACAAATCGGCTCGCGTCGGCATCATCGGCCTGGGTTATGTCGGGCTGCCCCTGGCCGGTGCCTTCATCGGGGCCGGGTTCCGGGTACTCGGCTTCGACGTGGACCAGGCCAAGGTCGACCAACTCAACAACGGCCAGAGTTTCATCAAGCACATCCCGTCGGAGACGGTCGCGGGATGGATCGCTGAAGGCCAGTTCGAGGCGACCTGCCTCCAGGAGCGGATGACCGAAGCCGACGTCCTGCTGATCTGTGTGCCCACCCCTCTCACGGGCAGCCGGGATCCGGATCTGCGATACGTCGAGGGCACCGCCAGGTCCATCGCGGCCTCACTCCGCCCCGGACAACTGGTGGTGCTGGAAAGCACCACCTACCCGACCACCACCCGGGATGTCGTGCTCCCGCTCCTGGCCGAGAGCGGCCTGGCGGTGGGCAGCGACTACTTCCTGGCCTACAGCCCCGAACGAGAGGATCCCGGCAATCCGGACTACTCGGCCGCGGGAATCCCCAAGGTCGTCGGCGGAATCGACGAACCCAGCAACCGGTTGGCCACCGCGCTCTATGAACAGGCCATCGTGCAGGTGATCCCGGTCGGAAGTCCCGAGGTGGCCGAGGCCTGCAAGATTCTCGAGAACACCTACCGCGCGGTCAATATCGCGCTGGTCAACGAGTTGAAGATGCTGCTGGACCGGATGGATATCGACGTCTGGGACGTGATCGACGCGGCCAGCACCAAGCCGTTCGGTTTCCAGGCCTTCTACCCCGGCCCTGGACTGGGCGGACACTGCATACCAATTGACCCGTTTTACCTGAGTTGGCTGGCCCGCAAGCAGGGACTGTCCACCCGGTTCATTGAACTCGCCGGTGAAATCAATTCGCAGATGCCCGAGTACGTCGTCAGTCGATTGATGGAATTCCTCAACGAACAGGGCCAGGCCCTGCGAGGCAGCCGCATCTGCTTGCTGGGAATGGCGTACAAGAAAGACGTGGACGACCCCCGCGAGAGTCCCTCGTTTGTGCTGCTCGACCTGCTTCGAGACCGGGGAGTCGAGTTGACCTACAACGATCCTCATATCCCGGTCCTGCCCAGCATGCGACACCACGACGTGCCCGACCTCTCGAGCACCGAGTTGACACCGGAGTTTCTCGCCTCACAGGACTGCGTGCTGATAGCAACCGATCACTCCGCCTACGACTACGAACACATCGTGCAACACGCCCGGTTGGTGGTCGACACCCGCAATGCGACCGCCGGAGTGACACAGGGACGCGAGAAAATTCGCAAGTGCTAGGTCGTCCTTCAGGCCATCCCGCGGATCCACACGCCATGCTCAACCCGGACCAGATGACCGCCTGGGAGCAGGACGGGTTCTTCGTCGTCGAAAACTTGCTCTCGGCCGAGGAAACCGGGTTGCTGGGCCGAATCGCCCGGGCCGACGTCGAGTTGCGAGCTGACGCATCGGTTCGAGATGACGGCGAGGGGCGAGCCGTCTCGCTCCGGGTCCGCAACGAACTCACCCGGGACATCTACAGCACCATCGCCCGCAGCCGAAGAATTGTCGGCCCGATGGAGGAACTGCTCGGCGGCGAGGTCTACCACTACCACCACAAGTTGATCTTCAAGGACCAGCAGACCGCCGGAGCGTGGGCCTGGCACCAGGATTATGGCTACTGGTACGACTACGCTTGCCTCTATCCCCTGCTGGCCAGTTGCCTGATCGCCATCGACCCGGCCACCACCGCGAACGGTTGCCTGCAGGTGCTTGCCGGATCGCACCAGATGGGGCGAATCCAACACGGGACCAAGGGCGATCAAACGGGGGCCGACCCCCAACGCGTCGCGGCCATTCAACAGCAACTGGACACCGTCCCGGTCACGCTGTCCCCCGGCGACGCCGTGTTCTTTCACTGCAACCTCCTGCACCGGTCCGATGCCAACACCACGGCCGATCCGCGGTGGGCCTTCATCTGCTGCTACAACGCCGCCCGCAACAACCCATACCAGCCGATCCGCCACCCGCAATACTCGCCGCTGGACGTCCTCGAGGACGACCAGGTGCTTGAGGTCGGGCAGGCCCAATGGTCGCAAATGGCCGAATCGTGAACGGCTCCACGAATGCAGTCCTCTCCGATGCGATCCGGACCCAGGCCCGGCGAATCGGGTTCGACCTGGTCGGCATCGCAGACGCCGGGCCCCCCGAGAGCCTCGATCATTTCGATGATTGGCTCGAATCGGGCTTCGACGGAAAGATGGGCTACCTCTCACGGCGGCGCGAGGCGTACTCGCATCCCGAGGCCGTGCTCACCGGTTCGGTGAGCCTGGTCATGCTGGGAATGAACTACCGGGCGTCGTCCGAGCCGAGCATGGGATCGGCGGCGGCCGATTCTGACCAGCCGCCAACCGGCATCCCGGCTCGCGTGGCCCGCTACGCAACCGGTTCACTCGATTATCACGACGTGCTCCGCGAGCGACTCGCCACGTTGGCCGACTTCGTCCACGACGAACTGCCCGGTTGTCGCACTCGCGGGATCGTCGACACCGCACCACTGCTGGAACGCGACTTCGCCCGCCTGGCCGGACTCGGCTGGTTCGGCAAGAACACCATGCTGATCGACCGGGGCCAGGGCAGTTGGTTCTTCCTCGCCGCGCTGCTGATCGACCGGCCACTCGAGCCCGACCCCCCGCACGGAACAGACCATTGTGGAACCTGCACCGCTTGCCTGGATGCCTGCCCGACCGACGCGTTTCCCGAACCCTACGTGCTCGACGCCCGACGCTGTATCAGCTACCTGACAATCGAACTGCGCAACGAACCCATCCCGGGTGAACTCCGCGAGGGACTGGGCAACTGGGTCTTCGGATGCGACATCTGCCAGGAAGTCTGCCCGTGGAATCGCGAGTCACCCACGACAACCGAACCGGCATTCGAACCGATCGCCGGGCTCGCCAATCCCGATCTCGTGTCGTTGCTGCAACTGGACGAGGCGGATTTCCAACAGCAACTGGGGGCCACTCCGCTCGAGCGGCCCGGACGTACGGGACTGGTCCGCAACGCGGCGATCGTCGCCGGAAATTCGCAACGGCATGAAACCATCGAACCGCTGGAGGGTCTTCTCGACGACGCCGACCCCGTGGTCAGAAGCTCGGCGGCCTGGGCACTGGGACAGATCGGAAGCCCAACGAGCGTGGACCCATTGCGGCAACGGCGGTCGGTCGAGAACATGGAGGATGTCCAATACGAGATTGATGCGGCGATCGCAGCCGCATCAGCCGGGAGCCAAACACGATGAGTGATGTGATTCGAGTCGGAGTCAACGGGGCGGGTGGCCGGATGGGACGACGCATCGTCGCGCTCACACACGCCGACGCCGCACTGGAGGTCGCCGCGGCGATTGACGCCGAGGCCAGCGGGCTGGTGGGACAGGATGCCGGCGAGTTGGCTGGTGTCGGGCCGATCGGAGTGGCCGTCAGTGCCTCGCTGCCAGAGAACGTCGACGTGGTGATCGACTTCTCGACTCCCGAGGGCCTGGCAAAGATCGCGGCGGTGTGCCACGAGAGACAGATTGGGCTGGTGGCCGCCACCACCGGACTCGAACCCGAACAGAAAGCCGCCGTCGACTCGGTGGCCGAGGTCGCCGGATTGATCGTCGCGCCGAACATGAGCCTGGCGGTCAACCTCGTGATGAAACTGGCCACCGACGCCGCCCGGGCACTGGTGTCCTCGCCGGGAGGCGTCGATGTCGAGATCATCGAGAGACACCACCGGTTCAAGGAAGACAGCCCCAGCGGAACCGCATTGAAGTTTGGCGAATTGATTGCCAACGAAATGGGCCAGACCAACCACGTCCACGGTCGCGAAGGACGGATCGGACAGCGGCCGTCCGACGAGATCGGCTACCACGCCCTGCGGACCGGCGACAACGTCGGTGAACACACGATCGTCTTCGGCATGATCGGCGAGACCATCGACCTGACCGTCCGCGGGCAATCCCGTGACAGCTACGCCTACGGTGCCGTCGCTGCGGCCGGATTCCTCGCCAAGCAACCGCCCGGCAGCTACACCATGAACGACGTGCTGGGCCTGTAACCGGAAGACTCGGCCCAGCCCCCCCACCTTCCCCATCCGGAAAAATCCTCAAGACCCGAACTCCCACCGGCCGATCTCGATCATGGTGGGACAGGTCATCGAGGAACCGGTGGGGATGTACGAGAGTTACTGGAATTTGTCTCGGCCGCCCTTCCCGGCGTGCCCGGATGCCGATGGCTTCGTCGCCTGCCATCCACACCAGGCGGCATTGCTGAAGCTGCGGTATACCGTCGAATCGAGCCTGGGAGCAGCGGCGCTCACCGGCGAGATTGGTTCGGGCAAGACGACGGTCGCCAGCCGACTGGCTCACGAATTGCCAGATTCCTACGGGCCATTTGTCCACGTGGTCTTTCCCAACCTGAATCCCGGCGAATTGCTCGGATGGTTGGCCGTCGAATTGGGAGCCGACGAGCACATGCTCGAATCCGAAGACGACGGGCTCGACACGGTGCTGCGAGTGCTGCGAGACCGCCTGGCCGACTGGTCAACCCGTCAACGGCACCCGGTCCTGGTCATCGACGAGGCTCACCTGTTGAAGAACTCGTCAATGCTCGACGTGCTCATGCTGTTGCTGAACTTTCGCGACGTTCCCGGGATCGACTTCACCCTGCTGCTGGTCGGACACACCTCGCTGTCGGCCCTGTTGAGCCGCCTCCCTCAACTTGCTGATCGCCTGGCGATGGTAGCCCACCTGCCCCCTCTGACTGCCGAGGAGACGAGCGAATTCGTCGCCGGGCGATTGAGCGGGGCTGGCCTGGACAACAACCCGTTTGCCCCCGATGCCCTGGCCGCCATCCACGCGCTGACCGGTGGAGTCCCACGAGCGATCGGACGCCTGTGCGACCTGGCCCTGCTGGTCGGCTATGCCGATGGCCTGGTTTCGCTCCGGGCCAACCACATCCACGATGTGGCTCTCGAGCTGCCTCGCACGGTGCTCAAGCAAGTCTCCTAGCTCGACCGGACGGCCTCGAGATCGGGCAACTCGTAGAGAATCGCGTTGCCCACCTTTCCCACCACCTGGGCCACTCCACAACGCCTCAGGCAATAGGCCACCTTCCTGGCCAGCGCCCGGCTGATTCCGGCGGCGACGGCCAGGTCGGCCGTCGAAAATGGTTCGGTCCGCTCCGGGGGCTTGATCGATTCGGGCAGCATGGCCATCAAATCGTCGACGGTCCTCAGCATCGATCTGTCGGTCACCTCGGCCAACAACCGGTCCTCGACAACATACCCACGGCACACCCGCCGCTTCTTCTCGGCCGGCAGCCGGTACTCGTCCTGCAACGTCATCAGGACTTCGAGTTCCAGCCGGGGGTGAGGAAACACATCCACGAAGTGGACCAGGTCGTCGAAGAGATTCCAGAGGGTCTGCTTCTTGGGACTCTTGCGTTGCGAGACCACCGGTCCCTCGGGAACGTCTCGCTTGAGCAGTTGCTTCCGCTCGGCCAACGGCTTGACGACCAGGACATCGTGCGATTGCAGCAGCCGGCGAATCTTGTTGCGAATCGCACCCAGCGACCCGTACTGGATCTCGATCAACCGTTCGCCGTCAACCGCATCGATCCGGTACCCGTCGATTCGCACTTCGTGCAGTTGCGGATCGGCGACGTACAGCGACTTCAACTGGCGGTGGATGCTGTGTTCCATGACGGTTCACGGCTGGGTGCAAGAATGTGAAGCGGGGTGGCGGATGGTACGAGCGGCCGGTTGAAGGTGTCCAGAGGAATGGCCGTACTCGACACGATCTCGGGTCGCCCCACCGCGGCGGGCTTGTGACACAACGGTGATCTCGACATCATCGACAGCCTCTTCACACGATCAATTCACTCATTGCGGCGGCACCGATTCATGAGTTCGACCAATCGAGTCCTCTCACCCGTTCTGTTCATCCAACTCTCGGCCATGATGTTTCTCCAGTTCTTTATCTGGGGAGCCTGGTACGTCACGGCGCCCAATTACCTGTCCACCATCGGATTTGGAGCTGCCGATTTCGGTTGGACATATGCGGTCGGCCCGATCGCCGGCATGATTTCACCGTTCTTTGTCGGCATGGTCGCCGACCGGTTCTTCTCGGCCCAGAAGGTCCTGGGACTCCTGCACCTTGGTGGTGGAGCCCTGATGCTCGCGGCCACGGTGTTGATGAAGTCTGCCAACCCGTCACCCGCCATGATCAACATCTGCTTCTTCGCCTACATGCTGACCTACTTCCCCACGCTGGCCCTGACCAACACGCTGGCGATGAAGAACATGGAGGATCCCGAGCGACAGTTCCCCACGATCCGTGTGGCGGGGACAATCGGATGGATCATTGCGGGACTGCTGGTGAGTTTCCTGGGCTACGATTCGGCGATCGGGATGTTCTACCTGACGGCCGGATCGTCCCTGCTGCTGGGACTCGTCAGTTTCACATTGCCCGAGACACCACCAACACAAACCGGCCCTGTCTCGGCTCGCCAGATCCTGGGACTCGACGCACTCGTGCTGTTGACCAAGCCTGCCTACCTCATCTTCCTGATCGCCTCGACCCTGATCTGCATCCCGCTGGCCTTCTACTACCAGATCGCCAGCCGGGTGGTCGAAATGGCGGGAATGAAAGTCGGCCAGACGATGTCGTACGGCCAGATGGCCGAGATCATCTTCATGCTCATCATGCCACTGTTCTTCAAGCGGCTGGGTGTCAAGTGGATGCTGGCCGTCGGGATGCTGGCGTGGGTGATTCGCTACGTGCTGTTCTCACTGGGAGCCGCCGACGAGACCAGTTGGATGATCATCGGCGGGATCGTGCTGCACGGAATCTGCTACGACTTCTTCTTTGTCACCGGCCAGATCTACACGGACAAGGCCGCGGCCGAACCAATCCGGGCCCAGGCCCAGGGACTGCTGGTGCTGTTCACGCTCGGACTGGGAATGTTCATAGGAGCCAAGGTGGCCGCCGCAGTTGAAGCTCGCTACACCCCGGAGGAATCGAAAACGTTTGCGGCCGAGGTGACCAGGCTGGGCGAGGAGATCACCAAGGCCACGGCCGACAACGATTCGGCCCTGGTCGCTTCCCTGACCGCCAAGAAGAACCAGGCACGCCACGACGAATTGGCGGCGATCGACTGGAAGACCCTGTGGGGTATCCCCGCGGCGTTGGCGGGTGTGATCCTGGTGATCTTCTGTCTCGCCTTCCACGAGCGACCCGACTCCGATTCCACCGAGGGCGTCGGCGACACTGTCGCCACGGCCGACGAGACACCTCCCGCCGAGGAAGGATTCCAGTCCACCCTCGACGACGTTGACGACGGCTGATGATCAACACACACTGCTGCTGACCCCACTCCAATTCATTCCAACCAAGGACCAT
>CAZYAZ010000037.1:0-8706 GCA_964646205.1 uncultured Planctomycetaceae bacterium | reverse complement strand
TGATCAACACACACTGCTGCTGACCCCACTCCAATTCATTCCAACCAAGGACCATCCCCGATGCGACTGGCCCTGCTGGCAACAATTGCCCTGACCGTCTCTGCCATTTTCTCGACCGCCGATGCCGCCAACTGGCCCAACTGGCGCGGTCCGACCCAGAACGGCGTATCAACCGAGAAGGGCATCCCGGCCGAGTTCGGTCCGGGCAAGAACGTGGCGTGGCAGGTCAAGTTGCCCGGACCCGGCGGTGCCTCGCCGGTTGTCTGGGGCGACCAGGTCTACGTCACCAGCGTCGACGAGCAGAAACTGCTGCTGCAGGCCTGGAGCACCGGCGGCAAGTTGCGCTGGCAACAGCAGGTCGGATCGGGCAACAAGGTGGTGCGGCGTGACGAGGGCAACTCGGCCTCCCCCTCGCCGGTCACCGACGGCAAGCACGTCTGGGCCATGATGGCCAACGGAGAAATCGCCTGTTACACCGTCGCCGGCAAGCTGGCCTGGAAACGCGACCTGCGTCCCGTCTACGGCCCTTTCAAGATCGCGTTCGGCCTGACCGCCTCGCTGATCCTCGAGGACGGCAAGGTCATCCTGCAGTTGATCCATGGCAGCCGCCAGGCGAAGCCCGAGGAGGACCAGGGACTGCTGGTCGCCCTGGACGCCGCCACCGGAAAGGAGGCCTGGAAACAGGTCCGCAAGAGCGATGCCTACGACGAGAACAAGCACTCCTACACCTCGCCATTCATCTACAACGACGGCAAGACCAAGTTGTTGATCAGCCACGGGGCCGACTACACGATCGCCTACAACCCCGCCGACGGGTCCGAGGTCTGGCGCAAGGGCGGCCTGAATCCCCAGAACGACCCCAAGAAGAAATACCACCGCACGCTACGGTTCGTGGCCTCGCCGACGGCGGTCCCCGGCCTGATCGTGATTCCCACGGCCAAGAACGGCCCGGTTGTCGCCATCCGACCAAACGGCAAGGGAGACATCTCCAACGCCAAGAGCCAGCACGTCTGGACCCGGCCCAACAACACCCCCGACGTCTCCTGCCCGCTGATCCACGATGGACTGGTCTACCTGTGCCGCGAAAACGGCAACCTGGTCTGCATGGACGCCAGGACAGGCCAGGAGTACTACCACGAACGCACCCACCGGCAACGGCACCGTGCCAGCCCGGTGTTTGTTGATGGCAAGGTCATTTGCGTGGCTCGCGACGGAATGGTCACCGTCGTCCAGGCCGGCAAGACCTTCAAGGTGCTCGCACAAAACAACATGGGCGACTCAATCGCCGCCTCGCCGGCAATCGCCGGAGGCACGATGTACATCCGCTCGTTCGGGTCATTGTGGGCCATCCGAAAGTAGACGACCGAGACGGCCGGGATCGGGCCCCGTCTTTCACCGCCGGTCCCGGCATTCGAGACGCGCGACTGATCTTGTCGTGATGGCCCCAATGGGCTATTCCACCCGTGTCTCACTCACTTCTCTTCTCTCCTTCCCGTCTCCGGAGAGTCCCGATGCGCCCTGTCTTCACTCCACTGCTGGCCCTGTTGTTCGTCCAGCAGGCTCACGCGTTCGAGAACCCAACCGATTTCCCCTACCAGGCCAATGTCGGCAAGGACAACGTGCTGGTGAGAAGCGGCCCCGGTGGCCGCTACTACCCCACCGGACGCCTTTCCGCCGGTGACCGGGTCACCGTTCACCGCCACGATCCCGGTGGCTGGTTCATGGTCTCTCCACCACAGGGCAGCTTCAGCTGGATCCAGGCCGATGGTGTCCAGGTCAATGGCACAACCGGAACCGTCACCGCCACCACCCTGCCAGTCCGTGTTGGATCTCGCTTCGATGACACCGACCTCAACGTCATCTCGCGACGACTCTCGCGTGGCGAGACAGTCCAGGTCACCGGACAGGGGCAGGACGCGTCCGGAAAACGGCTCCTGAAAATCGTGCCGCCACGACTCGAATATCGCTGGGTTTCCGGCGGAGTCCTGGCCCCACTCGGCAAACCGGACGCCGACCAATCCGGGTCCACGACCGAACATCCATCGATCAAGACGACCGCCGCGACTGTCGCCCCACCCGGTGCCAATTCACCGAACCCGCCAGCCAGGCTGGACGTCAACTTCGAGAATTCTCCCATCGACAAGCGTCCCTACGAAACGCTGAAAACACTCGACAAGTCCTTCGGCCGTATCGTCGGAGCCCCTCCGGAAGGTTGGTCGTTCAAGCAACTCGAGGCCGACTACCAGAAGCTGATGCAGTCGACAAACATCCCGGGATTCCGAACGCTCGTTCGCCGCCGCCTGGCGGCGGTCACCCGGTACCGCCAGTACCAGAAAACAATTCAAGAAGTCCAATCTCTGGCCAAGACGACCAATCGCCGTGACGCCGCGATTCGCCAGGTCGGACACCAGGTCGTGCGTCCAGCCCCAGCACAGCCTCAACCAGCACAGCCTCAACCAGCACAGCCTCAACCAGCACCGTCCCGGCCAACAACCTCTACAGGTGCCCGGCCACAACCGGCACCGCAATTCAGTGGTGCCGGAATCGTGCGACCGATCGCCACCGGTCACCCTCGTCTTCCGTCATTTGTGCTGGTCGCACCCGACGGTCGCCTGTTGACATTCCTGCGTTCGGCCCCGGGGATCAACCTGGCAGCCTGGGTCAACCGGTCAGTTGGGCTGACTGGCCCACGAGGTTTCCAGCCGGATCTGCAAGCCGACCTGCTGCAGATCAACTCGATCCACCCGGTCCGGCTCAGGCGCTGATCGTCCGGCCCGCTAGTACTCGCGGGGAGCAACCGACCCCTGCACGCGAGCCGGCAGGCCCATGATCCTCAGGAAGCCCTCGGCGTCGTCCTGGTTGTACGACCCGCCCCCCTCCATGCTCGCCACCTCGGCGTCGTAGAGACTGTTGGGACTGCGGCGGCCGTCGACACTGATGTTGCCCTTGTAGAGTTTCAGTGTCACCGAGCCGGTGACCGGCTGCTGGGCCTGGCGGATGAAGGCCAGCAGTGCATCGAACTTGGGACAGAACCAGAACCCGTAATAGACCATCTCGGCCACCTCGGGCGCCAGCCGATCCCGCAGGTGCACCAGGTCGCGGTCGAGTGTCAACTGCTCGACCAGCCGGTGAGCCTCGTACAACACCGTCATTCCCGGTGCCTCGTACACCCCCCGACTCTTCATACCGACGAACCGGTTCTCGACCATGTCGATCCGGCCCACGCCGTTTCGTCCGGCCCGCGTGTTCAACTCCTTGACCATCTCCAACGGGCTGAAAGACTGGCCGTCGATCGACACGGGAACTCCCGATTCAAACGCGATCTCCAGTGTCTCGCCGTCCTCGGGAGCCTCCCGGGGTGAGACTGTCATGCCGAATTCGACCAGTTCCACACCGTTCTGCTCCAGGTCCTCCAGCAACCCCGCCTCGTAACTGATGTGCAGGCAGTTCTCGTCGGAACTGTAGGGTTTCTCGACCGACGCCTTGACCGGGATCCCCTTCTCCTGGCAAAAGGCGATCATCTCGGTCCGTCCGGGGAACAGGTTCCGGAACCGCTCGATCCGCCACGGTGCAATCACCTGGACACCCGGATCGAGTGACTCGGCGGCCAGTTGGAACCGACACTGGTCATTCCCCTTGCCCGTGGCCCCGTGGGCGTACGCGTCGGCACCGACGTCGCGAGCCACCTGCAGGCAGACCTTTGAAATCAGCGGGCGGGCGATCGAGGTGCCCAGCAGGTAGGGTCCCTCGTAACGGGCCTGCCACTGCAACACGGGAAACGCGAAATCCCGGCAGAGTTCTTCCTGGGCGTCGATGATCTGGGCCGAGACGACTCCCTGGTTGTGAGCCTTTTCGAGAATCTCCTCGCGGTCCTCGCACGGCTGCCCCAGATCAACGTACACCGCGTGCACGTCATAGCCTTCGTCCTTGAGCCAACCGAGAATCACCGAGGTGTCCAGGCCACCTGAATACGCCAACACGCAACTGGGCATTGTCTCACTCCTGTTCCGACGACCGCCCCGTCATTTCCGGTTCGGTACCCGTCGAACTGCTACCTGTACGAACGCCGAACCAGAATTATAGGGGCTGCCGGGACACCCCCATAGTCGCACACCCATCCCCGCCCTTGAAATGACACGTCGATTCTGAGAAGACTTCATCCCCATCGCTTCTGACCATGGAGACAGCCGAATGACGGCAACCAAGGACGCCCTGCTGGCCAGTGACCGCGCACACCTGATCCACCCGTTGCACAACAAGGCCGGCCACCAGGACGCTCATGTCTGGGTCCGTGCATCCGGTTCGACACTGATCGACGCCGACGGCGGGGAATACATCGATGGTCTCTCCGGCCTCTGGAACGTCGTCGCCGGTCACGGTCGCCAGGAACTGGCCGACGCTGCTAGCAACCAGATGACCACCCTGCCCTACTGCTCGGGCTACACCGGCAGTTCCAACCCGAATGCGATTGCCCTGGCCGAACGACTGGCCAGGATGACCTACCCGTCGATCAACCGGTTTTTCTTCACTTCCGGCGGTGGCGAATCCAGCGATTCGAACTTCAAGACCGCCCGCTATTACTTCCGCCAACTGGGCCAGCCCGAGAAGACCAAGGTCATCTCGCGGCAATGGGCCTACCACGGTGTGACGCTGGCGGCGATGAGTGCCACGGGAATCAGCGGTTACTGGCCGATGTTCGAACCCCGTGTCCCCGGCTTCTCGCACATCTCCTCGCCCTACCCGTACCGCTACGAGGCCCCCGAGGGCATCAGTCCGGGAATCGCCGCGGCCAACGAACTCGAACAGAAAATTCTCGAGGAGGGTCCCGAAACGGTCGCGATGTTCATGGCCGAACCGGTGCAGGGGGCCGGGGGCGTGCTGGTGCCTCCCGACGATTATTTCCCACGCATCCGCGAGATCTGCGATCAGTACGACGTGCTGTTGGCCGCCGACGAGGTCATCACCGGGTTCGGGCGAACCGGCCGGATGTTCGGGCTGGAACACTGGGGAATCGAGCCCGACATGATCCAGTACGCCAAGGCCATCACCTCGGGCTACTTCCCGCTGGGCGGCACCGGCGTCAACGACAAGATCGCCGCCGTGCTGGACGACGGCCAGGATGTCTGGATGCACGCCTACACCTACAGCGCCCACCCGGTCGGTTGTGCCGTTGCCATGGCCAATCTCGACATCATCGAGGGCGAGGACTTCCCCGGACAAGCGGCCGAGAAGGGCCGTTACCTGCTCGAGGGACTCAACACCACCCTCGGCGATCATCCCCACGTCGGCGAGATCCGTGGACTGGGCCTGATGGTCGCCGTCGAGATCGTCAAGGACCGGTCGACCAAGGAAGAATTCGCGGCCGACGAGAAGGTCGGAGCCCGCGTCAACCAGGCGATGCAGCAACACGGACTCTTCAGCCGGATGCGCGGCGATGTCGTCTGCCTGGCACCGCCGGTGGTGGTCACCCACGAGGAACTCGACCGGGTGATCGCAGCGGTGACCACCGCGATCGGCGACGTGTTGGGAAGCTGACCCGCGGGGCCGACTACGCGTTCGTCGGATCCGACTGGTCGCTGGCCGCTCGCCAGGCCCCGATGACGTGCGCGGCGATTTCCGAAACGCCCACGCCGTTGCGAACCTGCGCGAAGACAAATGGACCGTCCCCACGCATCCGCTTGCTGTCACGATCCATCACATCCAGATCGGCCCCAACCGCCTCGGCCAGGTCGGTCTTGTTGATCACCAGCAGGTCCGATTGGGTTGTCCCCGGCCCCCCCTTGCGAGGAATCTTGTCGCCGCCGGACACGTCGATCACGTAGATGGTGAAATCGGCCAGTTCGCGACTGAAATCCGCCGCCAGGTTGTCGCCACCCGATTCGAGCATCAGCATATCGGGCTGAAACTCGCGGCTGAGTTCCTCCACCGCCGCCAGGTTCATCGTGATGTCCTCGCGGATGGCAGCGTGAGGGCACCCACCCGTCTCGACCGCACGAATCCTCTCGGCCGCCAACGCCTCGTTGCGGATCAGGAATTCGGCGTCCTCGCGAGTAAAGATGTCGTTGGTGACAACCGCCAGGCTCAACTCGTCACGCAGTGCCTGGCACAATGCCAACACCAGGGCACTCTTGCCCGTACCCACTGGACCGCCCACACCCACCGTGTAGGCTCGACGACCAAAATCTCGCTCGGCCAACGGCATCGCCCGCTCGGCAAAACGCCCCGGATGTTCCAGCACCTCGTGATCATGCCCGTGGTCATGGCTGTGATCGTGGTCATGGCTGTGATCGTGGTCATGGCTGTGATCGTGGTCGTTATGCACGGAAATCTCCTGTCGGGGTCCAGGCCCAAGACGCGATGGAATCAGCTCTGGAACAACCGGGTATAAAGTTGATCGTGTCGAGTGGCAACGAGTTCAAGGAGCGGGCTGGTGATGGCCACGTCGTCGACAGACCGCTGCACGGCGGCGTCAGCCTCGTGTTGCACGAATGTCCCGAATCGGCTGATCAGTGATTGCCCGGCCAGTGGTCCGATGACATTGAGCCGAACGGCCGCCGAGATGACATCGCGAAGTTGCGTGTACAGGAACCAGGCCACGGTCCGTCGCAGGGGGAGCGACAGCAACGAGGTGACCCGTCCGACCAGGGGGGCATGGTGTCCCGAGAGTTCACTCGCCGCCACTCGCTCGCGAAGATCCGCAATCTCGGCAATTTCAAACGCCGCCTCGGCGGCGGCCAGGAAACTTCGCCCCTGCACCCGACTGGCACGATTGGCGACATGGTTGGACAAAAAGGCGTCACACCATTCATCGACGCGAGCCAGTGCGTGGTCGCCCGAGTGAACCGCCACCAGGAACGGCACCACACCTCGAGAGCTATCCTGGATCAGCGACTCCAGAAATCGCCCCAGTGACTGAGAATCGCTGACCAGGCCCTGTTGGAAAGCCGATTCGAGACCCGCGGAATGGGCAAAACCACCCGCGGGAAATGCCGAATCGGCCAACTGCCAGAAGGTCCACTCGGCACCGATCATCGCCCCGACCCGCTCCCACCCACAAACGATTCATCCCGCAATCGGCGAGCATAGCCAGTGCCCGTTGGGCCTGCCACCCGGCACCAGATGCGGCCGAGACAGCAGCAACCATCACAGTTTGCCTAACCGGCACTTCCGCTAAATCTGTTTCGAGCCACCGCGTAATGCGGTTTCACCGGAACGATCGTCACCATCCGGGCAAGTCGCTGATCGTGCTAACCGATAGAAGTCCAACGGACACCCGGTGCAATCGGTGCAAACCCATCACCGGTGTCTCTTTCGCGATCTGAGGGGAGTAGATCGCGGGTGGTTGCTCTAACTGAGAACACCTACAAATCACATTCCACGGAGAGGGAAAGCGGCTATGTTTTTCAAGAACACGCTCACACTGTTTGCCGTGGCCATGATGGCCATCGGCACAACCGGGTTCGCCCAGGACAGCATCACACCGCTGGTCGGGCTGATCACCGGCGACGACGAGAACTGCGGCAAAGACGCCGCCAAGAAGGCCGGCTGTGACCCGCGAGACAACTCGTGGCTGCACCCGAAACTGGACGCGGCCAAGAACAGCGTCAAGGTTGGCTTTGGTATTCGTTCCAGCTTCCGCGCCAATGAATCCGAAACCGTTACCACTGGCGCAGCAGGCGGAGCGACGGGTGGTCGCGCCCGCGATTTCCAACTCGACAACGCCCGGATTTTCCTCTCGGGCAACATGGGTGACAAAATCTCGGCCTACCTGCACACCGACATCAACGGTGCCCAGGGTTTCGCTGGCGACGATGGCCAGGGTGACGGCGTGAGAATTCTCGATGCGGCCATCGACTACAAGCTCACCGACGACGTCACGGTCAAGATGGGGCGATTCCTGCCTCCGACCGACCGCTCGAACCTCAGTGGTCCGTTCTTCCTCAACAACTACACCTTCCCGTGGGTGCAGTTCACCAACGGATACTACGACGTCTTCCAGGGTCGTGACGACGGCGTCGCGTTCTACGGCGAACGGGGTGAAGATATCCAGGTGAAGTGGTCGCTGGCCCTCATGGAAGGCTACGACGACACCACCGCCGGCGATGACAACCTGTGGATGGTCGGTCGCGTCGTGATGAACTTCCTGGACCCCGAAGAAGGGTACTTCAACTCGAGTACCTACTACGGCGAGAAGGACATTGCCGCGGTGGGTTTCACGTTCTCCAACCAGAACGACGCCCACGGTACCGGGTTGGACTACACCGCCTGGAGCCTGGACGCACTGCTCGAAACGACGCTTGATGGCGGCGGAGTGGCGACCGTCGAAGGCGCCTACTACGACCGGGACCACGACGGCGCGACCGCGGGCAGCGGACGGCAGGGAGAAGGTTACTTCATTGTGGGAAGTTACCTGATGTCCGACAGTATCAGCATCGGTGACATCGAGGGTCGCCTGCAACCGTCGATCCGGTTCCAGGCCTCCGACCGCGATGTGCAGACTAACGGCGAAATTGATCGCAGCGTCGACTACTCGCTGAACTACGTCATCCACGGCCACAGCGCCCGGGTGTCCCTGGTCTTCCAGGACATCAGCTACACCGGTGGTGACGATGATCAGAACCTGATCCTCGGCGGCCAGATCCGCTTCTAGAATCTTCCGGTCGACTCCGGGATCGCCACGGCGGCCCCGGATGGTGGCGACACGAG
>CAZYAZ010000036.1:10108-57613 GCA_964646205.1 uncultured Planctomycetaceae bacterium | reverse complement strand
GTGTAGAGATAGTTGTCGGACAACACCGAAAAGATCCGATTCGCCGCGGGCCAATATTCGGCATCAGTTCTGATCGCCCTGGCCAGGTACGCCAATCCGTTGGCTTGATCACCTGACTCGAGGTGTTCTTTGGCCGTGAGGAAAAACGATCGCGTGAGCGTATCGTTGAGGTCGTCCCGGGCGTCCTCGGCAACGCCTCGCGCCTCTTCAGCGTTCTGACGCTCCGAAACCGCGATCCCTCGCTGACGATTGACCTCGATGCGTTCCTGGTTAATCCAGAACGCCGCGCCAGAGACAATCGCAAACACCAGGGCAGCCGCTGCCAACAGGCCCCGCTTCATTCGACGCAACCGGGCCTGGCGACTGTCACGCTCGTTCCGTGCTGCCGTCAGGCGTTGGACCAGGTCGGGATGCTCCGACCGCGACTGTTCCAACAGCGACAGGCCCAGTTCAAAATCTTCCTTCAATTCAGCGCACTTCGCGTACGCCAATCGGGCGCGTTCGGCGGCTTCCTTGGCTGGCTCATTGCCATCCCAGAGCGTGACCGCCTGGCCAAACCCGAAGACCGCTTCGGAATACTTGGTGTAATCCTCGGTCTGTTTGGCAGCCTCGAGTGCTTCCTCGGCATGGCTGGCGAGCTTGAGACTCTCCTGGTGTGCCTCGAACACGCGTACAGCCTGTCGAAATTCGCCAACCGTTTGATAACGCTCCTCGGGGTCGGTCGCCATCGCCTGCATGGCGATCCCGAGCAATTCGCCGGTCGGATCGTTCTCTCGGATCCGTTCGGACTCGGGAACGACGATCTCATTTCGCGAAACGGCTTTCAGACAATCCCGTGCGGATTTCCCATCGTGAGGTGGCTGGCCGGTGAGCAATCGGAACAGGATGGCTCCCAACAAGTACACGTCGCTGTGTGGCCCCACCAGAAATGGCGGATTGATCATTTCCGGAGCCATGAAACTCGGCGTGCCTCCGGCAGACGCATTCGCGGATTGCCCGGGGCCAACCAGAACGGCAAGCCCCCAATCCAGGACCAGCACCTCACCGAATCCACCGGTCATGATGTTCTGTGGCTTGAGGTCGCGGTGAATCACCCCTTCGGTATGGGCAAACGCCATCGCATTGCAGACATCGATGAGAATCTCGAGGTTCTCGTTCAACGACAAACCGTCGATCGTCTCGTCCCACGATTGCCCCTTCACGTTTTTCATCGAATAGAAGAGGTCACCATCGGGCGATTCACCCACCTCGTGAATCGGGACGATGTTGGGGTGCTCCAGTCTTCCAGTCAAAACCGCTTCGGTCAGAAACTCGTCCCGTACGGACTGCTTTCTGCTGGAATGCCGGTGGATCGTCTTCAGGGCCACGTCACGACCCAGCGCGATCTGTCGTGCCAGGTGAACCGTCCCCATGCCACCTTCACCCAGCATCGCCAGGGTCACGTAATCCAGGTGGTCCTCTCCGGAGGAGACGGGCAGTTGCACCTCGTCTTCAGTCGTATCCGCCGCCTGGACACTGCGTCGACTGACAGAGTTTGTCTGGGGGAACGACTCCAGCGACTCCATCCAGTCTTCGTGATCGTTTTGTTGCGGTTTCAAACTCGTATGGGGCAGAGTTCGATCGAGATCCTGGTGTTCCACCGCCAGCGAGTCCGCGAAGTCCTCGAGAACACCATCGATGACCATTGTCTTGTCGGATTCGACGTCATTTTCTTCTTCCCGAATCGCATCCTGGATGCCCTCGACGAATGTCTCTTCGGTTCCTTTCCCCGGAATGTCCACGGAATACGGACCAACAAATGTCGCCTCCGGATCGCCATCTGCATCCCGAGGGGCCGGAGTGTTGGATTGCTCTTCCGACGTATCCCTGTCGTCTGGTGGCTCAACCGGTGAGTCAGAATCCGGGTGATCGATCATCCCAAGCAGCCTCGCACAATCTCAATTCGCAAAACGGAATGGCTTCGGACGTTCCAAAACACACACAATCGGCGTGAGCATAGCATGAACAACTCGACTACTCACGAGTGGCGGAAAACGACACCAAGGCCGAACAAGGCCAAGCTTCCGGAGGCACGTAGATCCGGAGAGATCAAACCGTGCCTGAAATATTCGGATCACGTGAAAGTATACAGTTGAAGTCCACGTGGTTCGAAAACCAACAATTGCGAAGAGTTGAACGCCGGCCCTGAAGTGAGGGGACTGGACTCAAGGGTCTGTGAGAAGATTGGTTGCACCAGAAACCGCCCGTCACGTTGAGCGGTGGTGTTGATCCGTGGTGTTCCGAGCCCTGCTTGCTCGGAAAAAGTCCCTCATCAAGCCTCTTCCCGAGATGTTGGTTTATATCGGGCTGCGCAATTGAACCGCAATCACTTCCAGGTCAGCTTTCCGGTGCTCGTGGCGAATGACGAAGTTTCAATACCCATGTTGTTGAGCAGGCTGACAAACAGGTTGCACAGTGGGGTGTTGTTCTTCTGGTCATGGGCGACGTAGCGACCGTGCTTGTATTCACCGCCAGCCAGGATGACGGGTAGATTGCTGGGATCGTGTGCGTTTGCGTTGCCGAGGTTGCTTCCGAACAGAACCGAGGTCTGGTCGAGCAAACGGCCGTCCGCCTCGCCGGGGCGTGCCAGGCGTGACAGGAAATCGGCAAAGCACTTCAGGATCTCGGTTTCGATGATCCTGAGTTGCTCGATTTTCTGAGGGTCTTGCCCGTGGTGCGACAAGTTGTGGTGTTCAGCGGTCACGCCCTGGATCCTGGGCACGACAAAATGGTCCTGGATCATCACCGTGACAATCCGTGTCGAGTCGGTTTGTAGCATCAACGGAACCAGGTTCATCAATGCCCGGGTCCGCCCGATCAAGTCCGCGGAATCCGGGATGTCTTGAGGAGGCTTTTCATCGACACGGGGCTTGGGCCGATCCAGCCACGCCTCGCTCTCGGCCAACTCCGTCTCTGCCGCGCGGATGGCGGCGAAGTACTCGTCGAGCTGGCGGCGATCGGGGGAACTTGTCTGTTTCTTGAGTGATTTCGTTTGCCCGGCGACCACGTCGAGGATGCTGCGACCGTTGGCCAAATGCTCGCGCCTGCGGCGTAGGTCTTGAGGGCTTCCGTCCAGGAACAGCTTCGCGAAAACTGCCGATGGCTTGTTATCAGCCGGCAGCATCACGCCATTGCTCGTATACGACTGGCTTTCCTGGCTGTTGCTACTGAGCGAAAAGGACGGAAATCGGGTCACATGCCCGAGCTTCATGGCTGCATACTGGTCCACGGAAATCGAATTCTTGAATCCGCCCAGCCCGGGATTTCGAGCGGCAGAAAGCCAGGTCATCTCGGTATCGTGAGGTTCCCTGCCATTTTGGTCCGGGTGGGACAGCCCGGAAAACAAGGTGAAGTCGCTTCGGTGTGCTTTGAGTAGTTCGAGGTACTCGGTGTTTGCGTAGTCGGTTCCGGACGTCCTGGGGAACAGCGATGGCGAATGCAGTCCCAACGCATTGCAAATCAGAACCATGCGTTTTGGCGGCGCCATGGGTTCATGGCCGATGGCCGGCTCCATCGATTCGAGCAGCGGCAGCGCGATCGCGACCCCCGAAGCCTTGAGTGCAGCGCGGCGTGAGATTGGTTTATGCATTAGCGATTCCCAAAGAGCCGGCTTGTAACAACATGGTGGATGAGACTCCGCAGCGGGTAGCCGTCGTCCTTGGTGGCAAGAAGGATGCGTTCGACCTCGTCGCGATCAGCGAACTCGATTTCTCCACCTGTCGCAAACGTTACGAGCAGCGACACCAGGTTACGCGCGACCTGCTCCTTGGAAGTCAGCAGATGTTCCTTGAAGTCCCGAATGCCGGCGAACTCGATGCCACCCTCGGTCACACCCGATGCGTCGACGGGCAGTCCCAATTCGTAGTCCTTGTGCAGGAATCGCAGTCCGACGACGGCAGTTCGTTTGACGCCTTTGCTGTTGCGGTAGCGAGTACGAAAGGTGCCGACTGGATCAAAACATTCCAACGCGAAACCCGGCGGATCAATCCGGCGGTGACAAACGGCACACGCTTCGACGGTTTGATGTTTTGCAAGTGTCTCGCGAATCGTCGTTGCTCCGCGTGTGTCAGGTTCAATCGCGCCAACAGCCGGCGGTGGCGGATTCGGCGGCAGGCCCAGCAGGTTCGTCAGCACGAAGCGGCCACGCTTGACGGGTGTCGTGACGGTACCGTTGGCCGTCACCTTGGCAATGCTGGCGTGAGTCAGAATGCCACCTCGAACGCTGCGGGGTGGCAGCATGACTTTCCGCATCTTTTCGCCTTCGACGTTCGGGATGCCGTAGTGTTCGGCGAGTTTTCGGTTGAGGAACGTGAAGTCAGAATCGATGAGATTGGCGATGCTGAGGTCTTCGTCGATGAGATGTCCGAAGAGGAGCCGCGTTTCGGCCAGCATGGCTTTTCGCAACACGTCGTCGTATTCAGGATACAAGTAGGCATCAGGAGTCGTCGCGTCGATTCGGTCGAGTTCCAACCACTGACCAAGGAATTCCCGCACGAAGCGGTCACGCTTGGGATCGGCCAGCATGCGGCTGACCTGGGCGGCCAGCGTTTTTGTGTCGGAGAGTGTTCCGTCACTGACACGTTGAAGCAGTTCCTCATCGGGAGGGCTGCGCCAGAGGAAGTACGACAACCGGCTGGCGAGCGCGTGATCAGTCAGTGCTGATTCCATGCGGCGTGTTTCGTTCATCAGGAACAACGTCTGAGGCGCAATCAGGATCGCTCGCAACGGAACCCGGGCGCTGGCGACGAGGCCGCGTCGGGCTTTGAGACTCGGGACGGCGAGATTGGTGAGGTCCTGGATCTCTTTGTCAGTCACCGGGCGTCGGAAGGCTCTCGGTGCGAGTGCTGCGACAGCGTCGCGAATATGTTCGAAGTGGGACTTGGTCGTGACCGGCTTGTAAGAACGACCGTTTGCAACAGGCTCCCATTCGACGCCGGGGAACAGGGCTCGGGTACGTTGCGGAGGCCATGTGGACTCCAATGGACCTTCGACGAGCACCTTGCGAACCCGCACGCCTTCACCTTTGAATTCGCTCGCGGGCTGCGAGTTGTAAATCACTTTTCCGTCGGGTGCCGGTTCGAGTTCGTCTGCGCTAACGTAGATGTAGTCGTCGGGGCGAAGGTACTTGATCGTTGAAACCGTACGGAGTGTCTCGTCGACATCCCAGGCGGCAAAGAGTTCGCTGTCGCCCTGGATGTCGTTTTGACGCTTGAGGCTCATCGTTACAGCGGACCTCGGCTGATACGCCGAACCGGTGACGGTGATGCGGTATCGACCGGCGACGGGAAACCGCAGCCCGTTGCGGTCAGAACGCAGGTTGTAGTTCTGGCCGCGGAACATGATGAGATCGTCCTGGTCTCGGAAGACCGTACCACCGCCTCGGCGTACGGGGCGTTCGAACCACATTTTCATGTAACGCGAATTCGCATAGTCAAGTTCTCGCACCATCATCGGTTTGGCGCCGAGTTGAATCGCTTCGTCGAGGGCAATGTCGGCGGCCTTGAGGAAGCCCTTGACGTGCACGCTGGACATTTCCTGCTTCGCGGTGACGACATCGAACGTGTCCGACTTGGTCTCCAACGGAAGGTACCGGGCGATGTCGCCGCCGATACCAAGCAGATCGTGGAGCGTGTGTTCGAATTCCATGCGAGCCAGTCGTCGCGAGGGAACTCGTCCGATCGTCTTCTGCGATCGCTGATTGGCCAACTTCAGTTCACGGTCCAGGAACGACAAGGCCTTTGCCCGAACTGCCTTGCTGGGCTGAGTGGCCTCCGGTGGTGGCATTTCGCCACTCTTGATGCGGTCAAAAACACGAACCCATTTGCGAAAGGCCGTGCTCTTATCAAGTTTTTTTCCGAGCGCACTGAAGTCGAGACGGGTCGTGGTGTCCGAATCGTGGCACTCGATGCACGAGGACTGGATCAGTACATCCAGGTCTGTCGCAAGTGCCGGGGCGCAGAATGACAGAGAGACCACGCAAACCAGCGAGGCGCAAACCAGCCTGTTTCGAGTGATCTGTGTCATCGTTTCGCTTCGCTCTCGAGCCAGGGAACTCGAGAAACGACCTGTCCTCTGGAGCGGGGCCCCGTTGCGTCATTTCGGTCCGGTGTTTTGCTTCGCCGGTCCCAGGGACTGAATGAATGCCAACAGGTCGAAAATTTCCGGGATCGAATATGTGTCGAGCAGGCCGGTTGGCATGGTCGACACCTCGGCGATTCGTCGTGCTTCGATCGATGACGTCTCAATTGTTTCGACCCTGTCTGGCTTGAGCATGTTGGGCAGCAGTCGAAGCCGATCGGGCGTTTCTTCAACGACCAATCCCGTCAGCACACGTCCGTCATCAACCACGATGATCTGCGTCTGAAACTTCTTATGAATTTCAGCCGACGGCTTGACGATCTGCTGCAGCAGTTTTGCTCCGCGAAATCGCTTCGTGACGTCTGCCAGATCCAGGCCGTATTTTGCTCCTTTGCCGCCAATCGCGTGACAGCGAACGCAGGTCGCTTGTTCAAAGATCCGCTTGCCTCTCTTGATCGATCGACCAACCAACCTGTTCGGTGCCGAGCCGAAGTTGTGGTGCTGCCACTTCTTGATGAACCGCCGCTTTGGCGTCGAGGGATTGCTGGCGACGTATTCCAGGATCCGAATGAACATCCTGCCGTCCTGTCTACGATCCGGGTTCGCTCGACGGAACTCGTTCCAGAGCTGGCCGACACGAGGTCGGCTTCGCGGAGGCAAGCCAGCGATGCGTTTGTCGACGTACTCCTGGTGCTTTTTCGGTACGTATGCGACCGGCATTTTCGCCTTGTCAATTCTTGCAAAAAGAGCGGCGTTGTTGGACTTCGTTTGTTTTGGGGCAGTTGCCAGGTTTCCGACGCTATGAGTTCCGTCATAGAACCTGGGAGCCAATTGAATTCCGCCACCCTTCGGCAACGTTTTGGGAAGCGAGATGCGGATCACCGCCCCAACACCACGTTCCATGTGGCGGGCAGGTCCCGACGTGCTGGTCCAGATGTTGCCTGCGTCGTCAAATTCGATCTCGCGGGTGTAGGAAACACGTGTTGGCAACCGGAACTCAACCAGTGTTTCGGTCACCGGGTCGAATCGATTGATCGTGTCGTTGCCAGTGCCACAGACCCACACAATGCCCTTGGCATCCACGTTCAAGGCGTAGGGGATCTGGTTTTCCGCATCCGGCAATTCGTAGACAGTCCATTTCTCGGCGCTCGGATCAAACTTTCCAAACACGCCCGAACCGAAGCCGGGAACCCAGACCATTCCATCGGGGGCAACGTGCAATCGCCTGGGACCGCGGAACGGCGGGTTCCATTCCTTGATGGCACCATCGTCCGTCTTGGGGTCGATTCGGCCAATGCGATTCCCATTCAGCTTGGAGTACCAGATCATGCCGTCGACGGGCGAGTAGTCCAGCCCATAAGGCGTGATACCACGCGACTCGCCGCGTCCAGCTCCAATCGCCTGACCCGCACTGAGAAGCTTGTATTCTTTGACGACGTGCGTTTTCGGATGCAGGGAGAAACACGAATTGGACCCCGCATCGGTGTACCAGATCAAACCCTCGGGATCTTTCGGGTTGATCCGCAAGGTATGGGGATAGTTGCCGCGTTTCCTCGGCGCTGCGGCGCTGCTGTAGACTTCAAACTGTTTCGTCTCGATGTCGTAGCGAGCCATCTTGCCGCTGGCGCACATCGTCGTCCACAGGCTGCCGTCGTTGGCTGATTCGATAGAGTGAGGTGCGTGGACGTGCGACGGAAAGTTGATGGCTGTCTGCTTGCCCGAAGTGGGATTCAAGGCAATCATGCGCCGCCTGCTGATGTTGACCGCGTAGACCAGTCCGTCGCGACCGATTTCCAGGTCATGAAAGGAACCCTGCAGCGGTTTGTCCATTTCCCACATCGTGATCGTTGCGGCGGTCGCCATTCCCGTCGGTGCCGGTGGCGGATCAAATGGAGGCCACTTATCCACCGCATCGTCTTTGTAGGTGTTCATCAGGCGTTCAATGATGGTGTTCTGGGTATGCGGAAACAGGCCGCCAAACCCGTCCATCCGACGCAACATGGTTTCCCAATCGACAGGCTTTTCAGGAGTACGAAATCCGACCGTCCCGACCTGGTGACAGTACGAGCAATACATCTTGAAATTCAGCTTGTCGCGAGGATTGTCGAAGGCAAGCATGCTGAACGCACTGTTCGCCGGGCGTTGCACTTCCAGTTCGTCGCCAACAGCGGGGCGAGTCTGGATCACCATGTCGTGGGTGCCCGCGGCGACTGAACTGCTCCAGTCATCCGCCAGTCCCATCAACCGGGTACGAAGGCGGTGGTCAATGTTCCGCAAGCCGGAAATCGCAAACGAACCATCCTTCTGTGAAAACACCGATGTCCACTTTCGATGTTGAGTGTCGATTGCGGACACCATGACACCCTCGACAGGATCGCCAGACTGGTCGACAACCCTGCCCCGGATCGATTCGGCGTGAGCCGGGCCGCTGAACAGGTGAAATGCCAGGACGAACACGGCCAGTGGCACCAGGCACTGTCTCATCGAGTTCTCTCCAATTGCGATTGGTTGCCGGCAGCTAAGGATCCTATTGTTCATTTGGTTCTTCCGACGTGTCGAGCACTTTTGCCTTCAGGATAAGTTTTCGAAACTGATCGTTGGGCACGTCTTCCAGCAACTTCAGGAACGCCACGAGTCCCGGAATGTCTCGTTCGCTCAGTTTCATTTCGGAGTACACATCGCTGATGTCATTCGCTTTCCCGGATTGTTTCTGTCGCGATGCTGCGAGCTTTTGCAGCAGGGCCTTCCGCAGGTCGACCCGGCGTTTGGCAAGGTTGCGTAGCGATGGTGTCCGCCTGGCGGTTCCTCCCTTGCTGACCACGTGTGGCTTTCCGTCGGTGAAGTTTGACGGCACATGACAGGCGGCGCAGTTGCCGACGCTCGTGGCTCCCTCGTAACGCAGAAACGTCTTGAATCCGTCGTACGCCAGGCGGGACATCCCCCCCGGGGCTTTGAGCAAAACGCGGCCTTCCTGGTTGGCCAGTCGACCAAAGACACGTCCGGCGAAATCCTCCGCCATTTCCTTGTCGTAGGGCTTCTCGGGAATGCGGTTGATGTACGAGAACGCATCGAACGTGGACCGCTTTGTCGTTTTGAGCCGGTGGATTCGGGTCTTCTTCGGGATGTTCTTTCCCTGGCCGGCCTCGGTGACACGGTGTTCAAGACAATAGAGTGATTTTCGTCCGCGAAGAAGCAGTTGTCGTCCTGCAATCGCCGGTGAGGCGTTGAACTCGTCGTCCAACTTGTTCGTCGCCAGGACTTCCAGCTTGTTCGTGCGTTTGAGTACAACCGTCGTGCCCTTACGGCCGGTGAAGTAAACGCGTCCGTCTGCGCCGACGGGTGAGGCGTAGAGGTTTGAAAGTCCGGGAATACGGCTGCGTTTCAGCAGGGTCCGGCCTGTCCGCGAATCCACAGCCGTCAGGATCGCCTGGTTGGACTGCGTGAAGTACAGCATCCCGTCGTAAAGCATCGGAGAGGGGACATACGGTGTGCCGTTGTTCCTGGACCACACGATCTTGTCGGAATTCGAAATGTCACCCCTGGCGTTCAGTGGCAGGGCGAGCAGTGAATACCCCTGGTAACCGCTCATGCAGTACACGACGTTGCCATCGACAATCGGGCACGGAGTGACGTTGCCACTTAGCCCACTGCATTGCCAGTTGATGTCGCCGCTACCGAGGTCGTAACTGCGAATCATCTTCGAGGCTGCGGTGATAACCTGTGTCTTGCCGCCATGTTCGACAATTTGTGGTGTTGCCCAGGCGTTGGGCTCGTCGCGGTTTTTCTTCCACAACGTTTTGCCGGTTCGTGTGTCGAGCACCTCGATACTGGACTGCCGCGCATGGTCCCGGACGATGACGAGCTTGTCCTGGTGGACAACCGGAGAACATCCTTCGCCCAGGCTGGCCCCGATGTAGGCCCTGCCAAGATCACG
Source organism: uncultured Planctomycetaceae bacterium (assembly GCA_964646205.1). GTDB lineage: Bacteria > Planctomycetota > Planctomycetia > Planctomycetales > Planctomycetaceae > UBA8437. Next base: position 47,562 of record CAZYAZ010000036.1, on the reverse strand, counting down.
TTGCCACTGTTTTTTTCCGTTGAGGTCATAGCAATGCATTCCCGCGGAGCCAAACCAACAATAGAGACGCTTGCCGTCGGTGGTCGGTGACGAGGAGGCGAAGTCGGCATCGTGGTGCGTGCCCTCGTGCGGTACACGCTCGCTTGCTGTCCGACGCCAGAGCTCTTTTCCCGTATTTCGGTCGAGGCACAAGACTTCGAATCTGTAATAGGTATTGGGGTGCTTGATCCCAAAGACCCGTTTGGGCTGGTCTTCGGGCTTGGGGCGCGATGGGTCGACTCGCCCGGTGTTGATCGCTGTCAACAAGAACACCCTGTCGCTCCAGACAACAGGCGATGCATTCCCTTTCCCCTTGATCGCGACTTTCCAGCGGACGTTCTTGTTTTCGCTCCACTGGATCGGTGGTTTCGCGGTGCGACTGACGCCATTGGCCTCCGGACCTCGCCATTGATGCCAATTCACCGGCCGGGTGTCGCTGCCGGTCTTCCCAGCGGGCTTCTCGCCAGCGGCCACATATTCGAGGATCCTGACGAACGACATGCCGGCGTTCTGCATGTTCGGCTGAAGCCGGCGTTTTTGTTTCCACAGCAAGCCAATTCGGCCTCTTTGCTGTGGTTGGAGGGACTTCAATCGCCCGTCGACATAAGCCTGGTGCTTGGCGGGGTCGTAATCCACAGGCAAGACCGCCTTGTCGATCCGGGTCAGCAGTTTTTCCAGATCGGCATCATCGCGATTGGGCCGGGGTTTTGGCTTCGTCGCGGAGGCAACGATTGGCCTGTACGGTGCCCATTCGGGAGCCTCTTTCAATACGCCAGCGTTGATCGCCAGCACCTGTTCTTTCAAACGGTTGGTCGTTTCGGGAAATCGTTGGGCGATGTTGTGTTTCTGGCTGGGATCGGTCGACAAGTCGTAAAGCTCGAATCTCGTTATGCCGCCGGAGCCTTTCTTGATGAGCGGGATCCACGCTTCCTGGAACGTATTCAGCGTCACAAACTTGCCACGCAGGCGATTCCATTCAGGCGTTTTGATTTCGCTGTTGTACGCTTTGTGCCACAGTTCGGACCGCGTCAACTTGCGATCGAGCTTCTTCTCGAGGATGACTCTCATCTCATCCATGACAGCTCGAATCGTGTCCTGGTCCCTGGGGTACTCCATGTTTCGGTAACCGACCAGCGAGTACTTGCCTTCACGAATCACGGCAATCGGTTGACTGGTCGGGGAATGCCACGTCAGCGGTTGATGACGTTTGAAATCGGCCGACTTGCCAGCCAGCAACGGCGAAAGGTCGGCTCCGTCGAGATGCACGCCCTTGGGTTTCTCGATTCCCACGAGGCCACAGATTGTGGGCAAGAGATCGACCGCACCGGCGGGCGTGTCTTCAATCCGACCACCCTTGATGCGTTTTGGCCAGTAAACGATGCCGGGCGTACGAATCCCTCCCTCGAACAGTGACCCCTTGTTGCCCCGCAAACCGCCGTTACGATCCGGCCGGAAACTGCCGTGATCCGAGGTGTAGATGATGATCGTGTTTTCAAGCGCACCACTGTGCTTGAGTCTCTTCAGCAGTCGATGAATGGCGCGATCCGTGTTGTCGATCGTGCCCGAGTAGATCGCGGCGGGATCGTTCAGATCACCGTACTGCGAAACAATGTCATCCGGAGCCGCCAGGGGAGCGTGCGGTTCATGAAACCAGATGTTGAGGAAGAACGGTTTTTCCGCATCGTGTTTCTCATCCAGCCAAGCAATCGCTTCATCCACGACAAGCTGGCAGGCATAGCCCTTCAGGCCTCCGACTCGTTCCCGGTTGCGCCAGAAATTGCTCGGATTGCGATGACTTGGTGCGGCGTTCAAGTCGGTTGCGAACCAGTAGTCGAATCCGTGTTCGTCAATCCACGGTTTCTTCATCCCACGAAACGGTGTGCCCAGGTGCCACTTACCAATATGAACCGTGTCATAACCGTTGGCTTTTAGTAGCTCGGCAATCGTCACCTCGCCTTTGCGAAGGTGCATGTTGTGAATGTGGTCCTGGATGACCGTGTAGACCCCCGTCCGCAAGTGATGACGCCCAGTGAGCAGCGTGGCTCGCGCGGGAGAACAGACCGGGGCACCGGAATGAAAGTCGGTGAAGCGGACTCCCTTCGCAGCCAGTTCATCCAGCGCCGGAGTCTTCACCGGCCCGCCATAGCAACCGATGTCCTTGGAACCGAGATCATCAGCGAGAAGGATGATCACGTTGGGGCGGTCTTGCGCAGCAACAGGCTGCAAAATAGCAACGAAACACGTCGCAATGCCAAGAGTCGTTGTCAGTGTGTGGGTCATTTTGTCTTCGGATGAGTTCGGGAATCAGCTTCCACTACACTACTAATAGTCCACCGCAGGTCGCACGAATGGACAGTGAATTGTGGCCAATTGAACAAACAGATGCGGGTGCAGTTTGCGAGTGGCGACAGCACCGTTTCTCTAGAGAGCGTCGATGGCCTTGGATTCGAAAGGGTTTTCAGCCGGGGACAGGCGAAATCCCATACAGGGAGGAATCGCCCGTCCGTCATCCGTGCCACGACGGTTGTCCCAGGTGGTGTGAAATCGGCGCACGATCCTCTGGTTGAAGATCGCCGGTGCCTGGAACGACCGCTTGGGTCCGCCCAGCAGGTTGAAGTGAATGTGCGTGTTCTGGGCCAGACGGCGATCAGGCGGAATGTACATCCGGGCGATGATGTCGCCTTTCTTGACCCGTTGTCCGACCTTGACCAGCAAGAATCGCTCGTAGAACTTCGGATCGCCGGGATCAACGAACGGTTCGATGCTGTAGTGCATCACGACCGGTCGACCTGCCGAGCGGGCGAATGTCAGCCCGATGCCATACCGTGTATTGGACACACGTCGATCGATACTGGAGATGAAAATTTCACGGAGCCGGAATGAGTAATCGATGCGGCTGATGACGCCGTCGGCCACGGCATAGATGGCCGGAAACCGTTTGATCTGTTCGTCGGGGATTGCTGTCTTGGGCACATGAAAATAGACATGACCACCCGTGTGAGGTCGCCGCGCGTTCTTCCCCTTGTAGGGATGTCCGGTACGCACCGTGTCGAGGTCGACCAGGAATCGATCGGACCTCCGATCACGGAATGTACGAATGTCGGGAAGCGTGGGCAGCAGAGCATCTCGCTGACGTGACGAGAGTGTCCTGGAGCGGTTTCCCTTCTGGTCGGGACGCTGGGCTCGAGCAACGCTCGACAGGCACACCAGCAGAGCCAATCCCACTAAAGAGGTCCAACGCATCGGTCCTGTTCCCTTCCGGGCGTCATTTCAGAGATTCGGTGTTTTCATCACTTAAAATCGCGGCGAACAAGTAACCTACGCCAACACCACTCTACTCCATAGCGCCCGCAAACAAGTCACCTGTCCAACGCGAACTGTCAAACTGAAGCCATCCAAGCACCAGCCGGAAGGAATTCGCCAATGCGAGCCCGGATTCGTGACACCACGATCTACTTCGATGTGGACGGCATGGGACTGGTACCCGATGGCGACCGCATGATCGACCGGCCCGTGATGTTCGTGTTGCACGGCGGACCCGGTGCCGATCATTCCTACCTGAAACTGCGAATGGGTCCGCTGACCGATTCTGCTCAACTGGTGTACCTGGACCACCGCGGTGCCGGACGCAGCGACCGCGGTGACGCGTCGGAGTGGACATTGGCCAACCATGCGGCCGACGTCGATGCGTTGCGACAGTACCTGGGCCTGGAGCGGATCGTGTTGTTTGGCACATCCTACGGCGGATTTGTCAGCCAGCAGTTCGCCCTGGATTTCCCCGACAGCCTGGCCGGCCTGATCCTCTGCTCGACCGCTCCGAGTTTCCGCATCCTGGCCGACACGCGACGGTTGGTCGAAGAACGGGGTACTCCCGAGCAGCAGGCGATCTGCCGACGGCTCTGGGAGGAGGGCCTGCAGACCGAGGAGGCTCTTCACGAGTACTTCGTGACGATGGGCCCGGTGTACTCACGGGACTTCGACGAACAGGCCTTCGGCGTTGGCTGGCGACGGACGATCTGGAACGTCGAACAACTCGACAACTGGTTTGCCGGCGAACGACGAACATTTGACTTCACCGATCGACTGGCAGATATCACCTGTCCGACGCTGGTGATGTCGGGAGCCCACGACTGGATCTGTACCCCCGAGCAGGGACGGATCATGTCCGAGCGAATTCCACGAGCCCACCAGAAGGTCTTTGCCAACAGTGGCCATTCGGTGGGACAGGATGAACCGGAGGAATTCCTGGCTGCAATGCGAGGATTCCTGGCCGACACCTCACTGCCGGGATGAATCGCAAGGCCGCCCGTGCAATCGCCTGCTATTCGACGACGTCGGGACTGCCGATTTGCTTGAGAACCTCGAAGGCCGGTTCGGTGGAACCCTCGCGGGTGATCAGAAAATTGAACAGGTAGACCCCGTCTGCCTTTTCGCTCCAGATGTGCTGCGCGGCGCGGCGATACTGCCGTGGTGTCAGGGCAACGCCGTTTTTCTTGTCGACAATTTCGATGCAGCCGTAGACAGGGACCTCGGTGATCAACTTCTTCCACGGCGCAACGGGAAGATCGAACGTGACACTCAGAAATCGCGAGACCGTCACAAAGTCGATCCAGCCATTCCTGGCCCACGCAACCGGGTCACAGCCAACCTTGCGTGACCCCTGGTAGGTCGCCGGCACGTCGTAGTTCTCCGTCGGGGGACGAACACCGAGCACCAGACGACGTTTCCGTTTCTTACCCTCGGCATCGAGCATCGTTCGAAGGCGACGCACGAAACTGTTCATCTTGGCGATCCGCTCGGTTGTCGTCCCCCCCTTGAACAGGATGGGAAAGCGGTTGAAGTCGAGTTCGATGCCGTCGCAGTCATACCGCCTGACGGCCTCCTGGATCAGCAGAAACATGTGGTCACGGACTTCCTTGTGACCGTAATTGAGCGTGTGGCCCTGGTCGGGATCGAAACAATGAAACTTCTTGTTGTCTCGCCAGAAACGCGTCTCCAGGTGAACACCGTCGTGGCCGTCATTCATACGAAACGAGAGCAGGACTTCCCGTTTCTGACGTTTCGCCTCCGCCACCATCACCGCCCAGGGATCGATTCCCCGTTTGACGAAGTGATTCAGATTGGCAATCCATTGCTGGATGTTGCGTGGCAATTTCTTCTTCTCTTCGGGAGTGGCGAGGCTGCCCAGCATGGTGCCAACCTTGGTCGGGTAGTACATCACCTGGGCGTTGACACACAGCAGGACCGTGTCGACCTGGCTGCCCTCAAAAGACACCTCGCGAATGGCCTCCCTGAGATCCTCGGCCGTGAGACGGACCGGTCCCTGGCTGCCCTTTCGCGAGTACAACGTGGAACCGCCATCGTAATTGACCAGGATCCGGCGTTGCCGGACCGGCTTCTCGGCGCGGCTCGGAGTTGATGGAGCCAGCAGAAGAACCGCGGCCAGGATCGGGAAGCAATATCCACGCATGATGTGATTCCAGGACTCTGTTCCAGTGGCTGTCTCGCCGACACTACCCGGTCGGCATGAAAGATCACAACTGGTCGAATGGTTCAGCGCGGAGGGGCGAGGCAAAACCGGCCCGGGCAACGAGTTCACATCGACATCAACGGGAAGCCGGCTTCTCGATCACGACAAGTGCCACGCCACCGAGAATGGCCACCGAAGCAATCACAAGACGAGCCGAGATGTCTTCACCGAGAAAGACAATGCCGCCAGCCGCTGCAATCACCGGCACGCTCAGCTGGACGGTTGCCGCATGAGTCGCCTTGAGTCCCCGGATTGCCGAATACCAGATCGCGTATCCGATTCCCGACGTGACCGCTCCCGACGCCACCGCGCACGCGATGCCGAGAGTTTCGGGCCGGTCGGTCGGGAGCATTGCCAGGTTCAGGCCCACTGCCAACGGAGCCGCTCGCAGAAAATTTCCGGCCGTCGTGGAGGTTGCATCGCCGGCCCCCTTGCCACGAATGGAATAGATTCCCCAGGCAATTCCAGCTCCCAGCATCAATGCAGCACCGCCGGGAGGCGGTGCGGACAGGCCGGGCAGGAGCAGGCCCACCAGGCCACCGAAGGCCAGGACCAGTCCGGTCGACTGGCGAAGCACCAGCCGCTCTCCTGTCGAGAGCCCATAGCCGATCATCGTGACTTGCACCGCTCCAAAAAGGAGCAGGGCCCCGATGGCCGCGGGCAAATCAACATAGGCATACGAGAAGCCGGCGGCGTAGGCAAAGAGCGCCAGTGCCGACCGCCAATCACCCGAGCCATCCATTGCCTGGCGACGTGCCCGGACGATCAGCCACAGCACTGCTGCTCCGGAGATGAGCCGAATCGACGTGAAACTCGCAGCATCGATCTGCGCGTCCTTGAGTGCCAATCGGCACAGCAACGAATTCCCTGCAAAGGCAACCATCGCTAACGATGTCAAAACGAGCACGCGCGTCGGCGACATCCCGACTCCACCTCCGGGTCATCCTCCCGATCGTCCTCAGCGAGGACGTTTCGGCAGCATACCGGCCACAAACTTCACAAAGTCCATCACGCCCGGGGAATGCAATTCCTCGTTCATTTCCTGCTTGTCCTCCAGCAGCGTGTCGAGTTCCTGGTCGTCGAGCCACATCCCGAGGCACTTGGGGCAACCGTCCACCTTGACCGGTTTGAAGTAAGAGATGTGACGACCGACCAGGCCGACATCCTGGCAGACCGGACACCGCATGTGATCGTCGATGGAACCCGGCTGGGTCACCGGATTGCCGTATTCTTCCTCGATATCTTCTTCCAGTCCCGGTTGGCTCGAATTCCTCAACTGCTTCAACTCGGAGTGATCCAACCAGATGCCATCGCACTGGTGGCACTTGTCGATCACCACCTCTTCAAGTTGGATCCGGGCAAGTTGAGTTCCGTCTGACGGACATTTCATCAGGACAAGTCCTCGATCTGTTAGAAAATCAACAAAAGACCAACGCGTGGCTCACCCACCACCTGTACCGCTGCGGACCACGGCAGCGGGTTGCCATGTGCAACCGCTTCACTCGGCACAGCATGCCCAAGTCGAGAGCATTCGACAACCAACGCGTTGTCAGGACCAGCCGCGGGTCGGACGCTGGTGAAACAATTCCAATTTTTTTCGCGATCGCATTGCGAGCCTGACAACACACACTGACAATTCAAACGCCCACCACGCGGCACACGGCAGACGCAACTCACGGCTAAAGTGGCCCCACGACAACCCGACTTGGAAAGCTGCAAACGATGTTTCGCCTGGCGTTAGTTGTGGCGGCCTGGCCATTCCTGGCAACTTGTGCAATTGCCGACGATGCGGCACGGCATCAAGGATTCACCGTGGCTGAAGCCGGCAAGCCCAGGGTGTTGTTGGTGCTTGCCGACAAGCCGGACAACCCACAGGTCATCAAGTACGCCGCGGAAGAGTTCCAACGTGTCATCCAAAAAGCGACCGGCGCACAAATCGCCGCGATCCCCGAAAAGCAACTGGCCCGGCAGTCGCATCAGAACCTGGGCCTGATCTTTCTTGGTCCATGTGAAGCGACTCGCCAGGCCGGCGTGGATGCCAGGCCGTTACCGGCCAACGGATACCTGATCCAGTCCGACGGTCGGCGGCTGTTTTTGTGCGGCAAGGACGGCGGCACGGATCACCCGCGGAATTACCACGTCGACATGGGAACGTTGTTCGCGGTCTACGAGTTTCTTGAACGGCAGGTTGGCGTTCGCTGGTTGTGGCCGGGAGATCTGGGCGAGTTCGTTCCCCGACAACAGCGTGTCGTTGCTGGCACGTGGAAAACCAAATCGCTGCCCAGATTGATGCAACGTTACTGGAGATTCGAAGCCGCTCTTCACTACGGACGGCAGGCCTGGAGTTCCGAGGCCAACATCTACAACTACAAGGTGGATGTCTACAAATGGTTACGCAGACACCGCTTCATGCGGCGGCACAACCTGGACTACCCCGAAGCCTTTCGCGACTACTGGAAACGATTTGGCGGCACCGATCCAGGACTCTTCAACCTGCTGCCAGATGGGAGCAGGCAACCCGATGGCGGGCGAACGCAACACGTTTCGATGTGCGTTTCCGAGCCGCGACTATGGAAACGTGTGGTGGCCGACTGGCGAGCAAACCGGACCGACAAACTGCCCTGGGTCAACTGCAAGCCCAACGACACGCCGGGCAAGTGTGTCTGCGAACGGTGTCTCGCCTGGGACGCACGGACCGGAACCGAACCGGCGGTGATGGCCGCAAGAATGGCGTTTGCGGCTGGCGACAGAGATGGCTGGCGTTGGCCCGAACACCTTGGGTCACTCTCGGACCGGTACGCGAAATACCTGCTTGCCGTTCAGAGAGAAGCCAAGCGATACGAAAAAAAGGCAACGGTGATCAGCTACGCCTACGCCAACTACAGTCGCCCGCCCACTCAAACCAAACTCAACAACCGCGTCGTGATCGCATTGGCGAGTTCTCTGTTCTTTCCCTACACCCGGGAAACCAGCCGAGAATTCCGTAGCGATTGGGATGGATGGTCGGCGACAGGAGCCGGGTTGGTTTTTCGCCCAAACATCACGCTCGGAAGCCACAATATGCCGGTCCATTATGCCCGTCGTGTCGGCGATGATATCCAACACGCATTTCGCCGCGGGGTGATGGCAACCGATTTCGACAGCTTGACCGGCATGTGGGCAACGCAGGGGCCGAGCCTGTACGTCATCGCCCGAACGCAGTTGCCTGTTGACAAGACCGTCGATGAAATCCTGGACGAGTATTACGAGGCCTTCGGCCAGGCCAAAACCACGGTGAAGCAGTACTTCGATTACTGGGAACAGGTGACCCGGCCCGTCACTCGAAAACGCTGGCAGGCGATCGTCAACAGGTACCGACTCCAGGACCCGGACGGCTTGAACTTCCGCACGTTTTACAAAGCCGCACACGAGATCTATACACCCGCGGTGATGGACGGGGGGCGTCGTTTGTTGCGACTGGCCGCAGAGAGGACAACCGGCGATCTAACGGCATCGAAGCGAGTGGAATTCCTGGCCAAGGGGCTACGGGATGCCCAGTTGACACTGGACACGCAACAGGCATTTCGTGAATTCCAGAAAACGGGAAATCGCACGGCGTTCAATACAGCCCTCAAGCGTCTGCGATTGTTCCGCCACGGCCTCGAGAGAGATTACGTCGTCAATCTCTCCTATGTCTCCTTCCAGGAGAACTTGACGTGGCGTGCCCCTGCCCCGTCGCTCAAACCGACCGACGACTAGTCGTTGGGATCCAGGCGGATCTCGACCCAGACAACCTGTTGACCGGTCGAACCGGCGACTTGCTGCACGCCGATCTCGTTGTATCCCCGCTTGACCGGGTCCAACGGGCAGTTGAAACGAATCGCTCGCGCTGCGGCTCCACCGATCATCTTCGTGTTCACCACGTCGCCAGCCACTTTCAGGTCCTGGCCGTTCAGTGAGACTCGAAACCGAGCATCGGCCAGATCCTTTCGTTTGGCGAACCCCACGATGACCTCGGCCTCACCCGAACCGGGCTTGGGACCAATGTGAACTCGAAACCGCTTGCCACCGCGCGCCTCGGCCGGCAACTGGACGTTCATCGAAAACCCGGCCGGAACGGCATCCCGAAAACAGACAGGGTGCCTGCGAGCCACCCCGGTGACGAACTTCGTTGCCACTCCGTGTTTCAGGAGTCGCTTGTAGTCGTTTCCACTTACGGGCCAATCGTTGACGTCCATCCAGTTGAACAGGTACACCCCGTCGGCACCGCGATGATTGCCGGAGGCAGCGAACCCGTAGAGAGTCTCGAGGGTGTTTCCGACAGGCGTTCCCGAAATCCACGGCCGCACCGAACTTTCCAGGCCCGGGACCACTGCCACCCGATGGGGTGCGTCTTTCAGGCCCTTGTGCCAGAGCTCGATGGGAACATCAAAATCAGACGAGAAGTAGAACGGGCAGGGAATCACCAGGTCGACCAATCCCTTGCGGGCCCACTCCATTGCATCCATTCCAAGTCCAGCGGCGGCCTCGGGATGAGCCGGGGCGCGGACGCCAAGCAGAATCGGATGTTTTCGTTTCCTGGACCATTCGCGAGTCAGTCGTCGAACATCGCGAACGAACCCTGTCAGGATCTGACGTTCTTCGTACTCCTTTCCAGGTGTCAGGTGGTTCGGAAACCGCATCCAGTCGAGTTCCAGTCCGTCCGGGTCGTAGCGTTCCAGCAATTCTCGCACATACGCCATCTGGTACTTCCGCACCTCGGCGTGGGCGTAGTTCAATCCTGACCCGTGTTCATGGTTGGGCTCCCGCCACAACTGGACGTGAGTCCGCCAGAACGTGGAATGCTGAAAGTTGTCCCGGTCTTCGGTGTTGTGCACGTCGTTCATCCGCATGGACAACCACGGCGAGATTTTCTTTTCACGACAGCGGACGATCCAGACCTTGTATGGATCAATCCCAGCCTCGTGCAGCCGCCTGGCATTCCGTGGCCACCGATGATCGGGGGCTTTGCCATTGACCGGATCCCAGATGGCGTCGCGAGACTTGCTGCGAAAACTGGAACGCATCGCGTTGGTGCACAAGAACAGGTGAGTGACCGCCCCGGCGGCATACTGGTCGACCCACGCATGCAATCCCTTCACCGTCATTTCCTCTGGCTTGCGCGAACTGAAGAAGTGACTGTTGTCCTCGTTGATCACGAGCATATGACGCAGGCCAGTGGAGGGACGATCGTCCGCCCGTGCCGCCGCACAGGTCACGATCACACCGACGACCAGGACCACGAGCAGGCGATGAACCACCACCGGGAAAGGTCTTGGTTGCTGCATTGATCAATCTCCCCTGACACCAAAAACACGCGATCCGTTCCGCCCACTATCTCGGACCGCCCACAGGCAGTCTAACCAGAAGGTGTCTGGCCAGTCCGATTGGCCATCGGGATATTCGATCAGTAGGCTTGGCCACAGCAATGGATCTTGTGAATCCGTCGGGGGACCCTGCCCGTTTCACCTGGCACTCCATCGAGACAAGAACGAGGAACAACAACCGGTGCCTTCAGCCTCCGACAAACTACAAACCGTAATCCGGCCCTCTCTGTGCATGCTGCCAATCCTGCTGCTTGGCTGCCCGGCCGACAGCACACCGGAGCAGCAACCGGTGACTGCACTTACCGGAGACGAAAATCATCAGGACACGTCCAAACCTGATTCTCAGGAAATTGCCCGACCCGAGAAAACGCCGTCAACCGATTCACCACAAGGAATACACATCCCGGATTCGGCTGGTTGGAAGACGGTGACATCGACTCCCGGATCAACTGTCTGGGCCGGGCGACCGGGCAACACCTACACGTTGGCCACTCACTCAGGAAAACCGAGCATTCCTCTCGACGATGTCGACGCACTCCGCGACCACGTCCGAAAACTGGCTGCCGCCGAACAGGGAGGACTCGTCCAGGCCGACATCATCCAGGTCAATGAGCACACCGCGGCCTACTTCATCACGAAAGACACGATCCCCAAATCCATGGGTTACAGGTATGTCGGCCGCTGCGTGATCCCATTTGACGGCGGCTGGCACGAGTTCCGCATGGATGCCACCGCCGTGGGTCCCACGGGGAAACGCGAAGCATTCCTCGGAGTGAAACTCAAGCTGTACACCAACGCCAAGATGGAAGAGATCCCTCCCGAGGCTCCACCGATCCCGGGAAGCCGAAAAGGGAAGTCCACTGGAAAACGCGTCAAGGGTTTGAGCAAGGACCCCTACGACACCAGGTTCGATGCGTCATCGAATTACTGGATCACCGACGACGCGAAGTTCGACTCGCAGTTTCCCCAACACGAATTGAGTCGCCTGCGAGCAAGATTCCCGAAGATCATCGACTCCATCGAAATCCACTGATCGACGCGAGGATCCGGGGTTCTGCTGTGGCGGGTAACACACCAGGGCAGAGCAAAACCGCGTGGAACCGTCCTATCCCAGGAACTGCTTGATGGGACCGGACTGGTCGACGTTGTACCTGGCCAGGCCCGTATCAAGTGCCCCGTAATGCGGGATGGCATTGCCGTGGGCGTTGAGGATCGTGGTGTACCAGTTGCCCAGGGTCTTGTGGCCTTCCTGGCCATAGTTGGGCAGGCGGATGTAGCGACGACGAAGATCGACCCGCGCGTTGTCACCGGCCACGATGACAAACGGAAACTCGGTGCCATGAGAGTGATGAGTTTCGCCACCATCGGGGAAGTAGAAGACCATGGTGTTGTCGAACATCGTGCCACCCGCCTCGGGAACACTCTTGAGGCGTTTGACGATGCGGTCGACCAGCGTCATGTGATGACGCCGGCACCGTGCACGAACCTCTTCGGCCTCGAGACCGCGGATCGTCTTTCCATGCCCGACATCGTGCATGTTCACTTTTTCGTTCTCGATGCCGGGAATCCCCGTGTAACGGTGTCCGAGTTCATCGACAGTGAAGGCCACGACATTGGTCAACCCCGAGATCAGCGAACCCAGCAACACCTCTGCATGGCCCACCTGCCTGTCGAAAGTGTTCACGTCTCCGTCCAGGTACTTCGGATCAAGCTGGGGCACATGGCGGCCGATCTTGTCAGCCATGGCGTCGATCTTGCGGTTCCGTTCGCGGATGGCTTCGACAGATTCCGCATAATTCTGAACCTTGCCGCGTTCGATGCCGGCCAGTTCACTGGCGGTCGCACCCTCGTTGCGGGCGACAAACTCGAGCACCTTGCGGTCAAGCTGGTACTGGATCCGCGCGGTCTTCTCGGTCGACACGGACTTGAACAACTCTTCCAACGCGACCCGGGGCGAACCGAAGGCGTAGTTCGGTTGTTGCGGACCGCGGGCCGAGAAACCCGTGGCGATGCCGTCGAGACTGCCCCGAGCGTTGCCACCGCCCAATGGAAAACACGCCAGTTCGATGTGTTCCACCGGTGAGGGAAACAGCTTGGCCAGCTCGAAATCGACCGTGGCCCACTTGATCGAACTGAGCCGTTCATTGGCCTTGAACACGCCAAGCGAAGAACACCAGGAGTGGTGCCCCGTCGTACACATCTTGCCCGACAGGCCCTGGAGAATCGTCATGTTGTCGACGTGATCGGCGAGTGGGCTCATCCAGCCGGGGAGTTCGTGCCCGTCCAGATCGACCTCAAAGGCCTCCTTCCGTTTCTCCTTCTGCATCAGCGTCTGGTCGAAGCTCGGTGGGACCATGACCCGAGGCCACAGCCCGTTGCCGCGGTGCATGAAGATGAAACGCATCGGCGGCTTGTTCGGAGCGGCCAGAAGACGCGACGAATTCAACAAAGCCATCGTGCCGACGCTGAACAGGCCAGTCTTGAGAAAGTCACGTCGAGTCGGGGTCATGGAAAGTCCTTGCGAGTGCAATCGCCAGAAGTGTGCGGTTTTGCCTGCGTTGTCGTAACCCGAATTGTTGAAGAAAGCTCCGCTCACACGTCGGACTACGGGCTGGCCGTGGCCGGGAGACGGTTCCGGGTCTTTGTGTCCTTGCGATACATGAACGAGTCGGATGTCAGGAGCGAAACGATCACCGCCTGGAAACTGCCACCACTTTCGACGTACGAACGGTCGGCATCGATCAGAGTCCGGGAGTCGGAGAGCATCTCGTTGCGGCCCATGAAAAACCGAAACGCATGACGGATGATCGATTGACGCACACGGTCAGATCGAGCCAGTCGATCAATGATATCCAACGCATCTTTCACATCGCCATCCAGTTCCGAATCCCCGGTGCCCTCCAGCCGACCGGTCGAAACAATCGGAGCCGTCTTGTAAACGTCGAAGCTCGATTTGCCATTCCCGGATTTCAACAAGTTGTCCGGGTGTTCCAGCGACTCCTGGGTACGGTATCGGCCAAAGTCGTCATACATCTCGAACGCCAAACCCAATGGGTTCATCTGCTTGTGACACTTCCAGCACGTCGCGTCACTCGTCACCGACTCGACCCGCTCGCGAAACGTCTTGTGAGGATCCTCGGGGACCTGCGCGTCGACGGTGATTGGCACATCCGGCACTCGACCGGCCAGCAGTTTCTCGCGGATCCACCGGCCACGACGGATCGGGTCGGAATGGAAATTGGTCGAGTGGGCAATCAGCCACGCCGGGTGAGTCAGGACGCCCTTGCGGTTCTTGATCCGGAAAGGCTGCTGGACCGGGTAATCCCAGAAGACCTTTTTCGCGAGCTTGCCGTTGTACTTCGTGGACTTCCAACTTCCGTAGCGACCGATGCCCGGCGTGGGTGGGAGGCTGTAAAACGGCGAGTGGTGAAAGGTGTATCCATGCGCCCAGGGAATCGTTGTAAAGGGCGTGCGGCCCTGGCCAAAAGACTCGGCGAAAAAGTGCATGTAATTCACCAGTTCCCCGGGCCGAGAGGCGTCGGTCACGCGCAGTGATTTCTGCTGCTTGAGGAATTCGAGGTTCTCTTCAAGAACTCTCTTCGGCTCGGTCTTCCACGCGGTGTCCTTGAGCCTCTCGTGGACGGCCCGCCACTCCTCGATGATTCTCTGACCAGCCTCGTCATCCCTGTTGTGGTAGACAAAGAACTCGTCGGAGGTGAGCAACTGTTCGAAGACATCTTTGTCTTTCTCGACATGCCAGGTCACGATCCGGTCCGCCTCGAGTGTCAACCAGCCGGGCGTCGCCTGGCTGCCGCGTCCCGGGTTGCGGTACTTGCCCTGGCTGCGTTTGCCGTCCTTGAACACCTTGAGCGAGCCGGGATACCCGAAGAACTCGCGAAAGAACCGAATGATTTTCGGGTGCGTGGTCTGGTTGGACTGGTAGTGCTTCCCGTTGAGCGTCGGATCGATCTGCCCGTGGTAGTAATTCTTGTCGGCGAGCAGTCGCCGCACCTCACGCTCGAAGTCCTCTCTTGTTTCCAGCCGACCATTCTCAGCGGCCTCGGTCAGCCTGGCGTCTGGACGGCGATCGCCCAGCGCATAGGAGATCGCGAAACTCGCTTCCCGCGGCGTCAACTTTTTCCGGCCGTGTTCATCCACCTCCTCACGACCGAACTCCAATCGGTAAAGAAACTCCGACTCCAGCAATACCGCGACCAGCATCTGCCGCAGTCCGTCGGTGTTGCCGCCCAGTTCGATCGAAGCCCGCAACAACTCGAGATATTCGGCAACCTCACCGTCGCTGGCCCGTCGTCTCAGCACACGGTCAAACTGCGAGTGAATCGCCGCGATCAACTCCTGGTCCGTCGGCGGCGAGTTCTTCAGGACGATCGTTTCGAATGCTGCGGGAGTCTTGACCGGGTACCAGCGATCACGCTTGTCCTGCCCCTTGAGCAATTGCTCCTTGTCCCGGGTCTTGAGCCTGGCCGCAAAAATCTGCTTCTCCGCAATCCACTTTGCGTTGTCGACCATCACGAGCAGATGGCCACCCTCGAGAGTCGCGATGTCGTAATCACGCACACCGGAATGGTCCGGCAGGATGAACGGGTTGGTGACCCCGTAAAATTTTCGGACCGCATGGTTTCTGCGGACCCGGTCCTGCAGCCCGAACACATCCATCACCCGCTCGTGAAAGATCTGCGGACTGACCAGCCATCGACGAACCGGTGTCCAGGACTTGGCGTGGATCTCACCGCTGAACAGTCGGACATGATCCACATAATTGCCGTATCTCGGATAACGCAGCTTTCCATCGAGGTCCGAAGCATTGTGCTTGAGCAGTTCGCTGCGAATCCATCCGCCAAGTGTGATGCGTTCCGACGAGGTCGGCTGCTCGGCATCAGCGGGCGGCATCAACTCAAAGAAGAGTTGCGACTGCGCCTTGTTCAACAGTTTCAACCGCGCCTCGTTGCCGATTTGTGCGAGATTGTCGAATCGCACACTGCCTTTGGCATCGGCACCACTGTGGCAATCCAGGCAACGGCTCCTAAAAACAGATTGCGCGTTCCCGGGTACGACGAAGGGCGCGGTGGCATCCTCGGCACTCGTCGGCGATGTGATCATCGCCAGCAACAAGAGATGGAACGTGGTCGCGTAGCGCATCATGAACCGTCCGGAGTGATTCCTAGCGTCAACACCCGGTCAACATTGTGACCTGCCACCGATGTCCGGACCACTCTGATTGAGCGTGTTTCGATTCAATAGAACGTGCCGACAAGGCATCCCACCGATCGTGACAGTCATGACGGCTGGCCAGTGCCGCTAGTTCCTGCTCCGGGTCGCCGCTTTCATCTTGGCACGGGCGTCGGCAATCTCATCTCCCAGGTCAAACCACAGTCTCGGCTTATCAGGGTCGCCATTCAACCCGCCGGTTCACAACCAGAAACCACCCAGCTTGGTGGCATTCGGATTGGCCAAGCAATTCGCCATTTTCTGTTTCCAGATTCGCTGATACGTACTGTTGGTACCGTGCCTGGAGTCAATATCGTAGCGCGACTGGATCAGGCTGGCTCTCGTCCGAAAATGATAATGAGTCAATTGCCTGATCGCTGCGATCATCGAGGCACGATCGGGCTTGCGGAGCGCCATCAAGTTCCGGGCCACGACACGTGCAATCACGAAACCAACGTCGTAATGGAATTGCTCGTGCGCCAACAGGGTAGCGTTTTGGGACGTCCCCCGGGTGACCTTGGGGCGGCCGGGGGGCGTGGCTCCATCTGACGGTCTGATCCGCAACACGTTGTTCTGGTTGAGCGCCAATTGCCCGTCGATTTCCTGGGGCGGTCTGTCCGGAAATTCCCAGGAGAATGCCGTGTACGCATCGATCTGGTGTCCGTCGGCTGGATCCACCAATGGTGGCCTGACAACCGCAAAATCACTCCATGAGAGTGTGCCGATGGCTCGTGTCGCTGTAATAGGCATCGTCGAATCCAATTGACCTCACACGTAAAATCTAACTACCGACCACGCCCGAATAAGTCACCCGAAGCCCAACTGACGCGATCTGAACGTCTGAAATCCCGAGAACCCATCTGTCGGTGTGTATAGAATAGTCGGCTACCTTTGATTCTCGACGATTTCCTCCACGAGTTGCGTGAAATCTGGTCCACAAGGAAACATCTCACGGTTCCCACTCCCTGTCGCGATGCCATCGGCCAATCCGCTGACAGCTACGAAGCACGGAAACAGATGTACAGACTTTCTCTTGCAGTCCCCGGCACTGATATTTTTCGCCTGGTTTTGTCCACGGCTGTCGGTCTCTGTGTGACGGCAGGTTGCCAGAACAAAGACGCCATCGAAGTCGATTATTCAGGCCCGATGCAGGTGTGGACCGTCCACGGCGTCCAGGTCCACGACCAGATGACCCTGGACGAGGTCAGCACCTCGATGGGAGCCTCTCTAGAAGAGGTCGTCACGATACGTTCCAACCACCCTCTGCGAGGCAAGGGGTCAACCTACATTCACTCGTGCAGAGGGCACGCGTTCTACTTCTTCAAGAAGGACGCAACCTCTTCAGACACGACGCCACAACCGAAAATTCTGACCGGAATCGCGGTCGGAGAGGGCGCCGGAGGTGAAGAATTGAAGCCGACTGGCGGATGGCTCCACCAGGAACCGAAACAGGAGTCGCCCTCCGCACTGACAATTCGTCGGGGTGATCCGGTGTCTTGACCAACCCATCAGCCGCCGATGAGTTTCTTGATCGCCGGCTCCATCGCCTCGGCCCACATGCGGTATCCCTTTTCATGAGGATGCAGCAGGTCGGGCATGACGTCCTTGGACAGATTGCCGTCGTCATCCAGGAACGTCGAATTGATGTTCAGGAAAGAGACATTCTTCCGCTTGGCAAATTTCTTGATGATCTTGTTGATCCCCGTGTTGATCTTCCGCAGCTTGTCATCGGCGGTGGCACCACGTGGGAAGACGGCCAGCAACAGAACCTTGGTCTTGGGCAGCCTCTTTTTCAGTTCGCCCAGGATCTTCTTGATGCCCGCGGCGGTTTCCTTGGGAGGATCTTGCCGGTGACCGGTGTTGTTGGTCCCGATCATGATCACGGCCAGTTTCGGGGAAATCCCATCGACTTCCCCGTGCTGCAATCTCCAGATCACATGCTCGGTCCGGTCGCCGCCGTAACCGATGTTGAAGGCATTTCTTTTTGCGTAGTATTCCGACCAAACCTGCTTGCCCCGGCCTTCCCAACCATGAGTGATTGAATCACCGATCATCAACAGGTCCACGGTTTTCTTGCTCTTGAGCTCCTTGAGCTTCTCGGCGTGCCGCTTGCTCCACCACTCGGCCGGACGACTTTCCGGTGTCACGGCCTTGGCGGACTTCTTGTCGTCTGCGGCTGAAAGGACCGAAACGAGACAGACGGCCAGGACGGTCACACAACAATTCACGAGGTTGCGGTTCATCATCTTTTCCCTGTTCACGGTGGCGTGTGTTCACGGATGCATGCCCGATCATCCTCGTGCTGCACCAACAACTCCGCAAGTCTCAGCGAACCGGAAGCAAAACATTCCGGGACAGGGCTGCCATCGAAATTCGTCAGCCCGGTCGAAACCCGGCGGGTTGATCGGCCGGGCCACGCCGGGGAGAATCGCACGCGTGATAACACTGCAGGCAACCGGGTCGCAATGGTGCGATCGATCGCAGTGACAAGTCTGCAAGCGAGCGGAAACATGATGATCCGATCTGTCCTGTCGCTGTCGTCGGCACTGGCCGTCCTGGTCTCTGCTGGGCCTCCGGCACTGGCCGACGACTGGCCGCAGTGGCTCGGCCCCAATCGTGACACGGTGTGGGGCGAGACGGGGATTCTCGAGTCGTTCCCCAAGGACGGGCCACCCCTGAGATGGACCCGTCCGCTGGGCGGTGGTTATTCGGGCCCAGCCGTCGCTGGAGGACGGGTGTTCGTCATGGACCGGCAAGCCGAAAAGATCGACCTCGCCAAGGCCAGGATCCTGCACGATGGCCCACCACCGAAAAACGCCAACTTCCTGCGAAAGCTACTGCCCGGCAGCGAACGGATCGTCTGCCTCGATGAAAAAACCGGCAAATTGATCTGGGAGCACAAGTGGGTCCGTGCCTACACGACGGTGGCCATCTACGCCATCGGTCCACGAGCAACCCCAACCGTCGATGGAGATCGTGTCTACGCCCTGGGAGCGGAGGGCGACCTGAAGTGCCTGGCCGTTTCCGATGGCAAGATTCTCTGGGAACGCGACTTCCAGAAGGATTACGGGTTGAAGATCCCCGAGTGGGGAACGGCCGCTCATCCGCTGGTTGATGGAGACCGACTGATCTGCGTCGTCGGTGGCAAGGGGACCACCTGCGTGGCCTTCGACAAGCGGACCGGCAAGGAACTCTGGCGAGCACTCTCCTCGTCCCAACCCGGGTACTGCCCACCGGTGATCCACACCATCGCGGGACGACGCCAACTGCTGATCTGGCACGGAGACGCGCTCGAATCTCTGGACCCACGAACAGGCAAGGTCTTCTGGTCAGTTCCGGTCAAGCCAACCTTTGGCATGTCGGTCGGCCAACCGGTCGTGGAAGGACGACGGGTCTTCGTGATGAGTTTCAATCGCGTGTCGGCCTGTATCGAAGTGTCCCAGGACGGGAGCCAGGCGAAGTTGGCCTGGCGGGGCAACGCGCGACGCGGGGTCGGCGGGGTCTTCAACACCGCCGTCATTCAAGACGGCCATGTCTACGCCTGTGGCCAAAACGGGCGGTTTGTCTGCGCACGCCTGGACGATGGGCATCAGATCTGGAACACCTTCGCCCCGGCAACCGGACGCCGACCGGCCAGTTGGGCCAACGTGTTCGCCATCAGGCAAGGCAACCGGTATTTCCTGGCCAATGACCTGGGCGAACTGATCATTGCCCGCTTGAGTCCCGCGGGGTACGAGGAAGTCAGTCGCGCGAAGGTGATCACACCAACCCACAAGGTGGGGAATCGCCTGCTGGTCTGGTCCCACCCGGCGTTTGCCAACCGGAACATCTACCTGCGAAACGACCGCGAGATCCGCTGCTACAGCCTGGCGAAGCCCGGCCGGTAACGCCGTCGCACGCTAGTGGTTGAACAGGAACTCGCGGCTGTTCAACAACGCCCAGAGCAGATCTTCCAGGCCCTCGCGAGGATTGGGGGCCAGGCTGATGATCCGTTGGCATGCGGTGATTTCATCGGACGTGGGCCGGCGGCTGTAGGTGGCCAGGTACAGGTGCTCGACGGCCTGCTGGGCGGACCCGGGTTTCTTCAGCTTGTCGTTTCCGGCGAGTTGCGAGATGCGGCCGGTTTTGTCGGCCAGCTTGCGGGTGAGCAGGTCACCGTTGGCAATGTGCAAGACCTGGGCCAGGTTGGGTTCGGCTGTGCGTTCGCACTCGCAGGCGATCGCACGTTGTGGACGACCGAGCGTGTCCAGGAAGTAGGAGTTGAAGTTCGGGTCGGGAAGCTCGATGGCACGGGTCCCCAGGGGCACGCCCCCGAAGGGCTCGTGGGTTCCGCAGGCCACGTCAATGGCATCCAGCAGAACCTCGGCGGGCAAACGCTTGATGTTGTAATGAGGGTAGAAGCGGCGATCGTCAGCGTTTTCGGGAAGCGAGGTCGAACTGAGCTGGTAGACGCGCGATCTCATGATCGACCGCATCAACCTGCGCAGGTCAAACTTGATCTCGACAAGGTGATCGCCCAGGGCATCCAGCAGTTCGGGATTCGAAGCCGGATTCGTCGCCCGCATGTCGTCGACGGGTTCCACGAGTCCGGACCCCATGTAGTAGGACCAGATGCGATTGACGATGTTGCGAGAAAACAGACGGTTGTCTTTTGCGGTGATCCACTCGGCCAGCGGACGACGCAGGTCACGAACTCCCTTGGTGTCGACTGGCTTTCCCGACAACGGCTTGGGAGCCATCGTCTTGCCCAGGCGGGGATGAGCAATCGATCCCGAACTCCTGAGAATCACGATCGCCTCACCACCGAGCTGGTCGAACTTGCTGTTGTTCTTGATCCCGACACGTGTGAAGAAGGCGGCCAATCCGTAATAGTCCGACTGGCTGTACACCTCGTACGGATGGTGGTGACAACGGGCGCATTGAATCCGAACACCGAGAAACACCTGGGCGGTCGCCTCGGCAAGATCGGTCGGCTTGCGAGCAATCCGGAAATAGTTGGCAGGGCCGTTCTTCAATGTCGACCCCTGGGCGGTGATCAATTCACGGACAAACTGGTCGACGGGCATGTTCTGCCTCAACGACCGCCTGATCCAGTTGGACAGGCTCCACATCCCGCCGACACCGGTCTGCTTGCGGTTGTTCCGCAGCAAATCGCCCCACTTCAATGCCCAGTACGCGCTCCACGCGTCGACGTTCACATCACGTTTCGGGTCCCCGGTGAGACCGAGGAGTTCGTCAATGAGTTCGTTGCGTTTGTCGGGCGTCTTCGATTCCAGGAACGTCTTGACCTTCTCGGCCGAAGGCAGAGTGCCAATGGAATCCAGGTAGGCACGTCGAATGAATTCGGCATCGTTGCAAAGACCTGCCGGCCTGGTGCCCAGCCGTTGCCACCGTGCCTTGACGTGTTCATCGATGAAGTTGTTCGGCTGAAAACCGGCCAGATCGACGTTGTCTCGGAAGGGAGAGAGCACGTGGACAACTTTTGCCTGACCCTCGTACCGGACCATCACAGTCGCCTGGCCTTTTCCGACGACCGTGATGTAACCATCCGCGGTGACCGTGGCAATCGATTCATTGAGACCGTCGTATCTTGCAGTGCGGGTGACGTCACGAGTGGTGTTGTCGCTGTAATGTGCCACGACCCGCAGTTGCTGGCCCTGGTCGACCCGATAGGTTCGCTCTGTCGGCGAGAGAGTCAGGTTGACGACCCGGGGTTCGTCGGCCTGGGGTTCCGGCACGCCGGCAGTCAACCAGGCGGTGAGAACCTGGTGATCGTAGGAACCGCGGCGGAACCGCCTGCCGCCACCATGCCCAACTTCCAGGAGAGCCTTGTGAAGAATCAGGCTGTCATCGGGCTTGATCAGCGAAACTCGTCTCCGCAGTTCATCACGAACAATCGGTGCGTAATCCTGTTCCGGAGCAAAACCGAGAAGAGAGAGTTTCAACCCCCCCTTGCCATACTGTGCACCATGACAGGTTCCCTGGTTGCAACCCGACCGGCTGAGGATCGGGACAACATCCCGTACGAAGCTGACCTTGGCCTGTGGCAGAAACTCAGTAACACGAACCGGGATCTCCACCGACCCGGCACCGTACTGAACCCGGATCTTTCCGGTTCCCGCTGCCAGTGGAACCACCGCACCGGTCTTTGAAACCGACGCGATGTCACCGGAACTGATGCTGTAAGAGGCGGCATGGGTGAGATCGAATTGCCGACCGCCACCATCGGTTCCAGTCACCTGCAACTGCAAACGATCGAGATTGCCAACCAGCGCGACTTGTGGCGGTTCGACATGAAGCGACACGGGTGCGTTGTCCGCATGGACGACATTTCCCGCAACGGATACCATGACTAGCCAAGTGAGGATGAGCGTGCCAGGTCGGATCCTGGTCCGATTCGAAGCCGTCTGAGCCATGAAACCCCCTTCGACCAGGAACCAACACCCATGTTGGCACGAGTCGATTCCTCAAAAAGCCAGGCCTTGAACCACGCATCAAGACAGTTTGATGAGGTACAATCCAAACCTTGTCGTAACCTTAAGTCTACGGGTTGAAATCACGGTGTTCAACATCGAGATTGTCACGGGCCGACAGCGAGACAATTTGACCAACTGCGTCTGAACACGAGGTGCTCTGCCATGTTGAATCTCTTTGGTCAACGAACCACGGACTGTGAATCCACCAGGCGGCATTTCATGCTGCAGGTTGGTTCACTGGGTGGACTGGGGCTGTCGTTGGAGACAGCGCTGCGTGCGGAGTCACGCGACGCCGCGAAAAACCAGTCGAAATCTGGCGACGTCAACTGCATCCTGATCTGGACCAGGGGCGGCACCAGTCACCACGACAGCACCGACCCCAAGCCCGAGGCAAAGTCGGAGATCCGTGGCGAGTTCGGCGTGATTGACACCGCTTTGCCGGGAGTTCAGTTCACCGACAAGATGACTCACTTCGCAAAGCACCTGAAAGAGTTTTCGGTGTTGCGGAATCTCAACCCGCAAAATGCCGGTCACGGAGTGGCTGACGCCATCATGATGTCGGGCAAGAAGCTCAATCCCTCGATCACCTATCCCTGCTTCGGATCGGTCGTGGCGATGGAGAAGGGGCCCCGGACCAACCTGCCGCCGTTCATCCAGGTTGGCACACAGGTTGATCGCGTCCACGGCGGCGGGACGGCCGGCTACCTGGGCATTCGTTACAACCCATTCGAGTTGCCGGGTGATCCCAGCAAGAAGGACTTCACCGTCCGCGACGTCACCCTGCCCGGTGGAGTCAGCCTGGCGCGCGTCGATCGCAGGCGACAGGCGCTGGCGGCCATCGATCGTCTGCAACGCGATGTCGAAAAGAAGCCCGCCTCGCTGAAGGCAATTGACGGCTACTACGAAAATGCCTTCAGCATGATCACCTCACCGGCGACACAAAAGGCGTTCGATTTGAACAAGGAGAGTGACCAGACCCGCGACGCGTACGGACGGACCAACCTGGGTCAAAGTTGTTTGCTCGCTCGCCGACTGGTCGAAGCCGGCTCACGATTTGTGACGGTTTCTAGCCCGAGTTGGGACACGCACGTCAACAATTTCTCGGCCCTCAGAAGACTGCTTCCGCCGCTGGACCAGGCGTTCCCGGCCCTGGTCTCGGACTTGAAAGAACGAGGGCTACTGGAATCGACGCTGGTCGTCTGGATGACCGATTTCGGCCGGACCCCGGTGATCAACTCGGCAGCCGGACGCGACCATTGGCCTTCGGCCGGACCGATTTGCTTTGCCGGAGCGGGCACTCCGCCAGGACGAGTGATCGGCAAGACCGATGCCACCGGGGCACGCCCGGTGGGAAAAGAGTATTACTCCAACGACATCGCCGCGACCATCTACACGAAACTCGGGATCTCCCTGGACACCCTCCACGTCACCGGGGATGGACGACCGGTGCAGGTCTGTGACGGTCGTGTCATCCCGGAATTGATGAGCTAGCGTCCCGCCAATCCGACCGACATCCCAGAACCACCATTCCCGGAACGGTGCGCCATGACACCCGGCCGTTTTTCAGCTGCGATTGCCACCCTGTGCGTCCTGGTGCCATCACTCCAGGCGGAATCGACCATTGGATTCCGGCAACTGTGTTCAACAACGCCGGTCGCCGTCCAACGCGGCAAGAAGACAACGATCAACGTCCGCTCGAACTACACGCTCGACGGATCCTACAAGGTGTTTTTCGACCGGCCCGGCATCACGATGAAGTTCCTGGAAACCAAGCCGATCGCCGCGGCTCACCAGGGACGAGGCACGCCAGGCACGCCGTTTCGTTTCGAAGCCGACGTACCCGCCAATCAGCCGCTGGGCATTTACGAATTTCGCGTCGCCACGAAAACAGCTGTCTCCAGCGTCTCGCACCTGCTGGTCACCAGCTACCCGGTTGTCAACGAGTCAAAAGATGACAACGGTTCGACAAAAACAGCCCAGGAGGTTTCATTTCCGGTGGCCATCTGCGGCATGTGTGGAAATGCCGAGGACGTCGACTACTACCAGTTCACCGGGAAGGCCGGACAGAACATCACAGTCAACATTTACGCACAGCGGGTGACCAAGGCTGTTCACAGCATGCAGTCGGGTGGCAGCGGCGCAAGCGTGATGTACCTGATGGACTCGATCCTGACGTTGCGAGGATCCAACGGACAGGTGATCGCCGAGAACGACAACTTCGTCGGTGGAGATTCGTTCCTGTCGTTCAAGCTTCCCGAAGACGGTCGGTATTATCTCGAAGTCCGCGACACCCGTTTCATTGGCAATCCCAAGTACGTGTATTGCGTGGAGATCAGCGATCAACCCTTCGCCCATGCAGTCTTTCCGATGGCCATCCAGCGGGGACAGACAACCCAGGCCACCGTGGTCGGACACAACCTCGGCGGGATCGCAACAACCACTTTGAAATCGGCGGCCGACGAACCACTTGGCTGGAAGAGGCTTCCGGTCAAAACGCCGCGTGGAGACACAAATCCCGTGCAGATGCTGGTGAGCGACCATCCCCAGGTCGTCGCCAAAGGGAACCACTCGATGGCCCAGGCGACCCCACTCACGCTGCCGGTAGGAGCCAACGCGCGACTCTCCAAGCCCGACGAAGTGCACTATTACTCCTTCGAGGCCAAGAAGGGACAGTATTACCTGTTTGAAGTCGAGTCCGACCGACGTGATCTGCCGCTGGATAGCGTCATTGACATGTTTGACTCCTCCGGAAAGAAAGTGGCCGATGGCGACGACGGGTACTACACCAAGGACGCCAAGCTGCAATTCAAGGCGCCGTCGGACGGCAAGTTTTTTGTGTCGGTGCGAGATCTCCACAACCGCGGGGGAGAACGGTTCATCTACAACCTGCGAGCCGAACCGGCGACTCCCGAATTCGAACTGCACGGCAAGTACTACTACGCCCAACTCGCGCCCGGCACCCGCATGATCTGGTTCGTCAACCTGAGTCGGCAGAACGGCTTCACCGGACCGGTCGAACTGAAAGTCGATGGACTACCCGAAGGTGTGACAGCCACGCCGGTCACGATCCCATCCGGGCTGACCCGTGCACCCGTCATCCTGTCGGCCAGCGCCAACGCCAAGATCGATGCCCGCCTGGTGCGACTCTATGGAAAAGCGGTCTATTCCGATGCCGACGGCAAGACGCGGGACCTGGTCCGGTATGCCCATGTCACCTGCGAATTGCAGGTGTCGGGAGGATCCCAGGCACGCCGGCCAATCAACACGCAACTTGTCGGGGTCACCAATCCACTCGACATCGTTGAATTCGAAGCCACGCCAAGCAAGATCACGCTTCGGCCCGGAGAGAAGGTGGAGATCAAGGTCCGCGTCAAACGGAGCAAGGAGTTCACCGGGCCGATCCAACTGGGGATGCCCTTCCTCTACGGCAACTCGATCATTGCCGACCAATTGCCCCCTGGCGTGACCATGTCATCGGACAGCAAGGCCAGGTTGGCGGGAGATGTCGTGGAGGGAACGATCATTCTCGAGGCGGCAACCGGAGACGGTGCCCCCAAGCCCCTCAAGCAATTTCCGATCGCCGTCATGGGCCGGATTTCGATGTCGTTTTCGATCAGTACGAATTACGCATCCAATCCGATCCACCTGACAATTCCGGACGTCGCTGCCGAAACCGGCGGACGCTAGAGACCCAACAGGTCGAGGCAGCAGGGACTGGCCGGGGATCGGTGACCCAACGACGACGGGCGGGCGGAAATCCCGCTGCTACCTGTCATCCCTGGGCCGGGTCCTGTTCAGGGTGTCCTGCAGGTACAGGATGTGGCTGGCTACCAGTCGGCGATGATCATCGGCAATCGTCCGCATGTTGGCACCCTCGATCATCGGTCCCATCGGTGGAGCGTATGTGCTCCAGTGACCACCGTGTGCCAGCCCGATGCGAGTCGCCATGGCATCGAACGGAATCGCCGTCAACATGCTCTCGGTCGACCGCTGGACCAGCGACAACACCGACCGGATCCTCCTCACCGCCAGCCAGGCTCGCTCGCCCCGTTTTTCGGCATCGGTTTTCGCCTCCCAGCGAACCAGCTTCGGCTGGGGCCTGATCTCGGCCGTCCGGCGTTTCCCCTGTTCCTCCCGGCGGTCGATCATCTGGCGATCGTCTTCGGTGAGAAGTGCCTCGCTGCGGGCAGAGAGTTTCTCCACCACAGTTTCTGCCCTGGCCATCAGGTCCTGCAGAAATTGCAGGTACCGGTAATCGTCGACCCCCTCGCGAATCGCTTCCCAGGCAATCGTGGGGATCGGACCGTTGGGAGAGAGACACACCTGGCTCAACCGTGTCCTGGGATCCCCCGACACGTTGCCGTTCGCGTCGGCCGTCCAGACCTTGTTGTCGTAGTACGCCCAGGACGCCACACCCTTGATCCCCGTCCTGGCTGCCCAGAAACCATACAACGCACGTGGAAACGGCATGTTCTGGTGCATGCCGTGACAGGTGTAGGTCCAGACTTCGGACTTGAGTTTCTTGGCAAGCCGAACCGAATTCTGTGACACGCCGGCTTCCCCCTGGATCCAGACGTCGAAATACTTGCCCAGGACCTCTGGCTCCAGGCCGGCCGTCGTGGTCCGGATCGGCAGGCCCCACGACTTGATCGTTCGCAATAGCGACCTGGCCGCTTCAGCACGCGGGCCTGTCCCACCCGGTTCGTCGGTGGCATAAAAAAGCGGTTCGGGCCACTTCCGTTTTTTCCATTCACCAAGCATGGCCTTCAGGGCCGGCTCCGGCGTTCCACCCCAACCGTACCCCTTCTCTCCAGAACGACTTGTCAGCCACAGGACCGGCTGTCCCGTCCGACACAATCCACTGTCGAGGATCATCTTCATGGTGGTGTCCAGCCCGTAATCACGCCGGGGATTACCGGCGGCGTAACCGGTGTTGTGAGCAAAATCGAGCCGTTTCCCGTCGACGTCAGCATTGTTGTAGACCGTGACCGTGTTCATCCCGTGCTCGACCATGTCCCGGTAATAGGCACGTCGCAGTTCAGGGGTCAGAAACTGGTCGGGAACGTACGTCTCGTGGTGATACACCAGGAACGCCGCCCTGGGATCGGGCAGACGCACATCCATCACGTGAACCCGTAGAGGAATCCTGGCGACGGACTTGCCTGCAACCGTGACCTGGAGACTTCCGGTGTATTTTCCCGGAGCGGTATCACGGGACGTCTTGATTGTCGCCCACCAGGCCAACATCCCCCCACGATCCACGCCACGCGGCCGCGTCAACGGCAACAGCGACTCCTGAACACGGCGAACCGTCACTGCACTGGCATCGAGTTGGCTACCGGATGGTCCTTCCAGGTCACCCACCAGGCGAACATCCACGTCACCCAGGCCTCGCAACGCGTACAGGCCCAGAAACGCCGGCTCGTACTCGCCCCGGCCCATGGAAACCGACAGGCGATCGATGCGTTCTCCCTGAGAGGGCATCCGTTTTTCGAATCGACTGGTTTCCATCACCGACCGACTGAACAGGGAGAACCCACGAGCCTTCTCCGCCTCGGAAACCACCTGGTCGGATTCCCCATTCATCTCCAGGCGGAGGTTGTCGATCCACATCAGCCCATAGAACTCGTTCTTGTGCCGCCGCAGGTAGATGCTGACGGTGTACTGACGGCAATCATTGGTCCGGAACGACAAGTCGACGGGAAGCCAGCCGTGTGATGTTGACCACCCGGAACTGTACGACCCGACGAGAGTGCCGTCGGAACTCACGATATCGAACCGAAGATCACCGACGGGCGATTGAGGAGTGGACACCCAGGCCCGCAAGCGGTAACTGCGATTGGGGGTCAGCGCCAGCGGATCCGACGACGTCCCACGATACGGGTATTTCTCGATGTACTTGCCCGACTTGATCAACATGGACGACCGGCCCGAAAAACGATAACGGTCGTCTTTCACCAGGACCGTATTGCCGACAAGATTCCAGCCAACCGGTCGGCCATCCTGCCAGTCCTCGAAATCGCCATTCACCAGGCCGGGACGGCCAAACGGTTTTTGCGGGGACGACGACGCCTTGTTTTTGGAAGGTTGTTTTTGCAATGCGACCTGCAAAAGCGTCTTCTTCCGCGGCGCAAAATTCTCGACAAATCGGACCTCGTCATGGATCGCCAGGTCATCAATCGACGCCCCGGTGTAAGAGGATCCCAGGAAGATCTGGTCGGGTGACCAGGCGAGTGGATCCACATCGTCGGCATGAACCCGACGAGCCCCATCGACAAAAACCGAAACGACTCCCTTGCCCGGTCCGGCGGTGAGATCCCAGGTGATGGCATAGTGCTGCCACGTCCCGTGGTGCACGAACCGTTGGGCATTCGGGATCCAGCCTGTCCGCGTGCCAACCGTCCAACCCAGGACAAAACTCTTTGACCGACCTTGCCTGGACACGCCCAGCTTCATTCCGTGGGCACCGGAGAGATTGATGAAATTGTAGGCCCATTGCCCGTCTCCGAACGGGTCCATCTTGGCAAAGAACTCGATGGTTCCCTGGTCCAGGTCAAGGTTTCCGAGCACGTCGTAGGCCAGTTGGCTTTTCGCGTGACCACGGACCGCACGACCCCACTTGCCGTCGGCCACCAGCTTTGCTCCACGCCGGAGCAAAAGACCGGACGGAGATCCACCCGCCACCTCGGCATCGAACGTCTTGTCGAACGATGCGTAGAACCGCACATCCCCGCATGCTGACTGATCGGCCACCAGGGCCAGTGCAACAGTCAAAACAACAACCAGGAAATGCCGGGGCTGTTTCTCAGCCCGGTCCAAGTTCCAACAAGAACCTCTCATCACAGCAGTTCCCTTCCTGTCGACAGACGCCCGGTATCCTACACCAACCTCGATACCATCAACGAATCTATCTCCACACATCTGTCCGGGCCAGTTATTGCCGGCGAACCGATTGCCGAATTGATCCGGCTGCGTCCCCCGGCGACATCCGGAGATCGATCAACGAAGTACCCTGACCGCGGGTGGCGTCTGCATGTGACGTGGGCTTGTTGCCGCACTTTGCTGGGGAGGGAACCCGACAAAGTGCAGCCAGGCCCTGAGCGATTTCCTGGTGCGTGTCTTTTGCCTGGCAAACACCCGTCGCACGCGAACAATCCCCTCGGCAGTGGTCTCGATCGCCTCGAACTGCTCGTGGCCAAACGAATCGACCGCCAGCGCCAGGCACCGCTTGCGATCCATCAGGTGCACCCACCCCTCGGACCTGGTCGGTCGCCTGGGATCCGACACCACGAACGCCTCAGACGCCCGGGCGGTCCCCTTCAAAACGCTCCAGGGAGTCGCCCCGTCGACACGATCTCCTGTTGACCGTTTTGCCTGAAGAGACGCCACCTGCCCAGGAGCCAACCGGGCGTACACCCAGGTTCCGGCTCCGAAATCGACCAGGTTGGGTTCTCCTGCGGTCGGGGCATCCAGGTTCAATTTCACGTCCAGGATGATCTCTGACACCTGGTCACCCGGGTCGTCGAGTTGCCAGTCCATGCGAACCCAACTGCGAGACACGGGGAAATCGAGTTCCACGCGGCTACCCACCTTGTCCGATCCCTTCACGACAACCGATTGCTCACCGGACAATGTGACCGCCAATGGCCCCCGGCGAACCGGTTTCCAACTCGGCGCATCAGGACCGCCCAGCGACACGGTACGACCAGACCGGGTCTTGATCACAAGGCGTGCGGTGGGCCCCGCAAGATGCTCCTGGTCGCCAAACTCCAGTGACTGAAGAAACGGCCCCACGCGGGTGGGAAGCGTCCACACCAGGTACGGTGCATTGACGATCCGCAACTGTTTTCCGGACACCTCCAGGACATGTCCCCGGGAACGCCGCGGACCGGGTGTCACGTCCGGACCAAGCTCCAGTGTCAAAACCCGTCGCTGGTGAGGCTTGAGACTGACCGGAAACGCGAGCCACCACCGGGTGATCTTTCCCCGAACCTCGGCATCCGCCTGGACGACGATCGGACGAGACGACTCGTCGACCAGCCGGAAACGAAGCGGCGTTCGGCCGGTGGGTCGGTCAAGCGTCAGCGTGCAGGGATAAATCGGACGTGACCAGCCGCCGGTTTCCCGCACCTCAACCTTCAGGCGTTCCGATGCCGACACCACGCCCAACGACATCGCCAGCAACACGAAACCGGCAACCGGGGCGACAGAACTGAACCTGTATCGAAACATGGCAGTGACCTCCGCACGTGATCGTATCGGAGCCAACTGCGTGTCTCAAACGGCCAGGGACTCACCACGAGAATTCGGTCTAGAGCAATTCCCGCGGCACCTTACCGCCATAGACCAGGTGCACCGGCCGGCCACCGGGATCGACAATCTCCTCTTCACCGGTCAGGCCGATGCCGTGGTAGACGATGCGACAGAAATCAGCGACGCCAACCTTGCGCGAGATCGGATGCTCGGCCTTCGAGTTGGTGGCCCCGATGACCTGGCCGGCCCGGTAACCGCCACCGGCAACCAGGATACTCTGGGCCTGTGGCCAGTGATCTCGTCCGGCATTCTTGTTGATCGTCGGCGTCCGTCCAAATTCCCCGGCCGTGACGACCAGCGTGTTTTCCAGGAGCCCTCGCTCGGCCAGGTCCTCGATCAAGACACCGACGGCCCGATCATGACGTGGCATCTTGCTGTCCAGCGCGCCCTTGATGTTCCCGTGGTCATCCCAGTAGCCGGTGTTCAGCGACACGTAACGGACACCAGCCTCGACCAGGCGTCGACACAGCAGAGCCTGTTCACCCCAGCCAGGACCGTACTTGTCGCGAGTTTTCTTGTCCTCGCGATCCAGTTCGAACGCTTCCTTGGCTCGTCCCGACATCAGGATATCGACAGCCTGTTGATCCACCTCGTCGATGTTCTCGAACACCGGGGAACTGTCCAACTGCCGCCGGTAGCTGTCCAACTGGCGAGACAACCCCAGGCGATCGCCGAGACGAACTTTTGTCAGGCCATCCACCAGCTTGAAGCTCCGATGGTCGGCCGTCGGCAAGCGTCCTGCCTCGTTGCCATAACTGAATTCTCCAACCCGGAAGGGGTTGTGCGCCACGCCCAGGTAGGCACCGCCGTGGAATCCAAACCCGCCGTCATTGAAGTTCACCGTGGCGGGGACACCCGGGTCACGAGGACCGAGCAAGGTCGAGACACAGGCACCCATCGAGGGGTTCCGGGGTCGACGGTCCGAGCCAGTCGATCCCAGGAACGCCGTCAACATCCAGTGGGCCGCTGCCCAATGGTCACCGTTGCCATGCGAGAAACTGCGGATGACCGACACCTTGTCCATGATCCGCGCCTGGTAGGGCAGCAGTTCACCAACACGCAAACCGGGCAGCGCCGACGCGATGGATTGGTAGGGACCCCGGACCTGCGAGGGCGCCTGGGGCTTCATGTCGAACGTATCGAGTTGACTGGGACCGCCATGTTGCCAGATCAGGATGACAGACTTGTCCGACTTGTATTCCGCTCCGCGCGCTTCGTGACGGAGCAGGTCGGGCAACGCCAGTCCGAGTGCCCCGATGGACCCGACTTCCAGAAACTTCCGACGACTCATCCCGTTGCAAAGTCGACCGTCGGAACCGCCTGTCAAACGCAACATCACTGACTCCTGGCAACCGGATTCACGACACACCAATTCGTGTCGCCACCTCTACCCCCCATTGTATCAAAGGTCGTCAATGTGACTCAATGGCGTGAGTTCCGTGGGCCGCATCGACGTTTTTCCTCGAGGTTCACGCGCGCAAAACAGCACAAGCCCATCACCGGCCGCATCGAGCAAACAATTCACATGGTCTCATCCAACGCGGCCAATTCCCGCTGAGTCCGGATCCACGACTCGATCTTTGACCGGGTTGGCCAACGCGACAGCAGCAGCAGCAGCAGAATTCCACCAACCATCAGCGACGCCCAATGGTGTTCCATGCTGAAGACAAGGATGTTGAAGAACGCTGCTCCCTCGAGTAGTGCGAGACCAACAATCAATCGGACCTGGTACAGCCCGAGCAATTCGCCATCTGTCACAAGAGTCCTGGAATCACCGAGAAATCCCGGGAGGACAAACGACACGATGGTCGTGACGAACGCGAAAGCCGTTGCGATCATCCCCAGCATCTCCAGTTCGCCATCGGCGGGCCCCAGCATGACAAGAGCAAAAACAGCCACTCCTGCGATCAGTGCCCCGTTGATGATCTGCATCGTGCGGATGGCGGCCGAAACGTCGATGTCCGGGGCGGAGTCCTGGTCAACCGGATCCATGTTGAGACTCTCTTCCTGGTAGATGGCTGTCTTGCGACTGTCAGGCCGGTTCGAGGACCTGCAGGTTCATGCCGGTCACCAGGTCCTTGACACGTTCGCGATAGGCACCCATGTGGGGTGCCACCAGGTGAGCATTCAGGGCATCCAGGCTCTCCCACTTCTCCACCACCACAACGGTGTTGTCTCGCAGCGGCGCCTGTTTCTCGATACTGGTTACCGCGTCAACGGCGGGACCATATTCCACGCAACCCTCCTCGGCCCGCACCAGCGGCACCACCTGGTGGAACTCGGCCAGAAAATCGTCCCGCCGCCCCTCGGCCAACTCGATTGTTGCCAGCACAATGACCATCGTGATTCTCCTCCACTTGTGTTGAGCTGACCATCGTGGTGACGAACGGGGCCGGAGGTCAAGAGGGGCGAATTGATTCCCCCGACCAGCGGCCGACCACTGGTGTCATGATGTTGTGTCGTCGGGCTTCTGGACATTGTCTTCGGTAGGAAATCTCACGTCCTCCCGGAAAACGGCAGAATGCAACGAGGGCTCAACTTCCGCTCTTCCAGAAGTTCTCCAAAAAACAGAAGAAACTCTGAAGGAACTGAGGTTTCGACGATCTAAACAACATGCCGCCCAACAACCTCGATTTTCCCGAAACGCTCAGGACGCACTGGTCCTCGATTTACCAGTTGGGCCTGAGGATGTTCGGCAACCCGACCGATGCCGAGGAAATGGCCCAGCAGACGTTCTTTCGAGCCTACATCGCCTGGGACCAATTCCAGGGACGATCACACATCCGGACGTGGCTGTTTCGCATCGGCATCAACGTGTGCCACAAGCAACTCCAGGCCCGCAGTCGGTTCCAGGGCAGTGACCTCGACGCCGAATTGCTCGCGGCGCCCTCGGACACAACCTCATCCGGCGAGGATCTCCAGGAGCGTGTCAACCTGGCCCTGGGTCTCCTGGAACCACGACACCGCCTGATCCTGACACTTTTCTGCATCGATGGGCTGAGACACATCGAGATTGCCGGGATCCTGGATGTTCCCGAGGGAACCGTCTGGTCGCGACTGCATACCGCAAAAAAGAAAATGGCCCAAAAACTGCAGAGCCTCGAAAAGGAGACACATTCATGAACGAGGAACTCGCCAGGCAACTGTGCTTGAAAGTGATCTATGGTGGCGAACTGACGTCGGAGGAAACCCCCGTGTTCGAATCGTTCGTGCAAACCGACACCGGCCAGCAGTACCTGTCCAGGAGCCGCGAAATGAAAGACACGCTGAACAACATCGCGAATGTTGAACTCGTGGCAGAAGACCAGTCGGCCATGATCAATCGTTTCGAGAACCTGCTGAAACAAAACGCCATCGAATCCCAGAAGAAATTTCCACTGGCGGTTTCGTTGCTGATCGGACCGATCAGCGTGTTGCTGCTGATCAGCATGCTGACCTTCGGATGGACCGGCGTGACCCCGTTGTTGGTCGGCGTGCTGGCCATTTTTGGGTTTCTCGCAATCGTCCTGTGGAAACACAACCAGCGATTGATGAACGAAGAGAACGTCTACGAACTCATGACGGCCAGTCACATCCGTTCGCGCGAGTTGCCCAGCCGTGTGGTGGCACTGCTGATGCCGGTCCTGCCCGCGATACTTGCCGGATGGGGCTTCTACCAGTTCGACGGCCCGGAATCGGGCATGAAGTACTTCACGCTGTGCCTGGTGTTCACGCTGGGCGTCACCTGGCTGTTGACCACGATCTCAAGGAACACCGCGAGATCCGGTGACCCCGAGGTTTGGGACTGGTGGCAGGAGGGATTGCAGGACTGAAGACCATTCCAATGCGATGCCAGTTGGACTATTTCGTGGCTGTCACCGGTTGTGGGATGAACCGCCAAGCCACCACGACAACGACAACAGGTCTCAACAAGAAATTTTCCCGGGCCCGTTCGGGTCTCCTGGCAGGTGAAATGTCCGGCCAGAATACGAGAACCCGCACGGTCGGATCACCCGGTCAACTGACCGGGTGTCGAACTCATCTCCACGAGATGGTGACCACCACGTCCACCGGGACTCCCAGCCGGTTGACGACCTTCACGGTGTCTCCGGGAACCAGGCACAGGTTCCCCTCCGTGGAGGTGGCACTCGTCTTCTGGGATCCGGCAATCCTGATGGTCTTTCCGTTGCCGCCCACCATGAACTGCGCGGCCTGGTTGACCGCGGCCCCGTCGGACGCCGAGACCGTGACGGTGGCCACCCGGGTCTTGGAACCCGCACCAATCGGCAGGGGCACCGCGTCGCCATCGGCCAACTCGCCACTGTGAGACCAGGTCTTGGTGCCATAAACCACCAGCCCTTCGCCCTGTCCATTGCCGGGCCGGTCGTACACCTCGATCACGCGGTTGCCGTACCGGGCTGGATTGGAGTGGGTGCCGAACGGCTTGATCAGCTTCCCGGTCTTGATCAGTCCACCGTTCCAGAAGGTATTGATCAGCGCGATGTTCGAGGAACTCTCGTCGATGTCCAGTGCCGTGGCAACATATCCCTCCGGTGCCTGTCCCCGGACCGGGGTGTAGAAGATGTTTTGCATCGTGACGTTGGTGCACCGTCGAAGGTGAATGCCGCCGACGCCGCCCCCGCACCCGTAGATGTTCTCCAGGACGAGGTTCATCAGGTTGTAGTTGTGGACAATGTGGATCATCGCACCACCGTGTGCCGTGCCGTTTTCCATCCGCACGTTCTTGACCGAGAGGTTCATGCTGACCCCCCTGGTCTGGTCATCCTCCCAGTAGAGACCGTACTTGCCCCCGACCCAGGCATTGGTCCCGTCAAAGACAACATTGTGCAGGGCCACTCCCGAGGCAATTTTCACCGAGGGACCGTTGGGATCCATCGGCAGCAGGTAGGTGTTCCGGAACGTGGAGTGATCGATCGAGATCCACTCGATACCGGGGTTCTTGTCGATGAGAATTGGCAGGTCGGCAAGAATGGTCACGTTTTCGACAAAGATCAGCTCCCGGCCCTGCACCTGGATCCCGATGCTCTGGCTGCCACCCCAGTTGTGGATGGCAACATTCCGCACCTCCATGATGTCCGCATCAACGATCCGGATGCCAATTTTCTGGACACGCTTGGTGTCCTTGTAGGCTCCGACGGCAAGCAGGCCGATGTCCCGGATGGCACATTGCGCGATCACGCTCTTGTCCGGATGAGAGAATTCAAACAACGCCTTGGGAGTGTCCGGGTCGAACGTCAACTGGGTCGAGTACATGCCATCACCAATCAGCTTCACACGGTGCCGATTCACGTGGATGGTCGTCTTGCAGTTGAGCTGGCCTGTCAGGCGGACATTCACACCCGGCAGCGTGGGTGCCGAGTTGATCGCCTTGTTGATCGCTGGGCTGCTGTCCGAGGAGGCCGGCGAGGCACCCCACCACTGGGGATACACTTCTCCGACGGCACCGGGACCGAAGTGCGCGTGTCCGGCACCGGCAAAGGCCTGGTGCAACCCGGCGGTAAATGGCCCGTTGAACCTCACGGTCGCCTTGTCCGCGATCTTCAGAATCGCCCCGTTGGGGATCATCACGTTGATCGTGGACGGAATGGTGAGATTCGAGAGATTGTAAGTTCCGCCCGGAAAATACAGGGTCCGGGTACCGCTTCCCGAACACGCGGCAATGGCGGCGGAAATGGCCCTGGTGTCATCGCGGTCGTCGTTGGGAACTGCCCCGTGGTCGACAACGCTGGTCACGATGATCCCGCCCGGGACGGGAACCGACCTGGGAGCCGCGGCAATGCCCACGACAAGCCCCCATATCACCAATCCCGTCAGCACCGTCACGGATGTCAACCTGGCCATGAAACACCTCGCAATCATTAAATGACATAAGCACTAAAAGCGAACCGGGGTGATCCCCACGACTCGACTGCAGGACCCTACCCATGCAACACCCGAACCACAATTGATTCGCCGGGCGCCCTCGGCCGGGTCACACCTGTCCCTGGAAAGCGAACACCAGGAATTCAACAAGAAACGGCAGGAACAGCAGGCCAAAGACCAGCGTCACGTGCCGCACCACGCGGTCCACCAGGCCCTCGATCCATCGCGGCACCGCAAGTCCCCACAACACGAGTGCCACGCCGAACACGGCTGCGAAAGCCGACAGTTCGTAGTACACGAACTTGCCGATTCCAGCACCGCTACCGATGAGACCGACCAGTGCAGATGTGCCGCAGACTCCAAACAACAGGCCAGCCAACACGCAGGCGATCCGCCCACAAATATCCCGGGGAAGATCGAGACCGGGTTTGGTTTTCGGGACGTCGTAGTCCGGTTCGTTCATCAGCGGTTCAACCATCTTTCGATAGTACCCGCTCACACTCCTCATCTCATCTCAACTCAAACCGTCCACGACAACCGTGAACGACGTCCCCGGTTTTTTGACCCGCTCACCACGTCAAGCCTCCCACCATCTCGCCCGGGACGTGGCACAACTCCACAAAATCGATCAAAATCGCCGACACCCTCAAGCAACACTTC
>CAZYAZ010000036.1:0-10008 GCA_964646205.1 uncultured Planctomycetaceae bacterium | reverse complement strand
GTGGCACAACTCCACAAAATCGATCAAAATCGCCGACACCCTCAAGCAACACTTCGGCTTTCAACCCGCCGAACCGGGAGTCAGCTTCGTGACGTTGCCATTTCAGTTGATCGTCACCGTGGTCATTCTGACGCTGGTCACCCTGGCCGTGGCCCAGATAGCCATCTTTGACCTGACTCGCGAAACCAAAAAGAACATTATCCTCCACAAGACCATCGGCCAATTGGGGCTCTGGGCTGCGGGTTATGGGCTGTTCCTTGGCCAACTCCATTACGAGGACTGGGGCTGGATCCTCCTGGTGATCAGCATAGTCGGGATCTGTTTCATTGGATCGCTGTTCCATAAGGCCAATAAAAAAAAGCTGGCAGAAAAGAAGAAGGCCAGTCAACGGAAGAAGAAGAAGAAGGACGAGAAAGAGAACGACGACCAGAAGGCGGACGACAGTCCACCAGAGATTCCCCCCGGCACAGACGCCAACGGCTCTTTCGATGAATGGTCGGAATGACACGGTCGGCCCGGAACCACCGTGGCACCCGGCTCGATCACTTCTTTGGGACCCGGACGGTCACCACGTTCGAGACGCCCGTTCCCCGGGGTCCATCGGGCGTGGGATGCACCCCGTACACCCGGTACCGATAGGTCTTTCCGGCCACGACACTGTTGTCGGTCGCCATCATGCTGTTGCGGCCGGGACGGCCAATGAGATTCCGGAACGGCTTCCCCGGTTCGCCAACGGCCCGCTGAACAATATGCCCGGCTTCGCCGTCCGCGTTGTCCTTCCACCTCAGGGTGACCGTCGACTCGGTCATGGACAACACGACCAACCCGGTGGGAGCATCCTTTGACGGCTTACCCGGACGAGGTGGCCGGTTGCGCACGATCTTCGGTCGATCGCCCGGATGGTCCAACTGCATCCGGGCCGTCTTGTAGCGAACGCGGACGAATTCCTTGATCGATGCGACCACGGTGTCGTAATTCCGATCCTCGGGATTGGTCACCCGGCGGTGTGGAAAGGGATCCATCTCCAGGTCCTGGCTGATTCGCCCGTACATCGCATCGATCCGTGGCAACAGGACACTGGGATGGAAGTGTTTCTCGAGGATCACATCGGCCATCCGCCGGTAACGTTTCAGCAGTTTCGGATTGTCGACGATGCGTTCAATCAACGGCTGCGGCCGCCCTCCGGCAACCGGCCACGCGGCGTTCCAACCGGCAATGACCGGGATCCTGCGAAACGCCTTGTCCGCGAAGCCGACGTCCAGGTCCCAGGGCAGGTAATGCCACCTGGTGTCCGCGGGTTCGCGGTACAGGTAATAGTTGTGCGCGTTCCAGCCGGTCAACTGATCGAAGGCACCGGCAAACAACATCACGGCCATCGTCTTCAGGAAATCATCCACCAC
This sequence comes from uncultured Planctomycetaceae bacterium, assembly GCA_964646205.1. Lineage (GTDB taxonomy): Bacteria > Planctomycetota > Planctomycetia > Planctomycetales > Planctomycetaceae > UBA8437. Next base: position 8,608 of record CAZYAZ010000036.1, on the reverse strand, counting down.
GATCGTGCCCTGCAGCATCTCGGCAAATCGGTCCGGTGGAGTCTTGTTGATCCTGGTGATCAGTTCGAGCATGTCACGGGCATCGGCCCGGGCGGCTGAGGACTTGGGTTCGAACGCATGACGATTCGCCTGGTCGGGTGGCAGGGCAAACGGTGCCAGGTTGCCACCGGGTCCGCCCTCATCAACCTTGTAGAGCGGACCACCACCATCGGCAAATCGGGTCTTCAAAAAGACGCTGTCGATCCGTTCGACGTTGACGTAAACACCATGGTACTTGCCGTTGAGAAAGAGCTTCGCGTGGTTGCACCGGGCCGCGGTGACTCCCACGTCATGCAGGACACGTGTCACCAGCGGCTCGCTGAACACGCTGCCAAATTGGACGCCATTGTCCAGGGCAACGTGCTGTAGGCCCAGAAAGGTCCGCCCGGGCTGGAACCGACCAAACTTGACCAGGAAACTTCGCTTGTGCTTTTGCCGAGGATTCGACGAACTGTTTCCCTTGTACCGGACACCAACATTCTCCAGGACCTGCTCGCCCCACCGGAAGGTGCCCGGAACGTAAATCCGCTTGGGCAAGGCCGCTTTCAACCGGGCCAGGTCGGCCTCGCTCACCTGCAGGTGAACCACCTGGACGGCCCCCTGCTTGTAGAACGCATCGGCCGCCGAGACCTTCCGGGTTTTCCGGGAATCACCCGTGCGGGCTGGTGCCGGTTTCCCCGGCAACGCCGCGGGGACTCCACTGGATCCCCCCGGCCCCAACAGGAGCGAAACAACGACAAGAGCGGTGGACCATTTCGACATCAAGTAACCCCGGTGCCCCTCACTGTAGCACAGCGAAATTCGGTGAAAATGGTTCCGGAACCAGGATGAAACCGATGACACCGCTGGTCACTCGTGTTCCCCGTCATCGGCAGATCCGTAGGACTCCGGGCCAACCGAGGAAATCCCCGCGTCCCCGGATGCGATCCTGTTGCGGACCCAGGCAAACCACACGACCAGCCCCAACACGCAGACGCCCAGCGAGACCAGTGACGTGCGACGGAACTCCTCGGGGATCGTCAGGATGGCGATCGTTGCCACCAGCCAGGCAGCAGCAGTCACCGCAATCGGCGAGCCCCAGCGGCCCAGTGAAAACGTGCCGAACCGGCCTGGCATTTTCGAGCGACGGCCGAGGTACGACAGGACGGTCAGCAGGTAGATGACCGCCGGCAGGACCGCGGCGGCCAACAGCAGTTGCTCGATCGATTCGGCGAAGATCTCGGCCAGCACCCCCAGGACAAGTATCAACAGGATGGCCGGAACCGGCACGGCGGTTCCCGGTGACACGCGGCGGAATACTCCACTGGCCGGGAAGACGTTGTCCCGGGCCATGGCGTACACGAGCCGCGATCCGGAGGCCATGATGATCAGCCCACAGGCGAACACCGAGACGATGACCAGCACAAAGAACAGCAGCGACATCGTCGGACCCAGTTTCATCCGGATGATCTCTGGCAGCGGATAATCCGACGCGACCAGCGCGGGCAAATCGGTGATCCCCAGGGTGACCACGACCAGGAACAGCGTGCCAACACCGCCACTGGCAATGACCGACCAGACCACCGCTCGCGGCACCGTCGAAGCCGCATCGATGGTCTCCTCGGAAAGATTCGCCGCCGATTCAAATCCCACCAGCGTGTAGGCTCCCATCAGGCAGCCCATCAGCCAGGGCATCCAGCCAACACCGGCACCGGGCAACGGGCTGGGCTGGGCAAGAATCTCCAGCGACGGACCGTCACGAAACGCCAGGTACCCGAACAACACGACCAGCCCCACCATCCCGGCCATCTCGGTGAAAACCGCAACCGAGTTGATCGTATTGGCCAACCGGACCCCAAAGACATGAATCAGTGCCTGCAGGGCGATCACTCCACAGACGATCGCCGTCAACCAGCCCGAATCGGCCGGGATACCCGCCACGTGGCCAATGACTCCGGCGATCACGTGATCGACCGATGGAACAACGATCACCAGGAAACACACCGCAATCCAACCGGTCAGCCAGCCCCAGGCGGGACCGGCCAGGCGGGTGACCCACTGGTAGGAGTACCCCGTCAGCGGCATCCGCGAGGCCAACTCGGCAAAGACCAACGCGACCAGCAACTGCCCGATGGTCACCAGTGGCCAGGTCCAGATCCCGACCGGACCCGAGGTCTCCAGCAGCGACTTGTAGTTGGCAAAAATCCCCGTCGTGATCGAGATGAAGGAAAACGAGACGGCGAACGAACCAAACAGGCGGATGGTGCGTCGCAGTTCCTGCGCGTAGCGGAACTGCGACATCGCCTGCTGATCGTCGGAAGTGCCAAGGTCGGTCGAGTTGGTCACGGGGGGCCTGTCGGAATGAGCAATGGTCGCGGTGGGAGTCGTCTCAGAGACTGCCCCTGGGCCGTCCCTCGGATTTCATCCGCGCCTTGAAATCCGACAGTGCCCGGGAGAGCCGCTTGACGACGTCGGGATGGTCGGCCGCAACGTTGTTCTTTTCGCCGATATCGCTTGCGAGATTGAACAGCAGTTGTCGCTTCGGCTTGTTGCGGGGTCCCGATTCCAACAGCTTCCATTCGCCGATCCGCACCGCCTTGGACTGGTAGAAATACGCCTTGTGCGGACTGCGAGCGTCCTTCCGGCCCTCAAGAAGCGGCAGGATGTTGTGGCCGTCGATCTTCTGCCTGGGCAACGCGGCCCCGGTGATGGCCGCGAGCGTGGGCAGGATATCGATCGTGCCGGCCACTTCCCGGCAAACCGAACCGGCGGGAATCCGACCCGGCCACCACATGACAGTCGGCTCGCGCATGCCCCCCTCGAACTGCTGGAACTTGTAACCACGCAGCGGCAATGCCGAGCCACCGATGCGGCGGTTCTTGTTGCCCTTCACCTTGTCGGTGGCGTTGCCCTTGAGATTCCACGGACCGTTGTCGGAGGTGTAGATCACCAGCGTGTTCCGATCCAGTTTCAGCTTCTTCAACGTGGCCATGATCTGGCCAACCGACCAGTCCATCTCCTCGATCGTGTCCCCGTACAGCCCGGCAGCCGACTTGCCCGAAAACTCGGGCGTGGCGTACAGCGGGATGTGCGGCATCGTGTGTGGCAGGTAGACAAAAAACGGCTTGTCCTTGTTGGCCGTGATGAACCCGACCGCTTCCTCGGTGTACCGTTTGGTCAGCGTGTTCTGATCGACGGGGAACTCGACAACCCGGGTCCCTCGAAACAATGGCGGTCCGGCCCGGCGGTTGTTCGGCGTCAATTGCCGGAACTTCTCCTCGTTGAACCCACCTCGCCAGCGGATGTCGTCGGAGAGTTGCATGGCCGGATCGGCGCCCATGTCGTTGGAGTAGGGGATGCCGAAATAGGTATCGAAACCGTGGTTGGTCGGCAGGAACTTCTGCTTGTGACCCAGGTGCCATTTGCCGATGCAGGCGGTGGCGTAGCCGCGTGTCTTGAGCAACTCGGCGATGGTCATCTCGCTGGGATTCAGCCCGATCTTGTCACGAGGAAACAGCACCCCGAGACGGCCGACCCGTTCCGGGTAACAGCCGGTCATCAGTGCCGCCCGGCTGGGCGTGCAGACCGACGCCGCCGAATAGAAATCGGTGAACCTCATCCCCTCGCCGGCCATCCGGTCAACGTTGGGAGTCTTGATGTTGGGCGAACCAAAGACACCCAGGTCCTGGTATCCCTGGTCGTCGGCAAAGATCAGGACCACGTTGGGTTTTGTCTTCGAACCGTTCGGGGCAGGGCGGTCCCTGCGGTCTCGCAGGGCCAATGCGCGAAACGCGACCAGTTGCTTGTCCCACTCTGCGGCCAGTTGCCTGGCCTTGTCGGGGTACCTGGCCGCGAGGTCTCGTGTTTCGGTGCGATCCTTGCGGAGATTGAACAACTCGGGCTGCTCGCCCTTGGCCACGACGAGTTTCCAGTCGCCCTTGCGGATCGCGCGATGGCCATCGTGCAACCACCACAGCGAATCGCGCTCAATGGCGACATCCTTACCCAGTGCCTGCACCAGGCTCTTGCCCGGTGCCGCCGGGGCGTCGGCGGGCAGTCGTTTCGTCCCGGCGAGTTCCAGGATGGTCGGGACGATGTCGATCACGTGTCCGGCCGTGTGCCGCAATTCACCGCGGGCGCGAATCCCACTGGGCCAGTGTGCGATCAGCGGCGTGGCACAGCCACCCTCGTGGACCCACGTCTTGTGCCGACGGAACGGCGTGTTGCAGGTCGTGGACCAGCCGGGGCCCAGGCACAGGTGTGTCGCGGCCGACCCCAGTGGAGCCTTCGGATCGTGTCCGTCATTGCGAACCATGATCTCGGCACTGCAACCGTTGTCCGACAGGAACAGGATCAACGTGTTGTCAAAGGCCTTCATCTTCCGCAGTTGATCGAGCACTCGCCCGATCCCCCGGTCCATGCGATCGATCATCGCCGCATGGATTGCCATTTTCGTCGACTGGAACTCCCGTTGTTCCTCGGTCAGATCCTTCCACGGCAGGGGACGATTGACCTCGCCGGGCCCCAGTTGTTTCAACGCCTCGGGGAAATGGTACGGGGGTCCAAGATCACGTTCGACGTCCGAGAGGCGGCCCTTGACGATGCCGATCTTCTGCAATCGTTCCCAGCGTTTCTTGCGGACCTTGGCCCACGATCGGCGGTACCGTTCGCGGTAACGGTCGATGTCCTCGGGCAGTGCGTGCAGCGGAAAATGCGGAGCCGTGTAGGCCAGGTAATGAAAGAACGGTTTCCCGGCATGTTGCTCGGCGTGTTCCTCCAAGCACCTGATGGCATGATCGGTGATCGCATTGGTGGCGTAGTAGCCGGTGCCTCTTTCGACCGCGGGAAGCCGCTCGTCATCCTCGAAGTGAACCCGCGGGCTGAAGAACCTGCCCTGATCGCCCAGGTAGTAGGAACGATCAAACCCGTTCTTCAATGGCATGCCGTCGATATGCCATTTGCCCGAGTGGTACGAGCGGTACCCGGCTGGGCCGAGCATGGCCGGCAGCAGTTGTGCCCAGGTCGGACGCTGGCCCCGGCCTCCCGAACGAACACCCTTGGGAACACCGGGAATGATGTCCCGACGAACCTGCTGAGCATAGTACCCGGTCAGCAGTGCCGCCCGGGTCGGCCAGCACCGGGCCGTGTTGTAGAACTGTGTGAATCGCAGCCCGTTGCCGGCCAGTGCATCCAGGTGCGGGGTCTCGATCTCGCCGCCGTAGCAGCCCAGGTCCGAGAACCCGAGATCATCGGCCATGATCAGCAGCACGTTGGGCGGCTTTTCCGCCGCCTGCAACGGCACGGACCCTGCCAACGAAACAACGCAGCTGGCCAGGGTGATCAACAGACGGTGATACATTCGATCTCTCCGGTTGTTCATTACGCAAAAGTGCTGTCCGTTGAGGATCCCTTACGGCAGGACCATCACCTTCAATCGAGACAGCGCCTTCGGTGAGCGGTGGACCCGCTGCGTGGCCGCCCGGTAGTCCGACTCGACGGCCCGGAAGATGTCACAGAACTTCTGAGGGTTCCGGTCGACCAGCGGGAACCACGAGCTCTGCACCTGGACCATGATGCGGTGGCCCGAGCGGAAACAGTGGTAGGTGTCGGGCATGGTGAACCGGACCCGTGACGGCTTGTTCGGTTCGAACGGCTCGGGTTTCTCCATGCTCTTGCGGAACTTGCCCCGGATCACGTCCCCTCGGACAAGCTGCTGGTAACCACCCATGCGGACTTCCCGCGGATTCTTCGCCGGGTCCGGGTAATCGTCGGGGTAGACGTCGATCAGCTTCACCACCCAGTCGCTGTCGGTCCCGGAGGTCGACACCGTCAGGTCGACCTCGATCGGCCCGACAAGCGTCACGTCCTCCTCGAGTTCTCCGGTCTGGTAAACCAGCACGTCGGGACGCCGCGAGGCGAACCTCTGGTCGGCGATCATGTACTCGGCCTTCATGCCCGCGAGAATGCCATTCATGTACGGAACAGGCTTGTCCGGATCGCTGAGGTACTGGTCGTAATCACCCAGGGCAGCGTTCTTCTCGGGCGGCTCGAACGCCAGTCTCTGGCCGGCGTGGAAGTAAAGTGATTTCGAACGGGCCGTTTTGGGTGGCCACCGGTCGTACTTTCTCCACTGGTTGGTGCCCATTTCAAACACCCAGGCCTCGGGATGCTCGGCCTCCCCCTTGCCTTTCAAGTGTCGCTGGAAGAACGGGAACTCGATCTTCTCGCGGTAGAACTCCGAGGTCTTCGCATTGAAGGGAATGTCGCCAAAGAACGACCCCTCGCCCCGGGCCCATCCCCCGTGTCGCCATGGTCCCATGACCAGCGTGGTGACGGTCTTGGGGTTCCGGGCCTCGAGCGACTTGTACGTCTCCAGGGCTCCGAAAAGGTTCTCGGCATCGAACCACCCACCGACGGTCATCACCGCGGCGTTGACGTTTTTGAGGTGAGGCCGGATGTTTCGCGACTTCCAGAACTCGTCGTAGGTCCCGTGCCGGACGGTCTCGAGCCAGAACGGCACATCTCCCTTGAGGTACTTCTTGTCGATCTCCGAGAGTGTCTTGATCCGACGATAGAACTCGTAACCATCCGGGGTACCGTAGTCGAATCTCGCGCGGGGAAACTTCTTGGTCGGCGACCGTTGCGAGACATCCAGTTGAACATGTGGGCCAGGAAGAAAGCCCCGTTGTGGTGCCAGTCGTCCCCGATGAACCAGTCGTTGACCGGAGCCTGGGGCGAGGCGGCCTTGATGGCCGGGTGCGAGTCGATGATTCCGGCGGCCGTGTAGAACCCCGGGTAGGAAATGCCGGCGATGCCCACCCGACCGTTGTGTCCACGGACCCGCTTGATCAGCCACTCGACGGTGTCCCAGGTGTCGGTGCTCTCGTCGATTTCCGTCTTCTTCGTCTTCTTCGAAAGGTGGGGCCGCATGTGCACGAAGTCCCCCTCCGACATCCAGCGGCCGCGGACGTCCTGGTAGACGAAGATGTACCCCTCCCTGGCAAACAGCGGAGAGGGGCCGAGGTTCTCGGGGTACTGATCTGCCCCGTACGGCCGGACACTGTAGGGAGTCCGCTTCAGCAGGATCGGGTACGTCTGCGAATCGTCCTTGGGCACGTAGACCGAGGTGAACAACCGTTTCCCGTCGCGCATCGGGATCAGGTACTCGTACTTCGTGTAGTTCGCCTTCACGTGTTCCAGGCCCTGGGCGGCAGCGCCGGCCGGAAGCAGCAGCACCACCATCACGATGGTGCAAACGACGTGAGCCAGGTTCCTGCAAGCAATCATGACAATGTTCCCAATTCTCTGGCGACTGACATCTTCGAACTCGGACCATAGATTAGTCGAGAAGAAGTGACGGTGACCACAATCACACCCTAGGACTTCGGATCGAACACGTTGCGTCGATCCGAATCGAATGAAGCGTCCCGAACACTCCTGTCAGCATTGACCGGCCTGGTGTTCAGACGCCACTTGACCAACCCGACGTCTCGGGGAGCCTGAGGACTGTCCTTGCCGGCCCGGATGCGGTATCCGGTCCCGAACGCCGTGAGAATCGATCCGTCGGGCAGCAGCGTTGATGACGTGGACTGGCTGCTGGGCCACCAGTAGGTCTCCCCCTTGCGCTTGCCCGACCAGACGTGCAACAGGTAACGGTGATCGAGGTCCCAGTTCACCCCGTGATCGTGGCTGACCACCGCTTCGATCCCGAATTGCGGAAACCCGTCCTTGTCGTCGACATAGCCCAGTCTCACCACGTAGGTCATCACGATGTCCTTGTTGGGCATCAGCACCAGCGACTGGTGATGGCGGCCGTAGTCGTAGATCTTCTTGACCGGCGACCACGTGAGACCGTCGTCCCGGGAGATCGAGACCCCCAGTCCCTCGTAGTGATCCAGTGTCTTGCCCTTCAGACGCCGTGGCACATCGGTGCGACAGGCTGCCAGCAAATGACCGTTGCCGGCGCGAAACAGGTACACCTCGTTGGCGCCTCGCCACTGCGGAACCTGGATGGACTTTTTCCAGGTCCGTCCCTGGTCACCGCTGAATCGAATAGAGGCACTGGAACTCGTTCCGGATTGCCGGTAACCGGTTTCGGCCAGCCGGGTGACCTTCCCGGTTTTGGGATGACGCTCAACGAGCGGCGGATCCCAGATGTGCCAGGCCATCTTGTCCGACGAAACCGCGATGGGCACCGGGTTTCCCCAGGTCTTTCCGTAGTCGGAACTGAACCATCGCGAGGGTGGCCCGACTGCCAAGCCACCGCTCTCGTAGAACATCAACTTTCCCTTACCGAGATACGCCAGCGCCGTGCCCATCCCGATCGATGGCTTGCCGTCTTTTCCGACACGGGCTGGACGGGGATCCGTCCAGGTCGCGCCGTGATCGTCACTGGTCAGTACGAACGCTCGGTGGGGGTAGTCACACCCGACCAGCATCAACACCCGGTCCTTCTCGGGCATGTTGACGATGTAGGGAACCGCGACCACCCGGTTCCAACTCTCGGTGACGATCTGAAACCGTGCCGGCAGCCGGAACGGCCCAGCCTTCCCGTTGAGTTGTCGCACGACATGCGGCTGCCACTCGGCCA
>CAZYAZ010000035.1:14106-58248 GCA_964646205.1 uncultured Planctomycetaceae bacterium | reverse complement strand
AGCACCTTCTGCCAGAGTTCCGCCTGCTCGATGGTGGTGATGCGGAAGGGCAGTGTTTCGAGATCGACTTTGCCTTCCTGCGTCTCGGAGTCGTGGCAATCGAGGCAGTGTGCTTTGAAGAAGGCCCGGTGCTTTTCCGGGAATTCGACTTTTGGTACGGCTACGGAAGTCGTTGCAATCCGGGGCTCCTCCGCCTGGGGGATACCTGCAGATTCCTGCTCAACTGGTTTGGCTGTGGAAGCAGTTGTGATCCGAGGTTCCTCCGCCTGGGAAGCTCCTGAAGATTCTTGCTCCACTCCGATTTCTGAGTTTTCGTCTCCACAACCGGCCACCAGGGTCAGGAAGCAAAGTCCAACCCACATTGTTTTGAGAACGTCCTGTAGTCCCTGATTCATGATGGGATACTTTTCGTGAGCTTTGAAGATGCGATTTCTAATCACCGTGGAACCGTGGGCTAGCACTCAGCGGCTGATTTCATCAGCCGGCACGCGCCACCGTCCCGTTCCGGCAGGTAAATTCTTATCTGCCGCTCGTCTTATGCTTGTAGTTCGCTGACAACGCCGGTGCTGTCGCCGTGACGGTTCGCGTTTACCCCAACGCCTCTCAGCATTGTCAGCCAGACGTTGTTCAGCGGGGTGCCTTCTTTGAGGACAAGGTTCTGCCCCAGTTTGAGATTGGCTCCTCCACCGGAGATCAGGGTGGGTGGGTTGTTGAGATAATGAATGGAGCGAATGTTGGAGCCAAAGGCCAAAGCGACATGATCAAAGAGGCTGCTGCCATCGGCTTCCCTGGTAGCTTTCAACTGATCGATCAATCCGGCTAACAATTCGCTGTGCGCCTTGTCCCTCATCCTGGATGATTCTTCCGTGGTTGAACCGGGGCGATAGTGACTCACGTTGTGCGGGTTGCCGCTCGCTCCGATACTCGACAGCAGGCGCGACCCGGGCTCGCGATAGGTAATGACCCGTGTGTTGTCGGTTTGCAGAGCGGCCACCATGAGTTTGTACATCATCTCGATTTCGCTGCGGCCTACTAAAGCAGTATCCGGTTCTTCAAGCGGAGCTTTGGATTTAGGCACATCCATCCATTTTTCCGCTTTGCTCAGCCGGGTTTCGATATCACGGATACTTTGGAAATACTCGTCCAGCTTGTCGGTATCACTCTTCGTCAACCCGCGCTGCATGTCCTTCGCTTCGATGAGCACGGAGTCCAGGACACTGCGTTCCTCCGCCAGCATTGCCCGCCGCTGAGCAAGGGGTATGTCATCCGCCCCAAAGAGCTTGAGGTAGGTTTCCAGCGGCGAGTTCCACGCCGAAAGAGGTTTCCCCCGTTGGTCCCAAGCCAGGGAATTCCCCGGACCATGCCCGTTCCTGTCGTCAGCATCAGTGCCCAGTTGGATTGAGGTGAAGCGGGTATGCTCGCCAAATTGGGCCGCGGCAACCTGATCGGCGGAGATGGTGTTGGAAAAGGACTGGCCCGGAGTGCCGTATTGATTCGCACCCGTCAGCCAATAGGTGCTTCCCCAGTGGGCCTGGCGGCTGAAATGGTGCTTACAGCCCTGGACGATCGTGAAGTTGTCTTTGTGACGGGCCAAGGGCTTCAGCCCCTCAGGAAGCTTGTAACCCTCTCCTTTGTCATTGGTGTCGGGAAACCAGGTTTCAGACGTAACTCCATAGCCAATGCCCAGGAAGATCATCCTTTTGGGAGGCTTTGCGGGTGTCTTATCTGCAGCCGAGGCGAATCGGCGGAACCCGATTGATTCGAGCACGGGGAGTGTGATCAGCGCCCCCGCTCCGCGAAGAACATGACGGCGATTGAGTTGTGTTTTCATAGTAGAGTTCTCGCGTCGAGTGACTCGTCGGTGACTTCTAATTCTGTACTTTCCAGACGGCATCCTCTGAAACAGAAAACGAACCCATCGTCTTCTGTTCCAGGTGATTGACCAGCCGCTTGTAATCCCCAGTTTCTTCGGCACTCGGATTTTCGGTTAGAAACAGTGGCCATTTGGGCTGGCCCCAGAATGTCTCTTCGTAGGTGTTGCCTTCGCATTCGACGAGCAGCAGGCCTGAGGTGATGTTGCCGCCGTGTTCTCCAAACAGAATGTCGAGCTGAACGGGATCACCGCTGACTTCGATCCACTCACTGCAGGCGAAACCGGCCCGTGCGATTAAACATGGCAGGGCGGGATTGTCAGTGCGTGCAATGCCGAGCTCTTTGAACGAAGCGTCACGCCGCGAGCCCTCAAAGACAGAATTCCCATTGATCGCAACCAGCAGGTGATTATCTGCATAGCCCCAGAATCGATAGCGTCCCGCACGAGGCGGAATCACCTGTCCGTGGTACCACGCCATCCAGCCGCCTGCGCGTGAGTAAGGTGCCAGGCCAGTCCGGTCAGGGAACTCGTGAAAGGCTCCCGCAATTCCGCGGAAACTGAGCGGTTCACCCTGCTTAAATACTTCCAGATGGGAACGATCCTTGAACCCCGAACGGATCAGCGGCAACAGATCGCGTCCAATCACATCAGCGGCGCGACGTTCTTTGACAGACGCGACCGGGCTGTCGTAACCAAGAATCACTCCCCGTAATGAATTGTCACCTGGATGTGTTGCCACAAGAGACAGTTCGGGTAATGCCTGCGACAGGCGAGTCGGTCTTCGCTTCTCGATCATTCCGTCGCTATCAAACCTGGCGAATTCTCCTTCGTGCATCAGGTCTGCGGATGTGCCATCGTGATCGTCTACTGAGATCTGCCCATCAAGAACCAGAACCTCAGAGCCCTTCGCACCCGCTGTGACAACAAAACTCGTCCCCAGATCAACAAACTTCCGCTGAGCCGTATCGACAACAAATCCCACACCCTGCGGCGGGACAACCAGCTTGACCTGTCCCTCATACAGCGAGACTCGCTGGTCACTGTCCAGCTTCATTCTCAGCGGAGCCGTCGCGACCACATGCACGCCGGTTTCGCGAAACGCCAGTTCGATCAGCCCCCGATGCATCGCGAGTTCTTCGCCAGCGAACAGCTCACTTCCGTCGACGACATTGCCACCACCGCCGGCAGTACCATCGCCTTCGATCCTGATCACTCTCGCGATGCCACGCTCAGACGGCGTCGGCGAATCTTCCGGAGCACGGAACCAGCCGAATGCACCAACCACCAGCGCAGTCGCAAGTGCGGTCAGCGTCAGCCAAAGTGGCATATGACGTCGGGAATTAACTGAGCCGACGGCGCTAGCCGCGGATTTGTGCGCGTTCGGCATGCTGTCACGCGCGGCTAGCGCCGTCGGCTCACCAGTTCTGCCCAGGACCTCTTCCGCCGCGAGCTGTTGCCATTTCGCGTCAATCGTCGCGAGCGATCGCAACGTCGCCCGAGCCTCTGAACTGCCTCGCAGCAGTTCCTCCAACGATTCCAGCTCTTCCGGAGTCATTGCGCCGTCCAGATAACGATGCAGCAGGTGGAGTTCGTCTTCCGTCATGAGTCACCTCCGGCCAGAGCCAGTGTCATACATCGATGCAGCTCCATCCGAATCCTCGCGAGGAGCTGATACAGCGAGCCTTCCGTCCGCTTGAGCTGCCCGGCCATCTCGCGGATGGTTGTGTCCTTCGCGTAAGCCGCGAGCGCCAGTTCACGTCGCTCGCGCGGCAGTTTCTCAATGCACCGATCCAGCGCCCGCAGTTGCCGCTGACGCAAAGGCAACTCCTGAGCCCCCTCGTCAGCCAGCAGCTCCAGAACATCTTCCGCCAGCACAAGCCGATCCCGCGCAAATCGTCGCCGAGCCGAAAGCAGTTCATACCGAGCAATCAGACAGGCCCATGGCCCAAACGCCGCATGGTCATCAAGCGTCGAGAACTTCCGCAAAGCCGCGACGCTGACTTCCTGCATCACGTCGTCGACTTCCTGAGCCTTCGGGCAGCAGGACCGCACAAACGCCCGCAACTCCGGTTCATGCCGCATCCACAACCGCAGAAAGGTCTCGTGCGGATCAGGAGTCTCAATTTGCGTGTCAGAATGGTCTGCCATACCGGACCGCTACCGCTCGCCGTCAGATTTAACGCAGAAATCCTGAAAAACTTCCGGAGCGTCCCTCCAGCGACTTGCTGAGGCCTGAATCATACAACTCCGTCGCCAGTTTAACGAATTTGCGACCCCGTCCAGAAAATCGCGAGTTGCGACAATGACCGTCGCACGGAGATTGGTTTTTGTCGCTCATGCGCGTGTACTCTTCGGTTGGAGTCAGGACAATTAAGTCTGGCTGTGGTAGCAACGACGGGGTCCGCATGAACGTCGGCCAGGCAATGGGCGTCACGATGGCTGGACTCATGAAGAGGGTATAGACTCAGGTCGTCAGGTGAGGATCAGGACTCCTGTCACTTGAGGAACGACAGAGGAACAGGACATCATGAAGAACGATCAGACACCCGCATTCCACCGCCTCGTGGTGGCGATACTCCTGTCAGCATTCGCTGTATCGACTGCCAGTGGCGAAGAACCTGCATCAGAGGCCCAGCCAGTCAAGGTCTTCATTCTTTCCGGCCAGTCCAACATGGTCGGTGCTGGCAAGGTCGACGGCGGGAGCAGTCGCTGGGGATCAGAGTTGCTCGACCCTGCGGTGTCCGTTTACGAGGGTACCTACGACCCAAAGGCTGACTACGATGCGATGAAGCCCGTTAAGACGCTGAAGCTTGAGAAATTCGGCGGCGTCCGGCCAACGCCTTATCCAGGCGGCGGCGTTCAGGTGACTCGGGGCTTCGTTCGAGTGAAGGAGACTGGAATTTATGAGTTCCGTCCCGGCTATGGCGGCTCAATGCACAACGTCATGGAAGTCGATGGAAAGGAAGTTCATAGGAAGAACGTCGGTCAGGAACCGGTCCGTGCCGAGATTAAACTCGAAGCCGGAAAGAAGGTGCCGTTCAAAATCACGTACTTCACACAGGATGCAAACGGACTGGGGTGGATCGTCAGAATGGACGTGCCCGGAGCACTTTCAACGCTGGTCAGGCACAAGGGAATGTATCCCTGGCTGATCAACGACAGCGGACAATGGGTCGCACGCAATGACGTGTGGTACAAGGGCGTCATTGCCGCCACAGGCAGCAGGTGGCTGGGTGTCAGCGGTGGTCGCATCGGTCCGGAACTGGGATTCGGACACGTCGTCGCGGATCACTGTGACGAGCCGGTCCTGATTCTCAAGTCGTCCCAGGGAAATCGCTCGCTCTCGTGGGATTTCCTTCCGCCGGGCAGCGAACGGTTCGAGTACGGTGGAAAAATCTACGCCGGCTACAAGGAGTCTCCGCTCTCCTGGGAAAAGGGCACCGAGCCAAAGCCGATCAACTGGTACGCGGGCAAACAGTACGACGACTGTTTCAGCGCCGCGCACGCCGTGCTGGACAACTTTGACAAAGAGTTTCCGCACTGGAAGGGGCGAGGCTATCAGATCGAGGGTTTCGCGTGGTGGCAGGGCGACAAGGACCGCTACAACGAAGCACACGCGATTCAGTACGAAAAGAATCTCGTGCATCTCATTAAGACGTTGCGTCAGGAATTCAAAGCACCGAATGCAAAGTTCGTCGTCGCAACACTCGGACAAACCGCGAAGGACAGCGCCAAGGGCAACGAGAAACTGATTCTGGAAGCTCAACTTGCCGTCGATGGCAACTCCGGCAAGTACTCCAAGTTCAAGGGCAACGTGGCCACCGTCTACACGCATCCGCTGAGCCAGGGCGGCGCGTCAAACAGCCACTACAACGGCAACGCGCAAACCTATATGGACGTGGGACTCGCCATGGGCGAGGCGATGGTGAGACTTGTGAAAACTGAAGCTACAGAAAACACTCAGTAAGTCACACAGTTCTCTCGAAGCAACTGATTGCACCTCACTCAGCGACTTGAGAATTCAACCCAGGAACACTCAATGAATACGCCCTTTTCCTGTCGTAACTGCGGATTGGCATGGGTGCTGGCGGTCTGTGTTTCGCTTGTTTCCAGTACGGCAATCGCTGCCGATGTCCCCGCAGTCCTGCCGAGGCCTGACAAGACCACCCCGTCCGCCGGCAAGGTCAAGGTTTATCTCCTGGCGGGGCAATCCAATATGGTGGGCTTCGGCTACCTGCAGGGATCCCAGCCTGTCTATCCGAGCATCTACCTCTCGGCTGACCCGAACATCAAAGTCGGTCGCATGCCGGTCGGACCTTCGGCCCTGCTCAGGCATGGTGTTTATCAGGATGCCGGGAAGGATGCTCCGAAGGGGGCCGGAGTGGCCGTCTATGCGGGAGCCTACAAAGAAGGCAGTAACTACAACGACATGCAGCCGGTCAAGGAGGCCACCGTTGCGCTGGGTACTGTGTCAGCTCAATTGCCGGCGATCGCCGGGCCTCACACCGTTCTGGCCAGAGCATTTATCGACGTCCCGATGAGCGGAACACACGAGATTCATACGGGTTTTAAAGAAAGCGCTCACGCGGTGGTAACCCTTGCCGGCAAAGAGGTCTACCGTAAAGAACTCGGCAGGGAAGCAATGATCACACCCGTTTCTCTGGAACGGGGAAAGCGCTATCCGATCACCATTACTTACATGCAGGGTGGCTCGGCTGCCTTCTGGCTCAAGCATGTTGACCTCAAAGGTCAGGGCGATCTCACATCGCTCATCCAGGAAGGCAAGTATCCCTGGTTTGCCGACGACGACGGCAAATGGACTGTCCGGAACGATGTGACCTACTGGGAGACTCGCATCTCGGAAGGTGGCAAGGGGGGACCGCTTTCAACGACTTCCAACGGTAGATTCATCGGGCCTGAAGTTCCGTTTGGTTACGTCATGGGCACCTGTCACGAGGAACCGGTTCTGCTCATCGAGTCATCCATGGGAAACCGGGCGTTGAGTTTCGACTTCCGCCCGCCGTCCAGCGGCAAGACGGAGGAAGAGAAGGCCAATAAGTTCTGCGGACTGGAATACGATCTGATGGTCGAGGGCGTCCATAAGACGCTGAAGAACATTGATGAGATCGTTCCCGATTACAAAGGTCAGGGCTACGAGATCGTTGGCTTCGTCTGGTTCCAGGGACACAAAGACAAGAACGTTCCCAAAGCGGTCTACGAGAAACATCTGGTCAATCTGATTCAGGATTTGCGCACGGAATTCAAGACACCAGATCTGCGGGCGGTGGTCGCCACGGTTGGTTTTAACGGGATGGAGATGGACCCCGGGCACTCCATGACCTGGGAAGCTCAGATGGCGGTGGGCGATCCGAAGCAGCACCCTGAATTTGCAGGCACTGTGGCGAGTGTCGACACGCGACCGTTCTGGCGTTCCCGCGGCGAATCACCAACGAACACCGGCTACCACTACAACCACAATGCGGAGACCTACGTGCTCACCGGAGACGCCCTTGGGCGAGCCATGGTGAGACTGCTTGGTGGCGAGGCAGAAGACTTGACCATTCCGTCCAGACCAGATCGGGATCTGGATGTCGAAACGGTCTTTTCGGACGCCGTCACGGGCAATTTCAACAAGCGAGGCCCTCACTACCCGCCCCAGTACTATCGGGAGATGGGACAGGCCCTCAAACCGATCATCATGGATGAAATGGTCCCGGGGTTCCTGGAATCTGCCTTTGCCATTAAGAGCCGCGGCATGCTCAAGCAGATTGTGACCGGTGAAAGACCCGCACGCATCCCGCTCGACATACGCAGTGATCTGGACACGCTGATTGACTACTACGACATGGCCGGAGTTCAAGGTTACGATTGGAAGCGATTCGGCCCGAAGATGCGCGCCGCGACCTGGTACCATTACAGTTTTGATCCACCCGAGAAGCAGGACCCTGAGAAGAGCGACCGTTACCGCGAGATCACTCTCCCGAAAGGGATGGAGAACTGGTACGCAGCCGACTTCGATCCGCTCAAAGCCGGCTGGAAGTCGGGCAAAGCCCCCTTCGGTCAGATGGGCGGCAAGCTCGACAGACGTCGTCCGCGCTGCAACGGACGTCTCTGCGGTTGCAGCGAAATCCCGGCCACGCTCTGGGAAAAGGAAGTTCTATTGATGCGGCAGACTTTCGAGATTCCGCCGCTCAAAGAGGGGCACGCCTATCGTCTGATCCTCGGCGGCGCAGGCTGCGATCGATCCGGTGAAGGGTTTGCCATTTACGTCAACGGCAAGCTGCTGACTCAGGCAAATGGCGGCTTTTTCCGTTACTCTGGAATCCGTGGCGCGTATGTCTTCGACGACATCCTGCCAGAGTTCGAAAGCGGAAAAGTGACAATCGCGGTGATCAATTTCCTCCGCTATACACACTTCCGAAACAAGACCACCTACTTTGGGCCGCACCCCGATTACTACGCCAAACCAGTGCCCCCCAACGGTCACGTCAGCCTGTGGATGGAGGAAGCCAGACTTTCTCCTGCAACTCGTAAGGCGGCAGTGGTAGAGAAACAGCCCGGTGAGAGCCCAGGGTCGTAGCGTGAGGTGTGAGACGTTTCAGCTACTGACCCCGGGCCAATGAGAACACGCAGCCAATTCAAGCGAATCCAGAAAAGCAGAACGCAGGAGTCCCCAAGAGTATGAGAATGAACTCAATCAATACCATTTGTTGGGCCTTGATCGGCCTGTTCGCGGTTCAATCGAGCCTTCATGCAGCAAAGCCCACATCAGCGCCGCAAATGCCACTCACAGAGGCTGGACTGAAACTTCAGAGTCGGTATGCCGAACGACTTCAAGGGCTGCGAAGCGAACTCACCGCCCGGACTCCACAGCATGCTCGGGCGAAGGGCGACGTCCTGAAGCAGTTCCTGTCCAGCGACGCACTGGATGCCCGGCTGGTCACTTTCGTTGGCCTGCAAGAGGCGACGCCTCGCGGTTTGGCTGAATTCGCTCAGCAGGGAACAGAGCAGGCAGCCCTGGTCGAGAAATTGCTGGCAGACACCGATCTCATGAAGGACATGCTGGTGGCGGACGGAGCCAATGCTCCACGAGTGGGTCGCAACGGGTACGGCCCGGCTCAGTATGGGCCGGCCATGCAAATCTATTCCCTCATTCAGAAGGCAAGCAGTAAAGCCGCGAACGGAGTCCTGCAGCGGTTGGCGCTGGCCATTAGTCTTGAGCACGCCGTGCCCGTGACTCAGTCAAACCCCACAGCTCAGGCCAACGCCCCGGCCACGGTCGATCCGGTGAAACGCTACCTGCACTTCGAGAAAGCGTTTCAGGACGGCGAACTCGACCCGGCGTTCGATCGACTGAGCACCTGGGAGCTCCGCATGGTCGTGGACGGAGACGAGCCGGACGAGACGCTCGCCTGGGGACGTAAGATGCTCCGCAACTACCGGCCCGATCACATCTACAATTCCAACCACGGCTGGCGGTATGTGAGTCTGGTGACTTCGTGCGTCAAGTACGGGTCGCAGGACGTCAAGTACGACCGGCCCGAGTTGCAGAAGTATCAGAACATTCTCATGAACGGCGGCGTGTGCGGTCGGCGGGCCTTCATCGGGCGATTCATTCTGCGAGCCTTTGGTATTCCGACGACAGCTCGTCCCAGCCGCGGCCATGCCGCCCTGGCTCATTGGACGCCGAAGGGATGGGTTGTGAATCTCGGCGGAGGCTGGGGCGCTGGCTGGACGAAGACACGCTACAACAAGGACGTCGACTTCCTCGCGAGCACACAGGCACGCAGCAACCTGACGGCATTTCTCAAAGTCAAACGAGCCCAATGGGCCGGCGATGTCCTGGGAGAGAAGCGAACGTACGGAGAAAGTGACGGAGCCCCCGAATTCTGGAACGCAGTCGCGCTCCGTACTCAGCGGGCAATTATTGATGAAGGCAAGGCCGTGACGCTCGCCGCACTTGGCGAGGAACTCGGGGAAGCCAACGAACCCACGGTTGCAGAGAAAGTCATCGCGTCGCCCGTCACGGTCGAAGAAAGAAAGATCACTTACGGAGAAAACGGCGTCATCTCGATCCCGGCGGCTGCGTACAGCAAGCCGTCCGGCAACACTCGGGATGTCCTGGCCATGAAGAGTTTCGACGGCGGCCTGCAGGTCTTTCTCCCGCGTTTTTTTCCGCAGGGCAAAACGATCATGCGCGGCGGCACGTGGAAAGGCGACCCGGACGCGTGCACCTCAGGAAAGAGGATGCTCAGTGGTGGCTATGGCAGGTACGAAAACTGGGGCCTGCGCGTTGCCGTGTCACACACCGACAGCTTTGCTCAGCCACCGACGCTCGACCTTGGTAACGGCGTGACGATGGAACTGGTCTACATCAAACCGGGATCGTTCGTCATGGGTGGTGAAAGCACAACAGATGGCAGATTTCAGTGCGTCGAAGTGCCCAGGCACGACGTGACACTCACCAGAGGTTTCTACCTCGGCAAGTACGAGGTCACACAGACGCAGTATCAGGCCATCATGGGTTCAAACCCCAGCCGATCGACGAAAGGCCCCGACTGTCCAGTCGACAATGTCGGCGAGGCGGACGCGTTGTCATTCTGTGGCAAGCTTGCCGAGTTGACCGGCCTCGATGCCCGCCTCCCCACCGAAGCCGAATGGGAATACGCCAGCCGCGCCGGTCGAGACACGAAATGGTTCTTCGGCAACGATCCAGCAAAGATCGGCGAGTACGCCTGGTTCAAAGGCAACGCCGGCGCGAAGTCGCATCCGGTCGGTCAGAAGAAGCCAAACCCCTGGGGCCTGTACGACATCTACGGCAACGTCTGCGAGCGAATCTCGGACACGTACGCCCGCAACTACTACTCAATCAGTCCGAAGGAAGACCCAACCGGGCCCAGCCAGGGCACAAGTTCGCGCTTCGAGTACAAGGTCAACGCTCCAGAATCCGGCCAGTACGAATTGACCGCGAGAGTCGTCACCGCAAACTACGACCAGCGACTGAATCTGTCAGTGAACGACGCGAATGAGGGGATCGTCATGGAAATGCCGTTCACTGTCGGAAATTGGGAAGATTCCACGCCAGTCATATTGACGCTCCAGAAGGGCAAAAATACTTTCCGGCTCTGGCGAGACCAGCCACCGCAATACGGTTTGGCCATCAAGCAATTCACCCTGGTGCCGGTAAGATAACGATTCTGGTCAGCCATTAAAAAATGAGAGCGAGCCTGTCGACGTTCGATATTCTTCGAACAGCGGTTGAGCGGCGACGAGACTCGTTACGAAGAGCGTTGCTTCCGGGGTGCTTGTTCAATCCCGCGTACTCGACCTGACCTCGTCTCACTTTCTCTTCTGGTCAATCTTGACCCAGGAGACCTGGGTGATGAGCTGGTTGAGGGCCGCGAAAGAGATCGACGCGTTGACGGCGAACCGGGGGGACGTGTTGGAGGGGAAGGTGGCCAGCGAAGCGTCACCGACCAGGAACACGTTGAAGTCCTTCGAGAGATTCTCGTAGCCGGCCGTTGTTTCACAGAAGCACATGTCCGTGGCGTAACCGGTCAGCAGGATATGGCGCACACCGTTCTTGACCAGGAACTGCTTCAGCGGTGCGTATCCCTCGGCGTCGTAGATCACGACGTCGTTGGGGTGCACGTCCACGTCGAGGGTCACCGGGATGGGCAGTTTCCAGAAACCGTCGTTGTTGTAACGGGCACCGGCATCCAGGCCGGGAAAACGGCGAAAATAGTCGACGACCGGCTTGTCTCGCGAGATGGTGAGCTGCTTGGGCAGCGGTTGGCCAACGTAACGGAAGCTGGTCAACTTCTCTTTCAATTCCTTTTTTCCGGCCCGGCGATCGGCCGCGGTCGGCTTGTGAGTGAATGACCGGTAAAGCTTGTGACGAATCGCATCCCTGTTACCGGGCAGGCTGTACATCACCAGTGCCACCCGATCGCGGAGCGAGTTGATGAACGGGCGGATCACGTCGCGGGTGTGCCGGGCGGCCAGGTGGTTTTTTTCCTTTGTACAGAAATCGGCGACGCCGGCTGGTTCGGGAGTGTCCCAGCCCTGCCCGTCGTCGATGCCCCAGGGATGAACCATGATCACGGCCGTCTCGGCCGCCTTCAGGTGGTTGGGCATCTCGATGATGCCCCGCGCGTTGTACGAGAATCGCCACGCCCGCACGTGCAAATCGGCTTTCTCGTCGACGACCAGTGCCGGGGCCTCGAAGTGGGCCTGTTCGATGATCGGCTCGAAGAACTCCGGATGATCGGCCAACAGCGGCTTGGGATTCTTGATTGGCGTGAGTTGGTTGGAGTAGACGCGGGTGGGCTTGTCGGGTTGCTCGGTCATCGCGGGTGAGACCAGCGAAATGGACAGGCAGGCCAGCAGGAGGTGGCGGTGGGAAATCGATGACATTGGCAAACTCTCGCGGGGTTGTGTCTGGTGGGTCTTGCAGGGAGAGGGAACCGTTGCCCCGGTCCGGTCGATTCGCGAACCTGTGAGTAGCCGATTCCAGATGGACGTTCATGATGCCCTGACCGGGGCGGGGCGTCGAGTCAGTCGGCAGTGTTGAGTCATCGAGGAGCGGGAAATGAAGATACTCGTGCCGGCAGGACTGGCGATAGTGGCTTGTCTGTTGGGCGGGAATGGCATCGCTGCCGAACCGGTCAACATCGGGTCGCGGCGCGAATTGTTCATCGACAAGCACCTGGTCGAGACGATGACCGGGTCCGCCCGCCTGGAACTGCATCGGCCCAGGAAAACCGACGATGTGTTCGTGCACGACACGGCCTGGGAAGGCAACCGGTCGATGTATCACACCGTGTTCCGCGATGGGGACATCTACCGGATGTATTACCGGGGGTCGGAGATCACCGTCGACGGCAAGGGATATGGGATTCCCTACAACGTGACGTGTTATGCCGAGAGCCGTGATGGAATCCATTGGCGGCGTCCGGAACTGGGGCTGGTGTCGTTTCGCGGTTCCACGAAGAACAACATCATCCTCAGTGGTGAGATCTGCCACGCGTTCGTGCCGTTCAAGGACACGAATCCCGACTGTCCGGAGCAGCACCTCTACAAGGCGATCGTGCCCATCTACAAGCCGACCCGTGGGTTGCACGTGTACTCGTCGTCGGACGGGATTCGCTGGAAGCCGATGAGCGACAAGCCGGTGATCACCACCGGGTACTTCGATTCGCAGAACCTGGCATTCTGGGACACCGTGCGGCGGCGGTACGTCGGATTCCACCGGGCCCTGCGAGGGGGGCCCGGGATGATCAAGCCTCCCAGCCACGAGGCGTCGACCAAGGACGTGATGACCGCCACGTCGTCCGACTTCCTGAAGTGGTCCGAGCCCGATTGGCTGACCTACTCGCCGAGCCGTTGGACCCGGTTCTCGACACCAAAGACCTCCGTCTCGCCCTACGTGCAGCTCTACACCAACCAGGTCCAGCCCTATCACCGGGCACCACACATTTATCTTGGTTTTCCAACCCGTTACGTCGCCGGCCGCAAGAAACTGACGGACCTGAACCGCCGGTTGTCCAGGAGTGTCGAGTACTTTGGCATCGATTACACCGACGGTGGTTTCATGACCAGTCGCGATGGAGAGCATTTTCAGTTCTGGGACGAAGCCTTCGTTCGTCCGGGGCCATCGGATGAAGAACGCTGGGTCTATGGTGACAATTTCCAGGCACTGGGAGTGCTGGAGACGCGTTCGGGGCCACCGGGCCGT
Source organism: uncultured Planctomycetaceae bacterium (assembly GCA_964646205.1). Classification (GTDB taxonomy): domain Bacteria; phylum Planctomycetota; class Planctomycetia; order Planctomycetales; family Planctomycetaceae; genus UBA8437. The sequence continues at coordinate 44,638 of CAZYAZ010000035.1, read as the reverse complement.
CGGAAGGAGTTGTCGATGTATGTTGGCGAAGGATTCTGGCGTCAATGTCGGCTGCGTCGACACGTGCTGCGGTTGGATGGGTTCGTGTCGGTACAGGCTCCGCTGTCGGGTGGCGAGGTGGTGACGCGCCCCCTGGTGTTCGACGGCAACAGGCTGGAACTGAATTTTTCCACCTCGGCGGCGGGCAAGATCGGTGTCGAGATCCAGCAGCCAGACGGCCGGCCGATCAAGGGATTCGCGTTGGCCGACTGCGACGAACTGTTCGGTGACAGTCTGGACGAGATCGTGACTTGGCATGACAATCCGAAGGTCGAGGGGTTGGCAGGTCGTCCTGTTCGATTGAGGTTTGTCGTTCGTGATGCCGACCTGTTTTCGTTTCGCTTTTTCTCCGAGAGATGATTCCGATTGCAATTTCCGAGTTCTGAGACGCCGGGAGTGAGACCGTGAACATTCGCATCAATGTCCCAATCGTGGTGGCCATCGCGGCGGTGGCAGTCGGTTTGCCCGCGGCGGAAGTGCTCGCGGAGGGGTTGCCCGCAACGACAACCACGGCGGCTCCATCGCCTTACTGGCCCGGTTGGCTGGGGCCCGATCGCAACGGGTGGGTCGCCGGCTTCAAGTCACCGGCGCGGTGGCCTGCCCGATTGCAGAAGGTCTGGCGGATGCCGGTGGGAACCGGGTACGGGTCGCCGCTGGTGGCCGGAGATCGCGTGTACCAGCACGCCCGCCAGGGCAACGACGAGGTGCTGTGGTGCTTCGACCTGAAGTCGGGCAAGGTCCACTGGCGGCAGAGCTACCCGGCTCCGTTCAAGATCGGCGGGGGAGGCGAGTACCACGGGAAGGGACCGAAATCCTCGCCGGTGATGGCCGATGGCCGGATCTTCACGATGAGCATTCGGGGGCAGTTGGTCGCCTGGGACGCCGCGTCGGGCAAGCGTCTCTGGAGTCGCGATTACGACTCGCGGTTCAAGAAAAGCCACCCCTACTGGGGAGCCTCGACATCGCCGATCGTCGACGGAAAACGGGTGATTGTTCATTTCGGGACCGATGAACAGGGTGCGTTGGCTGCCCTGGACGTGGCCACGGGCAAGGAAATCTGGAGCCAGGGCAAGGATGGCGCGTCCTATTCGTCGCCGCTGTTGGTCGAGATTCATGGTGTGCGGCAGGTCGTGGAATGGAACCATCGCGCACTGGTCGGCGTGGACAGCCAGACCGGGAAGTTCCTGTGGGAGTATCCCTTCCCACATGTTGGTTCCGACCAGAACATGCCGACCCCCTCGGTCCATCGGGGACGGGTGTTTCTGGGTGGCGAGAACCGGGGGATCGTCGGACTGGAACCACAACACAAGGACGGGGCCTGGTCGGTCAAGGTGTTGTGGCACCAGAAGACGGTGGCACTGGACATGAGTTCGGCCGTGATCAACGGTGACCTGCTGTATGGTTTCTCGCATTACGGTCGCGGACGGTTGTTCTGCCTGGACATCAAGACCGGGAAGGTGTTGTGGCAGGGTCCGGGCCGAACTGGTCGCAACGTGATGTTCCTGTCGATCCCCGATCACGTGGTTGCCTTGATCGACAACGGCCAGTTGCAGGTTGTCGCTGCCAATGGAAAGAATTTCCGGGCCACGGCGACATACCGCGTGGCCGAGGGGGGGACCTGGGCACCACCGGTGCTGCTGGATGGTGGGTTCTTGATCAAGGACAAGGACACGCTGACCCTGTGGTCGTTGCCTGGAGTCGGATCATGAACTGCCGTTTGTGGTTGGTCGTGTTGATGACGAGTCTCTCGACGGTCGCGTGCGCGACCGCTGGGGAGGCGAACCAGCCGCCCCGGAAAAACGTCGCGAGGCGGATTCGGGTGGCCGTGTGGTTTGACAAGCAGTTTTTGCAGGACGGCACCGCCTACCGACGCCGTGCGATCGAGTTCAAGGACTCGACCCGCGGAAAGATGCGTGTCGAGGTGATGCGGCGACTCAAGACGCTCAGTGCCGCCTCGCAGAAGGCCGCCCGGGCCGATCTGGACAGGCTGGTCGACGCTGGCACAATCAGTGACCTCAGGCGGTACTGGATTATCAACGGATTCACCTGCACGACGACCACCGCCGGATTGCCCGCATTGAAACAGGTGGCGGGTGTGCGGGAGGTCTACGTGGCGGGCCCGGCCGGTGCACCCCGGCTGCCCAGTCGTGGGACGTCTCCGTCGTTTGCTGCGACCGAAAGACCAGGCTTCAATCCGTCTCGCTACAAGCGGCCCTGGTACATCCGGTACCTGCAGGCCGACCGGGTCTGGAAGGAACTGGGAGTGACCGGTCGGGGCACCCTGAACGTCGTGCACGACTTCACCTTCGTCTTCTCCGGCAATGTCTCGGGCAATCTGTACCGCAATCCAGGGGAGATTGCCGGCAATGGCCTGGACGATGATCGCAATGGGCTGGTCGATGATGCCCACGGATTCAACTTCGACCAGCAGAATTCCAACCTGACCCTGGTGCCGGTGGCCGATGGCACGTTCAATCCGCGTGCCCAGCACGGTTTCATGTGCGCGGCAATCATCTGTGGTGCCGGGGCGACGGGGCGGCCGTTTGAGTTTGGAATAGCACCCGAGGCCACCTGGACGGGAGTGATTGCTTCCGGACGGTTCGAGGCGGCCATCGAGTGGGCCGTCGAGCAGGGGGCTGATACCTACAGCATGAGTTTTTCGATTCCCGGCCTGGGCGAGTACCGTTCGCATTGGCGGAAGGTGATGGAACACGGTTCGTTCTGTGGCATCTGTTTCGTTTCGGGTGCGGGGAACTTTGCTCAACAGGCACGCGTCCCGGTGCAGATGAGGATTCCGGAGGATATTCCCGATGCGGTGTTTGCCGCGGCGGGGGTGCAGAGAAATTTTGCGAGGACACCGTTTTCGAGCAAGGGGCCCGTCGAGTGGAAGACGAGTCACTATGCCGATGGCCGGGTGCAGAAGCCGGAGGTCTGCGCCTTCAACATGGGTCTGCCACAGCTGTGGCTGGACGGCACCACACGTCCGAGCGGGCTCAATGGCAACTCGTTTGCGGGTCCGATGTTCTGTGGTGCGATTGCCCTGATGCTCTCGGCCGATCCCGATCTGCTGCCGTGGGATCTCAAGCAGATCATCACGTCCACGGCGACCGACGTGGCAGCCGACGGTGTGGATGATGAGACCGGCCATGGATTGATCAACTGCTACCGCGCGGTCCGCGAGGTTCTGCGGAGGAAGGCGATTCGCGAAGGGAGGGACCCCGGACAGTTCACCGGCCGGCAGGACGGCGACACGCTGGACATCGCGGGGATTCAGAAGAGGCTGCAGATCAGCCGCGTCGAGGTCGGCAGGGTCCAGCCCGATGGCCAGGCCGCCAGACTGGGAATCAAGCCGGGCGATGTCCTGGTCAGTTACCACGACCGCAAGACCGCCTCGCGACGTGATATCCAGGTCGCCAAGCAGCAGGCGGTGACCGACAAGGCCGAGAAGATCCGGGTGGTCTTCCGGCGAGGTGACCGGGTGATCAGGGGTGAGTTCGGACCGGGGCCGATGGGCTTCGCGCCAGCGATCGCTTACGACGATCCGACGTTCAAGTGAGGCTGGTGAGACGTCGCCGTTAGGCGAATTGTTTTTGGAGCATCTCGAAGTAGGGTTTCTCTCCGGGCCGCTGGGGAAGCGTGACCGGAGCGTTCCAGTCGGCAGGGACGTCCTCGAGCCGGACCGGCTGGCCCTTCTCGACCAGGTGGCTTCTCCAGCCGGCCATGTAGGCCAGTTGTTTCATCAGCACCTGGTCATAGGTCTGGGGCATTTGGCCCGAGGTGGCCATCTGCTGGAATGCCCAGAGTGCGGGGATCCAGAATCCGGTGTCCCGGTACAGCGGGTCGGACCCGATGGTGATCGTGAAGGGGCGTCCATTGCCGTGCTTGTCGGTGTGAATCTGAAGCATTCCCACGCCGAAGTTTCCCGAGTGCAACGTGCCGTAGAACGTCCGGCCCTCCTTGTCGTGGTGTTCGAAGGTCAACACGGCGGGAGGCTTGTGCCAGTGTTGAGCACGGTGAGCGACCGAGATGATCGGGTTGCCGACGTCGGTGATGGCCCGGCTGAGAAAGTACAGGCCGTGGCTGCCATGAGTCGGGTAGTCCTCGGCACCGGTGGTGGCGTGGTAGCCACTGATCCGGGATGACCCGGCAAATGCCCGTGCGTCGGTGACCACCTGGTTGTGGCCGAAGGCCGAGGGGACCAGGATCGGGGCCTTGTGTGTTCTGGCCAACTCGACAATCGACCGCGTCTTTGTGACCGAGTTGGCAAACGGACGGTTGATCAGGCAGGGCAGGCCGGCTTTCAGGTAGGGGGCCAGCAGCACGTGGTTGAAGGCGTGGTTGTAGTATCCGCCGTCGATCACGGCATCGACCTTGCCCACCATGTCATCGAAGTTTTGCACCGCGGTGCACTGGTTCCCGCGCGCGAACCCCTTGGCCGCCTCGGGATTGATATCCCAGCAGTGCGTGATCCTCATGCCGGTGAACGACATTGATCCGTTGATCAGGCGAGCCCAGTGGGCGGCCAGGTGCGAGTAGACGCTGATGTTGAGTGCCCCGACACGGAGTGTCTTGAGGGGGTCAGCGTCGGTGTCGGCAGCCTCGCTGCGGGTGCTGGTTGCGGCAGCAACGGCGCCGGTGGCCAGTAGTGTGCCCGCGGCGGGAGACTCGCGGAGAAAGCGACGTCGGGAGACCGGTGTGGAATCGTTCATGGTTGAGTGCCATTCGAGGGAGTAGAATGCATGGGCACCGAGGGGTCGGGTTGGCCCAACATGATACGCGATTCCAGGTGCTGACTCTCTGGCAGAACAATTTTGGGACGGGTGACAATGACTCAGCGAGCCGATTCGGGTGGATACGATCGACGTGAGTTCCTGGCCTCAACTGCCGGACTGGGCATGGGGGCGTTGGGACTGGCCAGTCGCGATGTGTTGGCTGCCGAGTCGCCGGACTCCTCGCAGGTGGTGACCGGAAAAAATGCCAAGCTGGTTGTGCACGAGTCCGAGGTTCCGGTGCTCGAAACGCCGTCCGCACTGCTCGATTCGCAGATCACTCCGCTGGAGGTCCTGTTTGTCCGGAACAATCAGCCAATGGGGAATGCCTCCACCCTGCAGCCATTTCCCCTGAAAGGCTGGAAGATCTCGTTGACGGGGCTGGTCGACAAGCCACGCAGCCTGGATGCCGAGACGTTGTCCGGGATGGAACAGGTGGATCACGAGATGGTGCTGCAATGTTGCGGCAATGGACGTTCGCTGTTTGCCGGATCGGTGAAGGCCAAGGGAACACAGTGGACGCGGGGCGGGATGGGAAATATCCGTGTCAGTGGTGTGCGTCTTTCGAGCGTGATCAGGAAACTGGGTGTTCGCATCGGCTCGAAAGCCCGGTTCCTGACCGCCGAGGGGAAGGATGCCCCGGTGCCGGATAAGGAGGATTTCGAGCACAGCCTGCCGCTGGATGAGGCGATGGAACACTCGTTGCTGGCAACCAGGATCAACGGACAGCCGATTCCCGCCGTTCACGGTGGTCCGGTCCGCCTGATGACACCCGGTTTCTACGGCACCATGCACATCAAGTGGGTCTCGAGACTGCGATTCGAAGATGGCGAGACCGACAACTACAACCAGATCCCACGCTACCGTGTTCCGCGCAGCCAGTTGGCGCCGGGGAAAGCGATCAAGTACACGTTTTCCAACAGCAAGGCTTGCTGGCGGATGAAGACCAAGTGCGTGGTGCTTTCGCCGCAACCGGATGCTGCCGTGGTGCCCGGCCGGCCGCTCGCCGTCCGCGGAGTGGCTTTCAACGACGGGAGCACACGGATTGACTCGGTCCAGTTGTCGATCGACCGGGGTCGAACCTGGAGCCGGGTCAAGTTGGAGATTCCTGCCAGCCGGTTTGCCTGGTACCGCTGGTCGGCAGCAGTCACGTTGCCGGCCGGTCCTCGGGAACTCTGGGTCCGTGCCGTCGATGCCCTGGGTCGCTCGCAACCGCTGGATGGCTCAATTCACTGGAATCCGTCGGGGTACGAGTGGAATGGTGTCGAGAAGATTGCCGTGACAGCCGGGTAGGTTGCCGATCCTGGTCGGTCGTCGACATGCATCACTGTGCTTTATTGAATCGCAAGTGATGTGTAAAATCTCCTTATGAGTGAACGGCAAGACACAAGCGACCGTCGTGGATTTCTTAAGGACGTGTCGGCGGCAGCGGTTGTCGGTTCCGTGTCGGCGTCTGCCGAGGCGGATACGCAATCGGTCCCTGTTCGCAGCGACAAGTTTCAGCCCGAATCGTTCTGGAAGGATCGTATCCAGCCGCCCGATGACGGCAAGAAGCTGGGCTGGTTCATCGACACCCGTCGTTGTTTCGGGTGTCACGGGTGCGAGGTCAGCTGCAAGTCCGAGAACGATGTCCCGCTGGGCAATTTTATTCGACAGACGTTCTACCAGGACGAGGGCGAGTATCCGAAGGTCTCCCGGATGTTTCTGCCAATGGCATGCCAGCACTGCGAGGATGCGCCTTGCATCAAGGCGTGTCCGTGCGGAGCGTTACACAAGGAGAGCGGCGGGACGGTGGCGATTGACTACAACGTCTGCTGTGGGCATGGCACCTGCGTCGACGTTTGTCCCTACGGTGCCATCTACATGGACCCGGTGGCCAAGCAGGCGGTCAAGTGCCACAACTGTTACCACCGCACCGAGTTGGGCATGGAACCGGCCTGCGTGCCGACATGCCCATCGGAGGCTCTCCATTTCGGCGACCTCAATGATCCCGAGTCCGAGATCAACCAGGCCATGAATGAGGCCCGCGAGGCGGATGTCGAGTTGACTCAACTGCGGCCGGAAAAACAGACCCGGCCCCGCATGTGGTTTGCCGGCCCGGCGGTGGAGGTGATTGAGGATCGGATTCCCAGGGAAGGCGAATCGTATTCACCGGATGCCTACAGCATTTTCAACTGGAAGGGTGGCGGAAACCAGGAGGAGTCGACATGAGTCGGGACGTGTCTTCTCGCCGCCGGTTTCTCACGCTTGGCCTCTCGGCCGGTGCAGCTCTTGCTGGTGGACTGGCTGGATGCCGCGATTCGAAGAAGCCGTCGTCACAGCCGGACGGTGGAGGGTCGGCGGCGAAAAAGGCCGGCGCGGCGCCACTGCCCCAGGGGATCGACCTGGAGAAGTGGAACCGGATCAAGGGCACGCCCTACAAGCTGGGGTCGTTCGGATCGATGCCCGGTGTGTGCCAGTTGCCCGGTCCGCAGGCAAAGCGGAACTGGCCGGACCGGAACAAGTACAAGGATGTCGAGAAGATCCCTGGGATGTGCCAGTTGTGCAGCACGATCTGCGGGATCATCGGTTACGTGAAGGACGGTCGGTTGATCAAGGTCGAGGGGAACCCCAACGACCCGAACAGCCGTGGCCACCTGTGTGCCCGTGGCCAGGCCGCCTTGAACCATCTCTACCATCCCGAGCGATTGCTGTACCCGTTGAAGCGGGTCGGGGCCCGTGGCGAGGGCAAATGGAAGCGTGTCAGTTGGGACGAGGCCCTGGATGAGATCGCGGCCAAGTTGAAGGCGGTCCGCGACAGCGGTCACCCCGAGGAATTCGCGTTTCACCAGGGACGCCAGCGGAGCAAGGACGCGCTGAAACGGTTTCTAGACGCGTACGGAACAAAGACCCAGCTCAGCCATCGTTCCCTCTGCTCGGGAAACCGCCGCGCTGCCAACCTGTCGTATCTCTGGGAAAGCGACTGGGACCTCAACGACGTCGAGCATTCCAGGTACATCCTCAACTTCGGGTCCAATGCCTTCGAGGCGCACCAGGGGCATGTGCCGTTTGCCACGCGGATCCAGAATGGACGTTTCAGAAACGGGGCCAAGCTGGTCACCTTTGACGTTCGGCTGTCCAACACCGCCGGTGGCAGTGACGAGTGGTTCGCTCCGTTCCCAGGCACTGATGGCGCGATCGCGCTGGCGATGGGGCACACCATCCTGGCCGAAGACCGGCACGACGAGGAGTTCCTGGAGACCTGGACCAATGTCTCGGTCGATGAACTCCGCGAGTTGTACAAGACGTACACGCCCGAGTGGGCCGAGCGTGTCAGCGGTGTTCCCGCGGCCGACATCCGGCGAATTGCCCTGGAGTTCGCCGAGGCGGCTCCGGCCGCCACGACCATGTGCAACCGTGGCAGTTCGGCGCACATGAACGGCTTTTACAACGACCGGGCCATCAACCTGCTCAATGCCCTGGTCGGCAGCGTGGGGCAGAAGGGCGGCTGGTGCTGGTCCCCCTGGGGCGGGCTCGACCCGATCGTCAAGACGCCTCCGATGCCGCCGGGGGCCAAGACGAAGAGCGTGCTGGAGGATCCGCCCGAGTACCCCCTGGCCAACGTCTGGCGGAGGATGCGGGTCGGGGAAATCATCTACCTGTACCTGTTGCAGGGCCGGGCCCGGTTGCAGGCCTACATGACCTACAACCTCGATTCGCCCCTGACCTGGCCCGAGGAGAGCCTGACTCAACAGGTGCTCAGCGACGAGAAGTTGCTCGGCTTCCATGTCTGCATCAATGCTTTCTACAACGAGACGGCTCACTATGCCGACATCGTGTTGCCCTGGACCACGTACCTGGAGCGGTGGGATCTTGACGCGCGAGCGTCCTACAACCTGCGACCGTATGTCGGGTTACGGACCCCGATGGTGGAGCCCCTGGGCGAGTCGAAGGATGTCCGCGAGTTCTTTCCCGAGTTGGCCCGGCGGATCGGTGACGGGATGGAAAAGTGGTATCCCGAAAAGGACATCCGCGAGTACATGGAGCAGTGGGCGTCGACGGTTCCTGAAAATCCCGGCACCGGAAAGAAGGGACTGGACCGGTTGATGGACGAGGGCACCTGGGAAGGTGATCGAGAGCCGTTCTACCAGCCGTTTCTCCAGCCGATTTCCGAAGTGGACATGCAGGGTGCACGTACTGGCGAGGACGGTGTGATTCTCAAGGATGGCGTGGGTATCGGGATCATGCTCGACGGACAACCGGTCCGTGGATTCAAGACTCCCAGTCGAAAATTCGAAATCCGCTCGGCGTTCATCCAGAAGATTGGTCGCAACGAGGATTGCTCGGAACTGATCGCTCGCAGCGGCATGACCCGGACCAGGAGTCGTCCCAGCGATCACCAGGGTCACGACGTCGAGATCAGTGACATGCCGACCTGGTTCCTGCCTCGCGAGATGGAGAACCTGGCCGAGAACGAACTGGTGATGACCAGTTTCAAGTGGAACGTTCACAACCACGGCCGGACGATGAATCTCAAGTGGCTGGCCGAGATCGTGCACTCGAATCCCGCCTGGTTGAATCCGGCCACCGCCCGGGAACTGGGACTGTCGGATGGCGACTGGATCGAGCTGACCTCCTACTACTCCGTCGAGCTCGAGCACCGGTCGCCTCACCTGAAGCGAGACGACCTGGTTGAAGACAACGGTCGCCGCAAGGTGTCGTCGATGCGGGTGCCGATCGTGACCATGGAGGGGATCCATCCCCGCGCGATCGCGATGAGCAACAGTTGTGGGCACTCTCAGTACACCAGCGTGGCACAGGCTCGCAAGCGGCCTGCCGACACCGGCCACCTGGTCGGCAGCGATGTCCAGAAGTACGTCGATGACGACTGGGAACGGAACATGTGGTGGGAGGACACGAGCCGTGGCGATCCGAAGACCTGGAAGCCAAACACCGGCAGCGGATGGAACCAGAATCGGTTGATGCCGATTGCCCCCGATCCGATCAGTGGTCAGCAGTCGTTTCACGACACGATTGTGTCTGTCCGCAAGCTGTGAGAAACGACGCCGGTGAATTCTTGTTTGATGACGAGGACCTCGAGGGACTTGGCGGTTTCTATCGCCTCCTCTCGAGGCTCTGGGTTGCGGAAATCGACCGGGAGTGGCTCGAGGCGCTGACAGAGGGATCACTGAGTGACGTGGCTCGTGACCTCGAGTTGCCGGTGGGCGAGGCCAGCGCGGACGAGGTCGAACGGTTGGCAGTCGACTTTTGCGGGTTGATGATCGGGCCACAGGGTCATGTGGCACCACACCAGTCGGTATGGTCCGAGGGCCAGTTCCAGGGCAACACCGTGATCTCGATGCAGCAATTCCTGGACGTCGTCGGAGAGGAGGTGGAGTCGTCGATGAGCGATCACCTCGGGGTGCAACTGGGAGTGATGGGCCGGATCGTCGAGGAACTGGCCGGGTCGCCGGATGATGCTGGGAAACGGGATGACCTGGTCGAGTTGGGCCAGGCGTTTTTTGTCACCCACGTCGCGTGGATTGAGCAATTCCTGGCACGTGCGGCCGAGTCGAACGGGTCGGACTTCTATGGGCGGTTGATCGAAATCACCGCCGAGTTCCTGGAACAGGAGCGAACCACCTGGATCGTGGAACCGTCCAACTGACCAGCACAGGTCGGTTTGCAACGGTTATGACGATTGCAGGTGCTGTGCCCATTCTGACGTCGCCATCGTTCACGCAGCGTTGTTTTCGCTGCAATTGTCCGGCGGCATGGCCGAAACCCCTTTAAATGAAGTGGGACATGGAGAAGGGAGTCTGCTATGGGCCGTTGGATCGTGTGTGGTTTGGCGATGGTCTCGATCGTGTCTGGTCGGGTATCGGCCGAGGAATTGCCGTCGGCGATCGATGAGGTGATGGCCGCTGCCCAGGAGACACCGGCCGAGGAAGAATCCCCGGCGTTCACGGTCCTGGGTCTGGAGATCTCGGGTTGGACCGAATTGTCGGCGACAGCCGGTACGGCCGGCGGCGATCACCGCCCGATGGGATTCAACTACCAGTCCAACGAGTTTCTGCTGCAACAGAACTGGTTGCGGGTGGATCGCGAGTTTGACGGTGGGACCCGGTTGCACTCGGACTGGATTCTTCCCGGGGCCGACTACAATTTCACCCGGGCGGTCGGACTCTTCGACGACCAGGACTCTCGTCACGGAATTGATCCCGTCCAGTTCTTCCTCTCCCGAAAGTTCGATGACGTGGGTGACGGGCTGGAACTGACACTGGGGCGTTTCTTTGCTCCCTTCGGTGTCGAGAGCATCGCCGGTCCCGACAACACGCTGGTGTCGCATTCCTACAGCTTCATCTACAACCCGTTCACCCAGACAGGTGGGTTGGCTCAACTGGCCGTCAACGACAATTTGACCCTGCGTGGTGGAGTTGTGATTGGCAGCGACGTGTTCATTCACGAGAGCAACACGCCGACGTTTCTTGCCGGGATGCACTGGGTCGATGATGACGGTCTGTTGAGCGTCGATTTCCTGTCAATCACCAGCCACGGTCGTTACGACGCTCTTCACGAAATCCACAATCCCCAGGTGTTCGATTTGGTCGTGACCCGGGAGGTCTCCGATACGGTCACCGTGACGCTCGAGGGGCTGGGTGGGTACGAGAAAAACTTTCCCGGAGTTGGTACGGCGTACTGGTACTCGGGCGTGGGATACGTCAACTGGGCCCTGGAAGACGATCTCGATGCGGCTGTCCGTCTCGAGTTGTTCAACGACGAGCATGGCAATCGGACCGGGGCTGCCGGTCTCTACACCGGACTGTCAGGCGGGTTGTCTTACCGCTGGAACGAGCACCTGGTGGTTCGGCCCGAACTGCGGCTCGACCACAACAACGAGTCTCGTCCCTTCGACGGTGACCCGATGCTGTTCACGGCCACGGCCGATGTGATCATCCGCTGGTAGGCGGTGGGCCTGTTCGGTCCGGATGTCGCGAGTTGTCGGATGGCCAGAAAGGTGATCAAGCTGGTGGCGTCTCGTCCAACTCCGCGCCGCCGGTGAAAATCACCGGGGTCAACCGGGGGTTGGGTGGCCCGACGGTTTCCTCGACAAGCCGGAAGCCTCTCGCTTCGTAGTTGGGCCGCGCGTGGGGATGATCGTGGTTGCAGGTTCGCAACCAGACCCGGTTGGCTCCCATGTCCCAGGCTCGCGCCACGGTCCGGCTCAGCAGCACCGATCCCAGTCCCTGCCCGATAAATTGTGGCAGCAATCCGAAGCAGACGATCCGGACACTGCCGTCCTCCTGGCGTTCGAGTTCCGCGTAACCCACGGGGGTGCCTTCCAGGTACCCCACCCAGGTCTCAAAAGCCTGTTTCGTGATCAACTCGTTCCACTTCTCACGATCCCAATCACCCCGGCCACCCCAGCGGTGCTGTTCTCCCACGGCCTGGAACAGGAACCAGTTGAATTCTGCACAGGGAGGATCGACAGCCCGAAAGCTCATCTGGCCGGCCGTTTCGTTACCCGGTTCGACTTCCTGAAAGGAGTCGTGGTCCTCGAGTGTCAATTCCCAGGTGATCTTCTGTGACTGGTCTTCGGTCATCATGAGGAGATATTGGATTCCATTGTTTGGATCGTGGCAGACCCAGCGTCGCCGGGGTGTTAGAATACAGCCTCGCAACAGGTGGGGCACCTGGTCCGGCTCATTGGAGAGATTTCCATGTTCCGTATTCTCGGCAATCAAAGACGACTCTGCGACGGTTTGTCACGTCGCGACTGGCTGCACGTCGGTGGTCTGGGATTTCTTGGGATGGGAATGGCCGATGTGCTTCGGCTGCAGGACGTCTCGAGCCGGACTGCACAGGCGGCTCCCGCGGGCGATCGCAGTTCCCTGGATGCGACATTCGGACGGGCCAAGCGGTGCATCCTGTTGTTGCCCTACGGTTCGCCACCTCAGCACGAGACCTTCGATCCGAAGCCGGGGGCTCCCGAAGAGATCCAGGGCGAACTGAAGGCAATTCCCACATCCGTACCGGGGTACCAGGTCGGCGAGTACCTGCCGAAGATCTCGCGTATTGCCGACCGGCTGACGGTGATCCGGTCGATGACTCATCCTTTCCCGGTCCATTGCACCGCGTACGTGACCAGCGGCATTCCCGATTACACTCCGGCTCTCGAGTCGAGGCCTCGTGATCCCAAGCTCTGGCCCTACATCGGGTCGGTTGTCGACTATGTAACGAGTCGTCGCGAGTCGGGTGTGCTGCCACGGGTGCCACGCAACATGGCCCTGCCCTGGAAAATGAATTCACGTGGTGGACCCAAGGCCGCCGCCGTCCAGGCCGGTCCCTACGCCGCGTTCCTTGGTCCGGCATACGATCCGGTTCTCACTGACTTCGAGGGCGAGGGGAGCCGCAAGTCGATCAAGATCAGTCCCGCCCGTGGCAAGAAACACGAGGTCTACGATCCTTATGCCGGGATGAAACCGGATGGTCGTTTCACGTTGGCCGGGGCCAAGCGGCGTGACAGCGTGACGCTGGAACGTCAGAACCGTCGCAACAGCCTGTTGAGCCGTTTCGGCCAGGCCCGGCGGCAACTGGATCGCAACGCCGAATCGCTGAGCTTTGATCGGTATCAGCAACTGGCGCTCTCGTTGCTCTCGACCACTCACGTCCACCAGGCGCTGGACATCCACCAGGAATCCGACGCGATGCGAACCGGTTATGGCATGAACCTGTTTGGCCAGTCGTGCCTGGCCGCGCGGCGACTGGTCGAGGCCGGCAGCCGGTTCGTGACAGTATTCTGGGACGAGTACGCGTTTCTCAACGCCGACTGGGACACTCACTGGAACCACTTCTACCGTCTCAAGGATCGCCTGTTGCCCGGGTTTGACCAGGGTTTCTCGAAGTTGATCCTGGACCTCGAAGATCGTGGCATGCTCGACGACACGCTGGTGGTCTGGATGAGTGAACACGGGCGTACGCCGAAGTTCAATTCCAACGCCGGTCGTGATCACTGGTCGCGGGTCTACTCGATCGCGATGGCTGGTGCCGGAGTTGGCCGGGGAAACATCATTGGTGAGAGCGATCGGTTGGCCGGTGACGTGAAATCGCACCCTGTCTCTCCCAAGGACATCCTGGCCACGATCTTGCACCTGATGGGGATCGACGCTCACACGACGATTCCCGACCGACAGGATCGTCCGGTTCCGGTGGCTGGCACGGGGGTGCTGCGGCCCGAGATCTTCCGGGGAACCTGAGGATGAACTGTCTTCGGGACATCGGCCTGGCGTTGGGCACCCTGTTGTCACTGGTGGCAACAGCGCCATCGGTTTTGGCCCAGGGGTCGGCCGTTCAGATCCAGGACATTTCACCACGTGGATGGGTGCCGGGAGAGGTGACCCGGGTGATCGTCACCGGTGCGTCCCTGGAGTCGGCACGCACGCTCTGGACCAGTCTGCCGGTGACCGTCGTTCGCGTGAAAGGCCCCGGTGACGGACCCGGGCAGGCGACTTTCGATGTCACGGTACCCAGGACCAGCGTGGGCCGGGGGGCGGTCCGCGTGATGGCCGATGCCGGGCTCTCCAATGTCCGCCTGGTGTTGCTCGACGGCCTGCCCGGCCTGGCCGAATCCCGGGTCGGCGACGACCGGGTGTTGCCCGGCCCGACGGCGGTTGACGGAATGATTGATCCGGCGTCGACCGACCAGTATTCGATTCGATTGAACAAGGCGCAGCGGTTGACCGTGGATGTCTGGGCCCGACGCCTGGGTTCCTCGTTGGATCCTGTGATCCGCCTGGCCGATTCGGCCGGTCGATCGCTGGTGACGGTTGATGACTCTCCCGGGCTTGCTGGCGACGCCGCGATCTCGTTGGTGGCCCCGGCGACGGGTCTCTACACGGTTGTGGTCACCGATGTCAGCCGACGTGGTGGGAAAGAGTTCTTTTACCGGTTGAGGATCGGGCACTTCGAGCCGGTGGCGATGGCCTTTCCTTTCCGGGTGAAGACCGGGCGAAACAACAAGCTGCAGTTGTTGGGTCCACGCGTGGCCGAAACATTGACCCTGGCGTCGTCGACGCCGGTAGGAACAACCTGGGTTGGTGGTCCGGCCGGCCCCGGTGGCGGCCGATCGTTGTTGCCCGTGCAGGTGGTTGGTGATGACGTGCTGGTTGAACGCGAGCCCAACGGTCGTCGTGAGCAGGCCCAGGAGTTGCCTACGGGTGGGCGGGTCAGTGGGCGGTTCGAGAAACCGGGCGACCAGGACTGGTATCGCGTGTCGTTGAAGAAGGGCCGCAAGATACAGGTTGTTGGCAACACCGCGTCGATCGGTGTCGCCGGACGTTTGTACATGAGACTGGTGGATGCCGAGGGACGGACGATGGTCGAGGTGCCACCGTCGGTTTCCACCCGCACGACAGTCGAACACACCACGGGCTCCGACCGTGACGCCTGGCTGGTGGTCGAGGAATTGCAGCGCCGGGGTGGCGCGTCATTCGGGTACCAACTCGAGTGCCGGTTCGTTGAACGGGGGTTTTCGTTGTCGGCCGCCAGCGAGCGACTGCACGCGAAACCCGGAGGAAAGGTGGCGGTCAAGGTGACCGCATCCCGTCGAGAATTCAAAGGCGCGATCAAGCTGGGTGTGGAAGGACTGGGGCCGGATGTCGAACTGGCCGGGCAGTCGATTCCATCCGGAAAAAATGAAACCACGATGACGATCACGTTGCCCGCGGGACGAAAACCGGGGGAGTTGATTGGCCTGAAGATCGTTGGCCGCGGATTGCTCGAGCCTCCCGATGCGGGCGAGACCGTGATCGAACGATCGTCGGTGAATTACAACCGGGGAGACCTGGGCAAGTACGAGGGGTTTATCAGTGACAAGAAAGGCGGGTTGAACTACGCCGAATACGATGTCGAACTCCCCGAGGCGGGCGAGTACCTGGTGCTGTTGAAGTACGCCGCAATGGCGGTTCGCGTTGCCTCGATGAAACTCAATGGCCAGACCGTCAACAGTGGAATCATGAGCAAGACCACTGGCAGTTGGGATGTGAAAACGGCCCGCTGGTTCAACGAGGGGCTGGTGAAGTTTCCCCAGGGCAAGAGTGTTCTGCGGCTCGAGAAGACAGGGGTGTTCTCTCACCTGACCACCATCCGGATCGCCCGCCAGGCCCCCAGGTCCAAGACCCCCCCCCGGTCGGTCCAGGCCTCGGCGAGCACACTCGACGCACTGAGAGGTGGACTGGGAGGAATGACATTTGTGCCCAGGGAACTGGACGGGACGTTGTTTCTGAGCGTGGGCCAAAAATGACGACAGTGAATCTTCAATCAACGAGGTGTTGTCTGGCAGTGCCGCTGATTGCGGTGATTGTGGCCGGATGGGTCCGTGTCGGATCAGCCGACGAGACCGCTCCGAAACTTGCCGCACTGGGGCCGTTCGAGAAACTCCAGGTGGAGCCTGCCGAGATCCACCTGCGGGACCGTTACGACCGCGTGCAGATGGTCGTGACCGGTGTCCGGCCTGATGGGTCACTTGTGGACCTGACCGCCCTGGCATCATTTTCTGCCGGATCGACCGGCGTCGTCTCGGTCGTCGGCAGTCGAGTCGGTGTCCTGGGTGACGGGCAGACCACGCTGCGGGTTGATGTGGGCAAACACACCCGGATGGTTCCCGTTCGGGCTGAGGGGTTCAACCGGTCGCCGGTGGTTCGATTCGAGACGGGCTTGCTGGCGGCTCTGTCGAAACAGGGCTGCAATTCTGGCGGATGCCACGGGGCTCCCAGTGGCAAGGGCGGGTTTCGTCTCTCGCTGCGAGGATTCAATCCACCGCTGGATGTGCAGACATTGATTCGCGAGCAATTTGCCCGACGAACCAATCCGCTGGACCCGCCGCAGAGCCTGTTGCTGCGAAAACCGACGATGCGTGTTGCACACGGTGGTGGACAACAGTTGCAGGCTGACGATCCGGCCTACGCGTTGATCCACGGGTGGATTGGCGAGGGTTGCCAGCCGGACCCCGACGGATCTCCGCGATGCGTTCGGACCGAGGTGTTTCCCGCTGACCGTGTCATCAAGTCTCCCGCCTCGTCACAGCAACTGCGAGTCGTCGCCCACTTCTCCGATGGCAGTTCGCGAGACATCACGCACCTGGCCGTTTACAGCAGTTCCAACGCGGGACTGGCCATCGTGGACCGACAGGGCGTGGTGACCGGTTCGGGGACCGGTCAGGTCGGGATCCTGGTTCGATTTCTTGACCAGATGCAGGCGGCCCGGGTGACGCTGATCGAGAATCGCCCGGGGTTTGCCTGGCCGGATCCCGCAGCAGCCAACAAGGTGGACCAGTTGGTCCACGATCGGTTGAAGGTGTTGCAGGTTCCCCCCTCCCCGGACAGTTCCGAGGGCCAGTTCCTGCGGCGCGTGACGCTGGATCTCACCGGATTGTTGCCGACCGTGGAATCCACGCGAGCCTTTCTCGATGACAAGCGACCGAACAAGCGAGACCTCTTGATCGAACGATTGCTGGTCAGCGACGAGCACGCCCTGTTCTGGGCCAGCAAGTGGGCCGACATGTTCCGGGTGACCCGTGGCCAGTTGGGCAGCCGGGGTGTCGACAAGTTCCATCGCTGGCTGGTGGCCTCGATCCAGGACAACCGTCCCTACGACCGGTTCGTTACCGATCTGCTGACCGCGCAGGGTGACACGTTCAGCAATCCGGCTGCCAACTATTTTCGAGCAGCGGCCGACACCAGCGACGCCACCGAAACGACCGCGCGGCATTTCCTGGGGATTCGAATCCAGTGCGCGAAGTGCCACAACCATCCCTACGAGCGCTGGACCCAAAAGAATTACTACGGGATCGGGGCCTTCTTCAACCGCATCCAGCGGACCAAGCCCGACAAGAGCGGCAACCTGGTCGTGTGGGTGGCTCGTCGAGGAGAACTCGATGACCCCAACACCGGCCAACCCGCGGTGCCCTGGTTGCCAATGACCGGCCCGGCTTCCATCAAGGATGGCGAGGCCGATCGTCGGGTGGTGCTGACTCGATGGTTGGTCGGCCAGGACAACCCGCTGTTTGCCCGTGTCGAGGTCAACCGTTTGTGGGCCTGGGTCTGGGGCCGTGGCATCATCGAACCTGCAGACGACTTTCGGGCCTCGAATCCACCGGCCAATCCCGAATTGCTTGGCTGGCTGGAAGAAGAATTTCTTCGGACCGGTTTCGATCGTCGGCACGTCCTGAGATTGATTCTTCGCAGTCGCACCTACCAGCGAGATTCCCTGGGCACCAGCGAGAACCATCGCGATATCGACTCGTTTTCTCACGCCCTGGTCCGGCGACTGACCGCCGAACAGATCCTGGACGCCATTTGCCAGGTGACCGGTGTTCCCGAGACCTACGGCGGCTTGCCGCCGGGAACCCGCGCCACCCAGTTGCCATCCCCCGAGGGAACCCCGGTGTTCCTGCGGGTCTTTGGCAAGCCGAAGCGCGAAACGTCCTGCGATTGCGAACGTGACACCGGATCGAATCTCACCCAGTTCCTGGTGTTGGCCAATGGCGGCCTGGTCAATGGCAAGGTGGCTCACGCCAAGAACCGGTTCCGGGTACAGATGGCCAAGGGGTGGTCGGACACCCGGATCATCGAGGATCTCATCCTGGCGGCTTACAACCGGTTGCCGACCGACCAGGAGATGAAGACGGCGCTGGCCCACATTGCTCAACGGCCAAAAAAACGCGAGGAGGCCCACGAGGATATCCAGTGGGCGATTCTCAACAGCAAGGAATTCCTGTTCCAGCACTAGGACTTTCGGGCCGTCGTGATGACAATTCTCCGCGGAATCAATGTCGAGTCGGCCAGGGTGTACTGGCTTGTCGGGGCGCTTTCCGTGCTGCTGCCTGGTGGCCTGGCCCAGGCCGAGGAATTCGACCGGCACTGGTCGTTCGTTGCTCCAAAAGCAGTCCAGCCTCCGACCGTCCACAATTCGAACTGGCCGCGTGGGGCGATCGATCGCTTCGTGTTGGCGCGACTGGAGCGGGAGGGAATGAAGCCTTCGACGGAGGCTGGTCGGCGGACGCTGATTCGCCGACTGTCGCTGGATTTGCTCGGTCTGCCTCCGGGCGTGGGTGAGGTCGAAGCGTTTCTGGCCGATCAGCGGCCGGGAGCTTACGGCCGACTGGTCGACCGGTTGTTGGCCTCGCCCCGGCTTGGTGAACGGATGGCAATCGAGTGGCTGGACGTGTCGCGGTATGCCGACACGCACGGTTACCACGAGGACTACCATCGCGACATGTGGCCGTGGCGTGAATGGGTGATCCGGGCGCTGAATGACAACATGCCCTTTGACCGGTTCACCATCGAACAGATTGCCGGCGACCTGTTGCCCAATGCGACTCCACAGCAGATCACCGCGACGGGCTTCAATCGAAACCACGGTGTGACCGCGTCGGGAATCTCCGAGGAATACCGTGTCGAGTACGTTTTGGACCGTGTTCGCACGACGGCCACGGCCTGGATGGGGCTCACGCTGGCGTGCGCGCAGTGTCACGACCACAAGTACGATCCGTTCTCGCAGCAGGACTTCTATCGCTTCTTTGCCTACTTCAACTCGGTGACCGACAAAGGGGTCGAGAACAAGTCTGGAAACGTTGATCCACTGATCGAGGTTGTGCCGCTGGACCGTGTGGGTGTCGAGCAGCGTTTGAAAACGGCAATCGCGGATCTCGAGCGGAAACGTCTGGCCCGGGTGGCGGCGGCCACTCAACTGGTGGCACGCTGGGAGAAGTCGCTCCCGAAGCGGAAGACGAAGGGACCGGTGGTGCCGACTTCCGGCCTGGCGGTTCATTGTCGATTGGATGAAGGAACTGGTGCGAGGATTTCCGGAGGAGGATCCTTGAGAGCGTCCCTGGTGGGACCGGTCCAGTGGGTGCCTGGGAAGGTCGGTGGTGGCCTGAAACTGGCGGGCAGGACATACGCATCGCTGGGTGACACTGCCGGATTCGATCGAACGGACTCGTTTTCCTACGGAGGCTGGGTGCTGGGTGCCAGCACCGGTGCGATCGTCTCGCGGATGGACGATGAGGCCAACTACCGGGGGTGGGATGTGTACCTGTCGGGCGGCCACGTCGAGGTCCACATGATTCACTCGTGGCCGTCCAATGCGATGTACATCAAGTCGGCTGGCAAGCTGCCCACCGATGGTTGGACTCACGTGTTTGTTTCCTATGACGGCTCGAGCCGAGCCAAAGGCATCTCGCTGTACTTCAACGGGCAGAAGCAGGAGGTCGGTTCGACTCGTGATTCGTTGTCTGGAACGATCAGGACAGACAAGCCGCTGCACCTGGGACGTCGCAATCCCAGCGGTATCCTCGACGGGTCTGTCGATGACGTGCGGATCTACTCGCGGGCCCTGTCGCCTGTTGAGGTGAAAACGCTCGCCGGTGCCGACGGGCTTGGTGCAATCCTGGCGATTGCACCTGGGAAGCGAACGCCGGACCAACGGGAGGCGCTGAACCGCGGTTACCTGGAGTTGCACGACGAACAGTATCGCGCGGTGGTCGATCGCCTGTCACGTCGCCGTGGTGAACTGGCCGCCTTTGCCAAGGATCGGCCGACCGTGATGGTGATGCAGGATCTGAAGAAACCACGACAATCCTTCGTGTTGATGCGTGGCCAGTACGATCAGCATGGTGAGGCTGTCGAGCCGGGGGTGCCCGAGGTGCTGCCGCCGTTGCCCGGGGACGCTCCGGCCAATCGGCTTGGACTGGCTCGCTGGCTTGTTGCGGCCGATCACCCGTTGACGTCCCGCGTGGCCGTCAACCGGCTGTGGCAGATGGCTTTTGGTCGGGGACTGGTTGAAACCAGCGAGGACTTCGGAACCCAGGGTGAACAGCCCAGCCATCCGGAGTTGCTCGACTGGTTGGCCCGTGACTATGTCCGCAGTGGCTGGGACACCAAGGCCCTGTTGCGTCGAATTGTCATGTCGGCCACGTACCGCCAGTCGTCGGAGGTGACACGACAGGAGTGGCTTCGCGATCCAAACAATCGGTTGCTGGCCCGGGCGTCCCGGTTCCGGTTGTCAGCCGAATTGATCCGTGACGGGGCGCTGGCGGCCGGTGGATTGCTGGTCGAACGGATCGGGGGACCCAGCGTGAAGCCGTATCAGCCGCCGGGGCTCTGGAAGGAGACGTCGAATCGTCCCTACGTGCAGGACAGTGGAGCCTCGCTTTACCGACGCAGCCTCTACACCTACTGGAAACGCTCGGTGCCGCCTCCCAACATGTTTGCCCTGGACGCACCGACCCGCGAGATGTGCATCACGCGACGGCAGCGGACGAACACGCCGCTGATGGCCCTGGTGCTGATGAACGACCCGACCTTTGTCGAGGCGGCTCGTGCGCTGGCGGTCCGGGCCCTCGTCCGGGACGCTGCCAACCAGGCGGCTCGTCTCCAGTGGCTGTTCGCCCGCGTGACCGCGAGGCGACCCGTGGCCGAGGAACTCAAGGTCCTGATCGCCCTGCTCGATGACCAGAGGGTTCGGTTCCGAGCACATCCTGCGTCGGCCAGGGAATTGCTTTCGGTGGGCTCATCGCCGATCGATGGGCGAGTGGAGGTGGTTGAACAGGCGGCGTGGACGGCACTGTGCAGTGTCCTTCTTAACACCGACGAAGCGATCACCAGGGAGTAGTCGACGTGAGTGGCCTGCTGCAATTTCCCCCGATGGCCATCAATCGCCGCGCGATGTTCTCGCGAACGGCGGGTGGGCTGGCGGCTGCGGCGCTGGCGAGCCTCGGCCAGCCGGATGCGACCGCCGCAGAGCACGTGGCGTCCGGACCACATTTTCCACCACGTGCCAAGCGAGTGATTTACCTGTTCCAGTCGGGTGGCCCGTCTCATATCGACCTGTTCGACCACAAGCCGCAACTGGCCGGGCACCACGGAAAAGAATTGCCCGACTCGGTCCGCAATGGCCAGCGACTGACCGAGATGACGCACAAGCAGAGCAAGTTTCCGTGTGTCAGTAGCGCGTTGACCTTCAAACCGTATGGGGAGTGCGGTCGGTATCTCAGCGAGGTGCTGCCGCACATCGGTTCGATTGCTGATGAGATCTGTGTCGTCAAGTCGATGCACACCGAGGCGATCAATCACGATCCGGCGATCACGATGATGAACACCGGCACGCAACAGTTGGGCAAGCCGAGCATGGGGAGTTGGTTGAGCTACGGGCTGGGCAGCGAAAGCCGCGAGTTGCCTTCCTACGTGGTGCTGATTTCCCAGGGCACTGGCCGACCCGGTGGCCAGCCATTGTTCTCGCGGTTGTGGAGCAGTGGGTTCCTGCCATCAGACCACCAGGGAGTGAGATTCCGGCGAGGCCGGGATCCGGTGTTGTTCCTGGTCGATCCACCCGGGATCGACCGGCCCGGTCGTCGTGCGATGCTGGATGGGCTGGCCCGGCTGAATCGTCTGAAGCAACGGCAGGTGGGTGATCCGGAGATCGAAACGCGAATCTCGCAGTACGAGATGGCCTTCCGCATGCAGGCCTCGGTTCCGGACCTGGTCGATGTCTCCGACGAAACCCAATCGACGTTGGACGGGTACGGTCCGGCGGTGCGGACCCCGGGGACGTTCGCCGCCAATTGCCTGTTGGCGCGTCGGTTGGCCCAGCGGGGGGTGCGGTTTATCCAGTTGTTCCATCGCGGTTGGGATCAGCATGGTGGATTGCCAAAGGCCTTGCGTGGTCAGGCCCGGGACACCGACCAGCCCGCCGCGGCTCTGGTGAAGGACCTGAAGCAACGCGGGATGCTCGAGGACACCCTGGTTGTCTGGGGCGGCGAGTTTGGCCGGACCGTTTATGCCCAGGGCAAGGTTTCACCGGGCAACTACGGCCGGGACCACCACGGGCGATGCTACAGCCTGTGGATGGCCGGTGGTGGGATCCGTGGCGGGATCGAATACGGCGGTACCGATGACTTCTGCTACAACGTGGTCGAGAAGCCGGTTCACGTCAACGATCTCAACGCCACGATGCTGCACTGCCTGGGCCTGGACCACACGCGGCTGACCTACCCGTTCCAGGGCCTGGATCAGCGGTTGACCGGCGTCGACGAGGCGCACGTGGTCGACGCGTTGCTGGCGTAGTCTCTCGAGTGGGACTCGCCCTACAGCAGCCCGGAAATCGGCTGGTAATTCTCCATCGCGCGAGCGATGTCACGGGGAACGCCCTGGTTGAGTCGCAGTTCCCCGATGTCGAAGAGCGTGTTGAAGACGGTCCCGACAAGGTTGTCGATGTAGAAAGGCCTGGTCAGTGGCTCGCCGACGTTGCGGGTCGACTGCCCGATGACCTGTCCCATTTCAAGCCCGCCACCGGAGAGCAGCAGCGGGGCAATATTGCCCCAGTGATCGCGTCCGCCCTTCTTGTTGATCCGTGGCGTGCGGCCCATTTCACCGCAACACACCAGCAGGACCTTGTCTTCCAGGCCCCGATCGTGGATGTCCTCGATAAAGGCCGAGACCGCGCGGTCGAAGGGTCGACCCATGTAGTTCATGCCGGTGATCATGTCGGCGTTGTTCACGTCCGCGTGCATGTCCCACACGAAGTTGGTTGTGACGGTGATGAACCCGCAGCCGCGTTCGACCAGTCTCCGGGCCAGCAGCATCAACTTGCCAAGCGTGTTGCCGTTGTCGCGATAGTTCTTGCGGTTGTTCCATCTGGGGTCGGTGGCGGCCTCGGGGGACACGGCCCTGGTGTCGTAGCGGGCGATTGTACCGGGGTCTTCCTTGGACAGGTCAAACGCATCGGCGACCCCGCCCAGGATCGTGCTGAAGGCCTGCTCACGGATCCGGTCCAGTCCCTCGCGGCGACCGTTGCCGTCGAAGGATCTCTTGAGCCTGTCGAGCCGGGTCAGCAGTCCACGACGGTCAGTCAGGCGGTTCATCGGCAGCGTCAATTTCATGTCCGCCTTCAAGTCGCCCCCGCCGCTGGGCGTGAAGGGTTGGTAGGCCGAGCCGATGGTGCCGGTCGAGTCGAACTTGCCAAACGTGCTGATCCCCGGCATGGCCTTTTCGTCGACCGCCTTGGGGAACAGCAAAACGTTGGTCGGCATGCCGTTGTCGGAACGGTTCTGGCCAACGATCCGAGAATAGATCGAGCCGAGGTTGCCTCCGAAGGTGCTCTTGCCGACGATCGGCTTGATGTCGTGGCGGCCGTCACCGGTGACGAACGAACGGACGATGCTGGTCCGATCCGCCAGTGCCGCCAGTTTCTCGAACGTCGATCCGTAGGTCACTCCGGGAATCGCTGTCTTGATATCGCCCGTGGCACTGCGGATGCCCGAGGGAGCGGTCATCTTGGGGTCGAACGTCTCGACTTGCGAGGGGCCGCCGTGCATGAACAGGAAGACGACGGCCTTGTCACGGACCGCTTGTCCGCTGGCGGCCGCGGCTTCACGACCGGCGATCAGGTCGGCCAGTGTCAGACCACCCAGTCCCAGACTGCCGATCTTCAGAAAATCGCGACGACCGTAGCGGCGATCTCCATCGTAGACGTTCAGCATCGCCTGATCCTAAAGGAGGTGTCTTAACAACCCTGATTCTATCAGAGTTCATCGATCCGAAACAGCGCCGGGTTTGAGTAGAAATCGGGAGTGATCACTCTCCGATGCCATACAGGTGGGTCTTGGTCCGAAGGATCATCAATCCGTTGGTAATTGCGGGCGAACCCATACAACCCGCATCCAGAGTGTTTGTGGCCAGCGCGGTGTACTTTTTTGGGTTGGCAGCAAAGACATGGGATTTGCCCGTTTCACGTTCGAAACAGAAGATGCGATCTCCGACCAGCACTGGCGATGCGGTGAATTTGCCGGCGATTCGCTTGGTCCAGCGGGCCTTGCCGGTCGTGATGTCGATGCAGGAGGCGACCCCACTGTTGTCGACCATGAACATCGAGTCCTCGACAAGCAGTTGTGCCGGCCTGGCAGGCACTCCCTGTCGAGTGCTCCACGCCACGTGGCTCTTGGTGATGTCGCCGTTGCCGTCGGGACGGACGGCGACCAGTTTGGACGGTGAACTGGTGGTGATGTAGACCTTGCCGTGGCTGAACAGCGGTGGAATGCAGGCGTTCATTCCGCCATGAATCACTCGCCACAATTCCTTTCCGGTTTTGGGTTCGTAGGCCATGGTGGCCATGGCCCCGGGCACAATCACCTGGGTGCGTCCCTTGAAGGTGATCACCCTGGCGGTGCCATAGGCTTTCTTGATGTCACCGTTGTCCGACTTGTAGTCGACATCGCGATTGTTGCGCCAGACGGTCTTGCCGTTGCGTTTGTCGAAGGCCACGACGAACTGGTGGTCGTGGCCATCGAAGGGCAGGAACAGCAGGTTGCCGTGGATCGAGACGCTCGAGCCGGGACCTCGCCAGTGGTTGCATTCCAGGTCCTCGCGTTTCCAGATCACCCGGCAGGTCTCGGTGTCCAGGCAGGCGGTGCCCAGGGCACCAAAGGTGACATAGATCCGGCCATCCTCGACGTAGGGCGTGGGCGAGGCGTAGCTGTTGAACGGGTGGCAGTACTGGGGCTTTTCGTGTTCGAAGAGTGTCTTGTCGTGCAGGATCTTGCCGGTCTTGCGGTCCAGGCACAGCAATGCCAACCGGTGTCCGTCCTCGGTGGCCGTTGTCATCCAGATGCGGTCTTTCCAGGTCACCGGTGATGACCAGCCCTTGCCCCAGATCTCTGTTTTCCACCGGACGTTGTTTGTCTCGCTCCAGGTGGTGGGGATTCCAGCCGCGTTCGAGGTTCCATCCCCGCGGCCTCCACGGAACTGGTTCCATTCGGGTTCGGCGGCCAACAGGCCGGTGGTGGTGAGTGACAACAGCAGGAGGGAACGGATCGACATGGGAGTTCCGAGGAGTCAGGGGAACAAGTGGGACAGTGAAAATCGTGGTTCGAATTATACCCGACCGCGGCCTATTGGGTGGCGTTCCTGGCAGCACTGGCTTTGCAGGAAGCCTGCCAGGCCTTGAGTGTTGCCGAAAGTTTCTCGATCACACGAGGATGTCCGACGGCCACGTTGGTGGTTTCCCGGGGATCGGCCGACAGGTCGAACAACTCGGTCGTCGCCATCCCGACTTTCTTTTTCTTGCCACCACCGGCCAATCGGCGGACCAGCTTGAAGCGATTGTCGATGGCCGCGGTCTGGTTGGCCGATTCGAAGAGAATCGGTTCGGGACGTTGCCAGTCTCTTCGGCCCTTTAGCAGGGGAAGTAAGCTGACGCCGTCGGGAGTGAATTTCCTGGGAGGCAGGTGGTCGAGCACGTCGAGGATGGTGGGAAGGTAGTCGGAGGTCACTCCCGGGCAGTCGGTGACCTGTCCGGCCTGGACCACCGCGGGCCAGGTCACGATGCCGGGCACGCGGATTCCTCCCTCGTAAAGACTTCTCTTGCGACCACGGAGTCCGCCGGTTCTGCCGGGAGCCTTGTCGTTTCCCTCCGGGCCATTGTCGGCGCTGTACCAGAGCATCGTGTTCCTGGCGATCCCCAGTCGCTTCAGCGTGGCTCGCAGGCGACCGACCTGCTCGTCCAGGGCAGTGATGCAGCCGTAATAGTGACGGTGGTAATCCGGCTGGTCGGCATACATGGCTGCATATTTAGGACCCGCCACGACTGGCAAATGCGGGGCGTGGAACCAGATCACGGCCAGAAACGGTGACTTGTCCGCCGCGGCGGATTCGATGAAGGGCACGGCGCGGTCCATGATCACCCGAGAATCGTCACCCCGGGTGTTTTCGGAAATCGACTTGCCGAGGTGATTCCAGTATCGCGTACCGTAGGGCACGGCGTTGGTCGTGTCGGTGATCGGATCCCAAAAACGCCGGCTCGCGTTCGGCCCGGGTTTCAACAGTGGGTCCCAGGTCGGCACCTTGGCCTCGGTCGAAAAGCAGACCTGGAATCCGTTTTTCCAGGGAGGGGAAAAGTGTTTCTTGCCCCGGGGACCACCCCGGTTGGAGTCCTGGATCTCGGTCGTCAATGTTCCCACGTGCCACTTGCCGAAATGCCCGGTCCGGTATCCCTGCGTCGACAACAACTCGGCCAAGGTCCGTTCACGCCGGGGCAGGTGGCCCCGGTTGGCTGTCACGATCCCATACCGGTAGGGGTGCCGACCGGTCAGGCAACTGCCTCGGGTTGGGCTGCAGACCGGTGCTCCCGCGTACCATCGCCGAAAGACCAGGCCGTCGGAGGCCAGTCGGTCCAGGTGAGGTGTTCTCAGATGGGGGTGCCCATTGTATCCGGTGTCACCCCAGCCCTGGTCATCGGCCATCACCAGGATCACGTTGGGGCGATCGGCTGCATCCACATGGGGCACCAGTATTGGAAACACCCCGAGAAACAACCATCCAACAAGAACCGGCACGCGGTGTGTACACATCGAGGAGTCCCGGGGCGGGTTGACAGGAATGGCCAGGAACCGGTGCCGGCTCGGTTGAGCAAACCCCGGAGTCCAGACGACAATGATCCTCACTGGCCAGATCCTGCGTCAACTCGACATGGCCCTCGACACACCAGGTAAACGGGACTCGCTGGATGCACCTTTCGCCAAGACTCACCCTGCTACTGGTTTCGACTTTTCTCGTTCTCGAGACGTCACAACTTTCCGCCCAGGGGACCTTCCAGGATTACCAACGCGCCAAAGATCTGCGGAAACGCGTTGCCAACAAGGTGTATCGCCGGGGAGTTCGGCCGCGGTGGTTTGCCGACGACCAGGGAGCCTGGTACCGGGTGGACCGGGGAAACGGTCGTCACGAGTTCATGCTGGTTGATGTGAAACGAGGACGGCGGCGGCCGGCGTTCAAGCACGACGACCTGGCCGAGGCCCTCCAGGAGGCGACGGGCAAGGAATTCGACAAGGATCGGCTGCCGCTGGAGCAGTTGCGGTTTTCTCCCGACCGGTTGACGTGCTGGTTCCGGGTTGCCGGCAAGGGGTGGACCTGCGTGCTCAAGAGTTGCTTGCTGGAAGAGGCCAAGCAGCCTGACAATTTTGATGCCGGGTCGGACAAGGAACCCGCCGAGTGGCGGCGGCCCGGGTTCGAATCTCCTCGCAATCGGCGATCCCCCAACGGGACGTGGGAAGTGTTCATCGAGAAACATGACCTGCACCTGAGGAATCGCAAGAGCGGGAACGAGGTGCCGTTGAGCCATGGGGGCTCCCCGGCGTTTGACTGGTCCGACGGGGTCTACTGGTCTCCCGATGGCTCGAAACTGGTGGCAATGCGAACCCGGGTGGGTGACAAGCGGCGAATCCACATGGTCGAGTCGTCGCCAGGTGATCAACTGCAGCCAAAACTCAAATCCCGGAACTATCTCAAGCCCGGGGACAAGATCCCGCTGACCAAGCCACACCTGTTTGACGTGGCCGTCGGTCGTGAGATTCCGGTCTCCAACAAGCTGTTTGCCAATCCGTGGCGGACCAAAGAGGTCCGTTGGGCGGCTGATGGTGGCAACTTCACGTTCCGTTACAACCAGCGAGGGCACCAGGTGCTGAGGTTGATCCGGGTGAATGCGGCCACTGGAGCGGCGACAGCGGTGATCGATGAGAACAGCCCGACGTTCATTGATTACGCCTACAAGCAGTTCCTATTCTACCTGGACAAGACCAACGAACTGATCTGGATGTCTGAACGGGATGGGTGGAACCATCTCTACCTGCTCGACGCCACGACCGGAACTGTCAAGAACCAGGTGACCCGTGGAGAATGGGTCGTCCGGGGAGTTGACCGGGTGGATTCCCAGTCTCGCCGGATCTGGTTCCGTGCCGGTGGGATCGATGCCGACGAGGACCCGTACCACATTCACCATTGTCGAATCGGTTTCGATGGCACCGGCCTGGTCCGATTGACAGGTGGTGATGGGACTCACACGGTTCGCTACTCACCCGGTGGTCGATACCTGGTCGACACGTGGTCCCGGGTCGATCATCCCGAGCAGGCCGTGGTGCGTGCTGCCGAGACGGGTCGTCGCGTGTGCGGGTTGGAAAAGGCCGACATCGGAGATCTGAAGAAGACCGGCTGGCAGCGTCCCGAACGATTCGTCGCCAAGGCCAGGGATGGAAAGACCGACATCTGGGGCGTGATTTATCGGCCGACAACTTTTGACAAGACCGTGAAGTATCCGGTGATCGAGAAGATCTACGCGGGGCCTCACGGGTCGTTTGTCCCCAAGAATTTTCGGACCTGGCACGACACCCAGTCGCTGGCCGAACTGGGATTTGTCGTGGTCCAGGTCGACGGCATGGGGACCTCCAACCGGTCCAAGGCGTTTCACGATGTCTGTCACAAGAACCTGGGAGATTCTGGTTTTCCCGATCGAATTCTCTGGATGCAGGCTGCCGCGAAGGATCGTCCGTGGATGGATCTCTCGCGAGTCGGAATCTATGGCGGGTCGGCTGGTGGCCAGAGTGCGTTGCGCGGGATGCTGGCCCACAGCGATTTTTACAAGGTCGCCGTGTCGGTTTGCGGATGCCACGACAATCGCATGGACAAGATCTGGTGGAACGAGCTCTGGATGGGGTGGCCCATCGGTCCTCACTACGCCGAACAGTCCAACGTCACACAGGCCCATCGCCTCAAGGGGGACCTGCTGTTGATCGTCGGCGAACTCGACACCAACGTCGATCCCGCGTCGACGATGCAGGTGGTCAATGCACTGGTGAAGGCCGATCGAGATTTTGACATGCTGGTGATGCCCGGTGGCGGTCACGGCATCGGTGGTTCCTACGGTGTCCGACGGCGACGCGACTATTTTGTTCGGCATCTCTGGGACGTCGAGCCCCGGCGGGAGGCAAAATAATGAGTTGGAATCCGGGATGGTGTGGCGCGTTCCTGGCGTTGCTGCTGGTTGGTGCGGCCGATTCGTCGGCCGAGAAACTTTTTCGGCAGTGGGATCGAAACAAGGACGGACGGCTCGTGGAGTCGGAACTGCCCAAGGCGGCACGGCAGAATTTCCGCCGGGTTGATACGAATCGGGATGGCTCCATCTCCCTGGCGGAACATGTCGCGTTTCTCACGGGTCGCCCCCGGTTGCCCAAGGGCGTCCAGGGGATCTATGACGTGGATTATGTCGGCGACAAGAACCCCCGACACCGGCTGGACATTTTTCTTCCCGTTCGACGTCCGGCGGACAAGCGGTTGCCGGTGTTGGCCTATATCCACGGTGGTGGTTGGGAGAACGGCGACAAGCGGAACGGACTGGGCCGGGTGGCGGGGTTCGTGGCGGGGGGACGGTACATCGGAGTCACAATCGGATACCGGCTCAGCGGCGAGGCGCGGTGGCCCGCACAAATTCACGACTGCAAGGCGGCGATTCGCTGGCTGAAAGCCAATGCGGAACGATTCGGGATGGATCCCGAACGGATCGCCGTCTACGGCCA
Organism: uncultured Planctomycetaceae bacterium; assembly: GCA_964646205.1. Classification (GTDB taxonomy): domain Bacteria; phylum Planctomycetota; class Planctomycetia; order Planctomycetales; family Planctomycetaceae; genus UBA8437. The sequence goes on along the minus strand of CAZYAZ010000035.1, from coordinate 14,452 downwards.
CTCGGCTGGCGGCCACCTGGTGGCAATGCTGGGCGTCACCGGTGGGGTGAAACAGCTGGAGGGTTCGCTGGGGCCACACACGAAACTGGACAGTCGCGTGGCGGCGGTGATCGATTTTTGTGGACCGACCGACTTTCTCAGGATGAACGATTTCCCCAGCCAGATCGATCACGACGCGGCGAATTCTCCCGAAAGCAGGCTGGTGGGTGGCGCGATCCGGAAACACCCGGACCGGTGTCGGAACGCGTCGCCGTTGAGTTACGTCACCCCGGACGACGCCCCCTTCCTGGTGGTGCACGGAACCAGGGACGAACTGGTGGCCTACAACCAGTCGGAGTTGTTGAGG
>CAZYAZ010000035.1:0-14006 GCA_964646205.1 uncultured Planctomycetaceae bacterium | reverse complement strand
GGGGGCCGGATTCTCCTGGCAATACGCTTCGTACTCCGCGTCGGTTGCTTCGTTGGTGGGATAGGTTCCCGCCAGTGGGGCACCGGCCTGGATTTTCGAGAGGATGAAGTCTTCCTTGTGCTCCTGCCGGGCAGCGGCCAGGGCCACCTCGTCAGCCAGGTATCGGGGGATGACCACAACGCCCTCGTCGTCACCCACCAGGATGTCACCGGGAAACACCGCGACTCCGCCGCAGGCCACCGGCAACTGGCAGTCGACGGGATGGTGGATCGTCTTGTTGGTGGCGGCGTGTGGTGAACCGGCGTAGGCCGGGATGTCCATCTCGGCGATCGCCGGCGAGTCGCGGAAGCAGCCGTCGGTGACGATCCCGGCCGCACCACGGGCCACCATCCGCGTGGCCAGGATGTTGCCCATCGTTCCAGCCCGCTCGTCACCCCGGGCGTCGATCACCAGCACGTCGCGGGGTCCGACCGATTCGATCGCCAGTCTCTGCGGGTCCTTCGAGTTGTCAAAGACCAGGTTGTGGTCCATGTCCTCGCGGGCCGGCAGGTACCGCAGGGTGTAGGCCTGGCCGACCATCCGGTGACCCGGCGACAGCGGTCGCGAGCCGGTGACGAAGACATTCCAGAGGCCGTGCTTGGCCAGCACCGTGGCCAGGGTGGCCGTGCTGGGTTGTTCGAGCAGTTCCCAGGTGCGTTCCGCCACTTCAGCCAGCGGCTCGGCCGATGCATCGTTCATCATTTTTCGTCCCGTTAGTTCGTCGTAGAAAGAAACCGTAGAATAATCGCAGGGCCACGGAAGACAACACAGACGCTTACCGGCAGGATCGTCGGACTCTCTTGCGTCGGATCACGATCCCGAGAGGACATCAGGCAATGTGGAACTTATTCGGAGGGGTCAGTCGAGGACTGGCCACGTGTCTGGTGGCGTGCGTGGTGGTCGGGCAGGCGTCCGAGCCCACCAGTCCCGTGGTGGATTTGAGGTTCGATTCGGCCAAGTTTCTGCCTCCCGGTTCGACGTTCCTGCGTCCGAGCCTGGCGACGATGATCGGACCCGATGGCCGGATTCACGGAGTCGGTGCCAACACGGCACGGTTTCAACGAAAGACTGATGCCGGCGGCATGTCGCTGGTGGGATACCTCTCAGAAAGTGGCGCGACGAACCTCCTGGCACATTCGTCATTCGAGGCGCCTGGGAAAGTTCTCGCATCGAGCTGGTCGAGTCATGGGAAGCTGAAGGTCACGTCGCGGGCCGGTGGTATTCACGGCAGGGCGTGCCTGGAACTCAGCGGGGAGGGCCAGTGGCTGCACGCTCCGATCAAGTTGCCCAGCTACGCGGCTCCCGATTTCCGGGGTCACTTTCTGACCTTCTACGTCCGTCTGCCCGATGGCAAGTCGCCCAGGGATGGCACGGTTCGGGTTATTGCCGTCCGCAAGCGGGGCGGAAAAAACGAGATCCCGGCGCGGGTACGGTTCCAGGACCCCGTCCGCGTGGGCCCGTGGTGGAGAATAGGTGGGCACGTGACACCGCAATTTGAGGACCAGGAGTGGTCCTGCGGAGTCGAGGTCAACGGCACGGTGCTGGTCGATGCGATCCAACTCGAGCGTCGGCCAGTCAACGGCTGCGAGGCCCCCAGCAGTTACATCCCCACCACCACCGGCCCGGCTCACCGGGCGTCCGAACTGCTGACGCTCGCTCCGGAAACGTTGAAGTGGCCGAAGAAGCAGGGGACGCTTGTGGTCTGGCTGAGGACCGGCAGTCCCGTGCACAACGGATCCACCATGGTCCTCAGGCAGGACTTCAAGCTGGGTGATCAGTCGCAGAGCCTGAGCATTGTGCACAACGGCGGTGGACTGGACGTGTTTGGTCCGATCGGAGGCAACCGCACGCCACGGCTGGTCCGGTCGGATCACTGGACACAGGCTGTGCTGACATGGAAGGACGGACGAGGCCGGACGTTCATCGATGGTGTGCAGAACGACCGGGGCGGCCCGGGTGGATACCCGGTTCGGCCCGATTTCGGGTCACCGGTCAACCGGCTGACGATCGGCGCCCAGTTGGCCAACTACGGTCACCTGGCCGGGTATGTGGCCCGGGTGCAATTGTTCGATTCCGCCTGGGATCACGACACGGTGTGGGACCGGTACGAGACTGACGTGGCGACTGCCGGTGGAGACGTGATGGCCCTGGTGAAGCCCACCCGGCCGAAACCGCCCACTCCCCGGCCGATGATCCCCCGCAAGTTCTGGGTCAAGACCGTCGTAGATCTGCCTGCAGAGGCCCCGACCAGCGCGGTCGTCTACGACGCCGGCGGACGACTGGTCCGCACGTTGTGGGAGGCAAAGCCGTTGAAAGCCGGGGAGGTCGAAATCACCTGGGACACCGGCAACGATGCCGGGAAACGGGTGCCGTCGGGCCGGTACCAGTTGCGGCTTCTCCAGGCTCCCGGGGTCAACGCCCGGTACGTCGCGACCCCCGGCAACGGCCGTGTGCCGCAACGGTCGGCTCCCCATGAGGTCGCCGGCGTCCATGGCCTGACTCCCCGCGGTGTCAGTGTCGACCAGCGGGGCGATGTGTACCTGCTGGGGCGGGGACACGGGGTCGGGGCCCAGAAGTACTCCGCCGCCGGCCACCTGCTCTGGACCCACGCCCCGCTGGATTCCAGCGACGCTCCCACGGCTTGTGCGATCGATGGGGAGACGCTGTTCGTGGCCGGCCAGCACCTGTACCGCATTGATGCCCGGACCGGTCAGACAATCCGCCAGCCCGACGGCCGGTGGCGGACGTTCCTGGGCGAGAACCCCAGGACGGTCGTGGCGGATCGGCCCCGTGCGGAACTGGCCGGGGTTCGCGAGGCGATGATTGACGGAACCGTGCTCGGCGGGACGATGACCCGGGGAGTGGCCGTGCGCGGAGACGAGGTGTTCGTGTCGTGCTGGGCACAGGACCAGGTCCGGGTGCTGCACCGTGCGAGCCTGGAACAACTCTCCACCCTGCCGCTCTCCCGACCGGCCGGCCTGGCGATTGACGGCAGCGGTCGGTTGCTGGCAATCAGTGGGCGGGACCTGGTGGTTCGCGTGGGAACGTCGTGGCGGGTGCTGATTCCCAGGGTGGCCCGTCGACCGTTTGCGCTGGCCGTTGCGGCCGATGGTCACCTGCTGGTCTCCGATATGGGGGAACCGTGCCGGGTGCTCGAGTACACCCCGGCTGGCCAGTTGGTGAGATCGTATGGGCAAGCGGGAGAGTTGCCCGGCAAGATCCGTACCGATCGGCTTTATGCTCCGACCGGCGTGGCTGCCTCCACCGATGGTTCGCTTTATGTCTCGGAGTTCCTGTTGAATCGGTTGCTGAAACTCGACAAGTCTCACACCGTGTCCTGGGCCCTGTATGGCGGAGCCTATATCGAGAACGCGTCGTTGTTGAGCGACGATCCGACGGTGGTTCACGCGATGGACGGATACGGCATCGGCTCGTTGTACGAGTACAAGCTGGATCTCGACACCGGCCGCTGGTCACCCCGGAAGTGGTGGTGGCTGGGACACCGTCATCCGACTCGAGAGGTGAAGGGTTTCATGGTCCACGGGCAGCACACGCACACCATCGGTGGACATCGTTACCTGTTTTCCTGCCACAAGACGATCCGGATCTACCGCTTCGACGGTGACCGGCTGGTTCCGGTTGCCCGGGTGGGCAGCCGACTGCGGTTCTATGACGGCGAGGGAAAACTGGCCGGTTCCAAGACGGCTTTCCCGGTGTGGGTCGATCGCAACGGTGACGGGTTGGCCACGGAGGAGGAGGTCGAGGAGGTGCCGCTCGGGGAGGTGGGCAAGGGCCGGCGGTTTCCCATCGAACCACACATCGGATTCAGTCACGACGCCGAGGTGGATCGTCGTGGAACGGTTTACTGGGGCAACTTTGCCCTGCCACTGGAAAAGATCGACCACCGGGGAGTGCCGCATTACACCTGGAAGACTGCCAGCGTGGTCGGACCCGATTTCAAACTGTTGTCCAGCAAGATACTCGAAGGGGTGGCCGCAGATGACCAGGGCCGACGGTACTTCGAGATGTTCTTCAAGGATGATTCGCTGCGTCAGCCGGGAATCGGTCACTGGCCACGCCGGGTGATTCGCTGTGATGTGAGTTGTTACGACAAGACCGGTCGGAAGATCTGGTCGGTCGGGCACAAGGCGAACGGCCTGCCTGAACCTGGTGGCATCCACCAGCCGACCTGCATCCGGTACGAGGGCGACTGGGTGTTCGTGGCTGATGAGGCGGGGATGGTCCACATCTGGAGCAGGGACGGGCTCTACGTGGCCTCGCTGCTCGACAATATCTACGTCGGCAACCGGCGGAGTCAGGCTCGCCAGAGAGGCTACCTGTTGCCGATGGAAGTGACGATCGGCGAGTTCTGGTCACTGGACGTGGTCAGGCAGCAGGGGAGCGGACGCTACTTCCTGGCCGGGCAGAGCCACGAATTCGGCGAACACGTGCGGGTGTACGAGATTCGCGGTCTTGGCGATGTGAAGCGAGTCCGGGCGGATGTCACGGTGAAGTGACGGCTTGCGCGGTCGCGCGATCTAGCCGTACAACACCGACATCGGCTGTCCACGATAGATCTCGTGAGGGCGACCGTCGAAGTCGACCCAGTGAGAATCCCGGGGAATTCCCAGGGCCTCGTAGATGGTTGCCGAGAAGTTCTCGGGCATGTACCGCTGGCTGGTCGCGTAGGCACCCAGGTCATCCGAGGACCCGATCACCTGTCCACCCTGCACGCCTCCACCAGCGAACAACGCGGTGAAGACCGGGCCCCAGTGATCACGACCGGCGTTCTTGTTGATGTTGGGAGTGCGACCGAACTCGCCGCTGATGATGAACAGTGTCTCGTCGATCAGCCCGCTGTCGTTGAGATCGTCGAGCAGGGCGCTCATCGAGAGATCCAGTGGCGGCAGCAGGTTCCTTTCGAGATTGACGAAGTTGCGACGGTGCGTGTCCCACGACGAGTTCTTGCCCAGGTTGATCTGGACGAAGTCGACCCCGGCGTCGATCAGCCGGAAACCCATCAGGGCCGAGAGACCAAACTTGTTCTTGCCGTAACGGGCCAGGGTCTTCGGGTCCGCGTTCTCGACGTCGAAGGCCTGGCTGGTCTTGGGGTCGCCCAGAACGGTGAAGGCCTGGAGACGGTTCTGATCGAGCTTGCGAGTGGCACTGCGTTCCTGGAGAAACTCACGTTGTTGCTCGACGGTCCTCAGCAGGCCGATGCGGTCCCTCAGCCGCCCCTGGCCACCCTTGGGGAGCGTCAGCACCGGGGTGTTGAAAATGTTTTCGGCCGCGTGGTCGAACTCGTCCTTCTCGAACCGGAAGCAGTCGGGACACGCCCCGTTGCCCAGCGGGCATTGTGCGGCGACATTGACATGCCAGGCCTCGTAGTTCGAACCCAGTCGGCCGGCGAACTGGCCGGGCCGCATGCGGGCTGCCTCGTTGACACTCGGTTCGGGCAACACTGCCGCCGGCGGCAGATTGCGTTGCTCGTTGCGCTTGGCATAGGTCACAACCGAGAGCATTGACGGCCACTCGTTGGGGCTGGGCACCTTGGCGGTGCTGAAGCCGACTGGGAAATCGAGTCGCCCGGTCAGCATCATGTGGCAGGCCTGCTCGTGGCCGTTGCTGGCGGTGCCCATCGAGCGGACCATCGCGTAGTGCTTCATCCGCTGGGTGAACAACGGCAGGTGTTCAGAGATTTGCAGTCCGGCGACATCCGTCGAGACCGGATCGAAAGTGCCCCGGACTTTTGCCGGAGCGCCTGGCTTCATGTCGAACGTGTCGTGGTGCGAAATTCCCCCGGTCAGGAACACGAAAATGACGCGTTTGGCCTTGGAAGCCCTGGCTGCTTGTGCGGCGTCCGGGGTGGCCAGCCCGGCTGCGCCCAGACCCGCCAGTCCGACCGAACCGGCCTGCAGCAGGTGGCGACGAGAGAGTCCGTGACTCGAGCATCCGCATCCGAGGTCGTGCGTCGACATGGCCGTGATCCCTGTGGGGTCGATTTCCATCGAGGCATCTGGAATGCCGATGAGAACACCGGCATGATCCATCAACCACCACTTATTCTATCGTCTTTCCGGGCAGGTGTCGTTGCGGATTGGTTGTGAATGCCCGCAGTAATCACGCTGTTTTGGGTGCCTCGTCACTCAGCAGAATCGACAACCAGCGTGTCTCGTCAGAGGCCGACAGTACGATCTTGACGATCATTGTCAGCGGAACGCTCAACAACATTCCCATTGGCCCCAGTACAAAGCCCCAGAAGACCAACGACAGGAACACGACCAGTGCCGAGAGTCCCAACCCCTTGCCCATGATCCGTGGCTCGATGATGTTGCCCACCACCAGGTTGACAACGACATAGATCAGGATGACCCAGGAGAAGGTCGAGCCGTCCTGGGTGATGAAGGTGACGGTGATGGCCGGCACGGCGGCAATGAACGAGCCGATGTTGGGGATGAAGTTGAAGAGGAAGGCCAGAAGTGCCCAGAGTGGTGCGTAGGGAACCTTGAGCCAGAACAGCAGTCCGCCGATGACCAGCCCCGTCATCAGGCTGAAGACAGTCTTGAAGGCCACGTAGCGTCGGGTTTCGGTGATGATCGTGTTCCACCGGACCTGTCGAGCCGAGGTGTCTCCGGGCATCGCCGCCACCTTGGCCGGAAAGCCCGAGGCTTCGAGCACGATGAACACGAAGCAGAACAGGACAAACAGGCTCTTGCCGAAGAGATCGGTCAGTCCACCAAGAAGTTGACCGAGGTAGTCGACGGCGTGATCGGTGTTGAGGCTGTCGGCTTGCACCTTGGTGGGCACCTCGATTCCCGCACGCGTCAGGGTCTCGGTGATGGTCGCCACCTTCTGCTGCAGTGGTTCCTTGAAGGTCTCGAGGTTGTCTCGAAAACTGTAGACCGATTGTCCAATCATCAGGACGACCGTGGCCCCGATTGCCCCCATGGCCAGGAACACCAGCAACAGGGCGAAGGGACGGGGGACCCGACGCCGGACCAGCCAGCCCATGGCCGGTCCGCAGATGATTGCCAGGAAGGCGGCGAACAGAACGGGGACCAGGATCGACCGGGCGATCGACATGCCGGCCACGATCACCACGAACGAGGCCAGCGTGACCAGGATTCTCAGGACTTCCGGGATTCGGGGAGGCGCGGACATGGAGGAGTTCCAGGCTGGCCGGTATGCGACTGCAACGGGCGGGATCGTAGTTGAGCTTCGCTGCACGAGGCCAGAGGTGTTTGGTCCTGCAGCGGGTTGACCCCGGGGACTTTGCCCTGCTGGGTGCTGCCGGTTAGTCTGGGCTGCTGCCCCGAACGCCTGGAGACGAGAGCTCATGAGACGGTTGCCCCGATGTTTCGCCGTTGTGTTTCTGCTGGTGGTTTCGACCGTCCTGGCCGATGGTCCTCGCGACAATGATCCGAAATCGGTCCGGCCGGTTCCCCGACCCGGGGTCAAGCCAGCCGGCAGCGGCTTTGTGGAATTGCCAGCCAAGCTGAAAGATCTTCGGGCCAGAATTCTCAAGGCGTCCGCATCGAAGAACCCCGCCATCCGTGCGTTGATTCCGGATGTCGAGATCTACTACCGGGCTGTTCATGACGCGCTGACATACAACGAGTTCTTTTCGGCTGCCGATGTCAAGAAGGCCCACGAATTGCTGGCCATCGGTGGAAAGCGGGCCGATCAACTGGCCGCCGGCCAGGCGCCCTGGACCAGGCAGACCGGGCTGGTCGTTCGGGGTTACGTGTCCAAGATCGATCACACGGTCCAGCCCTACGGGCTGGTGATCCCCGAGACCTACGATTTCACGGCGACACGACGACACCGTTTGGACATCTGGTTTCACGGCCGTGGAGAAACGCTCAGCGAGGTGAACTTCATGCACCAGCGGGCACGCAATGCCGGAGCCTACACGCCGGCCAACACGATCGTGCTGCACCCCTACGGACGCTACTCGAACGCGTTCAAGTTTGCCGGCGAGGTGGATGTGCTCGAGGCACTGGGCGACGTCCGGGATCGCTACCGGGTCGATAGTCGGAGGATCTCGGTCCGGGGCTTCTCGATGGGTGGAGCCGCCTGCTGGCAATTCGCCGTGCACTACGCCGATCGCTGGGTGGCGGCCAACCCCGGGGCCGGGTTTTCCGAGACTCCCGAGTTCCTGAAGTTTTTCCAGAAGGAGACACTCAACCCGACCTGGTTCGAGAAACGGCTCTGGCACTGGTACGACTGCACCGACTGGGCGGTCAACCTGGCCCAGTGCCCCACGGTGGCCTACAGCGGCGAACTGGACACACAGAAGCAGGCGGCCGACATCATGGAACAGGCGCTGGAGGCCGAGGGGATCGACCTGGTCCACGTGATCGGGCCGGGGACCAAGCACGCCATTCACCCGGACTCCAAGAAGGAAATCGATCGCCGGTTGACGAGCATTGCACGGGCCGGACGCGACACGAACCCGCGGCACCTCGTGATGACCACGTGGACCCTGAAATACAACCGGTGTCACTGGGTCACGGTCGAGGGAATGGGTGAGCACTGGAAGGCGGCACGGGTCACCGCTGATGTCACCGGTCGCAGCCAGTTGAAACTGGTCACAAAAAATGTCACCGGCCTGAAGCTCTCGTTCTCGCCGGGTTACGCTCCGTTTGACGTTCGCAGCCCGGTGACGGTGGTGATCGATGGCGCCTCGATCGAGGCCCCGGGGCCACTTTCGGATCGCTCGTGGAACTGCAAGCTCACCCGGCAACAGGACGGCTGGCGGGTGGGAGGTCGTGTTGGTGGTCGCGGTGGCAAGCTGAGAAAACGACACAATCTCCAGGGGCCGATCGATGACGCGTTCATGGACTCGTTCCTGTTCGTCCGTCCGACGGGCAAACCGATGCACGAAAAAACCGGACAGTGGGTCGAGTCGGAACTCCAGCGTGCCCGTGTCCACTGGCGAAAACAGTTCCGTGGTTACGCACGGATCAAGGACGACACGCAGGTGACCGACAAGGACATCGCCGGAGCGAACCTGGTGCTGTGGGGGGATCCCCAGAGCAACAAGTTGCTGGCCAGGCTGGTCGATGGTCTGCCGGTCTCGTGGAGCGACGGCAAGGTGTCAGTCGGAGAGAAGTCGTATGCCGACGGTGGACACATGCCGGTGATGATTTATCCGAACCCGTTGAATCCCAGGCGGTACGTGGTTCTCAACAGCAGTTTCACCTACCGCGAGTACGCCTATCTCAACAACGCCAGACAGGTGCCGATGCTGCCCGACTGGGCGATTGTCGACCTGTCGACGCCTCCGGGAACCGTGTGGCCCGGCAAGATTGTCGACGCCGACTTCTTTGACGAGAAGTGGAGCGTCAAGTAGCGACTCGAATCCCCCATGGTTACCCTGACCGGCTGATACCCGCACCAGGAGACACTCCGATGCTCACTCGCCCCACCCTGTTGTCACTCATGGCAACCCTGTGCCTGATGGCCTCCTCAACCGTCACGGCTGCGACTCCCCGGGTGTTTCCCGACGGCCAACGCCCCGATGACTCACGCCTGGCTCCCCAGAAAGATCTCAACGGCTACTTCCCCTTCGAGGTGCCGGCGACTCGCAAGGAGTGGGAAGTCCGCAAGCGGGAACTGAAGCAGCGGATTTTGGTCTCGACGGGCCTGTGGCCAATGCCACAGCGGACGCCGATGAAGCCGGTTATTTTCGGCAAGGTGACCCGTCCGGGTTTCACCGTCGAGAGGGTGTATTTCGAGAGTGTTCCGGGTCACTTTGTCACGGGCTTGCTGTTCCGGCCGGCCGGCAAGACGTCCGGTGGAAAACACCCGGCTGTTCTGTGTCCTCATGGCCACGGTGGTCGGTTGCAGGATTACGGCGTCGGGGCGATGGACGCCTTGATCAAGAGTGGCGGCGAGAAGTTCCGCAAGTCGGGCCGGTTTCCCAAGCTGGCGCGTTGTGCCACGTTGGCCCGGATGGGTTGCGTGACCTTCATCTTCGACATGGAGGGCTACGCCGATGCCCAGCAGATTGGCATGGGGGTGGCCCATCGGTTGCAGAAGCAGCGGCCGCACATGAACAGTCCCCGGGGTTGGGGCTTCATCAGCACCCAGGCGGAACTGCGTCTCCAGAGCATCATGGGGCTGCAGACCTGGAATTCGATCCGTTGCCTGGATTTTCTGGCCGGCCTGCCCGATGTGGATCCCAAGCGGATCGGCGTGACCGGTGGTAGCGGTGGCGGAACCCAGACGATCCTGTTGTGTGCCATCGACCCGCGTCCGGTTGTCGCGTTTCCCAACGGGATGGTCTCGACATCGATGCAGGGTGGGTGCACGTGCGAGAATTGTTGCCTGCTGAGAATCGGCACCGGCAATGTCGAACTGGCCGCGCTGTTTGCTCCCAAGCCACAGGGCATGACAGCGGCCAACGACTGGACCAAGGAAATGATGACCAAGGGCTATCCGGAGTTGAGACAACTCTACGGGCTCTACGGCAAGCGGGACCACGTGCTGTGTCGTTCCCTGGTCCGATTCCCGCACAACTACAACTACGTCAGTCGCGGGATCATGTACAACCTGTTCAATCGCCACCTGGGGCTGGGCCTGGACGAGCCGGTTGTCGAGACCGATTACGAGCCACTGACGGCCGCGGAATACACCGTCTGGGGCAAGGACCACCCGGCCCCTCCCGGTGGTGAGTCGCACGAGAAGACCGTCACCGGTTTTCTGTCCAAGCAGTCCCAGGCCCAGTTGGCTTCGCTGGTCCCTCGCCAACGCGAGGACATGACGCTCTACCAGGGCATCGTCGGTGGTGCGATCAAGACGATCATTGGTCGCGGGTTGCCGCGTGCCAACCAGATCGACCGCACCAAGGTCATCAAGCACGATCGGGGTGACTACTTGGAATTTGCCGACATCCTGAGACTGAAGCCACACGGCGAAGCGTTGCCGGTGGTATCGTTCTTTCCCAGCAAGGCCGCTTACAACGGGATGGCGGTTGTCTGGGTCGACGGACGCGGCAAGGCGGGTTTGTACGGTGAGGATGGACGCCCGATCCCCGCCATCCAGAAACTGCTCGACGGAGGTGCCGCGGTCCTGGGAGCCGACCTGTTGTACCAGGGCGAGTTCCAGGCCGATGGGAAACCGTTGACCGTCACGCCCAAGGTGGGCAACAACCGCGAGTTTGCCGCCTACACCTTCGGGTACAACCACTCGGTGTTTGCCAGCCGGGTTCACGACATCCTGACACTGCTGGCGTTCGTGAAGGGTCACGAGGAAGACAAGGCCGGATCGGTGGCACTGGTGGGAACCGGCGGCGCCGGCCCACTGGTGGCCACGGCGAGGGTCCTGGTCCAGGACCTGGTCGACAAGGCCGTGGTGGCGACCGGCGGTTTCCGGTTCGTCAACGTCGGGAATTATCGCGATCCCGGGTTTTTGCCCGGGGCGGTCAAGTACGGTGACCTGCCGGGGATGCTCTCGCTGGCCGCACCGCTGCCACTGTTTTTGGCCGGTGAAAAGGGCCAGGTGCCTGAACGCGTCCAGGCGACCTACGCCGCAATGAAACGACCCAAGTACGTTGTGTCGCAGTCCGGCAGCGAGAGTGCCGCGGTGCTCAAGGCCGTGCCGTGGCTGCTGGGACAGTAGAGACGCCGGTGATCGTTTGTGACTCTTCAACCAGAATGGACTTCGTGATGTCGCTGCCCTGCCCTGCTCTTGTCCGTGAAACCGTTCCCTCGTTTCTCTCGATTGCCGCCGTGCTGGCCGTCGTGGCCCTGGTGGTGAACCCGGTGCTGGCGGCCGACGGGGCGTTGAAGAAAGGCGATCGGATCGTGTTCCTGGGCGATTCGATCACCCAGGCCGGGGACCGGCCTGGGGGGTACATCCAGGTGGTTCGCGAGGTGCTCAAGGCGCGTCACGCGAAACTGGAACTCGAGGTGATCGGGGCCGGGATCAGTGGGCACAAGGTTCCCGATCTCGAGAAGCGGCTCGATCGTGACGTTCTGGCGCACAAGCCACAGGTGGTCGTGATCTACATCGGCATCAACGATGTCTGGCATTCTCAGAACGGAAAGGGCACGTCGAAGGAGGACTACGAAGCGGGACTGGGACGGTTGATCGAGCGGATCGAGAAGTCCGGCTCACGGGTCGTGCTGTGCACGCCAAGCGTGATTGGGGAAAAACCGGCCGGAACCAATTCGCTGGACAAGATGCTGTCGGAGTACGCGGGGATTTCTCGTGGCGTGGCTGCAGAGACGGGCGTCCAGTTGCTGGACCTCAACCGCGAATTCCGTGATTACCTGGGTCGTCACAACCCGCTGGAGGTCGCCAGGGGAGTGCTGACCAGTGATGGTGTGCACCTGAATGCTGCGGGGAATCGTTTTGTGGCGGCCCGGATGCTCGAGGCGCTCGGTCTCGGGGGCAGTGGGTCACGCCGCCTGCGGCACGTGGTGCTGTTCAAGTTCAAGCCCGAGGTGACCGGGGCGAAGGTGCAGGAGGTCGTCCGGGCCTTTGCACGATTGCCCCAGCGGATCGACGTGATCGTGGGCTTTGAACACGGGATCGACGTGAGCGTCGAGAACAAGCAGAAGGGGTTCACCCACGGTTTTGTCGTGACGTTCCGTGACGAGTCGGGACGCGACACCTACCTGCCGCATCCGGCGCACCAGGAGTTCGTCAAGCTGGTCGGTCCACGGGTGGCCGACGTGCTGGTGTTTGACTACTGGACGGGCAAGTAGCCCCTCCTGGCCGCCGGTCTTTATCCTCCGCAGGCGAAAGCCAGCCTGCGGAGGTTGCCCCGGTGATCACGGTCACTTTTATTCGTCGCTCAGGACCACCTGGTCAAATCGTTGCCCGTCGGGGGTGACGAGCCTGGCGAACACCCTGGGATCGACGTTCATGTTGATGGACCGCACGTTGCCGGCACAGAACGCGAAGTTGACCAGGTCGCCGTGGTTGGAACTGGGACGCGGAGCCTTGAACCTCGCCGCGATCAGGTTCTTGTTGAGTCGTCCAGCGATGACAGCACCGTTGGAAAAACTCGCGCTGCTTCCCAGGGTCAACTTGCCGGGAACCGCGTTCGGGTTGAGGTTGACGCCCGATGCCACGAGAACACCAAACAACGAACCGCCCTGTCGGCAGTCAGCTGGGACGTGTCCCGATGCGCCCGGGTGCCAGGCCCAGTTTCCTCCCTGGAGGTTTTCTCCAAAAAGGATTGTGTTGGAGTTGCCGTCGCCGGCACTGATGAAGTCCAGGGTCATCTTGTGGACATCCTTTTCGAATCCAACGGCACCGGGGATCAGGCCGTCGACCACCCCGTTGTCGGGTGCCCAGAAGATGCCCGTGGCGTGTGCCACTCTCTCGCTGTTGGGCCCCCCATAATTAAAACTCCCGGGTTCGGCCGTCTGCAGGTTTGCGTTCTGGAAGGCCGCCAAACCCATGTAACCACCGTTGCCAACGTAACTCAGTCCACCGCTCTGGTTGAAGTTGTTGTCGTCGACCACGCAGGTCAGTGCTTCCACATGGGGGATGTCTCCACCGGAAGCGACCCCGCCCAGTGTTCCATTGGCCACGACCCGTTGCAGGTCGTTTCTGTCCAGGAACGGCAGCAGCGCCACGGGCCATGGTCGCGAAATCGCCTTGTCGACGAGGTTTCCATTGGCATCAAGAGCCGGGTACCAGTCGTAGGCATCGGGCAACCTGCCGTTGCTAGCACTGGTGAAGTTCATGGTCGCGGCGGCGAGTTGCTTGAGGTTGTTGGCGCACTGGGTCCGTCGAGCGGCAGCCCGTGCGTTCATGATGGCCGGCATGATCAAGGAGGCCAGCACGGCAATGATCGAGATCACCACCAACAGTTCGATCAGGGTAAAGCCCCTGCGGCGGGATGCGGCACGAGGCACCCGTCTGGTTGTCGTTTTGGTTGTCGTTTTGGTTGTCGTGAATAACTTCTTTCTGGACTGTCAGCCTTCGGAGAACCCGACATCATGAGT
>CAZYAZ010000034.1:51013-58654 GCA_964646205.1 uncultured Planctomycetaceae bacterium | reverse complement strand
CGTCTCCAGGGGTTTCGTTCGGGATGCCGCAACAGCCTGATCCCGGCCAACGGAGTTCTCAATGCTCCCAACTTTGCCCACGGCTGTGTCTGTGGTTACTCGTTGTTCACCTCGCTGGCCTTCACCCATGTACCCCGGGCCGAGATGTGGTCCTACAGTGCACTGAAGGCACCGGAAACGTCGGTCAAGCGACTCGGAGTGAATCTCGGTGCCCCCGGCGACCGCATGTCGCCCGACGGGACACTGTGGCTGGATTATCCCAGCGTCGGAGGCGCCTCGCCTGACGTTCGAATCACGGCCAAGGGACCGTCACGGACTTTCCGTCAACATTCCTCGCTGGTTACGGCCAGGGACCATGACTGGGTCGCTTCGTCGGGAGTCACCGGACTGCAGACCCTGACCATCCGACTCGACAAGAATGCCAAGACACCGCGGGCCTACACCGTGCGACTCCATTTCTGTGAACCCGAAAACCTGAAGGCAGGACAACGGGTCTTCGATGTTCGGCTGGGAGGAAAATCGGTTCTCGAGGAATTCGACGTGGTCGCCACGACCGGTGTCCGTCGCAAGGCGATTGTCCGAGAATTCAAGAAAGTGTCAGCGACAACCGAATTGACCATCGACCTGGTCGCTCGCACCGGCATTCCAATTCTCAACGGTGTGGAGATCGTCGCCGAGGACTAGAATCGGGAATGGTCAATCAACCGATTGGCAAGCTAGACTGGTTGGATCGGGTCCTGGAACAAACAAGGTTCTGGTCCGTTGCCTGTCAGTCGATTCCCACAACGAATGCTCATCATGAACCGTCCCAGTCGACTTCTCACCTGGCTGCCGGTCCTGGCCACCACGATCGGCCTGGCCACGCTCGCCTCCTCCGCCGCCCAGGACACCTCCGCGCCGGCCAAGAGCCTGGTCTATCCCCTGGACGTCTCGGTTGCCGCCGACGCCAAGACCCTCTACCTGGTCGACCGCAAGTTGCCGGGACTGTGGAAGGCCACGGCGACCGGAAAACTGGAAGTGTTCTTCCAGGCCAGCAAGAAGTTTCGTACGCCACTGAACGCCGTCCGCTGTATCGCTGGCGATGGCAAGGGAGGGCTACTGGTGGGCGATTCGGGAACCCGCGAGGTCTACCGCTTCTCGGCCGACGGCAAGTCAACACCACTCACCAAAGGTGGCATCGGCATCGCGATGGGAATCGCCGCCGGCAGTGACGGCACCATCTTTGTCAGCGACCTGGAACTGCAGCGAATCTGGTCGGTACCCGCCGCCGGTGGTGAACCCAAGGAATTCGCGGTGCTCCCGGCACCACGAGGGATGACCTTCGACAAGACGGGACAATTGTGGGTGGTCTCGGGAGGACCCAGGAACCAACTGGTCAAGATTGCCCCCGATGGCAAGATCACCCCGGTGGTCAAGGACCGCACCTTCATTTATCCCAACGATGTTGCGATCGCCAAAGATGGCACAGCCTATGTCAGCGACGGGTACGCCGACTGCATCTGGAAAGTGACCGCCGACGGCAAGTCCGTCAAATGGGTCAGCGGCAAACCGCTCGACAATCCCGTCGGGCTCGATTGGCAAGGACCCAATCTCCTGGTGGTGGATTCACGGGCCGGACAGGTCTTCTCGATAACTCCCGATGCGAAGCTCACTGCCGTCAAACTCGGCCAGTGAGAACCCATCACGATTGGCCTGGCTTGCCCAATCGTTATCCCCGGCGCCGGCTTCGACTCGGGGACAGGCAGGTTATTGACCGGGCTTAAAACTGGGTCCTATACTGGAACTGAGGCTTCCAACGGACCTCGTTCTCACCGCGTAAGTCTGGGTGCAGCCCGAGACACTCGGCCGGAACTTCCCGGGGACGCTAATGGCCACGTCCAGTCAAACTATCACCGCACGACGATCGCCGTCGCAATGGCGCGGAGTGCTGGTCGTCGCCGCGGTCACCCTGTTTGGTACAGGGCTCTCGCAGGCTCGAGCCAGTTGCGGTGACTACCTGCACAGCGGCCCGACAACTTCCAAGTCGCCGGTGGCCAAGCCAATGGAAATGCCATCGCCTTCACCCTGCTCGCATGGCCGCTGCGACAAGGGCCCCGCCCCGATGCCGATTCCATCCGCTCCGGTCCCGGCCCCTGTCATTGACGACCTCGCCACCATGGGCTGGTCACTGCCCGGCCGGTTGATCGCCACTCCAACTCGATACGATCGCGACCTGCGGGACCTCGCCCGCCCCGGATATCCATCGCGGATCGATCGGCCACCACGAAGCTGAATCCTCTTTCCGTGCGACGCGACCGGTTGGTTTGCTGCTGAACACAGCACGGCGAACACGATCGGTCGTCGCTCTCCCGAGCAGCCGCTCGTCGACTGACCGGCTGTTTGCGCCCGCGACCACAACGCACCCGGGATCCGGTTTCCATGTCTGAACACGATCAACAACCGCCACCACCAGATCCGCCACTGCCCGCGCAGGGCACCGGACCGGTTCGACCCGGGAAGCTCTACGTCCGCGCAGTGACACCGGGGCTGAGGAAACTGCTCTGGGTTGTCTTCGTCCTCGTCGCACTGCTGGCTGCCAACTCGGCGTACCTGTCGGCGATCACCGCCATGCAGTGGATCACCGGGGATGTCTTCCAGACGCACTTCTATTTCCTGATGCTGCTGGGCCACATCGTGACCGGACTGCTGCTGGTCTTGCCGTTGGTCATTTTCGGCAGCCTCCACATCCGCAACGCCCACAATCGACGGAACCGGCGGGCAGTCCGCGTGGGTTACGTCCTGTTTGCCGTCTCGATCGCCGTGCTGCTGACTGGCTTTGCACTGGTGCGGGTTGAAAACGTCGTTGATCTCAAGCACCCGGTCGGCCGCAGCGTGGTGTACTGGCTTCACGTCGCCCTGCCCCTGGTGGCCGGGTGGCTGTACTGGCTCCACCGGCTATCGGGTCCCAGGATCAAGTGGCACATCGGAGGACGGATTGCCACCGTCGCCGGAATCGCCGTCATCGCCATGGTCCTCCTGCACTCCCAGGATCCCAGGCAATGGAATGTCGTGGGATCCCAGGACGGAGTGAAGTACTTCGAGCCGTCACTGGCACGCACCACCAGCGGCAAGTTCATCCCGCGAGAGGCGTTGATGATGGACAGTTACTGCAAGAAGTGTCATCCCGACACGCATGCCGCCTGGTCCGACAGCGTCCACCGCTTCAGTTCCTTCAACAACGCCGCCTACCTGCCCAGTGTCCGGGAGACACGAAAGGTCTCACTCAAACACGATGGAAACGTCCGGGCCTCACGCTGGTGCGCCGGTTGCCACGACCCGGTCCCCTTCTTCAGTGGAGCCTTTGACCTGGAGAACTACGACGACGTCAACGACCCGACCGCTCACGCCGGGATCACGTGCACCGTCTGCCACGCGATCACCCACATCAACAGCAACCGGGGAAACTCGGACTACACCATCGAGGAACCACTGCACTACCCGTTCGCCTACAGCGACAATCCCGTGCTGCAATGGATCAACAACCAGCTGGTCAAGGCCAAGCCCGATTTCCACAAGAAGACGTTCCTCAAGCCACATCACAAGACAACCGAGTTCTGCAGCGTCTGTCACAAGGTGCACCTGCCCCTGGCTCTCAACAAGTTCAAGACAATCGAAGGCAACAGCTACCAGAAGCACTTTATCCGCGGCCAGAACCACTACGACGCCTTTCTGCTCTCGGGCCTGGGACACGGAGCATCCAGCTTCTATTACCCACCCACCGCCGAGGCCAACTGCAACCGTTGTCACATGCCACTGGTCTCCTCGACTGATTTCGGTGCCCGTCCGCTGGGTGAGTCCGGAACGCTGCAGGTTCACAATCACCTGTTCCCCGGTGCCAACACCGGCATCGCCTGGTTCCGCGATCGGCCACAGGTGGTCCGGGCTCACCAGGATTTCCTGTCCGGCACGATGCGGGTCGACCTGTTCGGCATCCGTGACGGTGGCTCGCTCTCGGGCAAGCTGCACGCGCCGCTGCGGCCCGACGTGCCAACGCTGAAGCCCGGGGCCAGCTACCTGCTCGATGCGGTGATCCGCACCGTGAAGTTGGGACACCTGTTCACCCAGGGCACCGTCGATTCCAACGAAGTCTGGCTCGAAGTGACCGTCACCTCCGGCGATCGAGTGATCGGCGCCAGTGGCAAGTTTGATGACGAGCGTGAGGTCGATCCCTGGTCACACTTCGTCAACGTCTTCCTGCTGGACGTCAACGGCAAGCGCATCGATCGTCGCAACCCCCAGGACATTTTCACGCCCTTGTACAACCACCAGATTCCACCCGGTGCCGGCCAGGTCGTGCACTACCAACTCGAACTGCCCAGCCGTCTCGACGGACCAATCACCGTCGAGGTCAAGCTCAACTACCGCAAGTTCGACAAGCAGTACACCGACTTCATCGCCCGCAGCCACAAAACCGGTGACCTCGACATTCGTGGACTCGACGGCAACACCGGCCAATTGACAAACCAGTTGCCGGTCACCGTCCTTGCCGTCGACCGCGTCACCTTCCCGGTTGCCGGTGACGACACCGACGTGACCAACGATCCATCGTCGGTTCCGACATGGATGCGTTGGAACGACTACGGCATCGGCCTGTTCCTCAAAGGCAAGAGCGAACTGCGACAGGCAGGAAACGCATTTGGCGAAGTCGAAAAACTCGGCCGATTCGACGGACCACTCAACCTGGCCCGCGTGCTGTTCCGGGAAGGACGACTCGGCGAGGCAGCCGAAGCGCTGGCCCGGGCGTCCGGACACGACAATCCCTCGCCCCCGGCATGGACCATCGCCTGGCTCTCGGGCCTGGTTGCCCGGGATCTCAACCAGTTGGAAAAAGCCGAGAAGAACTTCCGCAGCGTGATCGACGACCGGACGCCGGAGATGGTCAAGCGAGGCTTCGACTTCAGCAAGGATTACCGGGTCATCAACCTGCTGGGGCAAACGTATTTTGACCGCGCCCGGCGATTGCGAACCGACGACGTGGCGGCCCAGAGAAAAGTGTTTCTGCAGAAGGCGGCCGAGACGTTCCACAGGGCGCTGGTGATCGATTCTGAAAACGTCACCGCTCACTACAACCTGCAGCAACTCTATCGTGAACTCGGTGACAACCAGAAAGCCGAACACCACGCCGGGCTGCACGCCCGTTTCAAGCCCGACGACAATGCACGGGACCGGGCGGTCGGAGCGGCCAAGGCCCGTTACCCGGCCGCCAACGCGGCGGCCGAAGAACCGGTCTTCTACCGGTTGCAGAGACCGGGAGCACCCGGTCTACCCGCTGCCACGACCCGGCGGGGACCACGTCCCACGACACAGAGTGGAGCCGACGAATGAACGAGCATCCCGTCGATCCGACACAACAGGATTCCGATGCCGACCCGGTGGAACGCACCACCGTTGACGAATCGCTCGACTACGATCTGGACACGCTGGAGCAGGATGACACGGTCATCGGCACGGCACTCAGGAAGTCACTGGCCGTCTTCGGCATCGTCGCGATCCTGGTCACGGCCACCGTCTTCCTGCAGGGGTACCTTGCGGAAGACGACGTGGAGGTGACCGAGCGTGCGCCGCTCGAGGTACCACAGGTTCCCAAGCGGCCCGGGGTCGAGATTCCCCAGGTGATCTTTTCCGACATCACGGCCGAAGCGGGTATCGACTTCGTCCATGAAAATGGCGCCTACGGCGACAAGTTGCTACCCGAGACGATGGGTGGCGGCTGTGCGTTTCTCGACTTCGACAACGACGGTGACCAGGACCTCTTGCTTGTGAATTCACGTCGCTGGGACTGGGACACGCGTCCGCAACCGGACCAGCCAGCCCGGATGGCACTCTTGGCCAACGACGGGAAGGGCCACTTCACTGACGTCACCGAGCAATGGGGACTGGCGATTTCGCTGTATGGCATGGGAGCCGCTGTCGGAGACTTCGACAACGACGGACACACCGACCTGTTCATCTCGGCCGTCGGACACAACCGCCTGTTTCGGAACACCGGCAAAACGTTCCAGGATGTCACCGGCAAGGCCGGGGTGGCCGGCCAGGAGACGGCCTGGAGTTCCAGCTGTGGCTTCTTCGATGCCGACGCCGACGGCGATCTCGACCTGTTCGTCTGCAATTACGTCGGATGGACCAGGGACAACGACCTCGCCCAGAACTTCACGCTCGACGGCAAGCTCCGCGCCTACGGCCAGCCACAGAAATTTCCCGGCAGCGCCCCCTACCTCTACCTGAACAACGGCGATGGAACCTTCGCGGACGTCACCGCTGGGTCCGGGATCGAGGTCCGCAACGCCGGCACCAACGTTCCGCTGGCCAAGTCGCTGGGAGTCGCCTTTGCCGATCTCAACGGCGACGGTCACGTCGACCTCGTTGTTGCCAACGACACCGTCCGCAACTTCCTGTACCTCGGCAAGGGTGATGGCACCTTCGAGGAAGAAGGTCGAAGTTCCGGAATCGCTTTCGACACCAACGGCAACGCCCGGGGAGCGATGGGGATAGACATCGGCCGTTTCCGCAATTCCGATGAACTGGGCATCGCCATCGGCAACTTCGCCAACGAGACCACCGCGTTGTACGTCCGACGCACCCTGGCCAACCAATTGCCGGTCTTCCAGGACGAGGCGATCTCCAATGGCATCGCACCACCAACACGACCCGAACTGACCTTCGGCGTCTTCTTCTTTGATAGCGATCTTGATGGTCGACTCGACATTTTCGCCGCCAATGGACATCTCGAAAAAGACATCAACCTCGTTCAGTCCAGCCAGCACTACGAACAGCCCCCCCAGTTGCTCTGGAACTGTGGAGCGGAACACGAGAATGAATTCGTGGCACTCGAATCGGCGCAGTGTGGTGAGGATTTCGTCAGGCGAATGGTCGGGCGTGGGGCCAGCTTTGCCGACATCGACGGCGACGGTGACCTCGACCTGCTGATCACCTCCAACGGTGGGAGCCCGCGTCTGCTCCGCAATGACCAGGACCTGGGACACCACTGGCTGAGAGTCCGGTTGACCGGAACCACCGGTGTCAACAGCAGCGCCATTGGCACCTGGATCGACATCCACACCGCCACGGGCGTCCGCAGCCAGCAGGTCATGCCCACCCGGAGCTACCTCTCCCAGGCCGAACTCCCCGTCACCTTCGGACTGGGAGACCACGACCAGATCGAAAAACTGGTCATCCGCTGGCCCAATGGAACAACCCGGGAAGTGAAGAAGCCAAAAATCGATACGATGCTGGAATTCACCCAGGCCGTGCCGACGGCCGCGTCGAAAGGACAATGACACCAATGCCCGCAACACCCAGAATCGCGTGGGTTGAAGACGACCAGGCCAGTGGCGAGTTGGCCGAGATCTACGAGGCCTGGCGAGAGCAGAATCCCGACCGTGGCGATGTGCCCGAGATCCTCAAGTGTTTCTCGGCCCGTCCCGACTTCCTGGCCCCGGTCATGCAGGCCTCCTACGGACTGCACTTCACCGACGGTCACCTCGACAGGCGACAAAAGGAAGCAATCGCCACATATGTCTCGGCGCTGAATCAGTGCGAATACTGAACCGATGCCCACGCCCATTTCCTGCAGTTGCAGGATGAAGACAACGCTGTGGTCGA
>CAZYAZ010000034.1:19535-50913 GCA_964646205.1 uncultured Planctomycetaceae bacterium | reverse complement strand
GAACGCTACAACAACTCGCGAATCGGTTCGCCGTCGGTCAGGATCGGAACCGGTCGACCGGTGTTGTCGTAGAAGTGATGGTCGGTGTTCACGCCGAACCGGTTGTAGACGGTCGACAGCAGGCAGTTGCTGTTCATGACGCGGCTGACCGGATCCTCGCCCCGGGCATTTGTTGCCCCGATCACCTGGCCCATCTTCAACCCACCACCGGACAGAAAGATGCTCATCGAACGCGCCCAGTGATCGCGGCCCGGTCGCTTGGTTGCCTTGTCCTGGTTCTTGATCTTCGGCGTCCGTCCGAACTCCCCGCAAAAGATGAACAGCACCTTCTCGTTCAGGCCGCGATCGTACAGGTCGTTGATCAGCGCAGGAACCGCCTGGTCAAACACAGGCATCCGTTCTCGGTATGCCTTGAAGATGTCGGCGTTGACGCTGTGATCGTCCCAGTTGCTGGTCCGCCCCGTTTCTTTCTTCAATCGGAACGTCGCCTGCATCTGCACAAACCGCGCACCGTGCTCGACCAGTCGCCGCGACAGCAACAGGCTGCGTCCCCAGTGTGTCTTGCCATACCGCTGATGGACGCTCTCTGGCTCTTTGGTGAGATCGAAGGCCCGGGCGGTCCGGGAACTGGTCAGCATCGCCACGGCCCGACTACGGAACTTGTCCAGCGCGTCCATCGAGCCGGTCCGGTCGAGTTCACGACGGAACACGTCAAATTCCGATAGCAGCGAATTGCGTTTGCGAAGTGATGCGAGGGCGCTGTCACGCGCCGACAATTGACCATCCTTGGCACCAAACAGGGGCACTGGATCGTAACGATTCGCCCCGCTGGAGGTGATCGACTTGGAATTTGGCATGAAGGCCGAGTAGGCCGCACCGAGATAAGCCGGACCTCCGCCGTAGAATTTCGTATTGGCCACGAACAGTGGCATGTCCTCGACCTGGTCCTCGAGTTGCTTGGCCACCACCGATCCCAACTCGGGATACTCCGCGTCAGCCGGATTGGCAGCCTTGGGGGTGTAACCGCTGAGGAACCTGCAGGTCCCGCCAGAATGCTCGTTGCGGTTGTGGAACAGGCTGCGAACGATCGAAAACTTGTCCGCCATCCCGGCCAGGTTGGGCAGCAACTCACAAATGTCCAGCCCCGGCACATTCGTCGGGATCGGCTGGAACTCGCCCCGGTACTCGGCCGGAGCCTTGGGCTTCATGTCAAAAGTCTCGAGATGACTCGGACCGCCGTTGGCCCAGAACAGGATGACCGAGAAATCATTGTCCAGAGCCTCACCAGCCGCCTCGGCCGCCAACAATCCGGCCAGGTCTGGCGAGAGACCACTCGAGAGAGCTCCCAGCGAAAGGCCACCGATCTTCAGAAAGCTGCGACGATCGATCGGACCGAAACAACGGGTCGAATGTCGAGTCATACAAACGTTTCCAACAGGAAGTCGGCCATCGCGGCGACTAGTGATTGTACTGGAATTCCTTGGTATTGATCAGCGCCCACATCAGGTTCCTGTAGGCAGTCTTGGGATCGGCTTCCGAGCCGATGTACTTGATCGCCTTTTCGACTTCAATCGATGTGGCCGGCCGCGAGAGAGCCAGCAAAAACAGGCGACGGACCCGCACGGCATGCTCCCCGGTCGCAGAACCCAACTTGGTGGCAGCACTCTTGGAATCAAAAATCTTGCCCAGCAGAAAACTGTCGTTCAACGAGAACAGCGACTGGGAAAGACTCGGGCTGGTCGCCCGCTCGCATTCACAGGCACTCTCACGCGGGGGACGACCGAACAGCTTCAGAAACTGGTTCGAATAATCCTCGTCGGGCAACTGCATCGCCCGAGTCCCACTGGGCAGGCCACTGTAGGACGTCGGACGCAGGGTGACCTGGTCGATCGAATCGAGCAACATCTCGGCCGAAAGTCGCTGGGGATAGAAGCGAGAGTGACCCTGGACCTCGTCGAGATTGTCGACATTGGCCGAGGAGTCCAACTGGTAGGTGGTGCTCGTGGTGATCAACTCGAGCACCCGACGCATGTCAAATCCACTGGAAACGAACTCGCTGGCCAGGGCGTCTAGCAATGCCGGATTGGTCGCTGGGTTGGTCACTCGCATGTCATCAATCGGCTCGACCAGTCCGCGACCAAAGCAATGGGCCCACATGCGATTGACAAAAGCCCTCGCAAAATAGGGATTCTTCGGGTCCGCCATCCAATCAACCAGGCGATGACGGGGATCGGCGTAGGGCGGAACATCCAACTCGGGACCACCCAATCCGTGTGGCTTGACCACCGCGCCGGTGACCGGGTGCTTGACGCTGCCGGTCGCCTTGATCAAGACCGTTTCGTTGGCCCGCCGCTCCGCCACCCCGCTGCCCTCGATGCGACCGACTCGAGTGAAAAACGCGGCCAGGCCATAGTAATCCGTCTGCGTGAAGTTCTCGAAGGGATGGTGATGACACCGAGCACAGCCAATACGAAGGCCCATGAACACCTGGGCGGTATCGTCGACGTAGCGATCCAGGTACCGGACCTCCGCGTACCACTGCGCCGGAGGCGAGACACTGACGTTTCCGGTGGCCGTGAGGATCTGTCGTACGAAACGGTCGTAGGGCATCCCCCGGGCGATTGCGTTGCGAATCCAGCGGTGAAACGCGATTGTCCCCGGAATCCGATCCTTTTGCCCCCGCCGCTTGTTCCTCAACAACGCCGACCACTTCTGCGCAAACGTGTCCGCGTATTCGGGGGACGCCAGCAGTCTCCTGACCATCTTCGTCCGCTTGTCTTGTGTGTCGTCGGCCAGAAACGCTTCGACATCCTCCAGCCGGGGCACCCGACCCGCCAGGTGCAGCGACACCCGTCTCAGGAACGTGGCGTCATCGCAGACGGCTGAAGGAGCGACTCCCAGGGTCCGCAGGTTCCGCTCGACGTGCCGGTCAACCAGATTGGCGATTGGGAACTCCGGCCAGGCAGCCCGCGGCGTCTCCAGCGGCACGGTCAATCGCGACACGCACACCTGGCCCTGCAACAGGGCAATCACCGCCGTCTGCCCCGTGCGTCGCTCCGCCGTCACCAGGCCCGCCTCGTCAATCTCGACCAGGCTCGAATCATTGGTCCGCAACTCGGCAACACGAGTCACATCCCTGGCCGTTCCATCCTCGTACAGGGCCGAAACCGCCAGCTGTTGTGATTGTCCCGGCCGAACCGTTGCTTCAGTCGGAAACACCTCAATTCGCACCAGCCTCGGGGCACTCGAACGACCCCAGCCAGCACCCTCCGACACCCATCGCTCCAACAAACGGTAGGCATCTGAATCGGCCACCATCCGGCGACCGCCCCCGTGTGGCATCTGCATGGTCGGTTTTCGTAGTAGAAGCGATTGGCCCGGAGCCGCCGTAAAAATACGACGCCCACGCGCCCCCTGGGCAATCCACTCGAAATCCCACTCCGGGTGATGCCCGAACAGGCTCAAACGGAAGCCGCCTCGACCGGTCGACTTGCCGTGACAACTGCCTCCATTGCAACCCAGCCGCGTCAGCAACGGATTGATGTCGTTGGTGAAATCAACCGGCTGATACGTCTCACCATCGTGAACCACCACCGGCACGCTGGCCCGAACGGCACCAACCGACACCAGCACTTCGGCCGCGCCGCTTTTGCGGGCAATCAATTCGCCATCACCGGTCACCTCGACCACTCCGGCAGGCTCGACCTGGAATGTCGCCACCCGACCCAGATCCCACCGTCGCCCCTCGGCACCAGTCCGGGTCGATCCACTCACGACCAACCGCTGCCGTTGTCCATGTCCATGCAACCGCACCACCTGCGGATGCACGGTGATCTTGTCGAATCCGGACACAGAGACCGGTTTGGTGTTCTCCGCAATGGTCGCCGTCGTCGGTTGAAACACCAACAATGGGACGATCAGCCAGGTGGTCTGCCACAGGTGCATCACCCCAATGTCGCCGCTGAATTGGCTCGCCGCAACCCGAGCCTCTCCCGAACAGCTTCCGACAGCCTTTCAATCGGGCACGCAGGTCCAAAAAAAAACAACCGGATCCATCACTTTCTGGGAAAAGACGGGAACCGCGACCCGAAAACCATCGTCTCAACAACAGGTATCACTCTGCGCGGGCCAAGACCAATGAATATCCACACACCAGATCCGACTCCTGAACCGGATTCCAACCGGGACCAAGACACCGGTCCCGAGGCACTTCTCTCGGCGTACCTCGACGGTGAATTGACCTCCGAGGAAATCGCGTTGGTGGAGTCTCACCTGGAATCCTCCGAGGAGTCTCGACGGCGCCTCGACGAACTCCGCACGCTCTCGGAGTACCTCGTCGCGATCCAGCCGGAATCCGCACCCGAGGCACTCCGCGGCACCCTGGACACGCTCCAGCCCACATCGCCACCGGCAACTGGCACTTACCGCGGCCGGTGGATCGCCGCAGCGGTCGCAGTGGTGGCATTGGTGATGGTGGCGACGATTCCGCGAATGACAGCCTGGTCTCCCATGCCGACCGGGACCGAAGGTGAAAACGTCGCCGTCCTGCAAGACTCCACCTCCCAGCAAACCAAGACATGGTTCTCCGAGTCGATCCAGCCTTCCGCGGTATCCGCGGAATCCGACGATGCCGGTGGCCCGGAACTGGTCTTCAACAAGGCGCCGGACAAGGCGGAGGTCGGGCAGATTCTCTCGGCCATTGACACGTCCGATGGACAAGCGGTTGTTGTCCGCCTGACGGTCGTCGACGTCAAGCAGGGCCTGGACTCGCTACGCCTGCTCCTGCAGAAACACCAGATCGCCGCGGCCGACACCCTGGCGGCAGATCGAGATGGGGTCCGCGACAAGCAGGTCGCCGGGCTGGAATCGGCCAAGGGCGGGCAACTGGTCAGCGTGGTCGTCAGGGCGTCCTCCAACCAGGTGTCGGAGGCGATGGCCAACCTGCGACGTGAGGTGGCTTCGGAAATGGAATTGGCCGGAGTGCTCCAGGTGGCCGCCCTGGAAACCGCACCCGGAGGACGCCACGCACTGAATCAACTGCAGACCTACGATGGAACGACGCGCCGCCAGTTTGGTTCGGCACGCAAACTTCGAGAACAACCAGCAGCAGGCCGGGCTGCACGCAAAGTGCGACCCGAAGCGGCCCCCGGGGCAAACTCGGGAACACAACCCGCGTTGGCCTCGGCTCAAGTGCGGTTGGATCTGCCGCCGGACCTGATGCGGCGGGTCAACAAGGCTCGCAGCGAATCGAAATCGTCGGTTGCTTCGAAAGAGTCCGGAGAACGACAGGTCCAGGTCGTCTTTGTGCTCGTCGGTGAACCCCAACCGGCTTCACCCGCGGGGTCGGACCCCGACGGAGCGGCGTAGCACCATCTAGTCATCCAGGGGGATCGGCCACAGCAACCCGGACGTGAACCCGCCGTCAACCCGCACCACCTGCCCGGTCATGAAGGCGGATGCGTCTGCTGCCAGGAAGACTGCAGCCCCCACCAGGTCCTCGACCTCGCCCAGTCGTCCCAGCGGCGTGTTGCCCAGGCCCCACTCCTGCATCACCGGGTCACTCCACAGCTTGCGGGTCAGATCGGTCAGGATGAATCCGGGCGCGATCGTGTTGACCCGCACCCCGTGCTCACCCCATTCGGTCGCCAACGACCGGGTCATCATCACCAGGCCCGCCTTGCTCATCGCGTAGGGTGCCACCCCCTTCAGCGGGGCGTAGGTGTTCAGAGAATCCACGTTGATGATTGTGCCCGACTCCTGGGCAATCATCTGCTTGCCCACGGCCTGTGCCACCAGGAACGCGCCCTTGAGATTGATATCGAGGATGAAGTCGTAATCCTCCTCGGTCACTGCCTCGACCCGCTTCCGCCGGTTCACACCCGCCACGTTCAACAACACGTCGATCCGGCCAAACTCCGCGATCACTTGTTCAACCAGCCGCGAGATGTCATCCGGCTGTGCCACGTCACAGACAACCCCTCGTACTGGCCCATCGGTCTCACCGCTGATCTCGGCCACTGTCGCATCCAGCGTTTCAACATTCCGACCCGTGACAACCACCGGAGCACCGCGACGGGCAAACCCGGCGGCCATCTCCTTACCGATGCCGCGGCTGCCTCCCGAAACGATGGTGACGCGATCGGAAATCGAGAACAGGGGATCGGGTGAAGTTGAATCAGTCATGATCGCGGTTCCAGGTGCGTGCGTGTCGGTTCCAACCGTTTTCGATGGTGAGCCGAAAAATGCTCCAGCCGACTCAATCGGTTTTTGACTCGGTGAGGCTGACGACGGTATGCTGCCGTCGACCGCCGGGTCAAGCAGTCCCGGCCCGAAGCAGGAGTCCTTCCAGATGCGATTGACCGACTGGCTGGTGTGTCTGCGGTGTCACAAATCCTGGCCACCGGAAACCACGCCCGTTCGTTTTCCGGTCCATGCCGCGCTGTCTCTCCGACCTCATTCCGACGGGCGGAATGCCGGGGGCGAATCGAACCGCAACCACGGCTGGCGTCTCCGCGCCCCCACCCGGCGAATCCCGGTGAGTTCCCGCCGTGGACTGACGGCTCAGCCGATTGCCTGAACACCCGGCCCGAGCTCGTCCCGCTCAGTCCTGAGGCACGTAGGGCAACAGGCCCATGAAACGCGCCCGCAGTACAGCACGACGCACTGCCCGTTGGTACTTCGCACAGCAGCCAGTGCGGCGTCGCGAGAGCATGTGGCCGTTGCGGTTGACCATCGAACGCAACATCTTCACGTCCTTGAAATCAACGTAAACCGGCCGGGGCGAGTTGTCGCATCCGTCGGGACAGAACCGGCACTTGAGCTTGCGTTGATTACGAGCCTTGCGCTTCCGCGCCTTGCGAATCTCGGCACGGGTACTTGGTCGAGCCATTCGTATCTGGTCCTTTTTTCATGCCAGCCGTGGATCGGCCCCGACATCGGGACCGACGCGACAGGTCCGTCCGGAACCACCTGGTTCCGATGCGAGTCGCGGACTGAGGGAATCCTCCATTATGCGGACCGTATCACGGGCTTTCAACCATCACCGGCCACCTGATCCACCGTGAGTTCATCGACGCCAAATATCTGTTTCACAGAGGGCCGCAACAGGACCAGAATCGTGAAGACACCCAGGGCCGTGCCAAACGGCATCAGCATACAACTGATCCCTGCCACGACCAGGCAGAACATGTACCGATCGCGGCGACGGAGGCTCCGTCCGCCCAGGAAAATCAGAAACGCCAGAATCCAGAACGCCAGGATGACCACCGCGGAGATCGTGACGAAAAGAAGACCGATTATCTCGGGTGTGTCAGCACCGCTGTCTTCGGGATGGTCCGAAACCGACAGCAAAAAGATCCCGATCGACAAGTGGATGAATGGAATGCACCCAAACAGCACCGTCATTCCCGACACGACGTAATGGAACGTCTCCAGGAGCTTCAGATGGGCTTCGTCTTGCTGAGTGTTCATTGGCGGCCAGAGCTCAACGTTCCACGGAAATTTCACTCTAACGAGTTGGTATTTCGTCCTCGACCGTCGGTTGAACAAACAGGGCAAGAACCAGTCCGACCAACACCCCGGCACCGGCTCCGACCATATCCGCACCAAGATCCTTCCATTCCGCGGTCCGGTGCAGCATCGGAATCATCTGGGTCAGTTCGTCGAGAGCACCATAACAGGTCACCAGTATCCACAGCCGGATCGTATCGCGACGACACACGCGACGGTCGGCAGCAACCGACCCCATCAGCAACACCCCCAGGCCAAAGTAGGCCCCCAGGTGCAACCAGGTGTCGGAGACATTGGTGGGAACGACATCGGGAGGAACAGGCAGGTGTGTCCCCACGCACATCGCAACCCAGTAGCAGGCCGTGACCAGTCGGATCAGCCGAACCAGCAGTCGCCCGGATCGATGTCCCGAGTCACCCGGCATACCCGGACCTCCCCATTCGCCACGTGACCGATCGGATTACGCCTCCGTGGCATACGGCGTCGTGAGACGAAATTCCGGGTGACTCTCGAGATAGGCAGCAATTCGATCCGTTCGCGAAAACGCCACGGGCAGAAAGTCCAGTGCCTGCTGCAAGCGGTCATTGGGCTCGGCACAACTGAACCTCAGGAATCCCGCTCCCGCCTCGCCGAAACACTCGCCTCCCAGGCAGGCAATTCCGAACTCGTCATCAGCATCCTCGAGCAGATACAACGCCAGACCGTGGCTCTTGATTCCCAACCGGTTGCACACCTCCATCACGTTGGGAAACACGTAGAAGGTGGCCGTTGGGTCAAGTGAATGGATACCGTCAATCGCATTGAGTCCCTCGGTGAGTAACACGACCTTGTCACGAAACTCGTTCATCACCCGGTCACGTTCCGCGTGATCATTGCCCAGCGCCGCCGCACCGGCCAACTGGACCAGCGGAGGCGTGCACGAGAGCGAGGTGTTGATCATCTTTCCGATCGAGTCGGCGATCCGTTCCGAGGTCACCGCAAATCCCAGCCGCCAGCCACTCATGCTGTACGACTTGCTGAAGGTGTAGGCGGCCACGCACTGGTCCATCATGCCCGGTTGTTCCAGCAACGAGTGGTGCCGACCTTCCCAGACCATGTGACAGTACGGTTCGTCGGAGAACACCGCGATGTCCTTGCCGCGGACCAAGTCGGCAATCGCCACCAGGTCCTCTTCGGTCGTCACACCACCGGTGGGATTCTGTGGTGAGTTGAGAAAAATGGCCTTCGGCTGCGGATCCTCGGCCAGAAATGTCTCGATCGCCGACACCTCGGGCCGAAACCCGTTGGATTGCCGCAGGGGAGTCAGCACCGCCCGAGCCCCCCGCCGCTCGATATTGGGAATGTAGGTCGGGAAGAACGGACTGAAGACCAGCACCCCATCACCGGGATTCAGAAACGCCTCGCAGAAAAACTGCTCGAAGACCTTCGCACCCGGTCCCGCCACGACGTTGGCGGCGGTCGCCGGAATATTGAATTCGTCAGATACGAATTTCGCAGCCGCCTCGCGGAAGGGTGGAATTCCAGGCGAAGGACAATAGTGAGACTGGTTGTCCTCGATCGCGACCACTCCGGCCGACTTGGCCGATGCGGTGCTGTCAAACGGGCTGTCGCCGATTTCGAGTTCAACGACGTCCTTGCCTTCGGCCTTCAACTGCTTGGCCACCGCCAAGACAGTGAACGCGGTTTCAACCGACAGGGTTTGAGCAAACTCGCTAAGCGCAACGGCCACGTCGTCATCTCCCACCACGGGGTCACTTCGCCTCCGGGACCATCCCGGTGGCCTACTTCGTCGCAATCGCCTGGGCCAACGGACGCAATACCTGCTCGATGACAAACGCATCCAGCAACTCCTCGCACTGGACTCGCAACGACACGAGCGTGTCTTCGAACGAGGTGTCCGCTTCCAGGCTTCCGTACTGGCGTACGGTAAAATACACGCTTATCAACTCGTCAGGAAAATCGCCCTTACGCACCTGATAAGCATTGGTTCGCGTCTCGATCATCAACCGCGCCTGCCGACGACAGGTCTCGTCCAGGCTCAACGTGATCGCCGGCTCGTAATTGAGCACCTCCGACCCGGACATCTCCATCAGGCCCTCCAGCACGACCAGCGTCCCCAGGGCTTCGGCCACCAGGGCATCATGGTTGCCGCTGTAGGCAAAATCAAAACCCATCATGTAATCCAGCGCCTCGCAGTCCAACGGGCTGACCGAGAGCATGTACGGCACCTGCTGGAGTACCAGCAGGTGTTGGTCAAGAGATGCGTCGAGGTCATCCGGGTTCACGTGACCGCTGTTGATCCGGCGGGGTTCAATCGAAAGCCAACGCTGCTGCCCCTGGTCCTTGTCCTCCTCGAGAACAAAGTCACCATTGTCGCGGGTATAGAAATTCCGCATCGAGGGATACGACTTCTGGACCCTCTCCAAAAATCCGAGTACGGTCTCCCGGTTGTTCGGAAGAGCCATCTCGGTGTTCAGATTCATGTTGCTGTAGAAATCGTCTGACAGCGAACTGTAAGCGTGCATGATCGAGAGGAACCTCGAAGGAGAGTACCACGACCGGGGGGGCAGCCGGTGAGTGTGCTCGGGGGGATGTTCACCAGCCACGAGCACCCTATTGTATAGGTCTCCGTGCAGGTGGTCAAAGAGGCCAAACCCCCAGACATTCGACCGGCCCCCGTCTTCCATGAACGACACTCGATGCGACCTGATGCTCTCCCTGTTCCCCACCTCGCTGGGCTGGTTCGGCCTGCTCGGTGACGGCGAGTCGGTTCACGGTGTCGAGATCGGCCACCGCTCGGCGGCCTCCCTCCGGCAACGTGTCGGAACCCGGTCGTCGCGGGAATCGGACTGGGATCCGGAACTGAGATCCCGGATGGAAGATTTTGCGGCGGGAGAACCGACCGACTTCGATGATGTCTCGCTGGTCCTGCCACCGATGACCCGGTTCCGGTTCCGGGTCATGACACACGTACGGGGAATCGCATACGGCCAGACGAACAGCTACGGCGAGGTGGCCGAACGGGTCGGCCACCCCCGCGCCGCCCGTGCCGTGGGCAGCGTGATGGCCAACAACCCTGTACCCATCCTGGTTCCCTGTCACCGGATCATTGCCGCGTCAGGCCAGCTCGGCGGTTTCTCGTCCCCTCAAGGACCCCGGCTGAAGAAACGACTGCTGGAACTCGAGTCAGGCGTGACGGAATAAACAGGGGGCCACGGACGTTCGCAACGGCCGGTGGCAAGAGGTCCGACGCGGCGGTACAATTCCTCGCAACCAACCATCCCATCGACTTCCAGCACATCACCTCCGCAACATGTCACTCTCCTCGGTCCGCCCCGACGCCCATGAGTTGGTGTTTCACCTGTTTGGTCGGTCGGTGCATCCCGAGTTGCTTGACGTGAGAGCCGAGGCCGAGATCTGGCATGAGGGCTACTCCGCCTCGCTGCAACTCTGCGATTCCGGGCACGTGGTCTCGTTGCGGGTGCGAGGAGAGACGGTCACCGAGGTGACCTCGGCCCGAAAGCATCCTCTCCCCCAGATGCGGCAACTGCTTGAACACCGTATCTGTGGCAGTCGTCACGAGTCGATCGAGTTCGACAATGGTGTCCGGTACCACGCCAGTTACGAGCTCGAACAACTCGACCCCGATGTCTTTCTGCACGTGCACCAGGAACTGCTCGTGGACAGTCGGACCGCCGCCGTCGCCTTCACTTTTCCCACCGTCGGTCGCTTCGATCCGGCCCCGCTGTCACTGATCACCACCGACAGTTGGCCCGACAGCCTGCTGGTCAACGCGTTCCACACTTTCCCCGAAAACGGGGCAGTGGTCAAAACGCAGTCGCTGTTTGAACTCTAGAGGGCCGGCGGGTCATCGCGCGAGATCAAACACCTGCAGGGTCTCCTGGTTCTTGACCAGCAACTTCGATCCCACCAGGGCCGGGTGAGCCCACGTCGCTGAATCCGACAGCTGGTACTTGGCCAGTTCCTTGTAGCTGTCGCCCTGGGCAGCCACGACCAGCAAGTTGCCATCGGTCGTCAACACCAGCAGCACACGTCCAGCCACAACAATTGCCGCGTTCTCGGCCAAGCGGCCAGGCGTCGCCCAGGCCACAGCCCCGGTCATCGCGTCGACACAAAACAGCTGACCGCGATTCCGGTGAGTCAATCCAAACACGTGGCGGCCGACCAGTACCGGGCTGCTCATGTACATCGAGATCTCCCGGTTCTTCCACTTCCGGTCTGTCTTCAGCCGGCTGCCCCGCCCGGTCAGTTCCAACGAGACGGTCGGTTGATTGTACCCGCCCAGGATCACTCGCCCGCCGGCGACCAACGGTGTGACACTATTCTGGTCGAACTGCGTGGTGAACGACTCACGCCAGAGAACCGTGCCGGTGGCCGGGTCGATTCCCAGGTGAAATTTCTGTGACTGCGTGACCAGATGCGGCCTGCCTCCCAGCCTGACAATCACTGGCGACGCATATGCCGGACCATCCTCGGCCCACCGCCAGGCAACTTTCCCGCTGGCCAGATCGAACGCGGTCAAGGCCCCGTCATCGTGACCGCCCACGTGCACGATGACCCGACCGTTCACGACGATCGGAGAGGCGGAGTGGCCGTACAGGGGTGAGGTCAGACGGTGTTGCTCGCCGAATTCGTGTGACCACACCGCTCGACCGCTCGCGGTGTCCCAGCAGGACAGGATGCCACTGATGCCAAAAGTGACCAGCCTGGTTCCAACCACCACGGGCGTCGACTTGGGTCCCGGCCCGTGATCCCTCGCGACTGGCTCGACCTTGTAAGCCGCCTTGTACTCGCTCTTCCACAGTTCACGGCCCGTCAAAAGATCCAAGCCCCGCACCACCTCGCGGCCACCGTCCCGGGACATCTGGTAGACACGTCCAGACAGCACGACTGGCGAACTGTGTCCCTCCCCGACCTTCTTGCTCCAGACGCGAACCAGCCGGGACGGCCACTTCACCGGCACTCCCGAGGCGTCGGCCACTCCATCTCGCGCCGGTCCTCGCCACTGGGGCCAATCCGCCGCCGGGACCTCGCTCCAGGCCACCAGCACCGTCATCCACAAACCCAACAAAGCTCGCACCACAGCCCCTCCACCTGAATTGCCACAGTGTATCAATCGCTTGCGAGAATGCCCCACCCGGTAGTTCCGGGGAACACTTTCCGACGTTCTGACTAGGCTTGAACTGGTTCCCGTCAACGCGACACAATAGGACCCTGGTCGTGACCCTCGACCCAACCAGGGATCACGACCCGGACACTCATAACGAAAATGCTCCCTCGGGGTCACCATGGTCTCTCGTCACCACGCCATCGCAACTCTCCTCATCCTGGGAGCAATCCCGTCCCTCGCGCATGCCAGGGATCTCCACAAATCGGCTGCGGTCCCCAAGCCTCTTGCCCAGGAGATTCATCTCGACGAAGGCCAGGCAGTCACCATCAGCGCGCGAATCGATAAGCCCTCGACCCTGCCCGACAATGGACGTCTGAAAGCCAGTTGGACCCTGGTGAGGGCCGACGATCCCAAGCAATTCTCCGACCAGCCCAAGGCCAAGCCGGCCAGGAAAATCGACGCCGAGGGCATCTACACTCGCCCCACTCCCAACTGGTCCAAGCTGCTCCACGCGCTCGACCCCGACGTTTTCACCGTCTATCGCGCCCCGATCAGTGGGACCTACCAGTTGCAGGTTGCAACGGAACCCGGCGAGGTGACACTCTTCGACGGGGGTCGTTGGCGAGAAATAGGCCAGGCGCCCTTCAGTCGACCGGCGTCCAAAAAGGTTTCCTGGCCAGCCAACCGGTCGGTCGGAGTGACAATCGAGATCCGCGACATCGACGCACGCCCGGCCGGCGATCGACTGTTTATCGAGGCCGAGCCCAACGACACCCCCGAACAAGCCCAGCCGCTGTCGCTGCGGGCCATCGCTGAGGATTACTCGCTGCGAGTCGTTGGTGGGTCGGATGACATCGAGTATTACGACAACAGCCGTGTCGGCGGCAGCGGCGACGACTGGTTTCGCCTCGAATTTCCGGGCAAGGAGCCCCGCCTGTTGACCGCCTGCCTGTCGATTCCCGACCAGATCATCGCAGCCCGCATCCGTTGCTACACGTTGCCGGCCGACCGGTCCACCACCGGCCCCGGTGAACTGCTGCCCCTGAAAGGCGAGTACACCGAGGGGAAGAACGCCAACGAGCGGGTCCACCAGCAGAAAGAACAACACCGGATCGCCATCAACCGCAAGCTGAAACCCGGCCAGGTCTACTTCCTGCGAGTGGAGAGCAACTCTCCGGGTTACGAACTCGATCTCCAGGTCATCCGCCCCGCCCCCTTCACCGATCCACGGCAAGCCGTACGCCAGGGACTCTACGACCATGTCGGCCAGGTCGACAGTTGGCTCGCCAACCGACCTCGAGGTGCCAGCGTCGAGAGGCGGATCCGCGATACGGGCAACCTGCTGGGAACCCAGTGCATGAGTTGCCATACGCAGAGTGGCGTTTGGGGACCGGCCATCCCGCTGACCCAGGGATACCGCATTCGCAACATCCAGTTGTTCCGGAATCTGGTCAACATCTGCTACCAGTCGATGCGGCCGACCAACAAGCTGATCGATGCGGCCAACAACACCAGCCTGGCTCCACTGGACCTCGGCGACGGCCCTGCGGGCACCCGCGTTGCCGGGCACTCGGTCGTCTCGATCGAGCGCTACCGTGCCCCGCGGGTCCTGCAATCCAAGCAAGCCATTCGCGCGGCCAACTTCGTCTTGCAATCGGGTGATCCCGGCGGCATCAACGCCGCCGGACCCGGTGCCAACGTCGGCAAGAGCGTTGTGTTCAGTTACGCCGGTGAGGTGCTCTACGAGGCCTGGAAGGCAACCGGCGACCCCAAGTACTTCCGCGGGCTGGAAGAAAAAGTCCGCAAGGTACTCGACGTCAAACCAGCCTACACCGACGACATGGCTCATCGAGTCGAATTGCTCAAACGGTACTTCCCCGCCGATTACCCTGCCGTCGCGCGGCAGGTTGCCGACCGGGAAACCAAGCAGCCTCAGGCCACCTCGAGGGTTCCCTACAAGGGACACAAGACCACTCCCGCCGAAGCCGATCAACTGGCCCAGCGAATCGAGAAACAGGTCACCGCAGATCTCGGCCGTCTCCGCCAGATCCAGAACGCCAATGGCACCTGGGGATTCAGTCCCGGCAAGAGCAGTGACGGTGGAAAGACCTGGAAAGCCGAGGGGAACATTGCCCCCGAGCCATCGCCGACCGCCCTGGCCCTGATCGCCTTCCAGGCAGCGGGCTTCACTCCCGACGACCCCACCGTCAAGAAAGGGGTGCAGGGGCTGCTTCAACTGCAACACCCCAGTGGATACTGGAAGGGCAAGTCCCAGACCGGATTCGTCTCGACCGCCTACAGCCTGCACGCCCTGTCCCGTCTGTTCCCGGTCGACCCACCCAGGCCAATGGCCAAGGACTTCGCGGCCACCCCAGGTGAAACGCTGGCCGAGACAATCGATCGGGCACGACGGTTGTCGACGACCGAGGATCGGAACCGGGTCCCCATGATCTTGACACTGGCTGGCCACGACAGCCCGCTGGTCCGTTACTGGGGCATGATCGGTCTCGCCGCAGCCCCCGCCGATGCAGGAGTGGCCGCCTTGGCCAGGGGACTGGGTGATCCGGTGAAAGCGGTCCGCGAGGCCGCCGCGTGGGGACTTCGACAGTTGCTGATCGACAACCGGGGCTGGAAGGCCGTTGCCACCGCTGCTGGATCCGCCGATGACCGCACCCGCGGTTCGCTGGCCCGTGCCCTGGTGATGCGGGTCGACGGCGTGATGCCGGGAATCGGAATCGAGTGGAACCAGCTGACCGCGATGATCAGTGCGATGATGCTCAAGGATCCCCATCCGGCAGTCCGAGCCTGGGCCACCCGGGCCAGCTGGAACTGGTGGGTCTGGAATCCACCGGTCCGCGCCGCTCTCAACCAGGCATGGATCAAACGACTCAGCCAACCCGAACCCAACGAACTGGCCGAGAATGGGCTGCGTTACCAGGCCCACGCACTCTTCGTTGCCAACGGGCACAAGGCCAACGGTTCGCGGCAACACCAGTACACCAAGCTCGACGAACTCTTCCTGGACATCGATGGAGAACTCGAGGACGCACTGGAGAGTGACCCCACCCTGGCCCGTCGACTGGCCCGCCGACTGGTCGCCGTGGCGGCCACCTACTACAACACCTCCGGTGGCGACGGCGGTCCTGGTCAAATGGGCTACATCACCCCCAGTTCCGGCGACCTGTTCGGCCATGCCGTGCTGGCCTACCTCAACATCGTCGATCCCGACCTGAAGAAAGACCGCGCAGGAAACTCGCTGCTGCCTGTTCAGGTTGGGCTGGAGGGTGCTGCCAACGTCCCGCACCAACCCTTACAGCAACAATTGATCGAGTACTCGCTGGAGGGTCCCGAGGCACTGCGGGCCGTGGCCGCCAGTAGCGTTTCGGACCCCCGGTCGGCCAAGTTTGTCGCGGTTCCAGAACTCGTCGAGCCTCTGTTGCGACAGATCCGGCGAGGTGCCAACGAGCCGCCCCGGCGGGCACAACTCTCCGATCCCGTGCTCAAGCTCTTCGGGCGGGTCCGGTGGGTTATCCCCCAGAACAAGGACCAGCAGCACGAGGTGCTCGGATACCTCGTGCCCAAGTTCTCAGAATTCCTTTCGGCCGAGGAGATCAAAAAGAACCCCGATGCGGCCAAGCGAACAGAACTCGGTCGTCAGATGGATGCCCAGTGGTACCTGGCCACCGGGCTGGGTGATGCGCTGGGCCGCAACCCCGACCTCCACATCGACATGGCGCTCGACTTCCTGCCCAAGACGCTGAAAAACAAGCTCGACGCCCAGTTCTGGTTGCCCAGTGTCACCTGGATCCTGACACACAAGACCAAGCTGCCCGAGGTCCAGGTCAAAAAGGGCCAGTTGCCTCCACTGGACCCCTATGCCGCTCACCGCACCCGCGCTCTGCAATTGTTCCTCGACCAGCTCAAGGCCACCGCCGACCTTCGGACCCGAAGTGTTGCCGTGACCATGGCCCAGGCAACCGCGCTGAGACGCAACCCCGAGGTACTCAACGCGCTGGAAGCAATGCTGAAATTCGAGAAACGTGAGAAGGTGGTCAAAGCCGCCCGGAACGTGCTCTCCACCAACCGCAAGAACTTCCTCAAGGAACTCACCGCCGCGGTCAACCGCGAGAAACCTCGCAAACAACCCGCCGACAAGGACGGCAAACCGAAGCTCGACGCTGAGTTTGTTGCCGACTTCCAGTTCTTCCGGGACTACGTCACCCCCGAAATGGACAAGGTGCTGCGTGGCGACCAGCGGAGTTGCTACGCCTGCCATGGCGTCCCTGGCCGTGTTCCCCCACTAACACTCAATCGACCCGACGACGCCGGCTACCTTCCCGTCGACAAGATGCTGGCCAACTACCGACTGCTGCAGGCCCGTGTCGAACTGGGAAACATCGAAAAGAGCAAGTTGTTGAGAAAACCGCTGAACGTTCAAACCGGCAAGGAAGATGGCCACCAGGGTGGTCGACGCTACAAGCCGATGGACCCCGGCTACCAGATCATTCGACGCTGGGTGCTCAACCAGAAGAAACACCCGGCCAAGCTGGGCCTTCAGACTTCCGACACCTCCGCCCCCGAGCCATCGACCCGACAGCAATGAGCCCCTTGACCGGTCTCTGGAGCGACTCCTAGAATCGAAACAACAGGGGTTGTTGCGTTGTCGGCCGTTCTGTCGATGACCGCACTGCTCCGCCTCGGGGTTTCACACGATGTCGCGAATCGTTCAACAGTCCCGGTTCTGTTCCCTGCTGCTGCCGATCAGCTGCGGCTGTTGAAGGGTCGACGGGACACGTCCGTCGACCACGCTCCGCCCGCCCGCGACACCCCTCCGGCCTGCCCGCCGGTTCACCAACAGGTCGCGTTTTCCCGATGCCCTTCCAGGCCGTTCGCCACTGGCGAAGACCCACGACAAAAGGCTCCCTGCCATGGACCCGGAGACACCCGGCAAAAACCACCTGCCCGCCGTGACCGAACAGGTCGTGGAGACCTACAGCCGAATCGGCACGATCAACCATCTCGACCATTCCCCGCTGCCACACAACGACGCGGTGGTGGGAATCACACGGGACCTGATGGAGGTCATCTACCCCGGCTACCAGCGACGACAGAAGTTGCATTCGGGCAACGTCGCCTACCATGTCGGCGACCTGATCGACAGCCTCCACGACGAACTCATCCAGCAGATCGCCAGGGCACTGCGTCACGAACAGACCCTGTCAAACGGCACGGATCAGCCTGCTGATTCCACCGAGGCATTCGAGGAAACCGCCCGCAACAAGTCGATCGCCGCACTCGAATCCCTGCCACGCCTGCGTGACCTGCTGGCGACCGATGTCCAGGCCGCCTACGAAGGCGACCCCGCCGCACAGGGCCTCGACGAGATCATTCTCTGCTATCCCGGGCTTCAGGCGATCACGGTTCACCGCCTCGCTCACGAACTTCATCAACTCGATGTGCCGTTCATCCCCAGGATGATGGCCGAGTGGTCTCACAGCCGAACCGGAATCGATATTCATCCCGGTGCCACCATCGGTCCGTCGTTCTTCATCGATCACGGCACTGGTGTGGTCATTGGTGAGACCACCGAGATCGCCGCCCACGTCAAGCTCTACCAGGGTGTCACGCTCGGCGCCCTCTCGTTCCCCAAGGACGACAGCGGGGAACTGGTTCGCGGACAGAAACGCCATCCGACAATCCAAGAGGGTGTCGTGATCTACGCCAATGCGACCGTCCTGGGTGGCAAGACCGTTGTTGGTGCCCACTCGGTAATCGGCGCCAGCGTGTCGCTGACCCAGAGCGTTCCGCCCAACACCATGGTGACGATCGAGAAACCTCAACTGAAGTTTCGCGAGGCCGGTGGCTAGGCACTGGCCCGCAGTTCTTCGCCACCGGTTTCCTCGTCGAGCAGCCGATGAACCAGTGACTCGATCTGGGCCACCAGCCGCTCCTGGGTGTCCAGCAAGCTCGATACCGCCTCGGCGTGGGCCTTCTCCTGGGACTCGATGCGGCGAGCCAGTTCGTCAAGCCTGGCTCCCAGGCCATCGCGATCGGCACCAACAACCGGCACGTTCGCCTCACCCCCGTAAAGCGTCTCCAGGGCCGCTTCAACCACCGTGGCTGCCGCTCGCCTTGTCACCTCGTCACTCTCGACCACCATCGCGATGTCTCGCTCGAGACGATCCACCAGGTCGGCCACCGACAACCCGGTCGCCTCGTTCGCAA
Source organism: uncultured Planctomycetaceae bacterium (assembly GCA_964646205.1). Taxonomy (GTDB): domain Bacteria; phylum Planctomycetota; class Planctomycetia; order Planctomycetales; family Planctomycetaceae; genus UBA8437. The sequence continues at coordinate 32,048 of CAZYAZ010000034.1, read as the reverse complement.
TCGGCTCGACGACAGCCTCGGCCGTGCGCCAGGTGAACGCGAATGGACCCACCATGATCATGTCACCGTCGGCCAGGGACGTCATGTCTTTCGGCTCGCCATTCACCAGCAAGGGGGGGTCTGCTGCCACCGCCTCGATCCAGGCACGACCACCGTCGGCGTGGATCTGGCTGTGTACCGACGGCATGCCGGCCCCTCCCAACCGCAGGTCACACTCCGGTGCCGAACCCAACACCAAACGGCCACCAACAATCGGCCGAAATCGTTGGCCCGTTCGACCCCGGTGAATCTGCAATCCACTTCCGGATGTCCCGTTACTCTCGCTCACGTGTGTCTTCAACTCACTGGCTCCCAATTCTTGAGCCGATACCGCATCGTTCGATGAAACGGTTCGGCTCGCCGCCCACTCACAACACCACCCCATCTCTAGATTCGTCACCTCCAACCCCATCACATGAACTGATCACAAGACCAGGGGCTTTCACAACGGCCGGGCGGTAAAATGGGGTAGACAGTGAAAATACAGTGCTGTTTTCAGGGGGCAATCCGGACCATGACCTCGCTTTCACCAACTAATCACAACTCGCTAGACTGGCGGAATCCAGCGAATCGTTGACCCTCCCGATGGAATACACTCCGGATGCCCGACTCCATTCCCGCGACCAGTGATATCGTGATAATTGGTGGTGGCGTCGCCGGTCTGAGCACGGCCATGCAGTTGGCCTCGCGCGGTGCCTCGGTCACGCTTTTGGAACGTGAGCAACTGGGCAATGGCTCCACCGGCCGCGCAGCCGGCCTGCTCGGACAACTCCGCGGGACTCCGGCTGCCACTCGCATGCTGATGGACGGGGTGAAGGTGGTTGCCCAACTGGAAGAACGAACGGGTGTCGAGATCTTCGTACAGACCGGTTCCTTGCGAGTGGCCGAAACCCCGGAGCGTGCCGGCGAGATTCGCGACCTGGTCGAGATGGGACGACAGATTGGTTTTGACATCGACCACCTGACCATCGACGAGGTGGCCCAACGGTTGCCGTACATGCAGACCGACGACCTGCTGGACGCCTGCTACTGTCCGACCGATGGGCACCTGCAACCGGCCGAGCTGGTGTCGGCCTATCTGACGATTGGCCGTGAGCACGGGGTCGTCTATCGATCCAGCTGTCCCGTCCGTGATCTCGAATTCTCCGGTGGTCGCGTCTGTGGTGTTGTCACGGACCAGGGAACAATCTCTACCGGCGTGGTGATCAACGCCGCCGGGCCATGGTCCTACCTGGTCGCTGACCTGGTCGACGCCCCGTTGCAAACCGCGGCCCTGGGCCATGTCTATCTGACCACCCGCCCGGATGACCGCCACCCCGTCGATCGACTCAGCCCCGCCATCCGTGACCGACACCTTCGACTGTACTCCCGCCCGGAATCCGGTGGCCTGATCGTGGGCCGGTACGGGTCCGAGGTGGTCCAGCACGACATGGGATCGCTACCCGATGACTTCGACATGTCCGCACTTTCGGTCCGTCCCGATGACCTGCACGTGGCACTGCTGATCGATGCCACAAAAAAACGGTTTCCATGGATCGACGAACGCACCCCGATGACCATCACCCGTGGAATCATGACCTTCACTCCCGACGGCAAGCCTTTGTGCGGGAAGCGGACCGACATCGACGGCCTGTTTCACTGCTCGGGATTCTGCGGGCACGGGATCGTGCAAAGCCCGGTGATCGGCGTGATCATGGCCGACCTGGTCCTCGACGGACACACCGACTACGACATCGAGGCCATCCACGCCGATCGATTCTTCGAACACCCCGAGTTGCAAACCCGCCCCGACATCGAGGCGGCCTGCGGCCAGATGCAGTCCGCGTACTACGGACGGATCGAGGACGGTGGAGGCAATTCCTCGGACGAGACCTCAGAGAGTGAGCCAACCACATGAGTTTCCTGGTGCTGGTTCCGACCAAGCGGGTTCCCGACACCGACGGGGTGATCCGAGTCGCCCCCGACGGGCTGGACGTCGACACCTCGCACCTCTCGTATCTCATCAACCCCTTCGATGCGATCGCCGTCGAGGAAGCCCTGCGGTTGCGGGAACGGCGAGACGACGTCGAGGTGGTTGCCGTGGGGATCGGGGGCGAGGCGTACGAGGACGAACTGCGAACCGCGTTGGCCATGGGCGCCGATCGTGCCATCCGCGTCGACGCTCCCGAACCACTGGACCCGTGGAATGTCGCGGAGATCCTGGCCGAACTGTCACGCCGGCTCGAGCCACGACTGGTGCTGATGGGCAAGCAGGCCGTCGACGACGATTCGGCACAGGCCGGGCAGTTTCTGGCCGCACGCCTGGGCTGGCCGCAGGCCACGTTTGCCTCGCAAATTGATGATTCCGATGACGGTGCCACCGTGGCCCGCGAAACCGATCACGGGATCGAAACCATCGCGATCACCTGGCCGGCGGTCATCACCGTCGACCTCCGGCTCAATGAACCGCGATACGCCTCGTTGCCGGGAATCATGGCTGCGCGAAGCAAAGCGATCCAGGAGATCCCACTGGCGGAACTGGGAATCGAGATCCAGCGACGGGTCGAACTCGTTGAACTCGAACAGGTGTCCTCCGAGCGAGCCGGTCAACGGCTCGAGACTGTCGACGAACTCCTGGACCACCTCAAAGAGAATACCGACCTCTTCTAGACACATCGTCCTGACTCAAAAGACACCCCACGAGACCTCCGCGATGCATGTGCTGGTATTGGCCGAACATGACGGAGAACGGTTGCGGGCCGGGACGACCGCGGCACTGGGCTTTGCCCGCCAACTGGCCAACGGCGAGGACGACCGTATCACCTGCCTGGTGCTCGGGGACTCCGTTGATGCAGTGGCCAACGATGCAGCCACCTTCGTGCCGGTCCTGCTCGGCTCGCACCCCGACCTCGCCGCACCATTGGCCGACCGGTGGGCCGCGGTGACCGCCGGGGTTGTGCGTTCCCAATCAATCGATCTCCTCCTGGGTGCCTCGTCAACTTTTTCCCGCGACATTCTCGGCCGAGCCGGCGGCTTGCTGGGAGGAGCCATGGCGAGCGACGTGACGGGATTTCGTCGCGACGAGGATCGCCTGGTCTGGCAACGGCCAATGTACGCAGGTGCGGTGACCGCCAGTGTCGTCCTGCACGGGAACCCGTTGATCGTCACCGTTCGCCCCAACGCCGCCGAGGCCCCCTCACGGATCACGCCGCCCGCCTCAATCACCCCGATCGAAATAGACACTCAACACGTGACAACATCGACTCGCCACCTGGGTCTCGATGGACGCCCCAGCCACCGACCGGATGTCACCGAGGCCTCCGTGGTCGTATCCGGTGGAAGAGGCCTGAAGACGACCGAGGATTTCGAACAACTGGTTGGTGGACTCGCCGACCAGTTCCAGGGAGCCACCGGCAGTTCTCGTGCGCTGGTCGACGCCGGCCTGACCCCCAACGACCTCCAGGTCGGTCAAACCGGCAAAGTGGTGGCACCGGAACTCTATATTGCCGTGGGCATCTCCGGTGCGGTTCAGCACCTCGCCGGCATGAAGAACTCGCGGGTGATTGTCGCCATCAACTCCGATCCGCACGCACCCATATTCGAAGTCGCCGACTACGGAATCGTCGGCGACCTGTATGACATCGTGCCCGAGATGATCCAGCAACTCGATGCCAACTGAGACACTCACCCGAGAGATTTTTCGCAACATCGGCACCGGGCCGAAGGCGATCTTTTACGGTTTGGCGGTTTTGGCCGGGCTGATCGCCGTCACGACCTCGTGGCGACGGATCCGGCGATGGCGGTCTGGCCGAACCAGCAAAACCCGCTACCCTCTCGGGCAACGGGTGCGTGCCCTTCTCTCGCGAGTGCTCTCCCAGGCCACTCTCGCAAAGACCCGGCCCGCCGCTTCGCGGGCACACCGCTGCCTGTTTGGTGGATTCGCCGTGCTGACCCTCGGCACGATCCTGATTGCCGTGGAACACGTCGCTGCCATGCTCGCCGGTCGTGCGGCCGACGACCCGGTATTCCACAAGGGCCTGTACTACGCGATCTACGAACCGGTCATGGAACTGGCCGGACTGGCAGTGCTCGTCGGTACGGGCTGGTTTCTGCTCAGGCGCCGTCGAGCCGACTCGTCGGTGGGCCACCGAACGTCCGACTGGCTGGTGCTGGCCGGATTGCTGTTTCTCGGCGCCAGTGGTTTCCTCGTCGAGGGACTGCGGATCATCGAGGCCAACAGCCCCGGACGCTGGGTGTCGTTCGTTGGAGCCGCCGTGGCCGGGGGACTGGAAGCGGTGGGAGTCACCCGCACGTCCGCCGTGCTCATGCACCAGTGCACCTGGTGGCTGCACGCCGTCGTCGCACTGGGCCTGTTGGCCGCGGTGCCATCGACCCGGCTGTGGCATGCCCTGGCCGGGGGTGTGTTGTTGAGCAACCACCCGCCGCGGACCCTGGGAACATTGACCACGGTGACGATCGAGGAGGTTGAGGCGACCGGGACGTACGGGGTCAGCCAACTGGACCACCTGGCCGTCCGGCAACTCGTCTCGCTCGAAGCCTGTGTCTCGTGTGGTCGTTGCCAGGACGAGTGCCCCGCCCACGCGGCCGGCAAGCCGCTATCACCCCGGGACGTCGTCCAGGATCTTGCGGGACAATTGCCCGGGATGGGATCCGAAGATGCTCCAGTGCTTGCCGGTGATGTGGTCAGCGACGAGACACTCTGGTCCTGCACGGCCTGCTCGGCCTGTGTCGAAGTCTGCCCGCTGGGAGTCGATCCGCTCGAGTTGATCATCGACATGCGACGTCACCTGGTCGGGTCCGGATCGGTACGAGGTTCATCGGCAACCACGCTCCAGAAACTGGGCCGATCGGGAAACCCCTGGGGTCTGCCTGCCGAGGAACGGATGGACTGGACCGAGGGCCTGCAGGTGCCGACGGTGGACGACCAGCCGGATTTCGACGTGCTCTACTGGGTCGGTTGTGCCGCGGCCTACGATCGCCGATCACGCAATACCGCCCGGGCCATGGTCCAACTGCTGCAAGCCGCCGGAGTGCGATTCGCGGTGCTGGGAGAACGGGAACGATGTACCGGTGAATCGGCAAGACGGATGGGCGAGGAATTCGTATTCGCCGAACTGGCCGCCCACAACGTCAAGGAACTGAGTCGACACGGTGTCACCCGCATCGTCACGCACTGCCCCCACTGTTTGAACAGTCTCAAGCACGATTACCCCGACGCCGGGGGACACTACGAGGTGGTGCACCACAGCGAATTCCTCGCCGAACTGGTCTCCGACGGCCGATTGCAGGTCGATGACTCATCGGGCGAGAGGATCACATATCACGATCCCTGTTACCTGGCCCGGGTCAACGGAATAGTCGACGCACCCCGCGACGTGCTGACGGCCGTCGGAGCCGAACTGGACGAATTGCCCCGCCACGGTTGCCGCACGGCCTGCTGTGGCGGTGGAGGTGGACGCATGTGGCTGGACGACGGACCGGACGACCGGGTGGGACGCGATCGCCTGGAAGAGATCACGACGGCGGGAGCCGAGACCGTGGTTGTGTCGTGCCCGTTCTGCCGGACAATGTTCGGGGACGGCCTGGCAGCTGCAGACTCCCCGACCAACGTCGTGGACCTGGCCGAACTGCTGATCAATTCGCTCGAGGAAACCGGCTGAATGAGCAACGAAACACCAACTCCCCGCGGCCGGCTGACGGTCCTGCTGGCCAATGCCCCCGGATCGGTGTTTGCGTTGTTCGTGATCTTTGCTTCGTTCTCGACGTACTTCTGCATGTACGCCTTCCGCAAGCCGTTCTCGGCAGCCGGGTATGACGGCCTCGTGTTCCTGGGCACCACCATCGATCTCAAGACCGCACTGGTCATCAGTCAGATCATCGGCTACGTGCTCTCGAAGGTCATCGGAATCAAGATCTGTTCGGAGGTGACCCGTGGTCGTCGGGCACTGGCACTGGTCACCCTGATCGGCATCGCACAACTGTCCCTGTTGCTGTTCGCACTGCTGCCCAACGACTTGAAGGTGCTCGCGATCTTTTTCAACGGTCTGCCACTGGGCATGGTCTGGGGCATGGTCGTCTGGTACCTGGAGGGTCGACGTACCTCCGAGATGCTGTTGGCCGGGCTGAGTTGCTCGTTCATCATCGCCAGCGGCGTCGTCAAGGACGTCGGACGCTGGTTGATGACCTCGGTACAGGTCGACCAGTTCTGGATGCCGTTCGTCACCGGACTGTGCTTCCTGCCGCCGTTTTTGCTGGCCGTCTGGCTATTGAACCAGTTGCCCGATCCGTCCGCCGAAGACATCTCCGCTCGGGTCGAGAGGACCACGATGAATCGTGGACAGCGCTGGCAGTTTATCCGCCAGTTCCTGCCGGCCATGCTGCTGCTGGTCATCACCTACTTCTTCCTGACCGCCTACCGGGACTACCGCGACAATTTCGGAGTCGAGATCTTCGAAGCGCTGGGTTACGGAGCGGACCAGTCGCTGGTATTCACCCGAAGCGAGATCTGGGTAGCCGTCGGCGTGCTGGGCACGCTGGCGGCTTTGAACGTGATCCGGGACAACCGCCGTGGGCTGATCGGAGCTTTCGGGATCATGGTCAGCGGCGTGGCCCTGCTGGGTGGCGCGACCCTGATGCTTGATGCGGGGCGAATCGACGGCATGACATGGATGATCCTCACCGGGCTCGGGTCCTACCTGGCCTACGTTCCCTACGGATCAGTACTCTTCGATCGCTTGATTGCCTCGACACGTGCCACCGGCACGGCCGTGTTCGCCATCTACGTCGCCGATGCGATCGGTTACGGCGGAGCAATCACGGTTTTGCTCACCAAGGACCTCCTGGCCACCGACGTCTCCAGGCTCGACTTTTTCCGCGGGCTGACCTACTTCATGGCAGTGCTGGGCACCATTCTGCTGTTGGGGTCCTGTGCACTCCTGTTGGTTCGGCACGAACATCACCCAGGACAACCGCCCGTTGACACCTCTGCGTAAGATACCGGGGTTTCTCGTGACACCATGAACGGTCTTTCAAACACTCAGTACCAGGACATTCGGCAACTCGCCGCAGCCCGGACTCCCGGGCACGGCCTGGTGAGCCGGTTCTATGGAGACCCGGTTGTCCACGAGGCTGATCTCGAAACAATCTGGTTTCACGGTTGGCTGTTCGTTGGACACGGGTGCCAGTTGAAGACTCCCGGTGACTACCTGACCCTCCAGGTCGACACCGAGCCGGTCGTGGTCATACGAGGTGACGACGGCCAGCTCGGAGCCTTCTCCAACATCTGCCGTCATCGCGGAACGATTCTCTGCAACGACACCGCCGGCCACGCCGGACGACTGGTTTGTCCATACCACCAGTGGACCTACGATCGAGGTGGGCAGTTGGTGAGTTGCCGTGGAATGGATGATGACCTCGACACCTCAACACTGGGACTGCATCGATTCGCGGTCGAGGAAACCGGGGGACTGGTTTTCGTTTCGCTGGCCGCCACTCCGCCTCCTTTCGACGTGGCCGCCCAACACATCGGGCCCGCCGCCACTCCGCAAGGACTCGAGAGGGCTCGTGTCGCCGCCACGGTGGATTACCGCGTCCGGGCCAACTGGAAGATTGTCTGGGAGAACAACCGCGAGTGCTTTCACTGCAACGCCAATCATCCCCAGTACATCCTGGCCAACTTCGATCACTACAATACCGACGACACCTCGCCCCAGATCCAGGCAGCGATCGATGCGGCCACACAACGCAGCCAACACAAATGGGCCGCCAGCGGACTGGAAGTCACTCACACCAGCACCGGAATGGCCACGTTCCCGGCTCCCGGACCGGCCGGCTGGATCGCCGTCAATCGCACGCCACTTGTCGACGGGTACCTCAGCGAGACGATGAACGGGCAACAGGTCGCCCCACTGATGGGCGATTATGTGGATCCCGATGTGGGCACCCTGAGAATGCGGACCATGCCCAACTTCTGGAATCACTCCAGTTGCGACCATTCGGTCAGCACCCGCCTGCTGCCCGACGGTCCACACCACACCCGGATCCAGGTCACCTGGCTGGTCGACGAGTCCGCCGAAGCGAACCGCGACTACCAGTTGGAAGACATCATGCCGTTCTGGCAGTTGACGTCGGAACAGGATTGGGCGATTTGCGAGAGCGTACAACGGGGAGTCACTTCGCGACACTACTCGCCCGGCCCACTGTCTGAGGCCAAGGAATACAACGTCGACGCCCTGCTCAACTGGTACCTGGACCAACTCAACACCGCAGGGATGAGTCCATCATGACCCACACGGAGACAGCCAGCATCGTGATCGTTGGTGGCGGCGCCGTCGGCTGCGGTGTGGCCCACAGCCTGGCCGCCGCCGGGTACGACGACATCCTGCTGATCGAAAAGGAACCCACCCTGGCAGCGGCCACAACCTCACAGGCAGCCGGACTGGTGGGACAGGTCCGCAATTCGCTCGATCGCACACGGCTGGCGATGTGGTCGGTCCAGACCTTTTCCGACCTCGAATCCGGCGACACGGCCCGCCCCGGCTGGCGACAGGTTGGTTCGCTCCGACTCGCCCTGTGCGACGAACGCGTCGAGGAATTCCGTCGGATGCAGGCCGTGGCGGACGAGGCGGGACTGGAAACACGGTTCCTGGACAATGACGAGGCGGCCACGCTCTGGCCGGCCATGCGTTTCGACAAGGTTCGTGCCGTGCTGTGGTGCCCGACCGACGGTTACCTGCAACCCAGCGACCTGGCGATGGCTTACGTGGCCCGGGCGCGGCAGGCGGGTGTCCGTTTCCATACCGGGACCGCGGTGCAAAAAGTCCTGGTCGACGGCGATCGAGTCGTCGGCGTCGAGACCTCGAAGCACCGTGTCTCAACACCGATGGTCATCAATGCCGCTGGAGCCCACGCCTGGCACCTGGCCCACTCGGTCGGGGTCGAATTGCCGATTGTGCCGGTACGTCACGAGTTCTTCGTGACCGTTGCCGCCGATGGCCTGGTTCCCGAGTTGCCGGTGATCCGCATCCCCGATGCCACGCTCTACCTCCGTGCCGAAACCGACTCGCTGCTGTGCGGCGGCTGGGAACCAGCCAGCCTGTCACTGGCCCCCAACGAGTACCCGATCGACGGCCAACCGCCACCGGTTCGCGAGGACTGGGACGTCCTGGCCAGCTTCGCCGAACAACTGGCTCCGCAGTTTCCACAGGTCTCGCAACTGGGAATCCGCAGCGTGTTCCGCGGCTGGCCCACCTTCACGCCCGATGGCCGGTTCATCATCGGCGAAAGCAACCGGTTGAAGGGCCTGGTCATGGCCGGCGGCTGCAACGCCCACGGCGTCTCCGGATCGGCCGGAATCGGGCGGCACGTCGTCGAATCAATTGGCGACAACCCCTCGTCGTATGTTGCCAGCCTCAGTCCCGATCGCTTCACCGATTCAGAATGGAACTGGACCGAGGCGTCGGCGCAAGCCCGTCACGTCTATGAACACTATTACTCGATCGACCACTGACAGCCACCAGGCGACTCGCCTGTCGGTCAACGAGTGACGGCCAGCATTCGCCGGGCGCATTCCTGGTCGCGTTCCTTGGCGGCCAGTTCGGCGTCGGTGGTGGGAATTCGCTTCGACGCTTCGGCGAGCAGATCCGCGGCGGCCTGGCTATCGATCTCGTCAAGGCTCTGTGCGCGGTCGGTCAACAGCGTGACGGTGCCCGCCTTGACCTGCACAAACCCGCCCTCGATGAAGAACTTCTCGGTCCCACCATCAACTGTCGAGACCGTCAGCACCCCGTAACCCAATCGCCCGACCACCGGAGCGCGGCCCGGCAGCACGCCGGCCTGGCCGTCGTACAGCGGAAACTGCAACGAACGCACCGGCGCGTCCAGCAGCGTCGTTTCCGGGGTCACAAGGACAATCTGCAGTGCAGTCTCTGCCACGGTTCTCTAGGCCTCCTCGGCCATCTTTTTCGCCTGCTCGGCAGCTTCTTCCACCCCGCCGACGTACATGAATGCTGCCTCGGGCAAGTGATCCCACTTCCCGGCAACCAGTTCTTCGAAGCTCTGGATCGTCTCATCCAACGGTGTGATCTTGCCCGGTTTGCCCAGGAATGCCTCGGCAACCAGGAACGGCTGCGAGAGGAATCGTTCGATCCGACGAGCACGGTGCACGACCAGTTTGTCGTCCTCGGACAATTCGTCAACACCAAGGATCGCGATGATGTCCTGCAACTCGCGGTACCGCTGCAGGATCTGTTGCACCTCGCGAGCCACCGCGTAGTGACGGTCGCCGACGTACTGCGGATCGAGCACCCGGCTGGAAGAGGCCAGCGGATCGATAGCCGGATAAATGCCCTTCTCGGAAATACTCCGCTCGAGATAGATGAAAGCATCCAGGTGAGCAAACGCTGTCGCCGGCGCGGGATCGGTCGGATCGTCAGCCGGCACGTAAACGGCCTGCACACTGGTGATCGCACCACGCTTGGTCGAGGTGATCCGTTCCTGAAGTTCTCCCAGTTCGGTCCCCAACGTCGGCTGGTATCCCACCGCCGACGGCATCCGACCCAGCAGGGCGGACACCTCACTACCGGCCTGCGAGAAACGGAAGATGTTGTCAATGAACAACAGCGTGTCTGTTCCGGTCGTGTCGCGGAACCACTCGGCCATGGTCAACGCCGAGAGCGCGACCCGCAGGCGAGCACCGGGGGGTTCGTTCATCTGGCCAAAGACCATGCAGGTCTGTTCGATGACCGACCGGTCCGACTGGCCAATCTTGGTCTCCTGCATTTCCAGCCACAGGTCGTTGCCCTCGCGAGTCCGCTCACCGACACCGGCGAACACCGAGTAGCCACCGTGAGCACTGGCAATCCGGGCGATCAACTCGGTCAGGATCACCGTCTTGCCCAGGCCGGCTCCACCAAACAATCCCGCCTTGCCACCACGGACGAACGGGGTCAACAGGTCAACCACCTTGATGCCCGTCTCGAAAATCTCTGTCTTGGAACTCAGGTCTTCCAACGCGGGCGCGTGCCGGTGAATCGGCCAACGTTCCTCAGTCTCGACCGGGCCACGGCCATCAACCGGATCGCCCAGCAGGTTGAAGACTCGTCCCAGTGTCTCCTTGCCAACCGGCACCGAGAGAGGAGCGCCGGTATCCAGCACGTCCATGCCGCGGACCATGCCATCGGTGCTGCCCAGGGCGACGCAGCGGACACGGCCACCACCAAGGTGCTGTTGCACCTCGCCGGTCACCTTCACCGTCACGCCCTTGACCTCCGCGTCAATCTGCAACGCGTTGTAGATCTCCGGCAGCTTGTCTTCGGGAAACTCGGCGTCAAACGTCGATCCAATGATCTGGGTCACCTGGCCGATGTTGTGTTCGGTTGCCGTCGCCATCAGGTTGTCTCCTGCGTGTGATTCCACGCCTGGTATTCGTGGTCTGTTTGTCTTGTTGTCCGTGTGATTCTTATTCGAGCGCCGCGGCCCCGCCAATAATCTCGCTGAGTTCTGAGGTGATCTGCGTCTGGCGGGCCCGGTTGTACTGCATCGAGAGCGTATCGATCATCTCGCCGGCGTTTTCGGTCGCACCCTTCATCGCCACCATGCGGAAAATCTGTTCGCTGACCGCCGCATCCAGGAAACACTTGAACAGGCGTGCCTTGAACGACGCCGGAACAATCTCCTCGAGAATCTCACCGGCCGACGGAAGGAACTCGTAGTCCACCGAGGCACCGCCATCGGTCGGTTCGTCGCTGTCGGATTCGGACACTGCAGAATCCTTGTCATCCAGCGAACCCACCGGCAACAGGGTTTCGATGGTCGCCGACTGGCGTGATGACGATTCGAAACGCGTGTAGGCCACATCGAGACGATCCAGGTCGCCGGCGATGTAAGCGTCGATGTAACGACTGGCCAGTTCATCGACCTCGTCGAACGTCGGCTTGTCTTCGAAGTGCGTGTACTCGTGGCCGACCGTCTCACCCTGGAACCGCAAGAACGCCAGTCCACGTTTGCCCGAAACTTCCAGCGACACGTCCTGTCCCGCTTCCCGCAACTCCTTCATTCGAGGCACCGCCAACCGCAACACGCCACCGTTGTAGCCACCGCACAGGCCCCGGTTACTGGTCAGGACCAGTACGGCGGATTTCTGCTGAGTGTCACGTCCCTCGAGCAACGGGTGACTGAACGACAGAGCAGCCCCGGAGAGATCCGAGACAATCTCGGCTATCTTCTGGGTATAGGCCGCTGCCTCGGTCGCACGGTCCATCGCTTTCTTGAACCGCGCCGTGGCAATCAGTTCCATCGTCCGCGTGATCTTACGGACGTTTCTGACCGCCTTGAGGCGTTTGACAATCGCTCGGATGTTGGCCATCGCCGGCGTTTCAATTCAAGGGTGTGGTAACGGGAACAAACGGTCGAGCCGCGCAAACGGCCCAGGTGGTGTCAGGATTCAGAATCGTCCTCAGCAGCAGCATCCGCAGC